>NZ_CP155079.2:2016404-2688539 GCF_039634365.2 Mucilaginibacter sp. PAMB04168
TGCCCAGTTAGGCGAAACAGCCATGAACTGTTACCGTATGCGCAGAATTAGTGCACTGCAAATCTTAAAGCCATAAACAAACTATCTTCTAGCTTTTACCGCGCTGGCAGAGCTTACCATTTTGCGGCTTACACAACTCATTACAAATCCGCTGTTGGGCAGTGTAGGCATGCGCGATGAGTCGTAGCTTAGGTCTTGTTGAGGCACATCAAAGGCCACTTTTTCAACTAAAAAGCCCATAAAAGTCTTTAGTACTTCAATCGTGATCCACTCGCCGGGGCAACGGTGGCCCTGGTGTGGGTCGCCACCGCCCTGGGCCAGAAAATCAAAGGGCTTAATTTGCCTGTTGCTAAACCGCTCGGGGATAAATTCCTGAGGGCTATCCCATAAACGCGGGTCGTGATTGGTGCCATACATATCCAGCAACACCAGGCTGTTTTTAGGAAAACGATATCCATGCCAGTCAAATTCATGCTTAACCCTTGCACCCATCACTGGTGCAAAAGGGTAAAAGCGCCTTACCTCGTGCACAAACCATTCGCGGTAATCGCTTACGTTCATCAGGAATTTGAGGCGGCTATCCGTGTAGGTAGTAAACGCATGTGCACTAAAGGTAACATACCAGGCAATTGCCACCGTGGGCCGTAAAATGTTCAGTAATTCTACGGTAGCCATAGGTATGTCTAATACATTGCCATCAACATCTTTATGGTTTGCAGTTAAATAAAGCGCACTGCCGCGCTCAGGCACAAGTTTTAGTTGGCGCACTTTCTTAATAATCCCGTTCATCCACCGCTCCGTACGCTTACGTGCGCGTTGGCCTCGCCAGTTACGCGGACCAACCGCACCAAAGGCGTCTACCATCAGCGTAAAGTCGCGCGCAATGTAGGGTGCTTCTTCATCGGTAAGTGGTACGCCTGCCCAGGCACAAACTGCCTTGCATAAAATTACCCGCGCCTCATGGAACAGAACAACCGACTCCGCATCTTCCCACTTATGCAGCGCTTTGTACAACTCAATTTGTACACGTTCCGTCAGCCGTTTAATGTTTTCCTCCGTCATTAACGACATGAACATTTCTTTACGATTGTGGTGCGCTTCGCCGTCTTTAGTATGGATGGCGTTTTCTCCGGTCAATGTTTTTTGAACGGGTGGTGGTACCGCACCTTTACGTGCAAATTTGTCCGTATCATAAAATGTCTGTGCGGCATCTTCGCCACCAAAACAAATCACTTTAAGGGCCAGCAGATCTATCTGAAAAATATCTGACTCATGTTTACGGCGAGTATCCTGCACATAGGTAAACCCATTATTATATAGGCCCAAAGCGGCCGAGAGTATGTTTTCTTTAGGAATTTTAGGCATAACTAAGCTAATTGCTTTGTAGTTAAACAGGGCTACACTTGCCTTGTTTAGTAAAACAGGTTTACAGACTACAAACGCGGTGTATGACAGCTAGTTAAATTTATCCCAAATTATACCTTGAACGCACTTGTTACTTAAGCAGAATGTGCATTGTTTTCTGGTCTGCTTTTGGCTGCAAAGTAAAATATGGCAGCCAGCACAACGCAAACGCCACCCATAAACACTGGTATTTTAGGCGCCCAGTTGTTGCCTTTGGTTTCAGTCACCTGGCGGGTGCCGGCACTGTCAATAGGGTTGGAGTCGGTTCGGTAAAAAAAGTTACTGCCAATTATCAGTACCAGGCCAACTACCAGTAAAATGATGCTCAGTCGTTTCATAATCCTTTAATTATTTATCCATTCACACACACTAAAATCACATTGTGATAACTAAAGCTTGCAGCGAGTGGGTTGCTGCCTATTAGCCCGAACGGCTAAATTGATGAAGTAAAAGCAAGAATATTTAGCATTATAACCTGCAGATATTTAGTTTGTTTTTAAAACCGGCAAATATGGGGGCGAAGCTATCCTTGTTGCGGTGCAACATTTTACCTTTTGCATAGTTGTACCTTTACTATCCCATTAAAACCCGTAATTATGAAGCCGATTTACGCCTTAGCAGCTAAATTGCTGGCTATTATGCTCACAACTGCTTGCAGTAAAAATTAATTAAACAATGCACAGGATGAACAAGTGACAGATTCGGAACTAACCACCCAGGTACTTACCCAGCAGCTTAGCTTTCCGTGGGAAATATTATGGGGCCCCGATAATATGCTTTGGGTTACTGAACGGGGCGGCAAAATAAGCCGTGTAAACCCCGGCAACGGACAGGTTAGTTTATTGCTTGACATTGCAGATGTGAAATCGGTTGGCGAAGGTGGCTTGCTGGGCATGGTCTTACATCCTGATTTTACCAATACTCCGCAGGTGTTTGTAGCTTATAATTACGACAAGAATGGTACGTACACTGAGAAGATTGTTCGCTATACCTACAATGGCGGGTCGTTGATTAGCCGGTAATATTGTTGGATAATATCCAGGCAGCTAACAATCACAATGGCTGCCGGTTGGCCATATCGCCGGATGCCAAGCTTTTCATTACCACCGGAGATGCTACAGTGGCTTCGCAAGCACAAAGTTTGAATAGCTTATCGGGCAAGATACTGCGTATTAACCTGGATGGTAGCATACCTGCCGATAATCCTTCTGCAACCAGCCCAATTTGGAGCTATGGCCATCGTAATGCGCAAGGACTGGTATTTGCCAACAACCGTTTATACAGCTCGGAGCATGGCAATACTACTGATGATGAAGTGAACATTATTCAAAAGGGCCGCAACTTTGGATGGCCTAATGTAGAAGGATACTGTAGCACGGGTAATGAACCGGCTTTTTGCAGTATCAATAATGTGGCAGAGCCCATACAGGCTTGGTCACCCACTATTGCGCCATCGGGCATCGATTATTATAACAACAATGCCATACCCCAGTGGAAGAACTCATTGCTGCTGGCCGTACTGAAAGACAGCGAATTACTACAGCTTAAATTAAACGACGCCGGCGACAGAGTTGAAAAGGTAAATACCTACTACAAAAGCACCTATGGCCGCCTGCGCGATGTATGCATTGCACCTGATGGCCGGGTTTATATGATTACCAGTAATGGCAATAGCGATAAAATTGTGGTGGTTAGTAAAAAGTGATAAACGGATACTTTATTTTGTAGATAGCTGTTGCTGATCTATTGGATAAACTGTCGTTTGGTAATTTTATTTAAATGTAAAAGCTTCAACCAAACCAAACCCCATACTTATAACACCCATAAAAATGCCAGTAAACAGATGCAAAAGGGATAACAGCCGAAGTATAGAGCATTTCTGACACATGGCTGAATGCGTGCGACGTATGCGCCAGGCGTTTCAGTGTAAATTGAAGTGTGAACAGCAACCATACGGCAAAGGCCATTAAAGCGATTATAGCATGTTGCAGCACCAAAGCAACTACAGCTAGCAGTAACGCAATTACGATTACGTAATAAGTAACCGGTGGTTTTGCCTGTATTTGCTGTTGATATAGCTCCGGAAACTTTTTAAATAGCAAGGCATTAAACAGCGTTTTCTTTTGCTCACGAATGCTCACCCCCCATGCTGCCTGCCGTACCGGATGTACTATTACGGCCTCTGCAACTTTACTTAAGGGTATGCCTGCCTGCATAATTTTAAAATGCAGGTCGCTGTCTTCGCGCCAGGCCATGGCAAAGCGCTCATCAAAGCCATCAATAAGTTTTAGCGCCACTTGGGTACAAGCGCAGTTAGCAGTTACAAAATCGGCCTTTTCTAAGCCGGCAGTGTTTAAGGCAAAGTCGGTTGGGTGGGGGGGAAGCGGCACAATTACTTTACCGGTAAAGGCGGCCAGTGTTTGGCCTTGCCAAGCTTGCAAATAGGCGGTGAGCCAGTTGCTGTCAGGTAATGTGTCATCATCAGTAAAGGCAATTAACTTACCTTGTGCATGTTGCCACCCAAAGTTTCGGGCGGCGGCGGGGCCACCTTTTTTGAGCATGGGCAAAAAGTGCAAGTTCAAGGAAGTGTCTGGCCTGGTTTCTAGCGCCTGTTCGGTCACCGAGTCGGGGCCATCACTTACTACAATAACTTCAAACTGGTCCTTTGGCAAGGTCTGCTCACACAGCGCCCCGATGCACTTTAGCAGTAAATCGGGGCGACGGTAAGTAGGTATAACTACAGAAACACGGATCATTATTTCTCAATAACGAACGAGCCTATAACCAGTGCATCAAAAGGTGACGACCAAAAGCATTCAATAGCATCTCTTGGCGTACAAACAATAGGTTTGCCCAAGGTATTGAACGATGTATTCACTAATACGGGTACACCGGTTTTGCGTTGAAATGCCTTAAGTAAGTCGTAATAGTTCTTGTGCTGGCGCTCATTAACGGTTTGTATACGCGCCGTACCATCGGTGTGACGCACAGCCGGAATTTGTTCGGCTTTCTCAGGCTTTACATCATAGATGAACAGCATAAAAGGCGAATAACTTGCGTTTTTAAACCAATTGCCGGCTTCTTCTTCCAATACAACAGGTGCAACGGGACGGAAATCTTCCCTATCCTTAACCTCATTTAACCGCTGTTGCATAGCCGGACTAATAGGCGACGCTAGTATAGACCGGCTGCCCAGCGCCCTTGGGCCAAACTCCATACGGCCCTGGTACCAACCTATAATTTTGTCTTGCGCCAATATATCGGCAGTTTCTTCGGCTATATTATTGAGTTTACGGTAAGGTACTTTGCACCATTTCATAAACTTCTCAATCTCTGCGTCGCTGTATTCTGGTCCCCAATAACAGTGCTCCATTACAAACTCGCGCTTGGTTGATTTGCGTTGCTGGGCATCTACCCATAGCGCTGCACCCAAAGCGGTACCATCATCGCCTGATGCTGGTTGAACCCAAATGTTCTGAAACGCGCCTTTATCGCGTATACGGGCGTTAGCTACGCAGTTAAGGGCCACGCCGCCGGCCAGGCAAAGGTTTTGTTCGCCAGTTTCTTTTTGCAGCCAGTCGGTTAGTTCCAGCAGGGTTTCTTCCAATACCAGTTGCAGCGAGTGGGCTATGTTAAAGTGGTGAGCAGTAAACTCCTCATGGCGCAGGCGTTTGGGGCCAAAGCGCTCCACAAAGTTTTTATTGTCAATAGTATACTGCCCGTTTACGCCAACTTTGATGATCTCGCGGAAATCTTTAACGAAATCCGGTTTACCATAACTGGCCAGTGCCATCACCTTATACTCATCAGACGAATGCAGGAAACCGAGGTGCGTGGTTATTTCTTCATACAGTAAACCCAACGAATTGGGAAAATTAACCTGACCAATGCGTTTTAAGTCATGGCCGTTGCCAATGCTGTAAGTGGTTGTTGCATGCTCGCCGCGGCCGTCAACCGTCATTACAGCAGCGCGCTCGAATGGCGAGCAGTTAAAGGCACTAGCGGCGTGCGCTACGTGGTGATCTACGAAGTGCCATTTTTCGCGCGGTACATTGGCTCCTACAAAACGTTGTTGCAAGTGATGCGGCCAGCCGTCGTTTAACTGCCCAACCGCATTAATGATGGATGAAAGAAAAAGCGGGTCCCAAACGTTGAGCCAATCGGCATTAATTGGATCGGTTGATGGTTCGAAGGGAATGTCGATAGTGCCTTTACCCTGGTATTGCTCTTTAATGAGTTGATACGGATCGAATGAGTAGGCTATATGATCTACATCATTTATATGTATGCCGGCTATCTTAAGGCAGTAATCAATGGCATGAAATGGAAGTTCCCATGTGCTGAAAGGCACCGGACGCTTGCCGTGTTTAATGTGCGTAAAGCGTTCTTCTTCAGTAGCGGCTAAAAGTTGGCCGTCTTTAATAATACATGCTGCCGAATCATGAAATACAGCGTTAATGCCTAAGGTGTACATGCGGAGTAGATGTTTTTATAGTTAATGTTTTTGCACACTAAGAAGCAAGTAACGAGCTAAAAGGTTTTGAAATATTGATATTATACTATTAGTTAAAATGAGTATTGCCGAGTTGGAGCGTACAACCGACTTGTAACAGCCAAGGCTTGGAATGGTATTTTCCATTTTTTAAACTGCGTCATAAAATTCAGTCCAGCCTCATGCTAAAACCAGCAGTTGTGGTATGGTTTACTGGTATAACGTTTGCAAAACTATAGTTATGATTTTACAGCTCGATCCGGCCATATTAGTAGATACTCCTTTAGGCAAAGGCCACGCAATATTTTTAATTGACTATGGCATGCACCAAAATACCTGCTGGGTGGTTGCCCTGCACAAAGATGGTGTAATAAAGCACTTTGACTGCAACGATGTGATTATGGGAACCAATTACACATACGGTATGAACCTAACCCGTCATCATAACCATTTGCCTAGTGCAAGCGACCAATAAAAGGTACAGTTGTATAGTATTGTACCATTTTTGATTTAATGGTGTAATGATGTATTAAGGTAGCTATAAATTATTGTAGGTGCAATAACTAATGCTCTTATAAAGCAATGACATGGAAGTTGGTTACTTTGCTGCTTTAACTGAAAAGCTTTCAAATATAACCGGAAAGCTTTTCTTACCGGGCGCTGCTGCTACCATACCAATTTGTGCTTTAACTTTAGGTGGAAAATAAGCCAGTCGCAGCATCTTAAACGTCTTGTTATCAAACGAGTATTGTATTTGAACGTAATCACCCTTGCGCAGCAATTTAAGCCAGATAGATTTTGGACTGTCGTTACGCGGCACAACCGACCAGTCTGACACCTCGCGAGTAACCACAGCGCTTACATTCTGCACACCGTCAACATATTCAATACCTGTTTTGATCCAGTTCTTGTTATCAATGCGTATCATTAAGCCTGCCTGATGGAAAAGCTCCTGATAGTTGCCAGTCACTTTTACGCTGGCTTCAAAATCACCTGCGGCTTCCTGATAATAGAAAGGCCCTGAATCGCGTATAAAGCCATAATGTGTAATGCGCCAGTAATCAGTGCCGGGGTCAACCGTAAAGGTAAGTTTATCGGCATTGCCGCTCCACTTTTTGGGTTGGTTAAACCATTTCATGGGTTTGTTTTGTGCAGCGGCTACTATTTGCATCAGCACTAAAGCGGTAAGTAAAAATATGTTTTTCATGATCTAAGATGAGGTTATTTATAAGTTGACTGCAAGGATAGTGATAACCTCGTTAACACACAAACCTACACCAGTTCTTCCTTAGCAAAGTCCAGTATGATCTGGTTAACCCTGTCGGGCATTTCGTGGTGAAGCCAGTGGGTAGCATTATCAAGCATAACCAGTTTACCTTGTCTGCACATAGCCAGGCTATCATGGGCCATTTGCGCGTTTAAGGTAGCGTCTTTCTTTCCCCATATAATGAGTGTAGGTACGGTTACCTTTGGGTATTTTTTTAATATATCATACAAAAATGCCCGGTACCAGTTTAACATGCTGGTTAAAGCGTTGGGCTCGCTCCAGGCTTGTTTGTACTGCTGCATTTGCAAGCGGGTAAATGTTTTCGGGTTAGCCGATTTCATCATCGCGTTCACCAAAAAACGATAATCCCACATGCGGCAAACCAGTTCGGGCACAACCGGCAGTTGAAAAAATGCCGCATACCAGCTTTTTAACATTTGCTTAGGGTTAGTACGCAAATGCTTTTTCATTACAGCCAGGTGCGGCATGTTCATAATCACCAATTTTTCTAAAAGCTCAGGGTGTTTTAGGGCCAGTGCCCAAGCTACGCCGCCACCCCAGTCGTGGGCGGCTAATATCACTTTATTAGGTGTAAGCTGCTTAATCCAGGCGGCTATATCGGCTACTAAGTTGTCAATAACATAGGCTTTAACGCCTTTGGGCTTGCTGCTCAGGTTGTAGCCCCGTTGGTCGGGCGCCAGGGCGTAAAAGCCGTGCTGTGCAAAAAAAGAAACCTGCTTTTGCCAGGCGAAGCTAAACTCAGGGAAACCGTGAAGAAAAATGATGATTGGCGCGCTGATCTCGCCTTCGTGTAATACATGTAGCCTTAAACCGTTTACCTCATCAAATCTTTCCTGCATAGCCTGCTATTTCTTAAATAATAGCTGTAAATGAGGAATTGTTTAGATACCCACTACTGTTCTTCCTTAAAATATACCTTATAATAGTTCATGGCCTTATCATCGTCGAAGCCTTTTTCAATGAGCTCTTTATTGCCATGAATATAAATGTGAAAGTTTTTATCGAGCTTTAAAACGCTTTTATATACTCGCGCCTGCTTTTTAACGGCATTGTCAGAAATCTCAAAAGTGTCGGGTATTTTGGTTTCAAATTCTTGCTCGTACTGGTTCTTGTAGTTTTTGAACGATTCAATAGCCTCATTGTTACCCAATACTTCGCCCGTAAATTCGTCCAGCTCAAAAGTGTCTTTCTCTTTAAAATACTTCATCGAGCGGTTTAGCAAATCAATCTTATCAGCCTTGCTCATCTCAAACTCGTCGTCCAGTTTTTGGGTAACAAAGTTTTTATAGATGCTTAGCGTGTTATTGGTTTGGTTAAAGTTGTCGTTACGTATCTTAAGCTTCAAAAAATCATCTTTCCAGTATACGGCTTCCTGGCTTCGGTTGGTTTGGTCAATTACCACCACTTTGTAGCCTTCTTCTTTTTGCGTGTTAATAATAAGGCAGCCTTTGTCGAGCTTGTTAATGTTAATAGCATTCTCTTCGTAATCCAGCCCAAAACCACCTTCCTGAGGGTAAACCTTTAAAAAGGTTTCTTTCGTTTCCGATTTAAAAATGCCCACGGCATCCAGTTGTTCTCCTTCTATCTGTATGTTGCTAAAGTAGCCTATGTAAACCTCGCCTGCCTTAATTTTAGGATGGCCTGATACGCTGTACAGGTGCTTGGCAATTTGCTGCGATAGTTCATGAAAGCGACTTTCGTCGGCAAACATATCGGTGCAATAATGGTAAATCTCATTCAGGTGTAAATCATTGCCGGGATGCATGAGATGGTACACTTCGTTGGTTTTCTCAAATGGCGTTAAAAAATATTGCATCAGCAAGCGCGGAATAATATCATCCTTTAATGCCAGCGGTGCATCAGAAAGCGCATAGCGTTCATCCTGTAAAGGGTTACCTACGTGGTGTACCGAAATATCCTGAAGAGAAGCCTCGAAAAAACTTACCATAATTAGAGGCGACAAATAAACAAATAATTTACGGGTTGGGCCGTATAACGTGGCTATTTACCCAACTTGTTGCGGGTGAGTAAGGGTATTTTCGCGCAGGTCATTTAATTGCAGTTCATAAGCGCGCATGCGGGCGTGGAGTATGTCAACCTCTGTACGCAGCATTTGTATTTCGGTGATAAGCTTGGGCGATTCTGCTTTGGTGATTTTCTTCTCACCGCTACCCAATATTAACCACTCGGGTGAGTATTTGAGTTGAAAGCAAAGTTTACGTATAAGATAATAGCTAATCTCCTGTTTTTTATTGATCACCTTACTGATAAAGCCCTGGTCAACTTCAATAGCCCTGGCTAGGGCCAGTTGCCCGCCGTGGTCTTTTACAATTACCTTGAGCCGCTTTATGAGTGCATCATCAGACATAAAAAATGCTTTTTTGCAATAATAACTATTATTGGCAAAAAAGCATGTGAAATTTAAGGTTACTTGAAATGAAGTTATTTGGCGTTTAGCTGCTTCATTAATTGATCTAAACCTTGATTGTATGTTTTTATACAAATGGTTTGATTGCGGTACTGGGTTACAAGCGTATCAAGGTTCGTTTTAATTTTTTGGTGATGCTCTTCGGCAGCATGTGGTAATTTGGAACGTATGGCGTTAAACTTGTGATGCGCAGATTGCTGCAGCAATAAAGGCGCAACATTTTTGTTTAGCTTCATAATATGATTTACCTTTTTGTGCTGACGGCTTAAGTAAACAGTAATGGCAATAACACCTACCATACCTATTGCCGCAAAACCAATAATGATATTATTAATAGTGAACATGATAATTAAAGTAATATATAAGGTTGATTTATAATCGTTTAGACGTCAAATCTATTTGTTATGTTACGTTATTTTAACATATTTTTTAAAGTATAGTAATATGATATTTAGAAGAAATTTTAGTTAAAGGGGTGATAATTAGATTTAAGTTAATTAACGGTTAATTAAACTTTGCTTTTTGGCGAAAGTCTAAAATTATAGATATGTTTAAACTTGTAATCAATACCATTGCTATATCTGCCAGCTTAATGCTAGGCATATTCCATACACCGGCTATCAATCCTGAGTGGGAGAGTAATTCATTCAAAAATGAGTTTTTGTCTCGCATAAATAAGGTTAGGCAGGAGGGGTGCAAATGCGGCACCAATTATATGCGACCTGCCCCGCCGCTCACCTGGAACAACGAACTGGCCGATGCTGCCCGTGCACATGCCCGCGACATGAGTAAGCGCGATTATTTTAGCCATACCAGTAAGGATGGCCGTACTATAGAAGACCGTATTATGGCTGCCGGGTACACTTACGATGGTTATAAGAGCTACGCTATTGCCGAAAATATTGCCAAAGGCCAGCAAAGCATAGCAGAAGTTACCGACGGCTGGTTTAAAAGCCCCGGACATTGCCGTAACCTGATGAACCCTGATTTACGTGAGATAGGCATTGCCGAATATGATAAATATTGGGTACAGGACTTTGGAGGTCGTGAAGCATTTTCGGCCCGTGAGAAGCAAATGATTAAAAGTGGCAGGCTGATTATTAAGCACCGCAAAACTGCAGAGTAACTAATTTTGCTATTTGCGAAGTACCCTTCACTGCCTATGTATAATGTTTACGAGCGGCAGGGTTGGATGCTTTTTTTGTTGGGTTAATAAATTATGCATTTGTAAAGCATAATGATTTATTATGATAATAATTAAACAATAAGTTATCTGTTAGGTTATTTAGATTAACCACAAGTTTAATCTAAAAAAAGAAAGGAAATAGATACCTATGTTGGCAATGAATTACCGCGGACCGTTCAGGGTACGTGCAGACCAAAAACCCTACCCCGAAATTTTGCACCCAAGCGATGCGATTGTTCGTGTAACCCGTTCGTGTATTTGCGGATCAGACCTACACTTGTACCATGGTTTAGTACCAGATACCCGGGTTGGTACCACGTTTGGCCACGAGTTTATTGGCATTGTGGAGCAAATTGGCCCCGGTGTTGAAAAGCTTAAGGTAGGCGATCATGTACTGGTTCCGTTTAATATTGCCTGCGGTACTTGTGCTTTTTGTAAACAGGAGTTATACGGTAATTGTCATGAATCGAATCCTATGGCTACAGCTGTAGGAGGTATATTTGGCTACTCGCACACAGCGGGTGGTTTTGACGGGGGCCAGGCTGAGTATGTACGTGTACCTTATGCTGACATTGGCCCAACGGTTATCCCGGCCGATATGGATCCGGATGATGCCGTGCTGCTGACCGACGTAGTGCCAACAGGTTATCAGGCTGCCGAAATGGGTGGCATTAAAACCGGCGATACGGTTGTTGTATTTGGCGCAGGCCCGGTAGGGATTATGGCTGCTAAATGTGCATGGCTGTTTGGCGCAGCACGTGTTATAGTGATAGACCACCTGGAGTACCGCCTTGACTTTGTTAGACAGTATGCACAATGCGAGGCTTATAATTTTAAATCTCTTGAAGACCCGGTTCTTTTCCTTAAAAAAACTACCGATTGGCTGGGCGCCGATGTTTGTATTGACGCCGTAGGCGGCGATGCTGCAGGTAGCGCTATGCAAACCATTACAGGCCGTAAACTAATGCTGCAGGCAGGTTCGGCCACGGCGCTGCACTGGGCTATAAACTCGGTAAAAAAGGGCGGCATTGTATCAATAGTAGGTGTTTATGGCCCAACTGATAACTTGGTTCCCATTGGTAACGTGGTTAACAAAGGCATCACCATTAGGGCTAACCAGGCATCGGTAAAACGCTTATTGCCAAGGCTGATTGAGCACATACAAGCCGGCCGCTTAAACCCGAAAGAGATTATCACACATCGCATACCTTTAGAGGAGGTTGCCGATGCGTATCATATATTTTCGGCCAAGCTGGATAATTGTATCAAACCGATTTTAATTCCACCATCAGCCAGAGTTTAAGGAGATTTATTATGGAAAGCACAGAAAAAGATTTTTCACACATAAAAGGTTGGGGTGTTGATGCCGATCCGAAGAACGAGCCAACATACCCTATGAAAAAATATACGGGCGACGACCATAAACGTATCAATTGGGTACGTCCGCCGTTACAACCGGTTACGGTAGAGATTCTGCATTCAAACGAGCGTCCTAACGTAACTGCTGTGTTTGGTACCGTAGCGCCTCCATCGGGTTTAAGCGGAGCCATTCGCCGCTACGCGTTTAAGTACAGTGAGTCAAGTTACGGACACTGGTTACCGTTATTATTGGCCGACCGCGTAAACGTAGTAGAGGGTGTAATTGATGACCTGAAACGAGGCCACGTTCCGAACATTTTTGCCGAAAAAGGTTGGGGGGCCGAGTGGAAGTACAACCGCAAAGCACTGATTCAAAAAGTGGCAACCGGCGCTATACTGGCCGTAGTAGTATGGGCTTCGTTAAATAAGAAAAAGAAGAAGTAAACCGCATTATATATTCATAAAAAAGGCGCTTATACAATTGTATAAGCGCCTTTTTTATGCCTGAAGCTGTATCATAACCGAACGATGATTGTTGCAGATACGAACAATTAGTTATTTAATTAACATTGCAAGAAACTGATTTTCAAATATTTGCTTGTTTGGTACTAAATTTAACTGTTTAAATTACACGAAATAACACAGACACTTGAATAACCGTTAAATCAAAGTATCATGAAAAAATATACCCTTATCATTCTTATGGCCATGAGCAGTGTAGCTGCGCTGGCGCAAAACAAATGGAATACTGAGCCTTACTTAACCAAGTCGTTATCGCAGGCAGCCATTAAAGAAGCATTTGTGCGTACCTCTGGTGGCAGCATTAGTGTTAGCGGTGTCGAAGCCTCACAGGCACGCATTGAAGTATATGTGAGTCCTAACAATAATGATAAAAACATCACCACAGAAGAACTCAAACAGCGCCTCGACGATAATTATACACTCGAAATAACCGACAAAGATCATGAACTGCATGCTACAGCCAAATCTAAATTCGGTAACATCGACTGGCGTAAGTCGGTAAGTATTTCTTTTAAAATATTTGTACCGGTACAAGTAGCTACTAATTTAACCACCAGTGGCGGTAGTATAAGGCTTGCCAATTTGGCCGGCGATCAAAACTTTGCCACCAGCGGTGGCAGCCTTCACATAGCCAGTGTAAGCGGTAAAATAAAAGGCCGTACCAGTGGCGGCAGCATACAGGTAGAGGATGCTAAACAAGAAATTGATCTCACAACCAGCGGTGGCAGTATCGCAGCCAACAACTGTGACGGTATCATCACATTGGTAACCAGCGGCGGCTCCCTCAAATTAAATCAACTTAACGGAACTATAAATGCTACTACAAGTGGCGGCAGCGTAATAGGCAGCGGCGTTAAAGGAGAGCTTATAACAAGTACATCAGGTGGTAGTATAAACCTTACAGAAATGGCCTGCAGTATTGAGGCGTCAACCAGTGCAGGTAGCGTGCGGGTGCAGATGAGCGAGGTTGGAAAATATGTGAAATTAAATACCAGTGCCGGCAGCATTGACCTGAAAATGCCACCCAAAAATGGTTTGGATCTGAATTTGAAAGGCGACCGGGTAAATGCCAGCATAAGCGGCAAGTTTCAGGGCAGTACCGAGACAGATCGCATTGAAGGTAAGTTAAACGGGGGTGGTACCCTGGTACAGGCCCACGCTTCAAACGGCCGTGTTACCTTGCGCTTCGAATAAGTTGCTTTTACCCATACCTTATCACAAGCAAAGAGCCCCTGCGTTAACGCAAGGGCTCTTTGCAGTTTGGATTATTTGAACGAGATCTCTGCCATTACCGGAAAGTGGTCTGAAGGAAATTTACCGTGGTAGCTATCTGTAATTACCCCCCAGCGATTAACCGAAACGTTAACTGTAGTAAATATGTGGTCAATGATCTCATTGTTTTTAAGTGATGCGCCGAAGCCGTTAAATGAGCCGTTGTTAACGTAAGGGTATTTAACCTGCTGATAAGTATCTTTCAATAAATCAGATGTAGCAATGCGCTTGTACCAGCTGCTGTTATGATCGCCATTAAAATCACCAGTTAATATAGCAGTGGCACTGCCGGCTATAGCTTTTATCTTTTGCAGTATAAGTTTACTGCTTTCTTCACGCGCCACCATGCCCTGGTGATCATAATGCACGTTAAAAAAATAGAATCTCTTTTTCGACGTAACATCTTGTAGATATACCCATGAGCATATGCGGTTACAGCAGGTGGCATCCCAACCCAGTGATGGTTTTTCGGGCGTTTGCGATAGCCAAAAATCTCCTTTATTCAGCAGCTTAAATTTATCTTTCCTAAAAAATATGGCGGAGTGTTCGCCCTTGTCGCTACCGTCATCACGACCCACACCGTAGCGGTGGTATTGCGGCAAGGCATTAGCAACATCGTCCAGCTGGTTCTTCAAGGCCTCCTGGGTTCCAAAAATATCAAAGTTATGAAAGCGCATGAGTGCCGCAACCACCGGCGCGCGGTTTACCCACAGGTTACCCGTATCGCGCGGATTATCAAACCTTAAATTATAAGTAGCAACGGTTAGCGTTTGGGCATGTAGCGTACCTGTAACAAGAGTTAGCAGCAAAAGCAATCGCATAAAAAATCTTACCTTCATAAGTATATCAGTTATATGAACTGCAATATTACATTTCCTGTTTAAACGCAAGGTTAACAGGCAAACTTATTGATTTGCTTTTTTCTGCTGCTCTTCAACCTTTTCTCGAGCCTTTTTCTTTTGCTTATCCAGCTCCTTTTGCCTATCCTTTTCTGTCTTCTCTTTCTTTTCGGCTTCCTTTTTCTTCTTTTTAAAAAACTCCTTCTTTTCTTTTTCTGAGAGTTTTAAATCGGCGTCCCGTTGGGTTTTGGCATCAAGACCAGCACACTTTTTTATACCCACCAGCAGTGTACGCCACAGTGTTTTAAAGAAAGGGTAATTTTTAGGTCGTAGATAAATTACATCTGCCGAGCGTGGCTGTTCACCGGGCTTATCGGGGTTATTATCTTTTAAGATCAGCGTGTTGGCAATTAGTGAAACCAAGGCCAACTTGCGCATTTTGAGGCTGGCCGTGTCAGCCTTAAGTAGCTGTACTTTCAAGTCGTTGTACAGTAAGGTCACTTTCCCTTGTGCCTGTTTACGGTTGCCCTGTATGTTAAAGTCCATGCGTTTTAACCGGCCCGATTCAATCTTGATGGATGAAAGTGGAACAGTGGCTACATTAACTGCCTGCAGGTTAAGCGGGCCTGCCCATCCCCGGTAACTATAAGCGTATAAGCTATCCTTCAAATTAAATATGAAGTTTACCGCCATAGGGGCGCGGTTCATAAAGCTTGCCCTTAGGTTGGCCTTCCAGAGATGGTTCTTAGCTATGGCTGCCGAATCGGTGGTTACATTATACATGCGTCCGTTTATCCGGTTAAAGGTAATATACCCGGTGCGCTTGGTTTTAGGGTTGTATTCTTTATAATAGACTGCGTATCCTGACAGCTTAAGGGTATCAATTTTTAGCTTAACAGGTAGCTGCTGAACAGTTTTGTTAGGAAAGGTTATCGACTTATCTATCTTAAAGCTTTTGGGATCGGTGCGTGGGTTACTGTAAACCTGTATATATCCGGATGATAAACTGGCGCTGGATGCCTTTATGGTTTGGTTCTTATTAAAAGTTTCGAAATCGAAATTATCAAACTGTAAGCTTTTAGCACGCAGCACAAAGCGGTCTGAATAAGTTTTTTGGAAAAAGCTGGCCGGAGTTTGTAGCGGAAGCAGTGATAGACCATTGATCTGGAGCTGCTTGGTACGGGTGGAATAAGTAATGCGCTTAACCTCATAACCGTATAGTGCCTTAGCTGCCCGGCCACGATAATTATGGAGTTGTACACTTACCTCTCTGCAAAACAGGAAGCGGCTTTTATCAAATTGTGTAGCCGAGTCAATCAACAAATCGGTTGCCTTAAAGTCGAGTTCTTTAAAGGCGTTAACTGCCGGTTGTTTATTGGTGTAATTTTCATAGCGCAGTTTTACGTTGCTAAAAACAATCTGGCCTATATGCAGCATTTTTAGTGAACCCGCCATGCGCTGGTAAACAGTGCGATTGTCTTTGGGCTTGTTTTTAGGCGTTAAAAAGGGGTATTGCGCTACCCGTAGCTCAGGCGCATCTAATACTATCGTTCCAATATTGATCTGCTTTTTAAAGTAAAGCTTTAGCAGATGTGCGTTGTTGATTACCAGCTTGTTTACTCTAACGTGATAGAGCTTATCGGGCGCTGTGCCTAACTGTTTTTGCCGGTTAAAAGCCGCCGTATCTGGTATAAGGCTCGCATGATGAAGAACAACTCGCCCTAACAGTAAATTCAAACTTGCATCATCAAAATTGGCATGGTACAAACCATCCGAACTTTTACGAAGTGCATCATTGATTTTGTCTTTTAGGATAGGTTTAAAGCACAGGGTTAACACAAAGCCTGCTACCAACAAAATAGTTATAATAATGAGTAGTGTACTGAGCGCTATTTTTACCCACTTGTGCTTAAAAATATCCATGTTATTAAAAAAAGAACTTGTATGGGTGCATGATGCGCTTAAGAGAATAATCTGATTCACTAACAAGTGATAGTGCGGTAAGTTTTGTTAAGCCAATGCGATTACCAATAGTGAGTTTTCAATGTTTTAACGAAGTACTTGTGTGTCGAATATAATGTTTAAAGAAAAGGTAATATGGACTGTTGTTAAGGTTAATAGGTGATCAATCTGAGTTTTAAACATTTATTTAAAAGAAAATGCAATAACAATGCACCGTAAGCGTAATAAGAAAGTTACATTCAGGACAGTTCAGGACACTACAGATTTCGGAATTGACTAATATTGACCCGAACCAATTACGAGCGCTGTTTTATCAATTGCAGCCTTAAACTATTTTTAAATTTATGATACGACAATTACAGTATTTGCCTATTGGCAAAAGGCTATGCCTACTGCTATTGATTAGCATTTTGAGCATAGGAACAGTATTAGCCCAACAAGTTACCGTTACAGGTACCGTAACAGATGAGAATGGTGAAACGGTACCCGGTACTACCGTTACTATAAGGAATAAGGCGGGCGGCACATCAGTTGATGTGAACGGCAAATATAGCATCAGAGCTACTAAAGGTGATGTATTGGTTTTTAAACTGCTGGGCTATACTGATCAGGAAGCTACCGTTGGTGACAACCCGGTGGTTAACATCAAATTTGCCCGAAATACCAAGCAACTTACCGATGTGGTGGTTATAGGGTACGGTACACAAAAACGGGGTGATGTTACCGGCTCTGTATCCAGTTTAAAAGCAGGCAATATACCAGAAAGGCCGGTTACCCGCGTTGACCAGGCATTGGTTGGTCAAATTGCCGGTGTAACCGTAAGGCAAACCACAGGTGTACCAGGTAAAGCATTTAGTGTGCAGGTTAGAGGTACCGGTTCTATCTCGGCAGGTAACGAGCCACTGTATGTAGTTGATGGTTTTCCGCTAACTCCTGCCGCACCGAATGGTTCGGGCAACTTTGCTACCGGTAACCCTTTAGATAACATCAACCCGGCCGATATAGAGTCGATAGAGGTGCTAAAGGATGCCGCTGCGGCTGCCATCTATGGTTCACGTGCATCCAACGGTGTTGTATTGATTACTACCCGCCGTGGTAAAATTGGCAAACCCGTAATTACTTACAACGCTTTTGCCGGCTATAACGACAAAACAAGGGGATTAAATATGTTAGATGGACAGGGATGGATTGATCGTGCTACTGAAATGATAAACGGTGCTTATGTAAATAACTTTGGTTCTATCGGTGCTAAAGCAACTGATACGTATGAGCAGCGCCGTCAACTCATTAACACAACGTTAGCAGCCTCCAGTCAAATTCAGGCAGGCCAATTTAACACTGCCTACATGCTTGATGACCGCTGGGCGCAACCAGGGCATCCGGGATTAACCTTTGTTGACTGGCAAAAAGAGGCTTACCGCAAAGCGCTGGTACAAAGTCATCAATTAACAGCAAGTGGCGGTACCGAAAATGTTAAATACTTCGTTTCGGGCGCGTTTAATGATCAAAATGGCATACTAAGAGGGCTTGATTATAAAGCATACTCTTTAAGAGCCAATGTTGACGTTACAGCAAGCAAGGTGTTTAAGTTTGGTATAAATATATCACCTTCTTATTCTATAGCCCACGATCCGGGGGTTGAAGGTAAAGACAATATCTTTCACCAAATCTTGAGCATGACTCCTGTACAGGAAGCTAATGCCGGCAGGTATGCCAATTCAGGCTTGTTTCCGCAATACAACTGGAGTGTATCAACCAACAGCCCAATTTCTAAATTAGAAAACAACGTTGGAGAAACCAAGCGCTACCGTACTTTGGGAACCATATATGCGGAGGTTAACATCCTGAAAAACTTGGTTTTCAGAACAACGTTAAACCTTGACAATACTGATAACACGTCGAGCTCATACGTGCCGTATATCAATGCGAGTTCGTTAACGGCGCGGTTAGCACAAACTACAACCTTAACCAGCGGAACATACAACACCTTCCGTCATCAAACATTTGTAAATGAAAATACGCTGAATTATAATGCTACCATAAGCAAGAACCACAACTTAAACTTATTAGCGGGTTATTCATTCACAGCCGATCGTAATGATCTGTCAACAATGTCATCCTCTAACGGATTTTCAAGCTCCGTAATACAGACACTTAGTGCGGCTAATGCTATAACAGGCGGCTCCAGCGCTAATAAAAACACGCTTGAGTCTATGTTTGCCAGGGCGCAGTACTCGTTCAGGAGTAAATATTTATTTTCTGCCAGTATACGTCGTGACGGTTCATCGAGATTTGCCGAGAACAACAAGTATGGCTATTTCCCATCTGCCTCAGTAGGATGGAGAGTTACAGAAGAAAACTTTGCCAAAAAACTGACTGCGCTTAGTGATTTGAAATTACGTTATAGCTATGGTGAGGGTGGTAATTATAACATTGGTAATTATTCGGCCATATCGCAAATTGGCTTGTATAACTACTCCTTTAACGGAGCCTCAGCAATCGGCCAAAACAGTTCTAATAACCCTGCTGCCGACCTAAGATGGGAAAAATCGAAAACCCATGATGTGGGAATTGACTTCGGCTTTTTTAAGAATCGTTTAACCGGTTCGGTTGACTACTACATTAAAGATAATACAGATCTTTTGTTGAACGTTCCAACTCATGCCTTATCGGGTTTTACGTCAACGCTTATGAATGCCGGCTCGGTTAGAAACAAAGGACTTGAAATTGAATTAACCTCGCAAAACTTTTCACGTGGCGTATTTACCTGGAGCACATCTGTAAACGTAAGTCATAACAGCAACAAGGTAACTGCATTGGCCAGCGGGCAAAGCCAGCTGCTTATTCCATCAAGCTTTGATATTGAGCATAGCATTTTGCAGGTAGGTCAACCGCTATACAGCATTTATGTAGTTAAGCAAATAGGTATTTTATCACAGCAAGATATTGCCAATAACTATCCGGTATATCAGGGTTCTACAAAAGAAACAGTAGGGGACCCAAAATACTTTGATGCTAATGGCGATGGTGTAATAGACGCTAACGACCGTGTAATTGTTGGTCAGCCAAATCCAAAATGGATTTGGGGTTTCACTAACAGCTTTAAATACAAAAATTTCGACTTGAGCGTTTTAGTTCAGGGACAGAACGGTGGTTCGATTTACTCACTGCTCGGACGCGCATTAACCCGTACTGGCCAGGGTTTCACGGATAATACCCCGGCATTTTATGAAAACAGGTGGCGCTCACCATCAAACCCCGGCGAAGGCAGGGTAAGTAAAGCTTACTCAACTTTTGGCCGTATAGCTAATACCGACTGGCTTTACTCATCAGATTACTGGAGGGTACGTAACATTACATTAGGTTATAACTTAAACAATGTGATTAAAAAGGCCAAGTTTATTTCATCGGCCCGTATCTATATTACAGCAGAGAACTTCTTCGGACATGATAAATACTACGGCGGCTTAAACCCCGAGGCTAACAACACCAACTTAAGCGGAAGCGATACCTACCCAGAGGCTGGAGATTATGGTGGTTTGCCATTAGTTAAATCACTGGTGTTTGGTTTAAACTTTGGTTTCTAACAATTAAGAAAATTATCATGAAAAATAAATTAATATATATAGTAGCGCTTGCATTCACATTTAGCGTTGGTTGCAAAAAGGAACTCAATCAAACGCCCATTTCAACGGCAACTACGGAAACCTTTTTTGCATCAAACAACGATTTTTTACAGGCCGTGAATGCGGTTTACGCAGACTTGCGCACGTACCCCGACCGGATGCTGAATTTGTCGGAAACACGCTCAGATAACTTATATGCCGTTGCCGACGGGCCGCGGGATTGGGAGCCAATTAACAACTTTGCCCGTACCATCTCTGGTAACCCTTATATTCAGGAAGCGTGGAACACTAATTTTAACGGCATTTACCGAGCAAACACCGTTTTAAATAAGCTGGAAACTAACGGAAACGTAATAACTGATGCAAATCTAAAAACCAGGTTAACAGCCGAAGCACGTTTCCTGAGGGCTTTCTTTTATTTTGATTTGGTAAGATGGTTTGGCAAAGTGCCTATTGCTGATAAGGTTTATAGTTCGGCAGAAGCAACAACGATACCGCGCAGCGGCGTTGCAGCAGTTTACAATTTTATACTCGCCGATTTGAAGTTTGCTGCTGATAATTTGCCTGACACCTATACAGCCGCTGCAGATAAAGGCCGCGCCACAAAGTGGGCAGCCAAAGGTATTATGGCGTTAGTGTACATGACCCGTTCAGGGCCTACTTATAATATTGATGGCCCGGGCTTAGCCACTAACGACTGGCAGGTTGCGCTCGATTTACTGAACGAGGTGATTAATAGCAAACGCTTTAATTTCCTTACTTCGTATGCCGATATCTTTTCTTATAGCAATGAAAACAATGCTGAAGTTGTGTTTAACGTAGAGTATTCAACATTATCAAACCCTGTGGTAGGAAGTACTTTTGCTTGGCTGCTGGTACCCGATACTTATTTTACCTCCATAGGTAAAGCGGTTCAGGGTGGCTTGTTAATACGTCCGGTATCAACAGACCTGGTAAATACTTATGCCACCAATGATATCCGCAAGCCGTTTAACATATATACAGCCGGTTATACGGCACCAGGTATCGGAACTGAAAGCCGTCCGTTCTTTAAAAAGTATTTAGATATCAGCAAGGTACCGAACAACCGTGTCGACTGGCCAATTAACTACATCGTAATGCGTTATACAGACGTTTTAATGTTAAAAGCTGAATGTATTTTAAGGGGTGCGTCAGGTTCACAAGCTGATGTGGATTTAATTGTGAACCAAGTTCGGAGCAGGGCCGGTTTAACAACCCCTGTTACCGGAACTACAATACCGCAATTAATGGAAGAACGCCGCCGTGAATTTGCCGCAGAAGGGTTGCGTTGGCATGATTTGGTAAGAAGTGGCCTGGTAACAACTGTTATACCAGCATGGGATGCTAAAGAAGATGTATCTAACAGTATAGCTCCTTTTAATAATAATTACATCATTTATCCGGTTCCACAAGCAGAGTTGAATGTCACACCTGGACTATACACACAAAATCCAGGATATTAATTTAACTTTAAAAGATATCAAAGCCACTCTAAGGTAACTGGGGTGGCTTTGATGATTAAAAAACTATGCAGAGAAGAAAATTTATACAAGGGCTGGGGCTGACATCAGCAGCACTGGCCTTTACGCCCGATTTTGTTTTTGCTGAAGATGGTAAGGAATCGGACTTTGCCAAACACCTGGTTCCAGTTGGCCGCAGGCTGGAGATGGAAGGTTACTACGTTTGGTGCAACAGCCCTATTGAAGGGCCTGATGGAAAGATTCATATTTTCTTTTCGCGCTGGGTTGCAACTAAAAAGATGGGTGGGTGGATAAACGGTTCTGAAATTTGCCATGCGGTGGCTGATAGCCCAGAGGGGGAATTTAAATTTGTGGACGTTGTTTTAGCGCCGCGCGGTCCTGGCCATTGGGATGCCACCACCTGTCATAATCCGTCTATAAAGTTTGTAGATGGCCAATATTGCCTGTTTTTTATGGGCAACTCTAACGGAAAAACCAACACTAAACGCATTGGGTTAGCCACCGCCCCAACGTTGAATGGCCCTTGGAAACGGCCCGACCAACCGCTACTTGAAGCTGGCCCCGCCGGTGCCTGGGATGACCATTGTACAACTAACCCGGCTTTTATAAAGCAAACTAACGGAGAGTACTGGTTGTATTACAAATCATGGAACACGGCTGAATATGAAAATTCTAAAGACCCGCTGGTACGCGGTAACCGAAAATATGGCCTGGCTATATCCCGTAAATTAGAAGGCCCATATATTAAGTATGAACACAATCCGGTTATCGACTTTTCATCGCGCCCTAACAATGCTCAATTGGAAGATGCTTTTGTTTGGATGGATAAAGGTAGAATAAACATGCTGGCCCGGGATATGGGAATATTTAACCATGAGTACGGCCTGCTGATGCAGTCGAAAAACGGAAAGAAGTGGAATGAGCCCCAGGTTGCATATTACGATGCCGCACATTATCATATTGTGCAACCTTCACCACCATCATACCTCAAAAAATATGGGAGATTTGAACGGCCGCAATTGCTTTTCCAGAATGGTAAGCCCACCTACCTGTTCACCACCTCGCAAGGCGGAAAGTATATGACGGCTTCCTCTTTTCTGTTTAAGATTGTGTAGCGGTCAGTTAGTTGGCCGCTATAAGCAAAGACCGCTAATGTATCATCGGCAGATTACACATTAGCGGTCTTTGTTTTATAAGTATGGAAAGTTATGGTTTACTTACTATACTAAATACGGCGCCATAAGCCGGCAGCCAAACCTTAATACCACCTTGTGTGGCTGAACGGTACGGTGGGAGATAGGCATAGCTTAAAGGTCCGCCTTCGGCGCCAGCTGTGGTTGCGCCATTTACATATACCTTACGAGAAAAATTTGGATCATCAGTTCCGCCCTGTAGCGTGTAGTAGTAATAATAGGCGCCGGGCGTGTAATTGTTAGTATTTATGGTAACAGCCTGCCCCTTGTTGCTTTTGTTAACCAGTACAACGCCTACCTGGCCTGATGAAAAAGTAGAGGCATAACTTACTACATCTGTATTTCCTTGTACGGTTGAAGCTACCATGCGGTCACCAAAAAACTTTTGGAAATAGTACATATAATAGAACGCCGGACGCGGATTCCATTTAGGGTCGGCTACCGTGTTGGCAGCTTTGGCATTAAGCATTCCCATGTCGTTACCACCTTGGGCGCCATTATTGGCTAAGTCCCAGCGGCAGGCAACACCGTATTGGTTTTTAATGAGCTCGCCTAAAACCAGTGCCGAATGCAGGCCCGATATGTTGGATATCATTTGTTTTGAGCCTTCGGCAAAAATATTCCACTCGGTTAAAGCAACCGGCTTTTGTATAACGCCTGCCTTTACTGCACTGGTTTTCATCCAGTCCATAATGTCACGTGTTACGGTCGCAGCTGAGTTTAAAATAATTGAAGGCGTGGAGTTTTGCGCATAAGGCGTGTAATAGTTGTGTACCGAGTAGTAGTCAGGAGCATTACCGGCGGCGGCTAAAACGCCGTCGTTCCAATTGCTCACTTCTTCTCCGCTGGCCTCACTGCGGTCAATCATTACGGCACCAATTTTAATAGTAGAGCCAATCTCGGCGGCAGCTTTGCGCATCGAATCGGCAAAAACTTTAAAATGCTTACCATATAGCTGCCCGGTTATGATTTTGGGTTGTCCGTCTTTGTTTTTAGTAACATCAATAATAAAACCTGCTTCCCAATTGCCAAAACATTCGTTACCCACTTCCCAATATTTGGTACGGCCTTTATCATAGCGTACCCAATCGGCGGCTAAATGTGCTGCAGTTTGTACCGGGTGTGCGCTGGTGCCATAACGTGCGTAGCCATAATTTACTGTGATAAGGCCGGTGCTGCGGGTGGTTTGCAGCATTTGGTAGTAATTATCAAGAGTACAGGTCCAGGTGCCAGTGTTACGGCCATACCAGTAACCACCGGCTGGTATTACGTTGCCTGATGGATCATATAACTGATCCGGAACGTCAGTAGGCTTTTGCTCGGGAGAACGGTTCCAGAAGTAAGTATCAGAAAAGCTACCACCCGGAACACGTATTATACGGGGAGCTAAGTTAGTAACATGATTAAGTAGTACAGGCTCGTTAACCATAGGCCCCATATATGCATTAGCGTTGTTGCCATAAATGTAACTTGGAACCTTGCTAACTACCTGGTTTGGGTTAACAGTAACCGTAACTGATGAATAGGTGGGTTTTTGTAAATCTAGGTAGCTGGCAACATTAAAGGTTCGAGTTTGCCAACTGTCCATAAAAAATCCGGTAGTAGCCGGCAACTGCGGGTCAATTGACGAAACAGCAGCAGTAGATTTAGACGCTGCCTCAAACTGGTTGTTTTCGGTTGCATTCGGCGGCGCCTGTGCCTCTTCTTTTTTACAAGCTTGCACAGCTAGCGCAAGCCATAACGCAATAGCTAATTTTTTAGGGGTTTTCATAACAGCTTTTACGTTATATAAATGTTATAGGTTCTCTTTATATAAGCATATTTAACTATTGATTGTACTATTATAACTTGTAGTGTAGTATTTTTAGATGTATATTAAATATATGTCATATAGGTTTGCTTACATGCGGAGTTTTAGGATTAGTAAAATGGTTGTTTACTAATCCTAAGCATCATTATGTAGCACCGATCATTTTAGGATTAACAATGGTGCCATCTGCATCAAGTAAATTCGGTGGCATTTTCGAAAGTGTATGCGCTGGTTGCTACAGTTTAAAGCCTGTTTTATACTTTTAACAATAATACCCCTGCTCTTTTACAGATTACTCCCCTTTAAAATAGTACTTAACCAAGTATATTGCGCCAAACCAATTTTCCATTCGCTTTCAGTAATCTAAAAAGACTAAAAGAATCACATTAATTGACTGATTTTAAAATATGTTGAACTGGACACCAAATTTCGTGGCATTGCTTCCTTTAGATTTGCAGCTAACAAACTTGATCATTTCCAAGCTTAAGCGGCACGAGTTAAAACAGGGAGATTTATTACCTGCAGTAAGAGAATTAAGCAACCAAACGCTTGTGTCGGTTTTTGTTATTCAACAGGCTTATTCAAAATTGAAAATTATGGGTATAATTAATACTGATATTATCAATGAAAATCCAATCCTCACTTACAACCAATAAAACAAGTAAATGAATCTTAACAGAATCAGCATTATCTCAAGCCTCGTGCTATCCTTATCGCTACATTTCTTGTACATGGTACCGCTCAATGCCAAGCCGGTTGCCAATACTGTTCCCCAACCTGAAGCTTACCTGTTCGTTTACTTTACCGGCAACGGAAAAGGGGAGGAGGAAATTCGCTTTGCCATTAGTAAAGATGGCTATCATTTCAAATCCCTTAACCGGAATCAGCCAGTTTTAAGCAGTACCGAAATCAGTGCTTCTGGCGGTGTAAGAGATCCTCATATCCTACGTACTCATGATCAAAAAGGTTTTTATATGGTTGCAACCGACATGGTGTCGGCTAAAGGCTGGGATTCTAACCGTGGAATCGTCCTGATGAAATCGAAAGATTTAATCAAGTGGACTACAAGCCGGATCAACATTCCCGAATCCTTCAAAGAATTTCAAGGAGTTAACCGGGTGTGGGCACCGCAAACTATCTATGACCCGGTACATAAAAAGTATATGATCTATTTTTCAATGCGCAAGGGGAGCGAGCCAGACAAGATTTACTACGCTTATGCAAACAAAGATTTTACCGGTCTCGAAACCGAACCACGCCAGCTTTTCTTTCATCCCGACAGCAACGCCTGTATCGATGGAGACATCATTTTGAAGGATGGCAAATACCATTTAACTTTTAAAACCGAAGGCAGCACCAAAGGGTTAGGCATTGCCGTTTCCAAAAGTCTTACCACGGGTTACCAGCTGGCTAAGCAAGGCATACAACAAACTACCGACCCGGTTGAAGGAGCTGGTGTTTTTAAGCTTAACGGAAGCAACACCTATATATTAATGTATGATATTTACACCAAAGGAAAATATCAGTTTACAAAAACTACAGATTTTGAGCATTTTACTGTTGTTGATGAGCAGGTATCTATGGATTTTCACCCGCGGCATGGTACCGTTATGCCCATTACGAAAACCGAAGCCGAAGCGCTGATGGACAAATGGTTTTCAGCCGATGATGTATTTTCAACCCTTAAGGGGCCTGGCATTAAAGCGAATAACTTAGTGTTAGATACGGCTGCCAAAATGGTAAGTGTTCCAGTAAATGATAACATTACTGCCAGTGCATTTAAAGGCTCTTTCTTAAATCTGCCGGGCCTTAACGTTAAAAAGTTGACGGTTAACGAGGCTAAGGGAACCTTAAATTATCGGGTACAAATAGGTAGCACACCGGCAGTTACTTATCAAGTTAGCCTTAAAAAGTTTCATAACCCCGTATTGCCCGGTTACTTTGCAGATCCGGAAATTATGTATTCGGAAAAGAACCGGCTATTTTATCTTTATCCCACATCTGATGGGTTTACCGGATGGAGTGGTACTTACTTTAAGGCGTTCTCATCGCCCGACTTAGTGACCTGGAAAGATGAAGGTGTTATTTTAGACCTGAACAAGGACGTGAGTTGGGCCAAAAGAAATGCTTGGGCACCCTGCATTATTGAAAAAAAGATAGATGGGAAATTTAAGTACTTTTATTATTACACCGCAGCACAGAAAATTGGTGTAGCGGTAGCCGATGATCCCGCCGGACCGTTTAAAGACACCGGTAAGCCTCTTGTTGAAAATCGCCCTGAAGGAACGAGGGGAGGCCAGCTGATTGATCCGGATGTTTTCACTGACCCTCAGACCGGTAAAAGTTATTTGTATTGGGGAAACGGTTATCTCGCCGGAGCTGAACTTAATGCCGACATGATTTCTATGAAGGCGGGCACCACAGTACTATTAACACCCGACCGAACTTTTAGAGAAGGAACATACGTCTTTTACCGCAACGGCCAGTATTATTTCACTTGGTCTGAAGATGACACGCGGAGTGTTAATTATAAAGTAAGATACGGTACGTCGTCGGGCCCCCTTTCCAAGATCACTGTACCGGAGAATAACATTGTTATTTCTAAATCGGATGAAAAAGGTATTTATGGAACTGGTCATAACTCCGTAATTCAAGTTCCCGGCAAAGATGAATGGTATCTTGTTTATCATCGCTTTACATATCCCACTGGTATAAAAATGGGCAGTGCTGCCGGTTACAATCGCGAGGTATGCATAGACCGGCTTACCTTTAAGGCCGACGGCAGCATCCAGCCTGTTACACCTACCCATGAGGGTATAAAAGCTGTAACAGTACGGTAGCGATTGAAGCCATGGTGGTACCTGCAATTTCTATATTTTGAGAAATTATCTGAGGTAAGTATAAAAGTGACAACCGAATAATTGTTTAATTGTCGGGTTGACATTTTTAGTACCGGTTAAGTAAAAGGAAACTAAAAATATTAAATTTGAAATACCTTTTATAACCGATTTGCCTCCTATTATGAATAACATACTTTACAAAAAGTATTCATTCTGTATTTTAATGCTGCTTTTCACTTCCTACTTTACGTTTGGTAGTGAGCAGGTACGTTGTTTAGGTATCGAGAAAGGGTTGTCCAACAACTCTGTTACTGCCATTTTTAAGGATTACTATGGCTACATGTGGTTTGGAACATACGATGGTCTGAACCGATACGACGGCCAAAAATTTAAAATATTTCGTAACAGTTGGGGAGACGTTAGCTCGCTCGGAAACAATCACATTACTACCTTAACGGGCAACGCACGTGAACTTGTTGTAGGTACCCAAAAAGGTCTTTTTCGTTATGATTATCGTTCAGCAAAGTTTGCTCCTTTACAATATCATTTTACAAAACCTATTGGGCATAGGCCTGTAACCGCAAGTATCAATTCGCTGGTGAGCGGTAAAGATGGAACGGTATATGCCGGCGCCGAAAAACTTGGGCTGCTGCTATACCGGGGCAAAAATGCTGTTTGCCAAAAAGTAGTAGGGGTAAATGAAAGTACTTATACAGTACAGGCTTTAGCTTTGGATACTGATGATCAGCTTTTTGCTTTTGTAGCTAATGAGGGCCTTTTCAGGCTAAATAAAAAGAACAATGTTTTACAACCTGTAAACCGTGAATTAGGCTCGGCTACCTGCATGTTGTTTGATAGGTTTAACAACCAAGTTTGGATCGGTACAGAAAACGGGCTTTACTACTATGACCAAAAAGACGGCATTCTGCACCAGTATCAATCATCATTGGGCAAGCTCTCCAGTTATAACATAACTGATCTTAATTATGATAGTCAAGGAAATTTATGGGTGAGTACAAATGGTGGAGGTATTAATATTCTCAATATTAAACAAGAAAAGCTAACTTACCTTACGCCCGGCAGAGAACAGGGCAGGCTGCGGAGCGGTGCAATAAGTGCCGTATATATGGATAACGAGTCGCGCAAATGGATTGCCACTTTGAGGGGTGGGGTAAATATTGTTGAACCCGACAACGGAAACTTTAAGCAGTACCGCCATGACCCTTTCAACAAGAATAGTGTAGTCAACGATTTTATTCTGTCTTTTTGCGAAGACGAACGCCGGAATATATGGATAGGTACAGATGGTGGCGGCTTGAGCTATTGGAACCGCAAAACAAATGCTTATCAAAACTTTGTACATAGTACAGATCCAAAAAGCCTTCAAAGTAATTTTGTGGTAAGTGTTGTTAAGGATTACACCAACCGCATTTGGGTTGCAAGTTTTAGCGGCGGCATTGATGCTTTTAATCCTAATACAAATTCATTTATTCATTACACGTGTTACAATCCAGTACGTAAAGCGGCCGAAAAGAACATGTGGAAGCTGTTTGAGGATTCGAAGCATAACTTGTGGGCCGGCGCTACACGGGGCGGGGCGTTATATAAGTACAACCGGGTAAAAGACTGTTTTGAGATTTACGACAACACATTAACGGATATACATGTCATTTTTGAAGATGCAGCCGGAACGCTTTGGGCAGGTGACTATGCTGATCTGATTAGCATAAGCCCCAACACTCGAACAACTACTCGGTATAATGTTGGATACGCTTTAAGAGCCATCTCACAAAGTGATCGCAGCAGCCTGTGGATTGGCACAGAAGGAGGTGGCCTGCTCCGGTTTAATTTAAGCTCGCACCGTTTTGAACGCTATACCCAAAAGGATGGCTTGGCTGGCAATTCGGTTCTAAACACGCTGGTTGCTAACAATGGCGATTTGTGGTGCAGTACTTATAATGGCCTGTCGAGGCTTGATGTTAAGCGCCGCGTTTTTACAAATTATAATGGATCTGATGGTTTGCAAAGCAATCAGTTTAATTACAATGCTGCATTAAAGTTGAGGTCCGGGGAGTTGCTGTTCGGTGGCATTTCCGGCTTTAATCTTTTTGATCCGGATAGCATCAGGTCTGTAGCCAGAAGTCCCAAATTGAGGATTAACGATGTTCGCATCGGCAATGCAACCGTAAACGGGAGTAGTGAATTTACCGATGGAAAGCCTATTGCACAGTTAAGGGAGATTACTGTACCCTATAACGAAGCTACCATTGCAATTGAGTATACAGCACTGGAATATTCATTGCCGGATAAAATAAATTACGCCTATTATCTTGAAGGCTGGGATCATGGTTGGAATTCGGTTGGCAAATTGCAAACGGCGTATTATACCCGTTTAAATGAGGGTAGTTACCGCCTGCATATCAAAGCTTCTGATACGCAGGGTAAGTGGTCGGCCGGGCAGTTAACTATCGAAATCACCATTTTGCCGCCATGGTACCGAACCTGGTGGGCATATCTGCTGTATATCGGCGTTGGAGGCGCCACTTTATATTGGTTCTGGTTATACCGGAGTCGCCAACAGCAGCTCAGGTATGAAGTGCAGATTGCGAATCTGAATATGGAGCGTGAAAAAGAGTTGAATGAGAAGAAGCTCTCCTTTTTTACCAATGTCTCTCATGAGTTTCGCACACCGCTTACGCTTATCATCAATCCAATAAAAGATCTGCTGAGCCAAAACAAAGGCCAAAACGACGAACTTAATGTTATTTATCGAAATGCCCGCCGATTATTGGGGCTTGTAGACCACCTGCTTTTATTCCGCAAAACCGAGACAGAGAACGCAAGTCTTCGGGTATCCAGAATGAATTTTGTAACCATCTGTAATGAGGTGTTTATGTGCTTTACTCATCAGGCAAAAATAAAGCACCTTAAGTACACGCTGGTTGTTTCCAATGAGCAGATGGAGGTTTATGCCGACCGCGAAAAAATTGAGATAGCACTTTTTAATCTCATATCTAATGCCATAAAATTTACCCCCGATGGCGGCGAAATCCAGGTGATGGTGCACGACGATGGCAGCCAGGTGTTTTTCGAAATCGCAGATAGTGGCATTGGCATTAGCGCTGATGTCGGCGAAATGTTGTTTGATAAATTTTTCAGAATAAAGGATAAGCATTATTCTAAAACCGGATTTGGAATAGGCCTGTACTTGGTTAAGAATTTTATTGACAGTCACTTCGGCAAGATCTATTACCATGCGAGCAAACTGGGAGGTACAACTTTTATCATGAGTTTGCCTAAAGGCAATGCTCATTTCTCTGAAGAACAAATCGATGAAACAATTATCTCCCCAACGCACATAAACGAATTAATCGATCATGACAATAAAGACATTCTTCCGGAGGAGGAGAGTAATAATCTGGAATTACTAATTTCTGATAAACAAACTATCCTGGTGATTGATGACAATGACCAGATCCGGAATTATATCAAAAAACTCCTGACGCCTGAATACAGGGTGATTGAATCGGAAGATGGGCAGGCCGGATTGAAATTAATTAAGATAAACTTACCTGATCTGGTGCTTAGTGATATAGTGATGGGTGAACTTAACGGTATTGAACTGTGCAAAATACTTAAAGACGATAACGCGACCAATCATATTCCCATCATACTGCTTACCGGAAATGCCACGCCGGAGTTGATGTTGAAGAGTATCAATGAAGGTGCAGCAGACTTTATCAGTAAGCCGTTTGAGAAGGATGTTTTGCTTGCAAAAGTTAAAAGTGTGCTCCGCAGCAAAAAAGAGTTGCAGAATTACTTTTACCAGGAGATAACCTCTAAGAATACTATTAAAAATGTTTCAGAAGAGCATAAGGATTTTCTTTATAAATGTATCAGCATAATTGAGGCGCATCTTACCGATCCTGCATTTGACGTAGAGAGCTTGGCCAGGATGATGAAGATGAGTTATCCTACGTTATTTAAGCGTATCAAGTCAACCACCGGTAAATCCATTAACAACTTTATACGCTTTGTTCGCCTACGTAAGGCTGCCGAATTGTTGATCCGTACAAACTGTAATGTTAATGAGGCAGCGTTTCAGGTAGGAATAAACGATCTGAAATATTTTCGCGAACAATTTCACAAACAATTTGACCTCAACCCATCCGAGTTTCTGAAAAAGCACCGGGCTAATTTCCAAACCACCTACCGGGTGGAGTAATTTCTTGTGAACGGTAAGCTCTGTCAGTTTGGGAAACCTGGAGCTAAATTATTGCGAATTACGCGATTTAACAAAAATACCCCCTAAGATTTACCATTCAATCCCCCTACAATTAGATGATTTTCTCTTTATTTCGTAGCCGGACTTATAATGAAACCAATTATATTGAAGGGTAAACTTGCTTTTCGGCTTTATATTGAAAATTCTAAATATAGTTATCCGGACAAAAGTCAGGGAAAAAAATGACCGGCTTTTGCGTAGGGGCGTGCATTTTGCATGTCAAGTAAGTGTGAAGGAACAGACTAAAGAGTGGCGTTAAATAAAATTACATAATGCGATTAACAAGTATTGCAATTGTTTGCCTGATAGGTATTTTGACCATATCATCAACGTACGCACAAAAGGCCACGGGCTTCAAGAAAGATAAGGCGCTGCTGGGTTCCTTAAGCCAGCAGTTTAAGGATGGCGGGTCCCAGTACAAGCTGCTGGCTGCGCGGTTGAAGGCAGACCGCTTCCCTAAAACCTACTATGCCAAAACCGACAGTTTGGAGACCAGCGGCTCGGGCTGGTGGTGCAGCGGCTTTTACCCCGGCACGCTCTTTTACCTGTACAGGCAAACCCATGATAAGGCACTGCTGGCCGAGGCCAACCGTATCCTTTTGCCACTGGAAAAAGAACAGTATAACAAATCGACCCATGATCTGGGCTTTATGATGTACTGCAGCTTTGGCAACGCCTTAAAGGTTGACCCCAAGCCCCGCTATAAGCAAATACTGCTGAACAGCGCCAAATCCCTGTGCACCCGTTTTGACCCCAAGGTGGGCTGCATTAAATCATGGGATTCCAAAAAGCCGGAGTTTTTGGTGATCATTGATAACATGATGAATTTGGAACTGCTGTTCTGGGCCACCCGGGTAACCGGTGATTCGAGCTTTTACAAGATAGCGTTAACCCATGCCAATACCACAATGAAGAACCACTTCAGAGCCGATTACAGCTCATACCATGTTATCGACTATAACCCCCAGACAGGCGCCGTACAACAAAAGCGTACCGCCCAGGGCTACGCCAATGAGTCGGCCTGGGCCCGGGGGCAGGCCTGGGGCTTGTATGGCTATACGGTAATGTACCGCCATACCCGCGATAAGAAGTACCTGGTGCAGGCCAATCACATTGCGCAGTTTATCCTGGGCCACCCCAACCTGCCAAAAGACAAGATACCGTACTGGGATTTCAATGCGCCTGACATTCCCAGGGCCTTGAGGGATGCCTCGGCAGGAGCGGTGATGGCATCGGCCCTGCTGGAGCTGTGCACTTATACGGATAAAGCCATGGCACAGCGCTACTTCGGCAGTGCGCAAACGATGCTCAAAAGCCTGTCGGCAGCGCCATACAAGGCAGCACTGGGCAGTAACGGCGGCTTTATTCTGCAGCACAGCGTTGGGCACATACCCCAGGGCACCGAAGTGGATGTACCCCTTACCTATGCCGACTACTACTTTATAGAGGCACTGGAGCGGTATAAAACATTGTAGTAATTTGGCGGCTTATGTTTCAGAAAAATAAAATATTACTGTTGCTGGTCTTGATGCCTCTCATAGCATCCGGGCAGCGCAAAGCGAAGCAAAACACCAGGGAAACGTGGTTGGCTTATATGGACCGCATTGCCAGGCCGGTGATATACAACCTGGCGCAGGGCAAGCTGAAGGCCAATATGCCGGTGGAGTTTTCTGAGCATGTCGACAATAGGGCTTCAAGGTCACGGGTTGCTTATTTGGAAGCATTTGGTCGCACACTGTCGGGTATTGCGCCGTGGCTGCAGCTTGAAGGCGGGAGTGAGAAGGAAATAAAGCTGCGTAACCAGTACAGGCAATGGGTAGTGGCGGGCATTGCAAATGCTGTAAATCCGCAATCTGCCGATTACATGGAGTGGAATGGTGGGCAACCGCTGGTAGATGCCTCGTTTCTTGCTTTAGCACTCATCAGGGCACCCTGGATATGGGAGCACCTGGATAAAACGGCAAAAGCCCAGGTGGTGGCAGCTTTTCTGCTTACCCGCAACACTGTTCCGGTATATAGCAACTGGATATTGTTTACAGGAGCTATTGAGACGTTTTTTGATAAATACGGTTTAGACTACGACCCTGTAAGAGTAGAATTTGCAATCAGAGAGTTTACACAGCATTGGTACACAGGCGATGGGATGTATGCAGATGGAATGAGCTTTCACCTCGATTACTATAATAGTATTGTTATTCAGCCTTACCTCAGCGATATTTTGGATGTAATGGCAGATAAACAAAAACGCTACCTGCGTGAAAGGGATCAGGTAATGCAAATTGGGCAGCGGTATGCACAAATTTTGGAACGCTCGGTTAATACAGACGGTAGTTATCCTACGTATGGCCGTTCAATCGTTTACCGCGGAGGAGTATTTCATCACCTGGCCAACGTAGCGCTTAAAAAACAATTGCCGTCGTCTATTTCACCGGCGCAGGTAAAAGAAGCTTTGACAGCTGTTATGAAAAAGACCATAGATGCGCCGCAAACCTTCACCAGTTCCGGCTGGCTAAATATTGGTTTGTATGGTAAACAGCCTGGCCTGGCCGAAGGATATATAACCACCGGGAGCGGCTACCTTTGTTGCACACTGTTCCTGCCTTTGGGCTTACCCGATACTGATGATTTCTGGTCGTCGGCGCCGCAGCCATGGACGGCGGTAAAAATCTGGAGTGGACAGGATGTGCCTGCCGACCATGCCCTGGAACTTAGAAAATAAACATGCCTTATGAAAACGTTTAATCAAATAAAATACCTGATCTTATTATTCATACTCCCTGCTTTATACGCTCACGGGCAACGCAATAACTTTACACCTGGCGAAATCTGGCCCGATGATAAAGGCGTGCATATTAATGCTCACGGTGGCGGCATAATGTATCAAAAAGGGAAGTATTACTGGTTTGGCGAGCACAAAATTGCCGGAGGTGCAGGCAATAGGGCCATGGTTGGTGTACATTGTTACTCATCAAAAGACTTATACAACTGGAAGGATGAAGGCATTGCTTTAAAGGTGTCTGAAGATACCACAAGCGACATTGCCAAAGGCTGTATTTTAGAACGGCCTAAAGTAGTTTACAATAAGAAAACGAAGAAGTACGTGATGTGGTTCCATTTGGAGTTGCGTGGGCAGGGATACAAAGCAGCACGAGCCGGAGTGGCCACAAGTGATCGTATTAATGGCCCGTATACCTTTATCAAGAGCTATCGCCCAAATGCCGGTTTTATGCCAATTTATCCGGCCAGAACGCCAGACGCTGAGAAAGTAGATTGCGCCAACATTAAGAACCGGAGCGAGGGTTTCTTTTGCAGAGACCTGCCCGGAGGACAAATGGCCAGAGATATGACGGTGTTTGTGGATGATGACGGGAAGGCTTACCATGTGTTCTCTGCAGAAGAGAACGCCACGCTTGATATGGCAGAACTGACAGACGACTATACCGCTCACACCGGCAAGTTTGCAAGAGTTTACCCGGGGCGCTCAACCGAAGCGCCGGCTGTATTTAAGCGTAAGGGTATTTACTATATGATTGGCTCAGGCACAACAGGTTGGGATCCAAATCCGGGGCGTTGGTTTTCTGCGCCATCCATTTGGGGGCCATGGACATATCATGGTAATCCATGTAAAGGGTTGAAAGCGGAAATTACATTTGGCGGGCAAAGTACGCACGTACTGCCGGTACAGGGCAAAAAAGACGCTTTCATTTTTATGGCCGATAAATGGACGCCGAAAGATGCAATTGATGGGCGTTACCTCTGGCTGCCGGTCAAGTTTAAGGGAGACGAGATGGAAATTAATTGGCTGGAAAAATGGGATCTAACGGTATTTGACAAGTAAAATGATCAAGATAATTCTGACAGGAGTACTGTTGGCAACGGGATTGCTAGCCACTGCACAAAATAATTTAATTACTAATATAGGGAACCGCAAGGCCGTTAGCCTGAACGGCACCTGGCAGTATATTGTTGACCCGTATGAAACTGGGTTTTACGATTACCGCTACAAAGAACTGCGCGAAGACCACCCGGATGCGTATTGGAATACCGATGTACCCACCGACCGCAGTGAAAAAAAAGAACATGGTTATACCGACAAATACACCTTACATGTACCAGGTGACTGGAACCATCAAAAACCGGAGTTTGTGTATTACGAAGGTACTGTATGGTATAAGAAGACGTTTAATTACCCTAAAACGACTGCCGGCAATAAATACTACTTGTATTTTGGTGCTGTAAATTACCGGGCCGATGTTTACCTGAACGGCAAAAAGCTCGGCATGCACAAAGGTGGCTTTACTCCCTTTAACTTTGAAGTGCCCGCAACGCTGCTTAAAGAAACCGGCAACTTTCTGGTAGTAAAGGTAGATAACAAGCGCGATGCCAATGAGGTACCCACGCTCAACACCGATTGGTGGAACTACGGCGGCATAACCCGCAATGTAAAGCTGATTGAGGTGCCTCAAAAATTTATACAGGATTACGTCATCCAGCTTAAAAGGCCGCAGCCAGGCAAAGCACCGGCCAAATCACCATTGGCAGAAGGCTGGGTGAAACTTAGCCAGCAGCCTGCGGCTAATGAAATGATCAGTATTGAAATTCCGGAGCTGAAATACAAAAAGCAGATACCGGCTACCGCTCAGGTTACTAGGCTAAGCATCAATTTACCTAAAGTGCAATTGTGGTCGCCGCTACAACCCAAACTGTACAAAGTATTAGTAAGTACTGCAACTGATAGGGTAGAAGATAAAATAGGTTTCAGAACAATTGAGGCATACGGTAAACAGGTATTACTTAATGGCAAACCGCTGTTTATGCGCGGCATTAGTATACATGGCGAGATACCACAGGATGTAAGACGCGCTTACAGCGAGGCGGATGCCCGGCAACTGCTGGGTCAGGCTTGTGAACTGGGCTGCAATATGGTAAGATTAGCACACTATCCGCACGACGAAACAATGACGCGTTTGGCCGATTCGCTGGGCATAGTGGTATGGTCTGAGATACCGGTGTACTGGACTATTAACTTTGGCAGTGCCGAGGTGTTAGCCAAGGCCAAGGTGCAACTTAACGAGATGATTACCCGCGACCATAACCGCGCCAGCGTCATTATTTGGTCGGTAGGTAACGAAACACCTATCAGTCAAACCCGAACTAATTTTATGAAAAGCCTGATTACGGCTGCGCGTGAGCTCGACAACACCCGCATGATATCTGCAGCTCTGGAAGTGAACTATAATTCGGGTAAAAATCTCAATTTGATTGACGATCCTCTGGGCGAATTTGTTGATCTGGTAGCGTTTAACGAATACCTTGGCTGGTACGGCGGCCTGCCCGATAAGTGCCGAACTACTAACTGGGGCACTGTTTACAACAAACCCTTATTTGTTAGTGAAACAGGTGCCGAGGGTAAAACCGGCTTCCATGCCGATTCGCTTACTCGCTTCAGTGAAGAATACCAGGCTTGGTATTACCGCGAGCAGATAGCTATGCTCAAGCGCATGCCCGATAATTATGTAGGCATTTCACCCTGGGTACTGGCAGATTTTCGTTCACCCAAGCGTAACAACCCGCTTTACCAGGAAGGCTGGAACCGCAAGGGCTTGTATGACGACAAGGGAAATAAAAAACAAGCGTTTTATATTCTTCAACAATATTATCAAGACATCGCGCAAAAAACAGGCAAATAGGTTCAACAATAACAATTACTATGATGATAAAAGTAAAGTGGCTTGCATTAGCCATTGGTGCCATTATATTGTGCCATGCTCCGGTCAAAGCACAAACAAAACATTCATTTTCATTAGGCGAGCAGGACTTTCTGCTCGACGGGAAGCCTTTCCAGATGATAAGCGGAGAAATGCACTATCCGCGTGTGCCGCGCGAAGCCTGGCGAGACCGGATGAAGATGGCCAAAGCCATGGGGCTAAATACCATCGGCACCTATGTGTTCTGGAATTTACATGAACCCCAAAAAGGCGTTTTTGATTTTACAGGCAACAATGATATTGTTGAATTTGTACGCATTGCCCAGCAAGAGGGGCTGTGGGTTGTTCTACGGCCAAGCCCGTATGTATGCGCGGAATGGGAATTCGGCGGCTATCCGTACTGGCTGCAAAACGAGAAGGGGCTGGTTGTTAGGAGTAAGGAGGCCCAGTACCTGAAAGAATATAAGGCATACATCGATGAAGTAGGTAAAAGGCTGGCCCCCATGCAGATAAATCACGGTGGCAATATTTTGATGGTACAGATTGAAAATGAGTATGGTTCATACGGCAGTGATAAAGAATACCTGGCTATTAATCAAAAAATGTTTAAAGAAGCCGGTTTTGATGGTTTGCTTTACACCTGCGACCCTGCTGCTGATGCTACAAACGGCCACCTGGAAGGACTTCTACCCGCAATTAACGGCTTGGATAACCCTGCCAAAGTAAAAGCGCTGGTAAATAAACTGCACAATGGAAAAGGGCCGTACTACATTGCCGAATGGTATCCGGCTTGGTTTGACTGGTGGGGAGCACCTCATCATACTGTGCCTGCCCAAGCCTATGCCGGTAGGTTAGATTCGGTGCTAACCGCTGGTATGTCTATCAATATGTACATGTTTCATGGTGGTACAACGCGCGGCTTTATGAATGGCGCCAACTATAAAGATACCAGCCCTTATGAACCGCAAACCAGCAGTTACGATTATGATGCCCCTCTGGATGAAGCTGGTAATCCTACTGCTAAATATCTGAAATTTAGGGAGGTTATTCAACGCAGTTTACCAAAAGGGCAGGCGTTGCCACAGGTGCCTGCAGCGAAACCAGCTATGCAAATTAGTCCGGTTACCTTGAGCCAAGCCGCCGTTTTGTTAAATAATCTGCCTAAAGCTGTAGAAAACCCAACACCATTAACTTTTGAGGACCTTAAGCAGGATTATGGCTATATGCTATACAGTACAACGGTTGTGGGAGGACGAAATGCTTTATTAAAAGTAAAGCAATTAAGAGACTTTGCCATAGTTATGTTGAACGGAAAAACGGTTGGAACCCTGGACCGCAGGACCAAACGCGACAGCATTAACCTGGAGCTCCCTACAGGCAACGTTAAACTCGATATACTGGTAGAGAATATGGGCCGCATTAATTTTGGCAAATATCTGCTAGAGAATAAAAAGGGTATCACCGAAAAGGTTTTGCTTGGTGGTGAGGAAATTAAAGGCTGGAAAATGTACAGATTCCCGATGGCCAATAGCAACGCTTTCCGATTTGTACAAGCAACTCAATCCGGAAATTCTCCCGTTATGAAAAAAGGAAGTTTTAATGTAAGTACGCTTGCAGATACCTATCTGGATATGAGTAAGTGGGGAAAAGGGGTTGTTTGGGTAAATGGACATAATTTGGGTAAGTACTGGAACATTGGCCCTCAGCAAACGATTTATGTGCCCAAAGAATGGCTTAAAAAAGGCAGCAATAGCATCATCGTACTGGATTTACTGACTTACAACGAACAAAAGGTAATTACCACCAGTAAGCCTGTGTTAAATATTATGGTAAAAAAGTAAAAGTTGAGTGCCAATAGCATGGCTGAAAGATAATAGCTTATGAAAGTATTAATCACCTTGTTGCTCTTTTTGCCCTCGCTGTCAATGCAAACGCCAGTGAGCCAGACCCAGCAATCTGACTACAAGCTTGTATGGAGCGACGAGTTCAATACAGACGGAGCGCCGAACCCTGACAATTGGACGTATGAGAAGGGTTTTGTTCGCAATCATGAATTACAATGGTATAATACTGAAAATGCACGCTGCAAGGGAGGGAAATTGATTATTGAAGCCAAGACAGACACTTCTAAAAATCCAATATACGACCCAACTTCTTCAGATTGGAAAAAAGCCCGTCCAAAAATTGGGTATACCTCAGCAAGTATCAATACATCAGGCAAGCACCAGTGGCAGTATGGACGTTTTGAAATGCGTGCCCGTTTCGATGTAGACCCTGGGCTTTGGCCGGCATTTTGGACGTTAGGCGTTAATGGCGAATGGCCCTCCTGCGGAGAAATTGATATTATGGAGTATTACAGGGGCAAAGTCTTAGCCAACATTGCCTGCGGAACTTTGGCCAGGTACAAAGCCCGGTGGTTCAGTAATACCAAAGCGCTTGAAGAGTTTAAGGATAAAGATTGGGCTCAAAAGTTTCATACCTGGAAGATGGATTGGGATGAACAAGCTATTAGTCTTTACGTGGATGATCAACTGCTAAATTCTGTAAAGCTAAGCGAGCTCGAAAACGCCAGTAAAAACCCGGTTAACCCATTTAAGCAGCCACATTACATTCTGCTTAATCTTGCACTTGGTGGTGATAACGGTGGCGATCCTAAAGGCACACCATTTCCGCGTACCTTCGAGATTGATTACGTGCGTGTTTACCAAAAAGAACCCAATGCTATTAAACAGTAAAGGTCACTTACATATAAACAGATTCTGAAAAAGCCTGCATATAAAAAGATAACTGGGCTTTATTGTAAAAATGTATGCTACAGTTACACATTACTGTAACCGCCAATCTAAACTTCCATGAAAAAACTGCTATTTATCCTTACTTTCATTACCTCAGTAGTTAGCGCACAAGATGCCCGAAACGACTGGGAGAACCCCAGCTTGTTGGATTGGAATAAAGAAAAGGCACATGCAGCCTTTATGCTTTATGATAACGCCGCTAATGCTAAAATTGATGACTATAAGTTGTCGCCATATTTCCGGTCATTGAATGGTGATTGGAAGTTTAGCTATGTAAATAAATATGCACAGCGGCAAAAGGATTTTTATCGAACCGACCTCGACGACTCTAAATGGGGTACTATTGCGGTGCCATCCAACTGGGAGCTAAAAGGTTTTGGTATTCCAATCTACACCAATATCACTTATCCGCATTTGAGGCAGCCGCCTTTAATTGGAGATAACAACCCGGTGGGAACCTATCGGAAAACATTCAGCGTGCCTGCAAATTGGCAAGGTAAGGAAGTGCTGCTCCATTTTGGTTCAATTAGCGGATGTGCATTTGTTTACGTTAATGGACAGAAAGTGGGCATGTCTAAGGTGGCTAAATCCCCGGCAGAATTTAACATTACAAAATACCTGAAACCAGGCGAAAACCTGCTGGCTGTACAAGTTTTTCGCTGGCACGATGGCAGTTATCTGGAAGATCAGGATTTTTGGCGACTGAGCGGGATAGAACGTGACGCTTTCCTTTACGCCGTGCCCGGTAAAACCGTATGGGATTACTTTTTACATGCAGGCCTCGATGATGCTTATAAGAACGGCACTTTCTCTGCAGAGGTAGCTTTAAGATCTTTTGCGAAACAAGTTACCGCCCCATCTTCTCTTACCATCGAAATATTTGATCGTTCAGGTAAACGTGTATTTTCCGAAAGTCAGTCTGTAAATGCCAGCAATGATACTTTGCAGCAAGTGCGTTTCAAAGGGCTGGTAAAACAACCTTCAAGATGGAGTGCGGAATCCCCGTACCTGTATGATTGCGTAATGACCTGGAGATTGGGAGGCGAAACTTTTGTTACCTCCAATAAAATCGGGTTCAGGCGGGTGGAGATCAAAGGTGCTCAACTGATGGTAAATGGCGTTCCCATATTGGTGAAGGGAGTAAACCGCCATGAACATGATGATGTGCAGGGCCACGTGCCTGTACGCGAAACGATGCTTAAAGATATAAGGCTGATGAAACAGTTTAATATCAATGCCGTTCGTACTAGTCATTACCCCAACGATCCGCTGTGGTATAAACTTTGCGACCAGTACGGGCTTTACTTGGTAGATGAAGCCAATATTGAAACCCATGGCATGGGAGCGGAGTTGCAGGGATGGTTTGATCGGTCTAAACATCCGGCTTATCTCCCGGAGTGGGCACCTGCACACGTCGACCGCACCATACGTTTGGTAGAACGGGATAAAAACCATCCGTCTGTGATCATTTGGTCTTTAGGAAACGAATGCGGTAATGGCCCGGTGTTCCATCAAACATATAAATGGATTAAAGAACGCGACCCCAGCCGCCCGGTTCAGTTTGAGCAGGCCGGCGAGAGTGAGAATACCGATATTGTTTGCCCAATGTATCCCAGCATCACTAACATGAAAAAATATGCTGCGGCAGACAAGCAAAGACCATATATTATGTGTGAGTATGCGCATGCCATGGGTAACAGTAACGGAAACTTTCAGGAATACTGGGATATCATCTCCAGCAGCAAGCACATGCAGGGCGGTTTCATTTGGGACTGGGTAGATCAGGGCATACGCACTGTAAATGCCAACCAAGATGTTTTTTGGGCTTACGGCGGCGATTTGGGTGCTTTTCATCTGCAAAACGATGAGAACGGTGTAGCCGATGGGCTGGTAAGCTCCGACCGTACACCCGACCCGGGATTATATGAAGTAAAGAAAGTATACCAGAACATCCATTTCAGCTCTACATCCCCCGGTAGTGGCAGGTTCACCGTGCGGAATATGTTTGATTTTACCGACCTCGATCAGTATAATTTCAAGTGGTTGTTATACAAAAATGGTGAGTTGATTAAACAGACGCCTTTTACGTTAAATTTAGCACCTCATCAACAAAAGGAAGTTAAACTACCGCTTAACGGCACAGGCAACAATTTGAGCGATGAGTATTTTGTTATCATCCGTGCATTAGCTAAAAAGCCATCAGAGATGATACCGCAGGGCCATGTAATTGCCGAAGAACAGTTTAAGCTAGGCGGTGATTATTTTGCAAGCCAGCCTGAAAAAAAAGGACAATTGGTTATAAAGCGAAACGAAAAGACGCTGAGCTTTACAGCTGGCGACATTAGCGGGGAGTTTGATATAACAGCCGGCCGCATGAACACGTTTGCAAGCAGTGGCGGGCAAGCACTAAGGCAATTCCCAGAACCTTATTTTTGGCGTGCACCAACCGATAACGATTTTGGAAATGGAATGCCGGAAAAATTAGGCATTTGGCGCAATGCTCATGCAGCCCGCACAGTAAAGAGTGTGGTTGTTGGTGAGCAAAATACCACTGGGTTAAACATCGCCGTAAATTATTTATTAGACGGCATTGATGTACCGTATACGGTTAACTATCACGTTAACAACGATGGTTCGGTTAAAATAACTGCTGCAATAGATATGACGGGCCGCAACCTGCCCGAATTGCCTCGCTTTGGTATGCGGATGCCGGTTCGTGGCGGTTATAACCATTTGTCTTATTACGGACGCGGACCTTGGGAAAATTATAGCGACCGTAATACGGCAGCATTTATTGGCCGTTATAACGATCTGGTAGAAAATCAATTTTACCGCGGTTATATAAGGCCGCAAGAAAGTGGCTATAAAACCGATGTAAGGTGGCTAACATTGCTTGATGCCGAAGGAAAAGGCTTAAAGGTGGAAGGTGCCCAGCCCTTATGTTTTAGCGCGATGAACATTGCGACCGAAGCCCTTGACCCCGGCCTGTCCAAAAAGCAGCAACATCCAACAGATCTGCGTTACAGTAACAATGTGTTTCTGCAAATTGACCTGGCCCAGCGCGGAGTTGGGGGAGATGACAGTTGGGGAGCATTGCCTCATCAACAGTACCGTTTGCTGGGAAAGAAGTACAGCTATTCCTATACATTAAGTTTGGTTAAATAACTCCTGCAATCGGAGTGTTTAGTCTGCCTGGTTCATATTTCTAATGAGTTTTAAAAATGTTTGATAAATTTTGATGGTGTGATTTGAAGTTAAACAGTAGGTTATTTAACATTATGAAATACCCACCAAAAAAGATTGGTTTACCCCTCACTAGGTAATAGTAAATGGTCCTAATTTGCCCAATAATTAATTATTTTTTAATTAATAATATTAGGGGAAGCCGTTTCTATTAACCAATTAAAACCTTCTTTATGAGACCTTTAAAAATAATTTTGCTTTTACTTTTGTCGCTTACTGCTTTTATCTCGTGTAAAAAAGGCAATGCTGGCATTGAAGAAACCAGCGCGAGCGCTGACGATCTAACAGTCAAAAAAGATAATGCCGTATCGTGGGTAAACGTCATCCCGGCTAGTTCTTTCAGCTCGTTCTCTACGTACTGGAATAACCTTTACCCTTGGGGATCTGACCATAATGGTACAGCCAGAATGCGTGCGGAAAATATCAGCGTATCAGGCGGTGTATTAACGCTAACCAGTGCGCCAAGCGGCAGCGTGGGTAACAGCAATAAAGACCCTTACTTGCCTATCCATTACTATTCGGGCACCATCTATGCTAAAACAATCCCCGTGATTGATACATCATGGCCCAAATGGCACTTTAAAGGCGAGTTTCAGTGCGAATCCCAGCGCGGAACCTGGCCAGCGTTTTGGATTACAGGGGCAGACTCCTGGCCGCCTGAAAGCGATTTTATGGAATTTAAGGGAAGTGCAACCTGCTGGACAAATACTTACAAAAATTTAAGTGGAGGGTGGTCAAGTGTGGGTACAACCGTTGCTAGCCCTGGCAACTGGCATACTTACTCAGTATACGTAACCAAAACTAACGCAACCGACGTATCTATAGAATATTGGATAGACGGCTCGTTAAAAAGTACCCAAACCGGCGCCAACTTTGTAGGTAAACGATTTAACATCATAATTGATTATCAGATGGAGGGCGCATCAGGATCTCCGGGCCCTACCGGAACAACGTATATGCGTGCGCGAAACGTTATTGTTGAAAAAAGTGCAACCTTGTAAATAACCCCAGCGGCTTCCCCTTAAATTTACCATTCTCCTTGCTAGTCTACCAAACCCGAAAAAAACAATGCGTTTAAATGGGGTTTAAAATTAACTTTGAATTCTGCTAATTTGCCTGTCAGATGAACAGTCGTAAGATGTACAGTGATTATTTAACCCACATTTTAATTAATTGCCCCCGTTTATTTATTGTTTTGTCCCCCTATCTTCATAAATAAATCCCATTAATTAGCATTGTATTCTCTTAACCGGAGTTGCAAGCCCAATTTAAAAACCAACAACCCATGTCACCTTACTTTGTCCTGTATTGCAGGTTCCGGGTAAGGCTTAACCAATTGTTAAAATTAAGTATGTATGAGAAGAACACTAACTTATTATGTTCGGCTTACTGTGCTGGTAAGCCTTCTAATGCACAGCCTTTTGCAGCACGCCTTTGCACAGGCATCCTATGTAGTGACCGGGCGCGTACTCGATAGCAAAAGCGTGCCCCTGCCCGGTGCATCAATTAAAGTAAATGGAACACAACAAGGGGCGGTTGCTGATCCCAACGGTAACTTCAGACTTGAACTCAATGCACCGGTCACACTGGTTATATCCTTTACGGGCATGATTACCAAGACGGTGCAGGTAAGCTCTGCCAACACAAAGGTGGATGTTACCCTTGCTGATGGTGGTAAGCAGCTATCAGATGTGGTTGTTGTGGGTTACGGTACACAAAGAAGATCAGATGTAACGGGTTCGGTAGCTTCGGTACCCAAAAATCGATTGTCGCAGTTGCCGGTTACCAATGTACTGCAGGCGCTTGAGGGCGCCGTAGCCGGCGTAAATATCACTACGGTATCTTCTATCCCCGGGTCTCAGCCTGCTGCAACAGTTCGCGGTCAGAACTCCATTACTGCATCAAATGCGCCATTCGTAGTGGTAGATGGAATACCGCTGAGCAAAACAGGCGGATCACTGAACGATATCAATCCTAATGATATAGCTTCGATGGAAATACTGAAGGATGCCTCGGCAGCAGCTGTATACGGTACCAACGGTGCAAACGGAGTTATTTTAATTACAACCAAACGCGGCTCAATCGGCAAGCCGGTTATTCGGTACAACGGCTATGCAGGGCTGGAGAATTACGCTCATGTGCTCGAACCTCGCGACCCAGCTTCATTTACACAGAAGTACCTCGATTACCTTAAGCAGAACAATTTACCACAACAATTTACTGAGCCGGTTTACAACAATGGCGAACGTGCCAATTACGCAGCCGGAAGAACAGTGAACTGGTTAGACGAAATTAGTCAGCAGGGCGTGATGCAGGATCATAACCTCAGCGTTCAAGGCGGAAGTCCGGATGTTAAATACTTTGTGTCTGGCGACTACCTGAAACAGAAAGGTATTCTTCAGGGCTATCAATATCAACGCGTTAGTTTCCGTTCAAATCTGGATATTAATGTTACCGACTTTTTGACGGTAGGTGCATCTGCTTTTTTTACCAACAATAACTATGATGGTGGCCGGGTAAATCTTCTGTTTGCAACAGCACTTAGTCCATACGGCAACATTTATAATGCGGATGGTACCTATGCCATTTATCCGCAGGCCCCAGAGCAACTCTACACAAACGCTTTCCTGGGTTTAACAACTGATGTGGTTAACCGCAGCGTTAACGCGGTTGGCAACGGTTACGCAGACGTTAAATTTGATAAGCTAATTAAGGGATTAAGATACCGCCTTAATGTTGGCTATAATTATTTGCCTACCCGCTATAATAGCTACAGTGGCCGCTTGGCTAATTCAACAATAGGATCGGCAACAGCAACGGCTAATGAGACAACGGGTTATACAATTGACAACCTGCTTTATTATGTACGTGACTTTAACAAGCACCGTATTGATTTTACAGGTTTATACGGCGCTCAAAGAACGCGGTATTTTAGCCAAACTTCAGGCGCCACCGGCTTTGTTAACGATGCGCTTTCTTATAACAACATAGGTGCCGGAGCAACTCAAACAGCTGGCTCAAATTCTACTCGTTATGCGTTAAATTATTATATGGCCCGTGCGGTATATTCTTATGACCAGCGCTACGTGGCTACTTTAACTTTCCGCCGCGACGGCTCATCTGTTTTTGGTGCCAACACCAGTAAGTTTGGTACTTTTCCGTCAGCTGCATTAGCCTGGAACATCAGCAATGAGAACTTTATAAAAAGTGTAAAGTGGATCAACACGCTTAAACTGAGGGGTTCTTACGGCAAATCGGGCAATGAAGCAATTGGCGTTTACGGAACTATCACTACCGACAATAGCGTAAGATTTCCTTTTAACGGTGTAAGCCTTGTTGGTTTGCAGGCTGGTAACCTGGGTAATGTTAACCTGCAGTGGGAGACCACCAAATCAGGCAATATCGGTATAGACTTTGCCGTGCTTAACAGTCGTATAAGTGGTACCCTTGATTTTTATCATAACATTACCGATGGATTGCTGCTGCGAAGGGTGCTTCCGGCAGTAACCGGTTATGCTAACGTGTTAGACAATTTGGGTAAAACACGTAATAAGGGTGTTGAGCTTACTGTTAATACCCGCAACATACAATCTAAAACCTTTAGCTGGGAAAGTAACATTGTATTTGCCGCTAATAAGAACAAAATTGTTGACTTGTTTGGTGATGGCCAAAATGATGTTGCCAACAACTTATTTATAGGCTCGCCTGTAGGGTCGATTTACGATTACCGGATGACCGGTGTGTGGCAAACGGGAGAAGATGCTTCGAGGCAGGACCCCAGCGCAAAGCCCGGCGATCTGAAATTTGCTGACACCAACGGCGACGGCCGTATAACTGCTGATGATCGCGTTATTTTAGGGCAGACTGCCCCGAAATGGACAGGCGGTATTTCCAATACCTTCAGATACCAGAATTTAAGTTTGACCGTATTTATCCAAACAGCACAAGGTATGCTGCGAAACAATACAGATTTTAATTATGCCGATGAAGCCGGGCGCCGTAACACACCGGCCGAAATTGGATATTGGACGCCTACAAACGGCAGCCAGGAGTTCCAGTCGTTGTCTTACACTAATACGCGAGGCTATGGGTATCCGCGTAACGCTAGCTTTACACGTTTGAAAGATATAACCTTAAGCTACACAGTACCTCAAAGTATGGTTAACAAGCTGGGCATATCAACACTAAGCATTTATGCCAGCGGGCGCAACCTGCATACCTGGACCAAGTGGATTGGTTGGGACCCTCAGCAAACTTATTATACCCGCGGTGTTACCAGCCAGGCTAACGATCAGAGTGCGTTTGCAGCAGGCTTTAATAATAACTATCCCATTACGCGTACAGTTGTTTTAGGGTTAAACATTTCGTTGAAATAATATCTGAAGATATCATGAAAAGAACTTCCATTATAATAGGCGCATTAGTAGTTGTAATACTGGGCGCTGCATCCTGTAAGAAAGCTTTTTTGGATGAAAAGCCATATTCAAACTACATACCGTCAACAGTAACCGATTCGCTTGGATTTGAGGCATCCCTAATTGGTTTGTATCAATATCAAACCGGTACGCTAACATGGTCGGCTGACCAGGGCTGGCCCAGTGTTTGGCAAGTGGGTACAGATGTAGCTAATGCCACCGCACAGCAGCAGGGCATTGAAGTACCTTATTACACCTATTCGCAATTAACCGCTACAGATAGGGCTGCATCGATTACCTGGAGCCGCTATTATGCTTTAATTAACAATGCAAACATCATTATTGATGGATTACAGTCTGCCACAGGTATGGGCGCCGTAGGTAAGCGTTTGGTAGAGGCCGAGGCAAAGTTTTTTAGGGGATACGCTTATAACACCTTGGCCACGCTTTACGGTCGGGTACCTATTATTTTGCATACCATTACCAGTCCTAAGCTGGATTTTACCCGTGCACCGCTCGAAGAAGTGAACAACCAGATTACAAGCGACCTGGCATTTGCTGCAGCTAACCTGCCCGACCTGAACGCTGGCAACAGCAGAACAAACGCAGCAGGCAAACCCGTAGGCCGGGCTAACAAGTATATGGCTATGCAGGTACTTGCTGAAGCCTACTTGCGGATGGGTAAAAATGACCTGGCAGAACAGCAGGCCCAAGCCGTTATCAATAGCGGTAAGTTCGGCCTGATCCGTTCTCGTTATGGAGTTAGGGCTGGGGGTGCCGGCGACTATTATTCAGATATGTTTGTTTATGGTAACCAGCGCCGCTCACAAGGTAATACAGAGGCTATATGGGTTTTAGAGCAGGAAAACCCTTCACTGGTACCAGGCGGCAATGTGGATAATGCACAACAGCGTCGTGTTTTTGGTGCCGCCTATTATGCTATTCCAGGTATGCTACCGGCAGATTCGCTGGGCGGTAGGAGTGTAGGCAGGTTGCGCCTGAGCAATTGGGTATTATACCGGTTGTATAAAGGCAACGATATCCGCAATTCTCAGTACAGTATTAAGCGCCGGTACTACTATAATGACCCGGCACCTGCTTACGCATCCCTGTATGGTAAGCCGGTTCCGTTTACCGGTGCCGATACACTTTTTCGTATCGCACCCAGTACGCTTAAATGGGGCGCTTTCGACCCTAATGACACATTCGGCTATGCTATGATTAAAGACTTTATTATGATGCGGTTGGGCGAAACTTATCTTTTGCTGGCCGAAGCGCAGTTTAAACAAGGCAAAATAGGCGATGCTGTAAATTCTATCAACGTTTTGCGTACCCGTGCCAATGCGCCGCAGGCTACAGCAACTGAAATGTCGCTCGACCTGATATTAGACGAACGTGCAAGGGAATTGATTGCAGAAGAAAACAGACGGATGACGCTGATGCGTACCGGTACTTTAGTTACAAGGGCGTTAAATTTAAACAGTAACGATCCTCAAAAGCCAACAACTGGCCTTACCAACACCCACCTGCTGTTGCCCATTCCTTTAACAGATATTCAGGTAAATAAAGATGCCAGGCTTGAACAAAATCCGGGCTATTAAAAAAAAGCGGGTTCGTCCATCGAACCCGCTTTTTTTTGTTTAAGTCGCTTAGGCTTCTAAACGGAGATGTAGGTGTCATTGAGTGCGGCATTATTAATCAATTGATTCATCAAATCTCAGCCTGTGCCATCCATTAAGCACCGTAATAATGAATTTGCCCCTTATCAAATATGGATTTACCCCTTCTGGTGGTTAATTATTTATATTTTATTTGCAATGAGAAGAAACCAAAACCAATTATAACCAAACCAATTTATGAAAAAACATTTACCTAGTTAAACTCCAATCATCGCTCCCAATGCCACTAATTGATGGTATAAAATGCAGCGACCAAGCTATTGCTTTTATAGTAGTACTTAGCCAAATAAGACAACCAATATTAAAATCTGTTGCGGGATGTTAGTCAGCCCCACTTGCATGTGTTTACATTAAGCCCGTGTGATCTACCTGTGTATACAATAGGCGTTGGCACCGCTTTGTCCAATTTACTTGGATAAAAGAGTAATAGCATGGGTTATTAGGTGCCTGGCATTAATTAATAGGTGGCGATAGCTCACTTATAGTGTTGGGGACCAACTTTATAAGCTATATGGCGATGTTTCAGGAGCAACGGATTTTTAAGGAAGCGGCTTCAATTAGTAATCACTAAAGTTTTCCAATTACAACATCCTTTTATAAACAGAAAATACTAACCAATTACTCTTTAATTATGAAAGTTTTGCTCAAAACCACACTGCTATGCCTATGGACATTCGTGTCCTTGAGTGTAGTGGCTTCCTCTCACAGCAAAAAAGCACATCCCACCCGTAAGCGATTCCCCCAAACAACCCGGGCCGATTATCAGGGTACGGTGTCGGATGCTCAGAACAACCCTTTAGCCGATGTTGCAATCAGGGTGTCGGGAAAGCAGATAGTAGTTAAAACCAACAGGAAAGGCCTATTCAATTTAACGGCAGAAAGTGGCGACACCATTGTTGTAAGTTTAAACGGATTTAAGAACTTAACCTACATTTTGGGTAACGAAGCTCAACTTGCCCTAACATTAGAAGCAGATAACACTTTGCCGTTGGTTAAGCCTACCACAGTGCAGCAGATATACCATTCTGTTCCACAGGAGTTTAACGTTAGTTCAACAGACGCTGTGTATAACAGCGAGTTAATTAAATCTCCGGTTACGAGTTTCAGGAACGCAATAACCGGCCGGCTCGCTGGTTTGTATACATTACAAACGTCCGGACTTCCTGGTTCAGACGGGGCAAACCTAACCTTAAGGGGCCAGAGCCCTATAATTCTTATAGATGGAGTAGTTGCCAACCTAACCACTTTTGATTTAGAAGAGATTGAATCGGTGACGGTTTTAAAGGATGCACTTGCCACGGCCATGTTAGGCGTACGTGGTAGCCATGGGGCCATCTTGGTTACTACCCGAAAGGGGAGTGCCAGAAAACAGCAGCTGTCGTTCACCGTACAATCTGCTGTACAACAGCCAATAACCTGGCCTAAACCGCTAAACGCGTTTAACTATGCAACGCTGAGAAATGAAGCATTACGCAATGACGGCGTGCCGGCTGCATCCGGTTTATATTACAATCAGGCTGCACTTGATGCTTACAAAAACAATTCTGATCCCATTAATTTTCCGAATGTAGATTACAGGCGGGCTATTACCAAAAACAGTTCTGTATTTAATAGGTACACCTTTAGTGCAAGCGGTGGCAACCAGTCGGCCAAATACTTCGTTTCATTAGAACATGTAAACCAGGGCGGCTTTTTTAAAACGGTTGATACTACCGCTTATAATACTAACAACAACTTTAAAAGCTATGTCATCCGCTCAAACGTTGATTTGAACATTACCAACAAGCTAACCGGCGGGTTATATCTTTTAGGTAGAATTCAGAATACAAACGAGCCTGGCGTTACCACCGGAACAATTATCTCCAATTTGTTAAATACTCCGGCTAATGCGTACCCGCTTTTAAATCCTAACAATTCGTATGGCGGTTCGCAACTCTATCAAACTAACCTGTTGGCGCAAACCATTGGCTCAGGTTACCGGCAACGATATTTCAGAGATATTCTCGTGAACCTGTATTTAAAGCAGAATCTGGATGATTTAGTTAAAGGCTTATGGATTAAAGGAAAAGTGGCCTATAACTCAACTCTGGCAGAAGATATCAATAGAAGCAAATCGTTTGCAGTGTTTCAGCAAGGTGCTACGTCCCTGGCTCAATTTGGCACAAATGGCGCACAATCAAATTCCAATTCAATAGCCTACCAGGGCAGGCAGGATTACGAGGAATTTTCGATTGGGTACGATAAGAACTTTAATAAGCACGGTTTAAATGTACTGTTATTAGCCAATAGGGACAATGCAACCACCCCAAGCGATGCGCAAGCTTTGCCATATACCATTGTGGGGACCTCAGGTAGGTTTGCCTATAATTACGATGGTAAATACCTGGCAGAAGCTGCCTTTGGGTTTAATGGTTCGAACCGCTACCCGCCTGATGGCAACACCAAGCTGGGCTTCTTTCCTGCTTTCGGCTTGGGATGGAACATAGAGAAAGAGGATTTTATGAAGCCGGTAAGCATGCTTAATCGTTTAAAGCTTTATGCCTCTTACGGTATAAGTGGATGGGATAATCCTGGCTATTTTATTTACTACCCACGCTATTTTGACGGCCCTTCCCCTTATTTTGGAACCGGTGCAGGTACAGTAACATCTATCACAGAGGGAGTACTGCCCAATGCCAACATAACGTTCGAGAAAGCAAAAAAACTAAATATCGGATTAACCGGAACATTGCTGGATAACAGGCTGTCGTTCACGGCAGAGTATTACAATAATAAATACTATGATTTAATTCAGCAACGTGGTGCCAGTGCTGGTTTGTTGGGCAATATTTACCCTGATGAGAACATTGGGCAAAACAGGTATTATGGTTGGGAAGGGCAGTTGAGTTGGCAACAACATGTTAACAAGTTCCAATACTTCATATCAGTAAACGCATCAACCGTAGGCAGTAAAGTATTATTTGCTGACGAAGTAACCCGTCCATACGCCTACATGTATCAAACAGGTCAGCCCGTTGGCCAGCAGTTCGGGTATGTTTCACAAGGTTTGTTTCAAAGCCAGGCCGAAATTAACAGTAGCCCTACCACTGTTGGTTACAAACCACAGCCGGGCGATATCAAGTATCAGGATCTAAACGCCGACGGAATCATCAATCAAAATGATATTACTGCTATCGGGTCTACCAAGCCGCTTTTCTTTTACGGCATTTCACTCGGTGCAGGCTGGAAAGGAATTGATTTTAGCGTGCTGTTTCAAGGCGTCCAAAACCGGAATGTTTATTTAAGCGGCAACAGTTACTGGGCGTTTCAGAACAACGGTACCGGACAAGCATACGAACAGAACCTGAACCGATGGACGCCACAAACGGCAGCAACGGCCACCTACCCGCGGCTGAGTTATGGTGCCAATTCTAACAACGATGCCATGTCTTCTTTCTGGATCAGGAGCGGGGATTATTTCCGCTTAAAAAATATTGAGATAGGCTATTCCTTGCCAACCGCATGGGTGAGCAAATTAGGACTAAGTTCTACAAGGCTTTTTGCCAATGGCTATAATCTGTTTACAAAAAGTTCATCACAATTGGATGGATTGTCTCCTGAGTCTTTTGCTGGCGGCTTCCCGGTACTCCGCCTCTATAACTTTGGTATAAACGTAAAATTTTAACGACCTCACAAGTATGAAAAAGCATTTTTACTTAATATGTTCATTCGGGCTGTTCATCTTCATGAGTACGTCCTGTCGTAAGTACGAAGAGCAGCCAAAAGACTGGTTTACCAAAGAAATGGCCTTCGACTCAACCGACAAGAATGGGATTGTAGCAGGTTATGTGTTGAACAACATTTATACCTACATCCCCGACGGGTTTGCCCGGGTAAACGGCGAATTTTTAGATGCGGCAACAGATGATGCCGTACCATCGAGGTACAACACGCAGGTTGAATATTTTACCCGCGGTACGGTTACGGCTCAAAATAACCCTGAAGAAAATACCGGCAACGGCTACACACTAACTTTTTGGGCCAATTGTTATTCCGGCATTCGCAGAGCCAACTTGTTTTTAGCCAATATTAACAAAGTGCCGGTAACCGCGCAAACTAAGCAATACTGGATTTCGGAAGCCCGTTTTTTGCGTGCCTATTTTTACTGGGAACTGCTTAAAAGATATGGCGGCGTGCCCCTTATAGGTGATACCGTTTACGGTTTGGAAGATGACATTAAACTTCCCCGGAACACTTTTGCCGAAACGGTAGATTACATTATAAGTGAATGTAATTCGGTCAAAAATAATATGCGCCCCGATCCTGTTTCAACTTCCGACTTCGGGCGGGTATCAAAAGGTGCAGCGGTTGCATTAAAATGCCGTGTATTGCTTTATGCTGCCAGTCCGCTTTTTAACGGCGGTGGTTTTGAATCTGATGCCACAAAAAAGGCATTAACCGGTTACCCAAGCAATAACCCAAATCGCTGGCAAGCAGTTGCAGATGCTTATACCGAATTTAAAGCTTTGGGTTATTACAACCTGGTTTCCAGCGGTACTCCAACGCCTTTTATCTCAGTATTTATCAATAAGATGTCGGCCGAGATAATTTTTGCCAAGCAAAGTGCCAACACCCTTACACTCGAGAATAACCAATCTCCTGTTGGATACATTGCCGCAAACGTAAAAAGTCAGGGGTTAACCAGTCCTACCCAAAATTTGGTTGATGCATTTCCAATGTTAAACGGATTGGGTATCAATGATGCCGGATCAGGCTATTCGGCGTCTGCACCTTACAATGGCCGTGATCCGAGGTTGGCTGCCACTGTATTTCATAATGGTTTAATCTGGTTAAACCGCCCCGTGCAAACTTATGAAGGCGGTTTAGACAAACCCAATAACACGGGTATATCCACTGTTCAAACCCGTACTGGTTATTACCTGCGTAAATTCCTGGGCAACTTTGCTACCAGTACTACCTACTCTAATACCAGTCATAACTTTCCCATTTTTCGTTATGCGGAGATCATCCTGAATTATGCGGAAGCGCTGAATGAACTTGGGCGAACAGAAGAGGCCGTTCAACAGGTTGCTTTGATAAGACAACGGGGAGGTATTGCTGCAGGCGCTAACAGCCGGTATGGTATACCTGCTGGAATTACTCAGGCAAACCTCAGAACGCTCATTATGAACGAACGCAGGATTGAATTTGCCTTTGAAGAACACCGCTTTTGGGATATACGGAGATGGAAAATAGCTCCCCAGGTGATGACACAGAATCTGGCCGGCGTTTCTATAACCAATGGAACAACGCCGTCTTTTCAACCAATTTCTGTAACAACGCCGGTGTGGAATGATCGCCTGTATCATATGCCCATCCCTTATGACGAAGTGCTCAAGAATCCCAAACTCATTCAAAACGAGGGCTGGTAACCTCTATGTTCAGGCAATTAATCATCAATTAAAGATTAAAAATGAAAAATATTTTTTATTGGGTTCTCGCCATCTACTGCTTATGCAGTGTGAAAGCCATGGCGCAGAACAACAACATCTCAGGATTGGTTTCAGACACGACGGGTGCTCCCATAGCTGGCGCAACCGTTACAGAAAAGGGGGTAAGCAATTCCGTTCAAACAAACGCTGTAGGTCGTTTTACACTTGCCTTAAAAGGTACATCAAAAACGCTGGTAGTATCTATTGTAGGTTTTATTACAAGGGAGATTAACATAGGCAGTCAGCAAACAATATCGGTAAGGCTGAGAGAATCTTCTCAAGGGCTTTCGGAAGTTGTAGTGGTAGGCTATGGTACGCAAAAAAAGATAACAACCACAGGCGCCATTAGCACAGTATCGGGTGCGGACCTGCGCCGGAACCCTGCTGCCAGTATTCAGAACACGATGGCTGGAAAACTTCCGGGCTTTTTTACGCAGCAAACCTCGGGGCGCCCGGGTGCAGATGGGGCCGATTTTTACATTCGTGGGGTTAGTTCTTTCAACTCCGGTAACAATTCGCCTACCATTTATGTAGATGATATTGAGTATACGCTCGATCAGTTTTCGAGGCTCGACCCAAATGAAATTGAATCGGTAACGGTTTTGAAAGATGCATCAGCAACGGCTGTATTTGGTGTCAGGGGAGCTAATGGTGTAATTATCGTTACCACTCGTCGCGGCAAAATTGGTACCCCTCAAATTACTTTTCGTGGAGAGACCAGCATTTCACAGCCCACTATTTTCCCCAAATTTCTGAATGCGTATGATGCTGCGGTACTGTACAACCAGGGCAGGAAAAACGATGGCCAAACACCCCAGTTTTCGGATGCTGATTTGGCCGCCTACCGCGATCATACCGACCCTTACGGGCATCCGGACATAAACTGGAAAGATGAGTTGTTTAAAAAGTATAGCCAACAGTATCGCGGCAACTTTGATGTTAGCGGCGGCAGTCAAACCGTTAGATACTTTGTATCTGCCGGCTATCTTCATCAGGATGGTATGGTAAAGGATTTTGGCAGCAAGGTTGGCGTAAATAACAATTATTACAACGAGCGCTATAACTACCGTTCAAACCTCGATTTGAAATTAACCTCAAGTACAGATTTCAAAATCGATTTATCAGGCAACATCAGCACCATCAATGTGCCGCAAGTAGGTAGTCCGAACGGCTGGAATGATGTATTTGCCGATTATGGCAGTATATGGACGCTTGCACCCTGGGCTTATCCGCTTTACAATCCCGATGGATCATTAGGTTACAGCCAGTGGGCCCGTAGTCCGGGTACAGGTGGTACCGTTTACGATGCCAATAACATTATTGGCCGGCTAACTTACCTGGGCTATGTGCGCACGTTTGAAAACAACATGAACTTAGCAGCACAGTTAAATCAAAAGCTGAATTTCGTTACAAAAGGCTTATCGTTAAAAGGAACTTTATCTTACGCTTCTAACTACAACAATCCCAACGTACGCATGGATGGCGGCGAGTTTCCTTCCTTTATTTACGATGCTGCTGCTAATACCTATACACCCCGCAATAGTAACGTTTTCCGTGTAAGGAGGTTAATAAGGGGCTCTAATAATGGCAGTACTATCCGGTTGCTCAATGCGCAGGCATCTTTAAATTACGATAGAAGCTTCGGACCTCATCATGTAAACGCCCTGGCACTGGTGTTACAACAATCTGATACGCGGGCCGGCACCGGCGAGTATAACTTTAAACCTAGCGTGTTTAGAAGTTATGTTGGTCGTTTAGGTTATAATTTCAGGGAAAAATATTTACTGGAATTTAACGGCGCTATTAACGGGTCAGACCGGTTTAACATTGATAAGCGCTTCGGTTTCTTCCCTGCCGTATCAGCCGGCTGGGTAATGAGTCAGGAAGCATTTATGAAGAAGGTGGATTTTGTTAGTCTGTTTAAAATTCGCGGTTCTTATGGTTTAACAGGTAACGACAAACTCGGCGGATTTAGCTATTACTATCAGCAGGTTTATACCTCTAATGGAAACCAGACTTACTTTGGTAACCCAAACCCTAACACCAGCGGCGGTATATATGAAGGAAGACTGGGGAACCTGGAGGTAACCTGGGAAACCGAAAAGAAACTGGACTTAGGTTTAGAGCTGGGTTTTTTTAACAATAAGCTTACCGCTACAGTTGAATATTTTAATAACAATAGGTTTGATATCCTGACAGACCGCGGCGGAGCAGCCGATCCAAGGTTTGGCTCAGTTTCACTGGCCTTTGGACAGAGTCTTCCGCCGGTTAACATTGGTAAGGTTAACAATAAGGGCTACGAGTTTGATGTTAATTACAACGGAAGAGTTGCAAAGGATTTTACTTTTAGTGTAAGAGGCACCTATTCTTTTGCAAAAAACAGAATAGATTTTGCTGATGAGCCTTCGTACTTGTATGGTTACCAGGCATACACAGGTCACCCCATCAATACACAGCGTGTTTATACCTGGATTGGTTATTACCAGGACGCTAATGATATTGCCAACAGTGCTAAGCCTGCCGGCCTTACCGTTCGTCCGGGAGATTTGAAATATGCTGACTTAAATGGAGACGGTATTATTAACGGCTATGATGCCAGCGTGCAGGGTAACCCGAATATCCCTAATACTACAGGGGGCTTAAATTTATCGGTACGGTATAAAAATTTCAACTTTGGTGTATTCTTCCAGGGATCGAGAAATTTCAATGTGCGGGGCGCTGCCGAAGCCATTCAGCCATTCGGCTCCAACTTCAGGGCTATTCATCAGCAAGCCTGGACACCCGAAAATGCAGGCAACGCGCAGTTTCCGCTGCTTTCATTCGTTCCCGGTATCAGCGATTCGAGGGCCTATCCGTCTACCTTCTGGCTAATTCCGGGAGATTTTATCCGCTTAAAAACCGCCGAAATTGGCTACGCATTTCCCAAGAGTATTGCGTCAAAACTAAAAATGAAGGATTTGAGAATATACTCAAACGGATACAATTTATTTACCTGGACCAAGCTTAGTAAGCTTTATCAATTGGATCCTGAAATTGGTCAGGGTACAAACGGATCAGGCGGTACCGACAGGACCAATTATCCGCCGCAAAGGACATTTAACTTTGGTATTTCTGCAACATTTTAATGATTGAGGTTTAAATCAATAACAAGATATTTTATGAGAAAGAGCTTATTTATCATATTAGGTGCTTACATAGTCCTATCTTCCTGCAGTAAAACATCAGGGTTTCTGGATACTTCAGCACCTGCCTTGGATGAAGCGCAAACATTTACCGACAGTTTGCGCACTATGCAGTTTTTAAACGGGATTTACGCTGAAGGAAATGCTGGTGAAACCAGTTATGCAGGCATCGGGTTTTCCTTCAACAAACGAAGATGGGAAACGCACGGCAACTGGGAAACCTCTGCAGACGATGCAGAATACTCATTAAGCTCTGCCACCCGTCCGTCAGTAATGTTTTATCAGGGCACCTTTTCACCGGCAAACTATGGTTCGAGCCCAAAGGCTACAGATATTTGGGCAACACCGTACCGGAATATACGACGGTGTAATGTGCTGTTAAAAAATATTGACAGGGCGCCTCTTACTACTGTTACCAAAAACCGAATGCGCGGTGAGGCACGGTGTTTACGTGCCTGGTACTATCTGCAGCTGCTTATTGTTTACGGCGGGGTGCCAAACGTAGGGGATAGCGTTTATGGCATCGAAGATTTTATTGATCTTCCGCGTCAAAATTTTGCGGAATTTGTGACTTACCTATCTAACGAGCTGGATCAGGCAATGCAACTGTTGCCTGCACCTAACGCGGCTCCGCCAGCAGGGTACCAGGATGCTGATTTTGGCCGGGTAACTAAAGGAACCGCAATGGGGTTAAAATCAAGGTTGTTGTTATATGCCGCCAGTCCGTTGTTTAATGGCGGTGCCATACCGGCTGCAAATGCACAGCAAAAGGCAATTGTAAGTTACCCGGAGTACAACGTAAGCCGCTGGCAGGCCGCAGCTGATGCAGCTGATGCTGTTATTAATAGCGGATATTATTCTTTAAATGTTAACACTGCCAAACCAGGGCTTGGTTTCTATGAGGTTTTTTTAACCAGGGCCAATAAGGAATATATTTTTATGGTGACCCGTCCAAATAATAAAGATTTTGAGTCTTATTATCTGCCCGGAACAAGGAGTGGGCAGAACTATTCACGCCCTACTCAGGATGTGGTGGATGCGTTTCCAATGCTTAACGGAAAAGCAATTAATGACCCGGCATCTGGTTACAGTCCTAATAATCCTTACGTTAAACGCGATCCGCGGTTTAATTACAGTATCATTTTTAATGGCTCCAGGTATCAAAGTAATTCAAATGTTCAGGATTTTGTTTGGACCTTTACCGGCACCGGATCTAACGGCGATGCATTTTCATCTGGCGGTAATACAGGGTATTTTTGCCGTAAAATGTGCGACAGTACCATAACAAATAACGTAGGTGCCAGCCCGACCAGGAACTGGCCATTGATGCGTTATGCCGAAATATTATTAAACTATGCAGAAGCAATTAACGAAACCGGAAGAATAGACCTTTCTTATCCGAAATTAAGAGAACTTAGGGAAAGGGCAGGCATTGAGCCCGGGGCAGATAACAATTATGGAATGAAAGCCAATATGACGCAGGCCGAAATGCGGGCATTTATTCAAAACGAGCGGAGAATTGAGCTGGCCTTTGAAGATCAGCGTTGGCACGATATAAGAAGGTGGAAAATCGCCATGTCGCTTTACAACGGTGGTCCAAATGGTTTTAACCGGGTAATGCATCCAATACGTGTGGGGTCAGCCGGTTCTTTAACCACCGGAGTTGGCTTAACTTTTACCTACCAGGTCGAAAATAATATTCGTCAGCATGTGTTCAGACCCGAAATGTATTTGTTGCCAATAATGGACGAGGAGATCCGAAAAATGCCGTCGATGATTCAAAATCCAGGGTGGTAAATCAACGCAGCTGATTTGTCTTAAACAAATATAGCTTGATAGATAGTAAATAGTTGTAGTGGTGATACCTGAGTGGCTGTCACCATTACATATTTATACCTGCTGAATATGTTGATTGGCCAAAAAAAGACAGATACGGGCAACTTTTGGAGTGCCATTGGTATATATTAAGGGCACATTTAGGGGTATTGTATAACTTGGTAAAAACATGGTAAAGAATTTCATTGTTATAATTGCCGGAGCATTGCTGCTCATTTCTTCCTCTGCAAGGGCACAGCGGAGTAATAAGATTAGAATCGATGTTCCTTTAGATTCTATTAGGTTGAGCGACCCTTTTATTATGGCCGACCAAAAAACAAATTCTTATTATATGACCGGCACGGGAGGCATGTTATGGAAAAGCAAAAATTTAAAGTTATGGGATGGTCCTTACAACGTGGCTCAGGTCGATACCTCTTCATGGATGGGGCCGAAACCCATGATATGGGCGGCCGAAATACATGAGTATAAAGGTCGCTATTACTATTTTGCCACTTTTACCAACCGTAATATCAAAATTGATAATTATAAGGGTAATACTGTTGAAAGGCGGGCTTGCCATATTTTGGTTAGCAATAAGCCCGATGGCCCATTTGTTCCTATGAAAGACTCGTTGTACCTGCCAGCCAACAAATCAACTCTGGATGCTACCTTGTGGATTGATAAGGATAACAAGCCGTACATGATTTATTGCCACGAGTGGCTGCAAAACTGGAACGGCACGGTAGAAAAAATTGCATTAAAGCCCGATTTAAGTGGCACCACAGGCGAAGGCAAAGTACTGTTCCGGGCCAGCGATTCGCCCTGGAGCAGGGAAAAAGATGAGCAAGGCTTAGAACGGCCCAACCGGGTTACAGACGGGCCTTATTTGTTTCGGACATTAACCGGGCGTTTAGGCATGATATGGACAAGCTGGGTATACAGCGTTTACACGCAAGGCGTTGCCTATTCAAAAAGCGGTACGCTAGACGGCCCCTGGATACAGGAAAAGCTGCCTATTACTCCGCCCGACTATGGGCATGGTATGTTATTCAAAACGTTGGCTGGAAAGACTTTGATGGCTATTCACAGCCACAAAAGTGTAAACGGCCGTTACATCCGGGTGCCTCATCTGTTCGAAGTTGATCTAACCGGCAACCAAATTAAGGTAGGCAATTCTTATCAACCTTAACTGGAAATTTCTACCTTGTGTACTGTTTCTAATAACCAACTTATAGCTCTACTGATCACAAAATTCTACTTCCCATTATATCAATGATGCGCAACTATTGGCTATTGTTACTTTTTTTTTACGCCCTAATATTTGGTAAGCAAGCAAATGCACAACCCACACCAGATAGTGCGGCCTATATTACTGTAGATCTGAACCAGGAAGTTGGACCTATGAAACCAGTATGGGCATGGTTTGGATATGACGAGCCCAATTATACCTACATGAAAGATGGTAAAAAGCTGCTTAGTGAGCTAGCGCAGCTAAGTCCTGTTCCGGTATATGTGCGTACGCACAGCCTGTTGGTAACGGGCGATGGCACAGCCGCTTTAAAGTGGGGGTCAACTAATGCTTATACCGAAGATGCTAACGGTAAGCCGGTTTATAATTGGGCCATTATTGACAGTATTTTTGATACCTACGTTAAACGTGGTATGAAGCCGCTGGCGCAAATTGGTTTTATGCCCCGGGCTTTATCCACCCACCCAGAACCTTACCGGCATTATTGGAAACCCGGCGACCCTTATACGGATATTATCACCGGCTGGGCCTATCCGCCTAAAGACTATGATAAGTGGCGCGAATTAGTATATCAATGGGTAAAGCACTCCGTTGACAGGTATGGTAAAAAGGAAGTGGAAAGTTGGTATTGGGAAGTATGGAACGAGCCCAACGGGTACTACTGGAAAGGCACCCGTGACGAATTCTTTAAACTTTACGATTACGCAGCCGATGGCTTAAAAAAAGCGCTGCCTACTGCAAAAATTGGGGGTATCAACATTGCTGGTACGGGCGGTAAAACTGCTACAGAGTGGACAACTCAATTTATCGAACATTGTATTTCGGGAACTAATTATGCTACCGGCAAAAAGGGAGCTCCTTTAGATGCATTGCTGTTTCATGCCAAAGGTAGTCCCAAGCTTAGCAACGGTGTAGTTAGAATGAATATGTCGCCACAGTTACGCGATATATCAGCAGGATTCAAAATGGCAGCCTCTTACCCCGAAACAAAAAAATTGCCGCTTATTATCGGTGAATCAGATCCGGAAGGCTGTGCGGCCTGCGGTATGGCTACTAACCCCGAGAATGCTTATCGGAACGGCACTCTATACTCCAGCTATACAGCCGCTACCTTTGCGCGTAAGTATTTATTAGCCGACCGTTATCAGGTCAACTTTCTTGGCGCTGTATCGTGGTCATTCGAGTTTGAAAACCAGCCATGGTTTTATGGCTTCCGCGATTTGGCTACAAACGGCGTAGACAAACCGGTTCTGAACGTTTTCAGGATGTTTGGAATGATGAGGGGCGATCGGGTAAAAGTTGACGGCAACCGAATGCTTCCGTTACAAACCGTTGTCGACTCCAGTATCAGAAAAAATAAAACCGAAATAGGAGCGCTTGCCGCCAAGGCGCCAAAATCGGCCGCTGTAATGGTTTGGAACTATCATGATGAGGATAAGCAAGGTTCTGCTGAATCGGTGACACTGACAGTCACAGGAGTGCCGGCCAAGGTGGTTACGGTTAAGGTTTATTTAATTGACCGTGACCACAGTAACTCCTATGAGGTATGGAAAAAGATGGGAGCACCACAAAGTCCAACCACCGTCCAGTTTGCAACATTAGAAAAAGCGGGAAAGCTGCAATGTATACAGGTGAAAAAACAAACGGTTCGTGCCGGTGAAGTAAAGCTGCCTTTAGGCTTGCAGCGTCAGGCTGTGGCTTTAGTAACCCTGAACTGGTAACCAATTTCATAACAACCATCTCCATGAAAAAAGTATTGCTTATAGTTCTGTACTGCGCATTCTCCAACCTGTTATTCGGCCAAACAGCAGGTAAATCTTACTTGTTTACCGAAGGGTGGAAGTTCTATAAAGGCGATGCCGGCCCGCAAGCGCAAACCACTGCTTTTAATGATAACGGCTGGAGGTTAGTTAGCCTGCCGCATGACTGGAGCATTGAAGGGCCTTTCAGTGAGCAATGGGCCAGCGGTACCGGATATCTGCCCGGTGGCATCGGTTGGTATCGTAAAACGTTTCAAGGCGGTGCGTTTCCTTCCTCTGGTAAAACCTTAATTTACTTTGATGGCGTTTACAAAAATAGTGAAGTTTGGATAAACGGACATTTATTAGGCAAACGGCCTAATGGGTTTATACCATTTTATTATGACCTAACTGCCTACCTTAAAAAAGGGAACAACACGCTGGCTGTAAAAGTAGACCATACACAGTTTGCTGATTCGCGTTTTTACACCGGTTCGGGCATTTACCGCAATGTATACCTAATTACCAAAGCGCCGGTGTACATGCCGGTTTGGGGCGTAAAGTTTACAACACCTGTTGTGAACGTTAGTCGTTCGGCGGCTAACGTCGATGTGTTAGTTAATAATTCGTTAAATGAAAAAGCTGCCGTTACGCTTCAGGCTACCTTACGTTATAAAAATGCTACTGTAGCCAGTTCTAAGCAAAACGTTTTAATTCTGGCCAAGGGTTCAACAAGCAGTCACCTTTCTATCGTGGTGAATGATGTGAAGTTATGGTCAGACAGTAACCCTGATTTGTATGACTTACAAGTTGCTGTTATAAAAAATGGAAAGAAAGTTGATGAGTACAGTCAAAAAGTTGGCTTCAGGTCATTAAAGTTTGATGCGGATAAAGGCTTTTTATTGAATGGAAAGAATACCAAACTCAAAGGCGTTTGTATACATCATGATGCAGGCGCTCTGGGCGCTGCGGTGCCTAAAGATGTGTGGGCAAGGCGTTTAAAGTTACTCAAAGCAGCCGGTTGCAATGCCATCAGGATGAGTCATTATCCGCATCAGGATTATATGTACGATTTGTGCGACGAGATGGGTTTTTTGGTAATGGATGAGGCTTTTGATGAATGGGAAGTGGGGAAAAACAAGTGGATAGCAGGCTGGAACGTCGGCAAACCCGGTAAAGACGGCTATCATGAAGCTTTTACAGCATGGGCCCGCCGCGATGTAAAGGATATGGTACTGCGCACACAAAACCATCCGTCAATCATTATGTGGAGCATTGGTAACGAAATTGATTATCCAAACGACCCTTACAGTGCTGAAGTACTAAACACCGGAAGAAACCCGCAAATTTATGGCAAAGGATATCTGCCCGATCATCCGCCGGCAAGCCGCCTTGGCGAGTTGTCTGAAATGCTGGTAAAAGCAGTTAAAGAAGTAGATACTACCAGAGCTGTGACCGCTGCACTTGCCGGTGTAGTCATGTCAAACACTACCACTTATCCGCAAAACTTAGACATTGTGGGGTATAACTATCAAGAATACCGTTATGCTGATGACCATAAAAGTTACCCCAAACGAATAATTTATGGTAGCGAGAACGGAAAAACCGCAGATGCTTGGACCGCTGTAGATACCAGCACGAACGTATTCGGCCAGTTTTTGTGGACAGGTTATGACTTTATTGGTGAGGCCAGAAAATGGCCCGTTAGAAGCAGCGGGGCCGGGTTGTTGGATTTGGCGGGTTTTCCTAAAACGGACTTTTATGCCCGCAAAAGCTTATGGTCAGCCGACCCTGTGATTTACTTAACGGCTTCTAAAGCTACAAATGGTAATGAAGACCGAAGCCAACGCACCTTAAAGCCTTCATGGAACTGGGAAAGGGGAGACAAAATAAGGGTTAATTGCATCTCGAATGTTGAAAGCGCAGCACTTTTTCTTAACGGAAAGTCATTGGGTAGTAAAGAACGAATAGCTTCAAGCGGACAGGGTGCTTTTTGGATGGTGGATTATGAGCCTGGTGAGCTGATGGTAAAAGGCATCAAAGACGGTAAAAGTGTTTCCTTTACATTAAAAACATCTTCGGCAACCGCGCAGATAAAGGCTACGGCTGATAAAAAAATACTTCGATATGCACAAAAGGAGCTTGCGCATATCGAAATACAACTTACAGATAAAGATGGAAATCCGGTTTACGAAGCCGACAACGAGTTATCAATCAGGGTGAAAGGGCCGGCCAAGCTCCTGGGACTCGAAAGCGGCGATTTGGCCAGTCATGAAAGCTACCAGGCTAACCGGCGAAAGGCCTATCATGGCAAACTGCTGGCATATATACAGTCGCAAAAAAGCCCGGGAGTTATTAAAATTAGCGTCAGTTCAGCCGGATTAACACCAGCAATAATAACCCTCAAATCTCAGTAAGCCATTCGTTGCATCTTGATTAAACTAAACTTGTATGAAGATTAGACCCATAAAGTTGCTCATTTTGGTATGTGCTTTAATGCAAGGTGCATTTGGTCAGATTTCCGGTGCTGGCTTAACGGCCGGAAATTTTGCCGCTGGTATGCAACCAAGGAGTACCGTTGCTCCTGATAGCACTCTGGGCAATAAAAGGGTATTCGAGGTAAGTGATCCCGATACACAGCTGAGTCCACTAACGGGTATGACCAGAAAGCATTGGAAGGATGCCGGTGTTTACCTGTTGGCAGGAGCCTTCAACTACATCAAGACGCTTGATGACCCGATGGAGTTCCCTAAACAGCCAGGAAAGAGTTATCCACGTGACGATAAGCCTAATGCTACCGAGAAAATGGAAGGGCTGTGCCGCACCATGTTTATAGCCGGCCCACTTTTAAAAGAACAGCCAGATTTAACTATTAATGGCATTCCTCTGGCGAAATATTACAGGCATCAACTGGGTTTAATGCTCAATCCTCAAAGCAGTACTTACATAGAACCTCGTGCTAAGGGGGGAGGGCCGAGCCAGAAGCTTGTTGAGTTTGGCGGGCTTGCTGCCTCTTTGTTGGTAGCGCCCGAAATCTTTTGGACACCTCTATCAACAGAGGTCAAAGCAAAACTATCCGAAACCATGCTGAGCTATGGTGATGGCCCGACCATAGGGATGAACTGGCGCTATTTTAACATCATGATCTTAAGCTTTTACAAAAGCCAGGGATACCAAGTTAATGAGCCATTGCTTAAAGATTTGATGGAAAAATCTTTAGCTCAATACGATGGGCAAGGGTGGTATAATGATAGTCCGTATTATGATTATTACAGCATGTGGGCATTCCAGATGTATGGAAAAATTTGGTCTGAATATTTTGGTAAGAAATATTACCCGGCATACGCCGCCCAACTGGATAAGAACTTTGATGATTTACAGGATAACTATCCTTACATGTTTTCCAAAAAAGGGGAGATGATTATGTGGGGGCGTAGCATTTCTTATCGAATGGGGGCTGCTGTTCCCTTTCCGTTAATGGGGTTAACTGCCAATCCAACAATTAACTATGGGTGGATGCGGCGTATTGCATCGGGAACCATTCTGCAATTTTTGAAAAACCCCGACTTTTTGAAAGATGACGTGCCAACGCTGGGTTTTTATGGGGCTTTTGAGCCAGCCGTTCAGACTTACAGCTGCAGGGGAAGCGTTTTTTGGTTGGGAAAATTGTTTTTAGGGCTGCTGGTTCCGCCAAACAGCCCGTTTTGGACAGCTAAAGAAAATGAGGGGGCCTGGACCACCCAGTTACAAACGGGCAAGGTATACAACAAATACGCAAATACCTCGAACGTTCTGATTACTGATTATCCGAATATTGGTGCTTCGGAGATTAGGGCGTGGTGTTATAGCAAAACTGTGGGGGTATACCAAGGAACGGAGAATTATACCAGGCTTTCCTACAACAGTGCTTTCCCGTGGCAAGCCGATGGCAAGAATGGTGAAGTGGCAATGGGCTATGTGTTCAAAACTGATAAAGATGAATGGGAGGCCATGCGCATGTTTACTTTTAAGGGATATGATAATGGTGTTTATTACCGCGATGGCGTGTTTGCGTCAAATGATAAAGTAAAAATAAATCTGGCCGAAATTCCACTTCCAAACGGTGTTTTGAGAATAGACAGAAACATGAGTACGGTACCGGCAACCATCAGGTCGGGGCACTACTCACTGCCCGCTGTTAACGGTACAATCAAAAGGGAAACCCGCCGCGTTAAGGGACATCAGGTCGAAATTATAGACAACGGTATTTACCAGCTTGCTTTGGTATCACTCAGTGGATGGGATAAAGTGGAGGTGGTAAATAGTACCGGCTTACATCCTGTTGCGCTAAAAAGTGCGGTTATCGATGTAGAGGATAAGTACGACCCGGCTCAACATTCTGACAATTTATATGCAACGCTGATGCTTTGGAAGAAATCAGGGGAACAATGGTTGAATGAGGAATTGCTGCCAGTTCGTAAAATGAAATATGCAGTTAAAAAAGGAACCGTAAACCTTTCTTTTTACAGTGGGGATAAAAAGGTAGTTGATTTTAACTCGAGAAGTGAAGCGAAATAAAGGTTGAATGCAAATCATCTTTTCTAATACGGTCACATGATCGCGGGGCCGGTTCGCTGTATGCGCAGCTTCATTAACAGCGGCTTTCATTTCCGTTAGTTATAAAATATCTTTTACTTACTTAAGTTCGATAAGTTAAAATTGGGGGATTTGTTTTCGATTGCTGATATTTTTGAATTAATAATGGTTAGCTGCCCTTTAGCATCGGTCGATATGTATAAAGCATGTTTATCCTTCGCCGCAATGCCATAACGCACAATGTTGATGTTGTGCAAACTGGCGTTACTAAGTCTTACTGCCTTGATATTATCTTGCTTAGTTATAACGCTTAGGGCGTTTGAGAGGCTGTTGCTAACTTGGATGTTCTTTATCGCAAGCCCGCTGATACTGCGTTTGTCAAGGCATATCTCTATTGCAGCCCGCCAATCCCATTCATGGTCAAAGCCGCCGCTTGTTTTAATTGCACAGTTTTGTATGGTGGTAACACCTTTAAAGTTGTTATTGACTGTTTTATCACCATTTTCTGTCGGAAACGTAGTGCTTACCAAAATAGCTGAGCCTTGGCAAATATCTGCAAAAGAGCAGTTGGCTATTTCATTGCTGTCACCTCCGTAAATGGCCGCTCCGTTAGCCAGAAAAGGTAACTGGCCCGTACAGTTCTTAATAATGTTGTGTCCAGGTGCAAATTCTTGTTCGCTAAATACGGCTGGCCATATAGCAAAGCAGTCGTCACCCGTTCCTCTTGCCGTGCAATTTTCAATGGTGGATGAGTTCATCCCTACACAGAAGTTAATACCGTCGGCCATTGTGTTCCGCAATCTGCACCCTGTCACTTTCAAATTGCTGGAATTTTCTATCCACATACCCACCTTGGTATGTTCTACCCATATTCGTGAAATTGTTGAATTCGTTCCATAAGAGCCTACAATGCCGTCATTAGCTTCCTTGTCGCCCCTGTAATTAAGGTTTCCGGTTATGGCAAAATCAGCTAGGTGAATATTGCTGCCACGGCCAACTAATCTTACCCGCTTATTAGGATCGGCGTACAACTGGTCATCGCCAACCAATTGGCTGTACCACATTCCGGCTCCGTTAATCTGTATATTTGCAGGCAGTATTATATCTCCGCTTATCTTGAAGACACCGGCAGGAATCCAAACGCTTCTTCCGGTCTCTACAGCCTTGCTTATACACTTATTAAAAGCTTCGGTATAGTCTCCGTTAACCGGAACGGCAATGCTTGGGTCGATAATGGATATGGAACTTGAAGGTGCTTTTAAAGGTAAATCAACGTTTTCAAGGTCCGCCAGGTCAATTGAACAATAAGCAGCTTCATCGCCTTCCTGATCATCACGTTGTATTTTGATAACGTCGCCTTTCTTTACCTGTATTCCGCTCAATCTAGTTTCATCAAAAAAATGCCTGGGCATACCGCCATTAGGGTTGTTGGAAAAAGGGTACTTACCATACAGCCAGGCAAAACGCGATGTTATTTTTTTTTGCTGGTTTAGTTTACCATTCTTGTATACGCCCAGTGTTGCCGTTTGGCCGTTTCCCTGTTTGCTGTCTGGCAAACTGTACCTTATTACCAGTGTATTGGCTGTAACGGTAGCCGTAAATTCAACAAATTGCTTTTTAACACTAAGTTTAATGCAATGCTGGCCGGATGATTCAGTTTCCACTCTATATGGATTATATGTTGGACCCATAACCATGCCGTTTGTACGCATGTTCTCCGCTTCATAAGTGGTCCATAAAATACGGGCGCCACGACCAGGCAGTTCTGTTGCAAAACTTGTTGAAACAAACACCACGAACACTACAAATAAGAATTTCAACCGCATATTAATTGAATTGCTGGGATACCTATGTTATGTAGAATACACCTCGTTTACAAATAGAAGAAATAAGCGGTAATCTTTCCAGCTGTGAAAGTGGAATATAAACCAGGATTGCTCTTTTAATACGCTTTGAGACTGACTAACAGTAATTTATATGTAAATGGGCAACACCAAAATATAAATGTTAGTAGATCTTGGTTTTCATAACTTTATACCACCAGTATGCAAAAGCATTAAGATGAATGTTTTTTACAGCTAAAATTTAAACAATGCCTTAGTTATTAAATCTTTGATTTCCTAACCGGTTTTCTAAGTTTAGTATGCACTTGCTTTTCTTATTAAAAGCAATTAACTATCGTTGGTATAAAAAATTTGCTGAAATTCACAGACCAATTTATAACCAAGTTCTATTATATAATATAAGTTTATGAGGCGTATTGCACTTTGCATAGCTTTTATGGTAATTGCTTTTAAAATTGTTTGGGCAAGCGGTAACGATAAGCTTTTAACACAATTGAATAGCGTAATTGAACAAAAGGCGCAATATGATACCGGCAAGCTAAAAAGGATTTCTGCTTACCAGAAAGAACTTGCCAACGCAAACGATTTAACAGGTCAATACAACATCTGTTTAAGCCTGTATAATGAGTTTAAGGCTTTTAATTATAATAAGGCATTTTTTTATTCGCGAAAGTTGCAACAATTAGGACAGCAACTTAAAGAGCCTTCCAAAATATCGTATGGCAAAATAAAGATGGGCTTCACCATGCTTTCATCGGGCATGTTTAAGGAGGCCTTTGATGTGCTACGAACAGTTAACGTAAAACTGCTGCCCGATACAGTAAGGATGGAATATTACCTGCTAACCGCCCGTACTTATTACGATTTGGCCGATTATGATAAGGACGAGTATTTTACCGCAAATTATAACCAGTTGGCTGGTAAATACATCGATTCTGCTTCCAGGTTCTGTAGTCCGGATTCCTATTCATTTTTGTATTACCACGGACTAAAGTATTTAAAAGCAGGTAATTTTGAATTTGCTATTAACAATTTAAGCCGGCTTATTGCTAATCATAAACTGACTAACCACGAGGTAGCCGTAACTGCATCAACACTAAGCGACGTTTACATACAAACCGGCAAGCCCGATTTGGCCGTAGCGTTACTTGTTAAGGCAGCAATTGCTGATATCAAGACATCAACCAAAGAGACGGCCGCCATGGTAACCCTGGCGCAGTTGCTACATAAACAAGGGGAGGTGAAGAAGGCCTACTTTTATATAAAACAAGCCTTGGACGATGCTACCTATTATGGTGCCAGGCAGCGAAAAATACAGGTTACTGCTATCTTGCCGGTTATAGCCGGCGAGCGTATCAATACCGAAGAAGAGCAGAAGCAATTGCTGTTCTTATATGCAGCTTTGTTAACCGTTTTATCCGTTATAATTGTGGTGTTCGCGTTTATCATTAGCAAACAACTCAAAAAGCTTAAAGCTGCCGATAAAATTATCATGGAGGCCAACCGGGAGCTTCAGCATACCATAGATCAGCTCGATCTTACCAACCATACCCTAAAGCAGACTATACTTAAACTTGATGAAGCTAACCATATTAAAGAAGAATATATTGGCTATTATTTCAACATCATAGCCGATTATATTGATAAGCTGGATAAGTTTAAAAGATCGGTAGAGAACAAGTTGCTTACCAAGAAATTTGAAGACATACGTGTACTTGTCAACAATATAAACCTGCGTAAAGAACGCGAAGAGCTTTTTGTGAATTTCGATAAAGCTTTTTTAAAAATCTATCCAAATTTTGTAAAAGAGTTTAACTCTTACTTTAGCGAAGAAAACCAGGTGAAACTTAATAATGGCCAATTGCTTAACACGGATCTCCGCATTTTTGCACTTATTCGTTTAGGGATTAATGATACCGAAAAGATAGCCCGCATTTTAGAGTATTCACTCAATACCATATACAATTACAAAGCTCGTATTAAAGGCAGATCGACATTACCCAACGATGATTTCGAACATGCAATTATGGCTATAAATGCTATATGACGTAATGGTGCGGTAGTTTTTTAGGTTACATTTCATTTATATTCCGTAATGTTAGTTCTTGTTTTAAGTGTCTCTTTATTAGCGGTTTATGATATGTAATTAGCTAAAAGCGTTTATATTTTTATTTTGAGATTTGCTTACCCCAAGTTAATGCTGTCTCTTTGAATATCGTTACGGCGTGCTTTACCATGCTGCCGCTAACTTTAGCCAATTTTATATAAACCTATAAATTAACCGAATTTATGATGTTAAAGTTCAGGGCTCATTTGACGTCTTGAGAAGCCTCGTACTGCGCTGTTTTAGGCACCACAAAGTTTGCCGCTGCGCATGTTTGATGTGATCGCATGTAAACGGAATGACCGATGGGTATACGACCAGTTAGCCAATTTATTAAACCTATAAACAAGAATTATGTATAAAAAACTGTTACTAAAAAATGTAATGCTTTGCTTTTTCCTGCTGCTATCACACCTGGTGCTGGCACAGAGCATTACAGTAACCGGTAAGGTTACTGATGAAAAAGGGAACCCGCTTCCGGGCGTTACTATAGCCCTGAGGGGGTCCTCAAAAGGCACAAATTCTGATGCGGGCGGTAATTACTCTATTAGCGCCGGCAGCAATGATGTGCTGGTATTTACAACCGTTGGATTTAATAAAAAAGAAGAAACGATTGGTAGCCGCGCATTAATCAATGTGCAGATGAAGGAAGACCAGAGAATGCTTAGTGATGTGGTTGTAGTAGGCTACGGCACCCAGCGCCGCCGCGATTTAACAGGTTCGGTAGGTTCAGTAAAGGGCGATGTCTTTAAAAACCAGCCCATTACTAACCCAACAGAGGCTTTGCAAGGGCGTGTAGCTGGTGTTGATATCATTAAAAGTTCCGGCGCACCTGACGCTACTCCAACTATTATTATACGCGGTCTGGCTTCTTTAAATCAGCCAAACCCGCTTTACATTGTAGATGGCGTACGCGTACCCGATGGTAACAACATTAACCCGCAGGATATTGCTACCATAGATGTGCTGAAAGATGCTAGCTCGGCTGCTATTTATGGCGCTGCGGCTGCGGGCGGCGTAATAGTAATTACTACCAAAAAAGGGGCTGGTGTCGGCACAACGCCAACTATCAATTTTAACGCCCGGTATGGTGTAACTCAGCCTAAGTTGATCAAGCTACTGAATAAAAATGATTTTATCCGCCTGGAAAATATCATCAACCCGTCGTATTTCCAAAATACGGATGGTACAGCCAAAGGAGGCATAGATACTTTGGCCGATACCGATTGGGCCAAAGCATTGTACCGTAATGCTTATGAGCAAAACTATAACTTATCTGTAGCGGGCTCTTCCCCTGTGGTTAATTACTTGTTTTCGGGCTTTTATAACTCCCAAAAGGGTATCTATATAAAAAATTACTCAAACATTGGCGGCGCCCGCATAAATACCGATTATAAGCTAAGTAAATGGCTTAAAATCGGAGAGCAGCTTGCCGTATCGCAACGCAGAACCTCGCCGCCGGTAGGAAGCGAAGCGCAGTTGCACAATGCGCCGTTCCGTACCTTACCGGTTATACCCATAATGGATCGCTTTGGTAAATACGGCGTTGTGCCTAACGGTTATGGTCAGCTATCGCAGTTTGCCGGTACCAACCCGGTTGGCTCAGCTAATTACGCCAACGCACAAAACGCCCGGAATAACCTGCAATCAAACGTATACGCCGACATTACACTTCCGTATGGCTTTAATATTAGAGCTAATTTTAGTTACAATTACTACCTCGAAAATCAGGACTATTTTCAGGATGCGTTCACCATCGGTAAAATATCTGTAGGTAGTAATTCGCTGAACAAGTATTTTATAGAAAGTTCGCAGTTTCTAAGCAACTATGTTTTAAGCTGGAACCATAGCTATGGTAAGCACAATATAAACGCCATTGCAGGTTATGAGCAAATACAAAATAAGTATAATAACCTCAACGCTTCTGAAACCGCTATTGGCCTGCCCGGTTATTCATTCATTCAAACCTCAAATTCTAACTTATCTATTTCAGGCAAAAATGATCCGAACGGATTGATCAAATCAAAATTTGCCAGGTTAAACTATAACTTCAACAGCCGGTATTACCTGTCTGGTTCTGTACGCCAGGATGCCAATTTTGTAGTGTTTGGTCCTAACAAGCAAAAAGGCGTGTTCCCAGCCGCATCAGCGGGATGGAATATTAGTGAAGAGCCGTTCTTTAAGAAATTGCTGCCGGCGTTTACTACATTAAAGCTGCGTGGCAGTTACGGTGAGTTAGGTAATAGTAACATTGGTCCTTACTTATTCAATTCATCTTATCAGCAGTTTCAGGCTACGAATGGTATAGCCTCAGGTGGTCAGAATTTCTCGCCAAATGGTCCGTTCACCATCGCCAATTCTATTAATGCCATACCCAATCCCTCCCTGCATTGGGAAACCATCCGGGAAACTAACCTGGGCATAGATGGTGAGTTGTTAAGCGGCCGCTTATATTTTACGGCAGAGGTGTATAACAAGAACACGGTTGACATGCTTTATAATATTAAGTTACCGCTGAGTACCGGTTTTACAGCTCCATACATAGCTAACATTGGTAAAGTAAATAGCAAGGGTATCGATTTGATGGTAGGTTACCGTAGTAGTGGCAACAGTGCTTTTGGATATGATGTTAGTGCTACAGCAGGTTTTAACCGCAACAAGGTAACCAGTTTATCAGGCCTGGCTACAGATGCTATTTACGATGGCTATAATTATTACAGCGTTGGAGATGCCGGCTTTAACATGATGCCTAATCAAACGCTTACTATTACGCAGGCAGGTTCGCCTTTTGGTTCATTTTACGGGTATAAAGTGCTGGGTATTTTTCAAACAGATGCCGAAGCTGCGGTGCAAAAAGCTGGTGCCGGCTTAGCCCGTGCAGGCGATCTGCACTTTGAGGACGTGAACAAAGATGGCGTTATTAACGATGCCGACCGCCAAATCATTGGCAACCCTAACCCAAAACTGGTTTATGGTATTAACGCCCGCTTTAATTTTAAAGGTTTCGACGCCGCTTTGTTATTTAACGGTGTGGCCGGCGTTGATATATTTAACGGGGTAAAGGCTTATGAGCAATATCCATTTTCTGACGGTAACACCACCAGCCAGGTATTTGGTAACTCTTTCTTAGGCAACAATGGGGTAACCGATCAGCCTCGTCTGGGTATTAAAAATGCCGATGGTTCCTTCACCTTAGATCCTAATAAAAATTTCACTTCAGTTAACAGCTACTTTGTAGAGAGCGGTAGCTACCTAAAATTGAAGAATCTGCAAATTGGCTATACTTTTTCGAGTGCTTTGCTTCAAAAAGCAAAAGTTAAAAATGCAAGGGTGTTTATTATGGGTAACAACCTGTTCACCATCACTAAATACTCGGGTTTAGACCCAGAGTTGGGCAGTGCTGCGTCGGCACAGGGATACTCTGGTGTAACCACGCGCGGTGTAGATGCCGTTTCGCAATATCCGCAAACACGCATTTACTCGGCAGGTATAGATATCAACTTTTAATCATCGCTAATAAAAGCTAAATCAAATGTCTAAAAAATTATATATAACCTCAATGCTGGCCTTAGCAATGCTTGCCGGCTGCAAAAAGGATGTGGATACAACCAGTGATCCTTCGCTATACTCAACCAGTAATTATCCAACTACGCTGAACGATCTGCAGAGTACTTTGGCACCTTGTTATTCTATTTTGCGCGACCAGAACTTACTAGGTTTCAATTTAATACCTAAGGCGTTGTCAAATGCTACGCACACGGCAAATTCGGCCTATAATGGCGATGCATCCTGGAACGAAATGGCCAATACTAATTTAAGTGTCACCAATTCTTACTCGAGCGGTGCTTACACCTCATATTTTGTTGGTGTAAAAAACTGTAATGTTGTTTTAGCCGCTGCCGATTTGTATTTAAGCAAATTTGCAAAAGGCGAAGAAAAAACTGCGGTAGATCTAATACGCGGTCAGGCTTACTTTTTAAGAGCTTATTACTACTTCCAGCTGGAGTGTTTGTTTGGCGAAAGCTATATCACCACAGCCGGAGGCGGCGATAAAATGGGCATGCCGATTTACAATGGTGTGCCTACAGATTTAGCCAGCACTCAGGTTTCCCGTTCAACAGTGCGTCAAACCTGGGATTTTATAGAAAACGATTTAAAACAGGCAGCAACCTTACTAAAAGGTAAGGTTTGGAGCGGAGACGAAAGGGGTAGGGTAACTGAGTGGGCGGCAAAGGGCTTACTGGGCAAGGCCTACGTATTTACACAAGACTGGGCAAATGCCCGTAATACTTTGCTGGATGTGATACAAAACAGTGGCAAAACCCTAATGCCTTTTGCTAAATATGCCGACGCATTTGACGGTAACAGTGCCAACGAATTTAATGAGGAATCATTATTTGAATTGAACGTTGATCCCGATGCGCGCGGCAATGACTATGGTATCTATGGCGGAAAAGCCTACAACTCTACAACTATTAATGGTCTTATCTGGCCAGCGTGGGCATTAGGGAGTGACGGGACTGAAGGTGGTGCACAGCCCCTGGGTTATGGAAACGAGGTTGTGCATGACAAAAACATTCTGCGTTTTGGTTATAATATAGGTACTTATAATCTCGTAGCTAATCCAGCATTTAGCGGTACGCCTACACAAAATAACCCGCGCCTCATCATGGATCCGGTTTATCGCGCGAAAGCTTTGCAGGTTCGCGCTGCCAAAACAGCCGATCCTCGCTTGTTTGTTAATACCGTACAACCTTGGATTGACCAGGTCAAACCCGACGGCGTAACCGTTTACCCGGCTTCAAAACCTAATTTTTATGCCGGTCAGGCAAATACTTATGGTTTCAGTTTCCGCAAATATTCGCCCGTTAATTATAATGTGAACGATCCTTCGCCCTTGAAAGCTGGGGCTAATGGTCCGGCTGATGCATGGAATCAGTATCTGTTGCGCATGGCCGATGTTTACTTGTTGTATGCTGAAGCTTGTAAAGGGGCAGGTGATAACGGCACCGCGCTGGAGTATATTAACCGCGTTAAACGCCGCGCTTACAATCTGCCTTTAACGGCACCGTCGGCTGTTGATTATACTTCGTTGAGCAGCACTACATCTGCCATAGGTGACCCGGTGCTGGGCAACAACCCATTGTATTACGAGCGTTGGGCAGAGCTGTTTAATGAAGGCGGCTGGTGGTACGACGTGTGCCGCTGGACAATAGGAGCATCTGAAGCTGCATATTTTGGCACGGCATTAAATCTTACCGGTGCAATTCAATGGAACGATAGCAAATCATACACCTGGCCTATACCGCTGGCCGAGATTAACAGCAATAGTAAAATCAAGCAAAATCCGGGATATTGATGGCGCAGTGCGGGGCATATTACTGCCCTGCACTAACCTAGGTGAGCTACATGCGCTGGCTCTGGATATGCAGCTTAACAGCATGCTGCTGATACATGTGCAGGCAGGCAGCCAAGCGGATTAATTTTATAACCAATTACTACTAATGAAGAAATTATTTGCCTGTTTATTGGGTTGGGTGGCCATAAGCCAGGTATATGCCCAGCCCGATAAAAGCATTAGTGCCAGTCTTGGCAAGGTTAAAGTTCAATTTATACTTGAAGAAGGAGGCAAACCAGCCTACACGGTTACTTACGGCGCAAAACCGGTGATCAATAAATCTAATTTAGGGTTTGCATTGGCCGATGATAGCACATTTTATACGGGTTTTAAACTGCTGAGTACCAATTACGAACAGGTGGACGAAAGTTGGGCGCCTGTTTGGGGTGAGGTAAACAGCATCCGGAATCATTATCAGCAAGTAACAGTTCACCTACAGCAAGAGGGCGGGAAGCAACGCCTGCTTAATGTTGTTTTTAGAGTATTTGAAGATGGTATTGGGTTCAGGTACGAATTTCCAAAGCAGGCAAACCTAAACTACTTTATTGTTACGCAAGAGAAGACCGAGTTTGCCCTGGCATCCGATGCGAAAGCATTTTGGATCCCTGGTGATTACGACTCCAATGAGTACGCTTATTCTACCACGAAAGTAAGTGAGATAGACAACCAAAAGATAGTGGGTGCGTCAGGCGATATTGCGGTACGTTTGGCTCCTGACAGGTACTCGGTACAAACACCGCTTATGCTAAAAAGCGATAACGGTTTGTACATCAACATCCATGAAGCAGCACTGCGTAACTATTCAAGTATGCAGTTGCATGTTGATAGAAGCCAGTTTAAGCTAAAAAGTAGCCTGGTGCCCGATGCCGTAGGCAATATGGCTTATCTGCATGCACCTTTCCATACGCCATGGCGTACCGTTATTGTGAGCGATAAGGCCGCGGATATTTTATCGTCTAAAATGATACTGAACCTTAATGACCCTTCAAAGGTTGAGAATACCTCATGGATAAAACCTATGAAATTTGTGGGGGTGTGGTGGGAAATGCAGATTGGTAAAAGCACCTGGAGTTATGCCCAAAGCATGAACGATGTTGATGCCAATGGCAAACTTATTCCAAGCGGCTTGCATGGCGCTAACACGGCCAACGTAAAACGCTATATTGATTTTGCAGCCAGGCATGGCATACCAGGTGTACTGGTTGAAGGTTGGAATACGGGTTGGGAAGATTGGTTTGGAAATTGGAAAGAGGACGTTTTTGACTTTGTTACCCCTTACCCGGATTTTGATGTGGCCGCGTTAACCAGTTATGCCAGGGCGAAGGGCGTAAGCATCATTATGCATAACGAAACTTCGGGATCGGCTACCAATTATGAGCGTCAGTTAGACACTGCATACCGGTTTATGAACGAACATAGCTATCCAGCTGTTAAAACAGGCTATGTAGGCAAAATCATTCCACGCGGAGAGCATCATGATGGGCAATGGATGGTAAATCACTATGCGCGGGTAGCGCAAAAAGCAGCCGAGCATCATGTGATGTTAGATGCCCATGAACCTGTAAGACCAACCGGCTTACAACGCACCTATCCAAACTGGATGGCAAGTGAGGCTGGCCGTGGTAATGAGTACAATGCGTTTAGCGAAGGTAACTTACCCGAACATGAAACCATTTTACCGTTTACGCGCTTAATGGGCGGCCCAATGGACTATACGCCCGGGATATTTAAACTAATAGGTTATACCACCGTACCTAATAGGCAGGTGCATACTACACTGGCTAAGCAACTGGCTTTGTACGTAACCATGTACAGTCCGCTGCAAATGGTTGCCGATTTGCCCGAGAATTATGATAAGTATCCTGATGCCTTTCAATTTATTAAAGATGTAGCCGTAGATTGGGATGATACTTACATACTGGAAGCCGAACCCGGCGATTACCTTACCATTGCGCGTAAGGCAAAAGGTACAAACGAGTGGTTTATAGGAGGCATTACTGATGAGCACTCCCGTACAGCAAATTTTAAATTGAATTTTCTTCCTCAAGGCCGAACATTCGAGGCAACAATTTACGAAGATGGCAGGACAGCTAGTTTCGATAAAAATCCTGAAAGCTACGCTGTTCGAAAGATCAAAGTAACTTCAAAAACAGTATTACAATTAAAGATTGCCCCTGGTGGTGGATTTGCATTAAGTATCAATTAAGGTAATAAGTGCCTTCATTTTGGTTCAAAAAACCGATATAAACGTTTTTTTTGCTTCCAAAATGAAGGCACTTGCTTTTCCATTCATGTGGATCATTTAGAAATTGTGCTATTGCCAAGCTGTATGAATGGTATCAGGAGTTTATCAATTGTTCTTCAGTACAAAATATCCAGTCATTCGCTTCTCCACGCCACCGTTAGTGGTGTATTTTAACAAATAGTAATATGTGCCCGGAGGCTGCATCGAACCTGTAACACTGGAACGGCCATTAAACGCACGTGTCACATTATCATAATTTTGCGTTTCAAATATTTTGTTACCGTTACTGCTCATAACCAGTAACTGATTTTTTGGGTGCTCATCAATACCCTCAATATATAACACATCGTTAAGACCGTCGCCGTTTGGCGATAAAGCTTGCCGAACAACTAATTTCTTACTGTCTGCTTCATCGTTTAACGAATTACTGGTTACTGTATTTGTGGTAGCGCTGTTTTTGTTCAAGGTTGCAGACATAGCAGCGGTCAAGGTGGTAAACTCTGCGTCCCGACCATAACTGATACCTGTGCTGTTGATAGCATATGCTCTATAAACATAAAAGGTATTTGAAGTTAAGCCTGTTACAACTGAGGAGAAATCACCAGCACCACTTCCTATAACTACTTTTGTATCAACACCCACCGTAGACGAGTAATGATTACTGTATACTATGCCCCGTTCTGTTACAGTTGCTGTGGCCCCGCCCTGGTCTGTAACATTACCGCCCATGGTAGCAAAAGTGTCGCCTATAGAGGTAGCTTCGGTTGTGGATACCCTGGCATAATCGTTAGGTATCAGCATTTTTGTAGCAACAGGGCTGGTAGTTGCACCGTCAGATACCGTGTAGTTTAGCGTGCGGGTTAGCAGCGAGTTGCTAAAGGTTGAAAACTTGATGCTTCTTAATATGGTTTCTGCTTCGCCCACAGTAACCTGTGCAAAGATGGTAAGTACACCTGTATTTCGGTTATAAGTTACCGGATAAGTAAGATTTAAATTAGTTGAAAGCTGGTCGCCGAAACTAAAGTTGGTGATTGTAATTCTGGCGCCCGAAAGGTTAGCATTTTTATCGCCCGAAACGCTTACTCCGGTATCAACAAAATCATTAAAGGCACTTGGTGTAAATATAACGTTGCCAGGACTCGTCGTTACAATCGAAGCAGGTTTGTCCGGTCTTGTAATGGTGTATACCTCGCCGTTAAATGGAATGGTACCTACAACTGGCGGGTCAATAAAGTTACTGTTGTCAAAACTCAACTGCAGCGTTCCGCTACCCGTGCCTGTACGAATAGTTACTACAAATTCGGTACCCGAACCTGTTATGCCCATGCTTCCATCTAAAGCTGGCTTTAAATTGAACCCGGTAGTTACTAATTTTAGGTTTTCTGCATATAAACGACTAATAGGCTGAGAGAATTTGATGGTGTATCTCACCTTTGGGGCATCAGTTACAGCCGGGTCATTACGGGTTATTGATAAAACCCGCGCTTGCGAATTTGTGGTAAACGACAACTGCTCACCATATGAAACCCCCAAATCATTTAAGGCATAGGCCTTGAAATAGTATAGCGTATTTAAAAGCAGATTCCTGGCAATGTCGGCAAAATTATCCAGCTCAGAGGCCACCAGCTTGGTGCCAGATGTGATAGTTGGATCTGGGTTGGTACTATACACCAGCCCACGTTCAGTTATTTGCAGTCCGCCATTACTAAGAATAGTGCCAAACAAGCGGGCCTCTGTTGCGCTAAGAAGCGTTGCAGAATCTGTTCTAACCACAGCAAGGTACCTGAAATCGGCCGATGCTTCGAGGTTTCCGGTACCTTTGGCATCAATAGCTACTCCGGCCGGAACAGTGATCTTAATTGGGCCGCTTGCAACAGGGGTAAGCAAAAAGTTATAATCGTCGCCACTACCAGTAAAATTACTAACTGTAGCGTTAATTGTAACGATATCTGAAGCGGTAAAGCCGGTTACAGGGTTAGAAAACGTTACCCTGACCGGGAACGCAGTTTGCTGACCGGTGGCTGTACCGGATATGGTTACATTAACCTGATCGCGGTTAACGGTATAGCTGCCACCATAAAATGGCAGGTTAGCAATAGCCGGTTCAATGCCGGCTGTATTCGAAAACCCTAACTGGAATGTACCACTACCGGTACCTGTACTCAAAGTTACCACGTAACTATTACCTGAGCCGATTAAATCTCTGATGGCAGGAGGGGTGATGAAGCCCGTGGCCGGCACGGTAAAGTTTGAGACAGTTAAACCGGTAACGGGTTGCGATAAGGTAATGTTATAACTTACAAAATCCGATGTGGTGTTCATAGGATAGTTACGCGTTATGGACATTACCTCAGTTGGCATTTTTGTGGTGAAGGTTTGATTTTCGCCATAAGAAGTGCCCAGGCTGTTGATAGCGTAAGCGCGGTACACATAAAAGCGGTTAGGAGCAAGGCCCGTTTCTACTTTTGAAAAACTGCCTGTGCCGCTGCCCAGCACAATTTTATTAGTCGAAGCTGTGGTAGGATTATAATCGGTGTCATACACAATGCCTCTTTCGGTAACAGGCAAGCCACCGTCATCGGTCACATTGCCGCCCATGGTGGCAAAGGTAGCACTTATGGCCTGGGCCGCTGTAGTGGTAACCGTTGGATAAGCATTGAACGAGAACGATTTTTCACTATTTCCATTACCTACGCCATCAAGCGCAGCACCTGCCGGTATGGTAACCTGGGTTTTTCCGCCTGAGGTGGGCGTTAACTGGAAGGTATAATAATCGCCGCTGCCGGTAAAATTACTAACGGTTGCATTGCTTGTGTTAATGTCTGAAGCGGTAAAGCCGGTAACAGGTTTAGAGAATGTAACCATTACCGGGAAAGCAGTTGAGGGGCCTGTGGGCGTACCTGCTATAGTTACTTGCGGCAGTTGACGGTCAATGGTGTAAGAGCCTCCGTAAACGGGGAGGTTGCCGATAAAAGGTTCTACACCGTTTGTATTTGACAATGCAAGCTGAAAAGAACCACTGCCGGTGCCTGTGTTAAGCGTTACCACATACACGCTCCCCGAACCTGATATATTGGTGATTGCCGGAGGTGTGGCAAGGCCGGTTGAAGGTATGGTAAAGTTGCTCGCTTTAACGCCGGTAACAGCCTGAGAAAGATTAACGGTATAGCTTACGCTTTGTGCATTACTGGTTACAGGATTGTTGCGCGTAATAGAAGTTGCCTCCGTTATGCCTTTGGTGGTAAAAGTCTGGTTTTCGCCATAAGAGGTACCCTCGCTGTTTATGGCGTAAGCGCGATATACATACAAGCGGTTAGGGGCAAGGCCTGTTTCTACTTTTGAAAAACTGCCTGTGCCGCTGCCTAGTACAATTTTATGGGTGGAGGCTGTGGTGGGGTTGTAATCAGTATCATACACAATGCCGCGTTCAGTAACGGCTGATCCGCCATTATTGGTCACATTACCGCCCATGGTTACAAAGGTAGCGCTTATAGCTTGAGCCGGTGTTGTGGTAACCGTTGGACCAGCATTAAAGTTGCTTAACTTTTTATAAAATGCACCGCCTGGAATGCCATCCTTATTGGTGTAATAGATAATATGGGGTGCTTTGGTTGTGGTGGAAGCCCGTAATGCTATACTTAATGGGTCTAAATTGGCAATCCAGTTATGGGGTTCATCGCCTACGCCTAATCCATCATCAATGGCCAGGGCATGGCCTGTGTTAGCCTCTGTAACAACAGCCCTGCTCAAGGCGCAACTAAATAAAATAATCAGAACAGTTAAGGATAGGTTTCTCATGATGGTTTGATTAGCTGAATACTTATCAAAACTATCTTTTTATTTCAAGATGAGTTAACTGTCGGTTAAGTCGTGTGCTGATTTTAGATCGTTTTGCTCTATTAATGAGCAAGTTAATGAGAAAGTGTGTTTTTAAACGATACAGTATGTGTGCACAATAAAATGGCTAATTGTTGCTTGTAGTTTCTACATTGAACGGCATATCATCGGAGGCTTACCGGCGTTCAACTATTCTAAAATGATGCATCAGGCATAAGCTGTATTACGTACTATTACAGCTAAAGTGCCTTTTTATCCTAACCAATTAAGATGAACCAGAAATACAGTATATAAATAGGTTTAAACAAATCTTGTTGTACAAGCAACAGCGTTTAATTTATCCTTTATGAATAACTCAAAACCAAAACCATCACATCCACACCTATCTATCTGCAAGCAAACGTTCTGTTTAATAACGGCTTTTTGCTGTTTTATTGCAGCACAAAATTGTAAAGCCCAGCAACTTTTTAACTACACGCAGTATATGCACAACCTTGTGCCTGTAAATACTGCTGCCGCCGTGTTAGAGCAAGCGGAATCCGTAAACGTGGTTATACGAAGGCAACTTACAGGTATTGAGGGCGCACCGTCTACTTTCATTTTTAACGGACAACTGCCTATAGAATCCATTGGTGCAACGGCCGGCCTGGTGTTGCTTAATGATCAGTTTGCCATTGAACGCCTCACCGAAATCAACGCATTTTTGGCCAAGCGCATACGCCTGGCCCAGGGAGGTCAGTATCTCTCGGTTTCCCTGAATTTAGGAATCAGGAGGTATACTGCCAACTATTCTTCGTTGGATGCTACAGATCCGCAGTTTAGAAACGATGTAAGGGAATCAAGGCCAAATATTGGCTTTGGAATTTTGTACCATAGTGCAAGATATTATCTGGGTGTAGCCGTACCTGAGTTTACTACGCGCAGTTTAGGTCAGGCATCACTGGTTGATAACAGCTTTTTTAGCAGTCATTACAATTTTTCAGGCGCTTATCTACTGGGCGATGAAGGTGGAGAGGTTAGAGTTAAGCCCTCAGTGCTTGCCAGCTATGCTAAAGACCTGCCATTGGTTTGCAACTTCTCGACCACCTTATACCTGAAAAGTACCCTGGGCTTAGGGGCTAATTACCGGACTAACAAAGAGATGGCAGGGATTCTTTCCTATACATCAGACCTGTTAAAAGTTGGCTATTCCTATCAATTTGGTACAGTAAACAATAATGTCGTCAACGGCTTCCGTAATAATACGCATGAAATTACCTTCACCTACCGCTTCGGTAACAATCTCGGCAATCGTTCGTTGCTGTAAATGATACCTCCAACCACAGCCATCTTAATTCAAATTAAATATGAGTTAGTTGTCATTACATCTTTGTTGCTTGGTCAGCAACCCCAAATTACCTATTACACATACCCACAACAAGCAAAAAAAATTAATCTTTTTTATTTGCAAATACAAAAATAACAATCCATATTTGGTTAACCAATCTGGTCAACCAATTTATGAAGTCAATTACTGAAACACTGCCGGCTACGCAGCCTGAAAGTTCTGTTGATAAAATCATCAGGGAGTTAAAGCAACTGATCGTCTCCGGCCAGTTAAAGCCTGGGGATAGGTTACCGGCCGAGCGATCCTTGTCCGAAAAATTTGGTGTAGGTCGCAGCTATGTTCGCGAAGCTATTTTGAAACTGGAGTTTTATGGCTTACTAAAAACTAATCCACAAAGTGGCACTTACGTTTCAGGCTTAAGTATTAAGGTGATTGATAATATTATTAATGATATCATAAAGCTTAACAAAGACAATTTCAGCGCATTAATTGAAGCGCGGTATTATTTGGAACTAGACGCGGTTAAACTGGCGGCCGAGCGCAGAAGCCAGGCCGACTTGGAAGCCATTGAGCAGGCTTTGCTTGATTATGAAACTAAGACCCTGGCAAACCAGGATGCGGTAGAAGAGGATATGCTCTTTCATATCATGATAGCGCGTGCCGCTAACAACTCTGTTATCGAATCTATGATACTGGTATTAATTCCTGACTTGATTAAAACCATTATCGAAAATAAAGTGTGTGGCGAAAACCGGGGCAAAACTGCTATGAAAGAACACCGCGCCATATTAGAAGCTTTAAAAGCAGGTGATATTGATGCTGCCGAAGATGCCATGGCACAACACCTTGACGAAATACTGCAGATAAGCCGAACCGATTATACAGCAAAAAAAATTATAAACAACCAATAAAGCGTACTATAACCGCTTAAATCCATTTTTAAAAATATCAAAATGAACTACTTTAAAAAGGTGGTATCACTACTCTCATGCCTTTGTTTTAGCGTTTGTGCCGTTGCGCAAACCCACCCTAATATTATGCTTACTAAGGCCAATATTGCTGCAGTGCGCAAAGGTGTAACCCTATATCCGTTACTTAAAAGCTCTTACCAGGATGCAAAAAAAGAGGCCGACCGCGCGTTGGCGGCTCCTGTTGTTGTACCGGTTCCTAAAGATGGTGGTGGTGGAGCCAGTCATGAACAGCATAAGCGTAATTACCAAAATATAATGGCCTGCGGTATAGCTTACCAAATAACCGGCGATGCTAAATACGCCACTTATGTTAAAAACGTGCTGCTGCAATATGCGGCTCAGTATCAAAAATGGCCCTTACATCCAAAGCGCGAAAACAGCAACCCACCCGGCCGTATGTTTTGGCAAATACTAAATGATTGTGTTTGGCAGGTAAACGTAATACAAGGCTACGATATGGTATATAACGGTATAACTCCGGCCGACCGCAAGATCATCGAAACACAATTATTTGCCCCTATCGTAAAGTTTATTTACGACGATAACAAGGAGACTTTTGACCGTTTGCACAACCACGGTACCTGGGCTGTTGCAGCGGTAGGCTTAACCGGTTATGTATTAAATAAGCCGGAGTGGGTGCAAATGGCCCTCAAAGGAACCGATAAAAGCGGGCAAAGCGGCTTTTTAGCACAGGTAGATGAGCTCTTTTCGCCCGATGGCTACTACACCGAAGGGTTTTATTATCAGCGCTATGCATTACTGCCGTTTGTGGTTTTTGCCAAAGCCATAAACCAATACGAACCTCAAAGGCATATATTTCAATATCACAGTGGTATTTTAACTAAGGCAGTCAACATTGCCCTGCAGGGGACTTACAGCAACGGCGCTTTTTTTCCTATTAATGATGCCATGAAGGATAAAACCTTCGAAAGTTCGGAGCTGATTAATGCAGTTGATATTGCCTATGCAGATATTAGTCCTGATAAAGGTTTGCTTGATGTAGCAGCCCGTCAGAAAAGGGTAGTGGTATCTGATGCAGGTCTTAAGGTGGCTAAAGATCTGGCTGCTGGTTTGGCTAAACCCTTCAACTACCAGCCTATGTGGATGACAGACGGTAAGAAAGGCGATGAAGGAGGTATTGGCATCCTGCGCTGTGGCGAAGGCAATAAGCAACAGGCCGTATTGTTAAAAGCCGCTGCACAAGGTATGGGCCACGGCCACTTCGACCGGCTGAACATGTTGTACTATGACAACGGCGGCGAGGTGTTTCCCGACTATGGCGCTTCGCGCTTTATAAACATCGAAACTAAAAACGGCGGCGGTTATTTGCCCGAAAATACCTCATGGGCAAAGCAAACCGTGGCACATAATGCATTGGTGGTTGATCAGCTGTCGCATTTTAAAGGTAACCTAAAAGAAGCTTCCAAATATCACCCCGAATTAGTTGCGTTTAAAATCACAGATAAAATACAAGTAGTAAGCGCCCGCGAGGACCACGCTTATCCGGGTGTGCAAATGGTTCGTGCAATGGCTTTAATGCAAGTGCCGGGGTTAACTAAACCCTTACTGGTTGATGTGGTAAAAGCAACAGCAGCAGCTAATCACCAGTATGATTTACCCTACTGGTACAAAGGAACCATTGTTGACGCCTCATTCAAAAAGGAAGCTATTCGGGATGATTTAAAGGCGTTGGGAAAATCAAACGGTTACCAGCATTTATGGCTCAACAGCGAAAACGAAGTGCCTGCAGCCGAAGGGTACGTAAGCGTAATGCAGGGGCAAAGCTTTTACACCACCTGCTTTGCCGGCACTGCGCCCATGAAAGTCAAACTGGTATCAACCGGGGCCAATGACCCTGATATGAGTATATTGGAAAGCAAAGCTTTTATGTTGTCGCAGCCGCAAGCCGCCAACCAAACATTTGTTACACTTACCGAAAACCACGGGCAAATTGACCCTGTAGCCGAAACCACATCTGGTGCTAAAAGCGCCATTGGTAAGCTAAATATAATAAGCTCCAACGATAGTAAAACCATATTCACTTTCGAGGTGAAGCATAAAGCTTATACCGTTACCCTGAATTACCAGGATAAGAACAATTTTATACAAGTAAATTAATAGCAATGTTACAAGGAACTTTATTTCAGATAGAAGACGAAACTCCGTGGCAGGATTTAGGAAATGGCGTAAAACGGCAGATGTACGGTTACGATGATAAAATCATGCTAGTAAAGGCCAAGTTTGAAGAAGGCGCTGTGGGTACACTGCACCAGCACTACCACTCGCAGGTTACCTATGTAGATAGTGGTGTATTTGAGATGACCATAGGCGATCACAAAAAGATTATACGCAAAGGTGACGGCTACTATGTACCGCCGCACGAAATACATGGCTGTGTATGCCTTGAACCGGGTATACTGGTTGATGTATTTAGCCCTCACCGCGAAGACTTTATTGAAAACATTAAGTACTAACCCCATCCTTATAAACATGAGAAGAATATACATCGTGGCATTACTGGCACTTATGTGTGTTGCAGCAAAAGCACAAGACAGTGCTGCCGTGCCGAAAGTTATAAAAACGCCTGCCGGCTATACATCGCAGATTGATGTGGTGTATACTAAGGTAAATGGGTGGGATGGACGCATGGATTTATACCTGGCACCTAAAGATAAAGCCCCGTCTCCGGTAGTGATTAACATTCACGGCGGCGGTTGGAACAAAGGGCGGAAAGAAGATCAATCGGGCTGGAATGCCTTTTTTAAAAAAGGTTATGCTGTAGCTAATGTGGAATACCGCTTATCGCAAGCAGCACCTGCACCGGCGGCTATTGAGGATGTGCGGTGTGCACTGATTTATATTGTTGAGCACGCCAAGGAACTGAATATAGATGTTAACAAAATTGTCATCATGGGTGGATCAGCGGGGGCACACCTGGCCTTAATGGGCGGCTTGCTGGAAAACGACCATAAATTTGACACTAACTGCAAAACCACTAAAACCATTAAGGTTGCCGCTATTATAGATCAATATGGCATTGCCGATGTAAGCGACTGGGCTTATGGTCCGCATAAAACCAGCAAGTCGGCTATCCAGTGGCTTGGAGACAGGGCTAAAGAAAAAGGCTTTGCCGAATCGATATCGCCTATTACTTACGTTAAAAAGAGCAGCCCGCCAACCATTATTGTACACGGCGATGCCGATCCGGTGGTACCTTATGAACAATCGGTAATTCTGTACAAAAAGTATCAGGACATGGGCGTAAAATCGCAGTTTGTGACTGTTGCGGGTGGCCAGCATGGCAAGTTTACACCCGAAAAGAAAACTGAGCTTAACGCCCAGATTATGGAATTCCTGAAAAGTGTTGGTGTACACCAATAAACCATAAATTGATGAAAGTTAAAGGTTTACGCTGGTTTATTATTGCGCTTATTGGACTGGCCACGGTTATTAATTACATTGACCGTAGCGCCATTAACATTATGTGGCCTTACATATACCACGAGTTTGGCATAGCCGATGTTGATAACAAAAGCACACTGGCCTTAATTACTACCTTTTTTATGTTGGCTTACGCCTTAGGCCAAACATTTACCGGCAAACTGATGGATGCCGTAGGTACACGCCTGGGCATGGCGGTATCCATAGCTGGCTGGAGTGTATCCATTGCCTTGCATGCGCTGGCACGGTCTATATTTTCATTCAACATATTCAGGTTTTTCCTCGGCTTTTTTGAAGCCGGTAATTGGCCTGGTGCCACTAAAAGTAACGCTGAATGGTTTCCGGCTAAGGAGCGGGCTATTGCACAAGGCATTTTTGGTGCAGGCGCATCATTAGGCTCGGTTATATCTGCACCTGTAATAGCCATACTATTTGTGGCTTTTGGGTGGAAAACAACGTTTTTCATGATAGGGGGCCTAGGGCTTATTTGGTTACTGCCTTGGCTCATCATCAACAAAAACACACCCGATAAACACAGGTGGATAACATCCGAAGAACAGGAGCATATCTTATCGTCTGAAAGCATTGTGGCTGGTGCAACGCAAAATACAGTGGTGTTAAGCTGGTTGCAGTTGTTACAATACCGCAGCACCTGGGGCATTATATTAGGTCGCTTTTTTATTGATCCGGTTTGGTGGCTGTTTGTAACCTGGTTGCCTACATTTTTAAAAGAGCAATTTATGTTTGACATTAAACAGATAGGCGCCTTTACCTGGTTCCCTTACCTGTGTGCTGCTATTGGCAGTCTGCTGGGCGGCTTTTATTCATCAAGGTTAATTAAACAAGGCACCGAGGCAAGCCGGGCACGTAAGCGAGCTGTTACCATAGGCTGCATTTTTATGCTGATTGGCTTAATTGGCATACTGGCAACCTTAAGTACGTTAAAGGAGAAACCATCACTGGCCATGGCCTTAATTGGTACAGTTTTATTTGGCTTCCAGTTTTTAATCGGCAACCTTCAAACCCTGCCAAGCGATTACTTTAATGGTAAAAATGTGGGTACCGTTGCTGGTATGGGCGGTACGGCAGCTGTGGTAGGAACTCTCTTTACTACCTGGGCTGTACCGGTTATTACACAAACCAGCTATGTGTCTTTTTTTGTACTGGGGGCGGTTTTAGTTCCGTTGGCCTGGCTCGCTATAAATTTCATGAACTCAAAAAATATTAATTCTAATTAAATCAAATCATGCGTTTACAAAACAAAGTTGCCGTAGTTACGGGTGGGGCCAGAGATATTGGCCGGGCTATATCATGCCAGTTGGCTCGTGAAGGGGCAAAAGTGGTGATTAATTATTTTGATAGCGAAGATTCGGCTAAAGAAACGCTGTCGATAATTGAAGCAGAAGGAGGCCAGGGCATTTTGGTGCATGGCGATATGACCAAAATGGCTGATGCGAACAACTTAATTGAAAAAACTAAAGAAGCCTACGGCCAAGAAATACACATTTTAGTTAACGTGGCTGGTGGCCTGGTAGGCCGCAAAAAAATTGTGGAAATGGATGAAGATTTCTTTGACTTTGTGGTTGATCTGAATTTTAAATCGGTGTACCTGGCTACTAAAGCCGCTGTGCCTTTTATGCCTGCCGGCTCATCTATCATCAACTTTTCGTCACTTGCAGCACGCGATGGTGGCGGGCCTGGCGCAAGTGCCTATGCTGCTGCTAAAGGTGCCGTAATGACCTACACCCGCTCACTGGCTAAAGAGCTGGGCCCGCAGGGTATAAGGGTTAATGCGCTGGCTCCGGGCGTTATTTCAACCACTTTTCATGATACCTTCAGTACCCCGCAGGTACGAACCAACATTAGCAACGCCACTGCGTTACGCCGCGAAGGTAGCGCACAGGAGGTAGCTGATCTGGTAGCCTACCTGGCGTCTGAAAATTCATCTTTTTTAAGCGGAAACAACATCGATATAAACGGTGGCTTAGCCTTTTCTTAAAAACATCCGGCCAGTACTTAAAATACTTTTATGTACTGGCCATAAACCAAGCCGGCGTAAAGCCGGCAGTAACCTAAACCCAAACAATCTGTTCCCAATAACCGGGGACAAACCTTATAAACCAAGTCATTTAAGCCGTCCCAGCGCTTAAATGCACGCACAAATTGAACATTGTGCTGCAGCTAACCACTGCAAACTAATTATTAACCTAATAAACTGATTAAAATGGTGAGAAGAAATTTACTATTTAAATGCAGGGGTAAAAGTTTAGCTACGTTGTGGCTGGTTGTAACCCTGTGTTGTGTACAGGTATTTGCCAGTGAAACCAAACCCGCTGCTAATTTTAACATTGGCGTCAAAGGTAAAGTGGTTGATGAACAGGGCGAAATACTAGCTGGCGTTACCGTAATGGTAAAAGGTACGCGCATAGGCACCTCAACTACCGTACAGGGCGAGTACAAAATTAATAGTGTGCCCGAAAACGGCACCCTGGTTTTTAGCCTTATTGGCTTCAAAACTTTAGAAGTAAAGGTTAACAACCAAAAAACCATAAATGCAACCCTGATAGCCGATAAGGGTACTTTAGATGATGTGGTGGTAATAGGCTACGGCACCATCAAGAAATCTAACTTAACCGGTGCGGTTGCCAAACTGAAAACCGATAGACTGGACGAACTGCCAACTTCCCGCCTTGATAATGCATTGATTGGCAAGCTGGCCGGATTAACCGTACAAATAAACAGTTCGGAAGCAGGGTCAGAACCTACACTGCGTATTCGTGGGGCCAGTTCCATTAGTGCAAATGCATCACCCTTGGTAGTGGTTGACGGCCATCCCATTGAAGATGGCCTGGCTTATGTTAGTCCGCAGGATGTGGAGTCGCTTGAGGTGCTGAAGGACGCAGCATCATCGGCCATTTATGGTTCGCGTGGTGCTAATGGCGTTATTTTGGTAACCACCAAAAAAGGTGTTGCTGACAGGCCACGTTACAGCATCAAAACTTACTACGGTATTAAGGACGCTTACAAACTGCATCCCATCATGAATACAACCGAGTATACCGAGCTGATGTTTAACGAGGCCCGGCAGCGCGCTAGTGATCCAACTGTGCCTACTGCTTCGCAAAACCTCATTACTGCTAACGAGCGTGCAGCCTACATTATCGAAAATCAAATTACCGGTGTAGCAACCGACTGGCAAAAGGCAGCCCTGCGCGATGCATCTATTTATAATATACAGGCCAGCGTTTCGGGCGGCAAAAAAGATTTGCGTTATTATGTTTCGGGTAACGTGCAGCAAGACCAAGGTATTATGAAGTACAGTGAGAATCAACGAGGTAACTTTAAGGTTAATGTGGATGCAAATTTAAGTTCTAAGCTAAGCTTAAATGTAAGCCTGAATCCAACCTATACTAAAACACAAACACCGGCCGTAAACTTTACCGATTATTATCGTTTTCTGTCGTTCATTCCCGTTTACCATACCGATTTTTCTTCGGCCTTTGTAAATCAGAATGCGCAATGGGCTGGTGTTAGAGCTGGCGACTATGCACAAGCCCGTCATTTTACTAACCTGGTTTACGCAGGCACCATGCCCGATGGTTCTTTTTACACCAGCCCGGGCACCGTAGCGCCATTTTCATCAACCAATAATACGCCTATATCTATAGCTGCACGCGAAAACCGGTATGCTACCTTTTACCGCCTGCAAGGCAGTACAGATTTAAACTACAGATTTAGTAGAGCACTGGTATTTAAATCGGCCTTAAGCGGCTATTACCGCAGTGTGGAAAATGACATTTTTACCAAGAGCAATGCACGCAAAGATGGTGACGTAAACTCTGGCAGTATTGTAACCTCGCGTACTATCGATTATTTATGGGAAAACACACTGAACTATACACAAAGTTTCAAGAAGCACAGTATTACCGGTTTGTTAGGTTATACCGTTCAAAAAACAACAATTGATGGATCGAGCATCGTAGGTTCCAATTCTCCGTCTGACGACTTTACCACATTGGCGCAGGCATCGGTTATTGACCAGCTAAACACCTACACCACCAAAACTCCGATTGGGCTGGTGTCATACTTAGGCCGCGTAAATTATGATTATGCTAACAAGTATCTTTTCTCGGCCAGCTTACGCGCCGATGCCAGCTCTAAGTTTAATGCAGGAAGCCGTACAGGATGGTTTCCGGCAGTATCAGCCGGATGGGTATTGAGCAACGAGAAGTTTATGAGCAAAACAGCTAACTGGCTAAGCAGTTTAAAAGCCCGTGCGAGTTATGGCGTAACAGGCAACAACCGTATTGCCGATTTTTCATACCTCGACTTGTTGTTTAAATCTACTTATTCATTTGGCGAAGGTACCGGAACTGTAGTACAAGGACAGTCGCCTAATAACCCGGTAACCTTTGGCCCCGGAATAACCTGGGAAACCACCAACTCCACTGATATTGGTTTGGATATGGGTTTTATGAAAAATAAATTCACCTTAACGTTAGACTATTATAATTCGCGAACCAATAAATTGCTGTTACAACAAGGCACACAGTCTTTCACCGGATCAAACGTGTTTTATAACAATAATGGCAGCATCAAAAATGAAGGTTTTGAGGCCGAGTTTAGCTCAACCAATATTAATGGTAAAAAATTTTACTGGACAACATCCTTCAATATTTCCGTAAACCGCAACAAACTGTTAAAACTGGGTGGCGAGCCTTACCAGTATAATTACGGCGAGCGTAACGAAATTTATGCCACTATAGTTGGTTCGCCTTATGTACAATTTTACGGCTACCAGTCAGACGGTGTGTGGCTTTCTCAGGCTGATGTAGACGCAGCACTGGCCAGTGGACAGACTTCCATACTGCAAAGTTACTTTCAGCCCGGAGGTTTAAAGCTTAAAGATTTAAACGGCGACAATAAGATCGATATTAACGACCGTACCGTTATTGGCAATCCTTTTCCTGATTTTACGTGGGGTATAACCAATAGCTTTAAGTTTAAGGGTATTGATTTAACTCTAATTATGCAGGGATCGCAGGGCGGAAAGTTAGTAAACGGCGACCTGTTTTATAACGAAAGTAAAAAGCTTAACCGCAACTTTACAGACAACCGGTGGGTAAGCGCTGCTAACCCGGGCGATGGCAAAACTCCTTACTTTACCAATGGTATAGCCGCCGACCTGCTACTAACGGATTATGCGGTTGAAAGTGCTTCATACGCATTTTTACGTAACGTAATAATTGGCTATACATTGCCACGTACCTGGCTTAAGCGGGTGAAATTTAATAATGTACGCTTGTATGCCGCTGCCGATAACGTGTTTTTTGTAGCTGGTAAATCATACCGGGGTATTAATCCTGAGGCGCGCATGGTCTCTGCAGCGTATTCGTCACCCGTGGTATCGGGTTATCAGCGGGGTGGCTTTCCGGTAAACCGTACTATCACTTTTGGTTTAGATGTCAATTTTTAATGAGTGGGCTATGAAAAAATTACTATATATAACCATCACACTTTTCTTATTGGATGGCCTGTCATCCTGCCAAAAAATTGTGGATGTGGATCCTATTTCGAATGAGGTAGCATCAGAATACTACCGTAACAACACCGAGGTAAACAACGCGTTATCCGGTTGTTACAACGGCATGCAAGAACCACTTTTGTATGAATGGATGCTAACCGAATTACGCAGCGATAACGCTAAGCAGCGTTCGGTAAGCAGTACTACTAATGCAAACGTGGAACTTAACCAGCTTAATATGTATACAGCAAGTGCACAGCACCAGCAGATATACAACTATTGGCTGAGCGTTTATAAAAATATCCGGAACATCAATTATGTATTGCGCAGCTTGGGCGTAACGTACCAAAACGGACAGTTAAATTACGGCCAGCCTACGGCCAATGTTACAGCGGCACAAAAGTCGCAACTTGCAGGGCAGGCGCTGTTTTTAAGGGCTTATCATTACTTTAATTTAGTACGCCTGTTTGGTGGCGTTTTTTTAGTAACGCAACCGCTCGAACCTGCAGCTTCAAAGCAGGTTAACCGTTCATCGGTTGAGGATTGCTATAAATTGATTATAGCTGATTTAGAGGGAGCCGCCAGTTTGCTGCCTGCTAATAAATATGGTCAAATTCCATCTGCAGATGTAGGTCGCGCTAATGCCTGGTCGGCTAAAGCTTTACTGGCCAAGGTATATTTAACCTTACCTGTGCCGCGCCCCGCTGATGCATTGGCCCTGCTTAATGATGTGATTAGCAACAGCGGTTATGGCCTGGAAACTAATTATGCTAACGTGTTTTCAATAAGCAACGAAATGAACCGTGAAATACTATTTACGGTACGCTTCAAAGCTGGTTTGGTAGGCTTAGGCAATTCAATGGCCAATACTTTTGCACCGGCTAGCAGCGGCGATGCCATTGTAAATGGCGATGGTAGCGGCTTTAATTATCCAACTACAAACCTAAATTCTGCATTTAGAATATCAAACACCAGCTTCAGCGACGCGCGTAAGCCAGTAACTATTGGTACCTATGCGGGTAGTACCACCCCATATTACGTTAATAAGTTTATATCAAAAGTGCTGGTAAAAAATGATGCTGAGAACGACTTTCCGATTATCCGCTTTTCTGACGTATTGTTGCTCAAAGCAGAGGCTACAGGTTTTGATGGTTCGGCCGGTACTTCGGTAGGGATTATTAACCAGATACGTGAAAGGGCAGGGGCAGGTAATTATACTACCGGCAGCTTTACAGCAGCTTTTTATAAATATCCGGCAACAGGTACAGCAGCTATAACCACACAAGCCGCCTTTATAACGGCTTTGCTTGATGAACGCCGGTTAGAACTGGCTTTTGAGAACCAGCGGTTTTTTGATTTGGTGCGTACCGGGCAGGCGGTTGCTGTTATGCAGGCTTACTATGCATCAGAATATACATCGCATTACGGCAGGTATACGCCAACCATTCCGCTGACAACCTTACAGGCTAATGTGAATACGCAAAAGCTTTTACTGCCCATACCGCAGCGCGAAATTGATACTAATAACGAAATCAGTATTCCGCAAAATCCAGGCTACTAACCGGTAAACTTTAAGGATATGAAAAGATTTTTAAAACCTATATTATTTATGCTGAGCGCATGCGCGGTTATGCTATCCTGCAAAAAGGATAAGATAGCAGGTAGTGGCAGCAGCAGCTTTACGGCCGATGATTATACCTTTAACCGTGCCACCAAAAACTTTGCGCCAGCTGCCACTATTGGCGGGCAGTTAACATCATCGGCAGGTATACGTTTCGTGTATTGTTACCTCATTCGTGCCAATGCAACCGATTCACTTATTTATGTAACTGATAACACGGCCGATAACCCAACTAACTATACGTTAAACATACCGTTATCTTCTTTTCCGGTTAATAACATGAGTAAGGCCACCGGCGTTAAAATTATGGCCAAACAAACGGATAACAGCAGCATACAAGGCCTCATCAAAATAACTTACTTCGATCCGGCTTTACCGCAGTTAACCAATTTCCCAGCCAGCATTACCGCTAATTTAAATGGCGGTAACACAGCCATTACGGGTACTATTACCTCTAATTATGGTCTAAAGCAAGTAGATATATATGACGACTCAAAAGTGGAAAATACCTATGAGCTGGCGGGAAGCCTAAACGATTTAAACGGCGCCAAAACATATACGCTTAACTATGCTTACAAATACCGGAAAGCTGCACAGCACATTAAAGTAGTTGCTACGGATATTTACAACCAAACTAATGAAACCATCATTAACATGCCGGTTGATTTAGCAGCGTTTAAGCCTAACTTTTCTAACTTTGCAGCCAGTATAACACCTAATCTTACAGGCACTACAGCCATTACCGGCAGTATTACATCGGTAACCGGATTAAAAAGAATCGATATTTATGACGATTATCAGGGCGCGTATGTATTGGTAAGCAGCATAAGCAATTTGAACGGAAGCTTAAATTATACTTTAAACTACAATTACACTTTTCGGAGGCGTGCTACGAACATTAAACTTATAGCATTTGATACTGATGATTTGCAAACTGAGAAAGTTATACCGCTTAATATCACCTACAAAACTGAACTTTACCGGGACGTATTCATGAATGCTCAAACCACGGGTACCAGCACCATTTTCTTTGTTGATAATGGAACAACCAAAGGCAATTGCGATTTAAATGCAAGTGAATCTACCATGTCGTTCCTTTTTTATGGTACCGGTACCGGTCCGGCATTTTATAGTCCTACCAATACTACCAACGTGGCCTCCAACTTCAAATGTAATGGTTCGTCGTGGGTCATCGGTAATGCGTCAAATTTCAGGGCTACCCGTTTTAGGGTGTTGGTGCCCGGAAGTACAGGCGTTGATAATATTTATGCACAATACAATGCAGGTTCAATTGATGCGCTGGATGATGCCTTTTTTACCGCGAACGGCATTGTAGCACCCACAGGCAGCAGTGCTCGTTTTGATGCAACTGCGGCGGCCACCACCAGTGTGTTTAACACTACCAATGCCTACTTAATTTATTTACGTATCCCCGACGCTAACGGCATCACTTACAAAAATGCACTTATACGTGCTAAGGAAGCTGTTTCGAGTGCTGGCACATCAACTGTAAAGTTTGATATACTTGTTCAAAAATAGATTGGAATGAACTGGCCGCTCCCATAAAGGTGGCGGCCAATTCATTCTAATTTTAAATATATAATATGAAAATATATATCTGCGCCTTGGGTATTTTGCTTTCGGCTTTAACCTGCAGCAAATACGCAGTGCAGCCTACAAGAAATGCGTATAGCCCACAGGGGCCCGCACCTGAAAATGCTAAGTTACCCGGAGAGGTGTTGGACCTTACTAACTGGAAGCTTACGTTGCCCATAAACACAGATGCCTCCGTAAACCCTGATGAAATAAAACAACCGGTGCTTAACACGTATAGCAATCCCGACTATTTTTTTACAAGCAGAGCCAACAATGCGGTAGCCTTTAGGGCTAATGCAGGCGGCGCTACCACCAGTGGATCCAACTTTCCTCGGTCGGAATTACGTGAAATGACGGACGGGGGGAAAAAGCCGGCAGCCTGGTCATCGGCCGAAGGTACCCATACGCTGTTCATTGATCAGCGCATAACTCACTTACCCGATGTGCGAAAGCACATGGTTGTAGGGCAAATACATGATGCTAACAAGTATGTGATATTCTTCAGAATTGAAGATAAGAAGCTTTTGGTGTCAGTAAACGGTGGTGCCAGAGAGGTGCTCGATGAAAACTACATTTTGGGCACACGTTTCACCGTGAAAATGGTCGTAAATAATAACACCGTTAAATGTTATTACAACGACCTTTTGAAAAGTACGTTTGATATTGTTTTTAACGATGCCTACTTTAAAGCAGGTGCATATGTGCAATCATCTTGCAAAGGCAACAAAAAAACAGATGGCGAGTCGTGCAATGCTTATGGAGAGGTTGAGATTTATAGCGTTTGGGTAAAGCATGAAGGAATAAAAACGGCGGAAACGAAATGAAGATTAGATTGATGCCACTATAGTAAAGCTACACTTCGTTAATTAGCCGCTAATAAACAAGGACGGTGCATGGCACATTAAAATTTGTACGCTTTTGCTGGAGGACCTTACAAATATCGTAACCGGTGGTAAAAAGCGCACAATTGACGATGTACTAAAAAGGGAGGTGTAATTTGCTCGGAGGCAGCCTAACATGGAGATGCCCTTACGCGGATGGAAAAAATAAACCGGCTAAAACTCTTAAGAGCCTCCTGCCTGTAACTGAAGAGATTTTAATAATGACACCCTTACCTTGCTCAATCATTTGCGACAAGACCGTTGTCTCCGGCGTATCGGATGTCAGCAGCTCTGTTGTGCCGTGCTACATGCTGATCCGAGACTTTGGAATATTTTCAACTAGCACAAGATGAACGTATGGGGGCTGTTTCTATCAGCCTTTATCTCCAGGAATAAATCGATTTTAAATAGAAACCTGTCAGATTGTTTATCTGTTAAGGTTCTTTGGTGTAGGTAAAGAAAAATAGATCGTTGTTCCCTGACCTACCTTGCTTTCGAGCCATATACGGCCGTTATTAAGTTCGACAAACTCTTTACACAGCACCAGTCCCAGTCCCGTGCCTTTTTCGTTGTCTGTACCGTTAGTGGTGTGTCTTGCACTGATCTCGAGTATTTCTTCCTGCAACGCCGGCTCAATTCCTACGCCCGAGTCCTGCACAGCAATGGTAACTTCATTATTCATTAATGCGCCGTTGATTTCGATTATACCACCGTGGTGGGTAAATTTGATAGCATTAGAGAGTAAATTGCGTAAAACAGTGTCTATCATCAGCCGGTCGGCGAACACAGTCAGTTCGTCCGTTTGTTTAACGATCAGCCGGATACTTTTGGCTTCTGCTGCTGGTGATGCAAAAGTCAGCGCATCTTTATAAATATCGTCAATAAGTACCTGTTGAAAGTTAGGCTTCATCAAACCACTTTGCACGCGGGACCAGTTTAGTAGATTTTCCAGCAACACGAAAGCCTGCTTGCCCGATTCATTAATTCGCTGCCCCATCCGCTTAACCTTTTCAATTTCCATCCGATCTGCATTTTTAGAGATCATCTCGCTGAAAGAAAGCATAGAAGTAAATGGGTTTTTGAGGTCATGGGCAATGATGGAAAACAGCTTATCTTTCATGGCATTTTTGTCCTCAAGCTCCGGAACGTTCTGGGCAAGCGTGCGGTACTTTTGTTCATCCTCTTTCAGGCCCCTGAATATTGTGCCCGTTGGATTTAAAAAACCTGATTCAACGTTTGCTTTGTATATTAAAAAAAATGCGATCAACTTAGCATAATGGCCAATTTCATTGGCTGTGCTGTAATTGGAAACATACAGCGTAAAGCAAAATTCACTGATTACGGTAAAGAAAAGTGAAAAAGACAAAAGGCGATACGCCTGACTGCTAAAATGCTGCCGGTATTGGAAAAGCAGCCAACCGGCAACAAATAGTATGGCGATGATAAAGTATTCGGCATAGATCTTAAAAGGGGTTTGGCCTAACCCGTCGAGGTAACATCTTGGAAAGTTTTTGTATACCAGAATAGAAAGCGTAATTAGCAGGGTTAGTACAAAATAACTTAAAAAAATCAGATCAGCGCTGATCCGTTTGCGGTAATTAATGAAATAGAATCCGGCTACAAATGTTAAAGCTTCCAGCAGCCGGGTTGCTACCCAAAATTGATTGGCATAATACCGTTCGTTGGCAGGAATAATATTCATGCCTTTGAAAGTAAGCGTGTGCAACAGGTCGAGTGCAGCGATGGCAATGTAAGCAATACCAACAAAACGCAGATAGGGATTGTCCTGCATGTTGCGGGTGTTCCAGGCAACAATAAAGACAGCAAAAGCCACTACGATAGAAAACAGTTCAACGATGGTGTGGAAGAGCAGGTAATTTTGGAGAATACTGCAGTAAAACACCGCAGCCAGCACGGAGACAGAAAAAAGCGTACGGTAGTTCGCTTTCAAAAAAGCAATTAGGGCTTTCAAATCTTGTTCAAATTAATAGAGCGCCAATTTAATGAATTTCTTTCGCTACAAATAAGAAATCGCCGCTATGCTTCTCCGGTTATGAACATACAAGCTTAGCACAACCAATAAAACAAGAAACACGTATATGTAGTCCAGTACCGCTAAACTAGTTGTTTTTACATAACATCAGGTTGCACTGTGCAATCATTTAGGATAGAGACAGCGGTCTGTTTGTGTTGATGACCCGCAAAAATTTACGTGTAGGTTAGTAAGATTTAAACAATATTCAATTTTTATCACAGTGATATAACATTTCGGAAGTCAGCGCAACAATATGGAAAAGCAATCCGATTATTGTACTCCGAAAGTAAGCAAACAGGTTATGCTAGAGAAAGAAAATGCAAGATTACGTACGGTTAGCCGTTATTTGAATCTCAAGATCAGCAAAGAACAGGATCTTCAGCAAATCGTTGAACTAGCAGGCAAAATCTCTGGTTCGCCGATTGCCATGATCACTATTATGGATGGCGAAGCGCAGTACATAAAGTTCAGCGTCGGTACGGACATCCGCGAAGTTCCCTTACAGGATACCATTTGCCAGCATGCCATCGTACAAAAACAGCTTTTAGTAATACCTGACATCCTTGCGGATAAGCGGGTAATGCATAACCCTTTTGCCGTAGGAGAGCCCGGCCTCCGATTTTACGCAGGTTCCCCCTTGATTACACATGATGACCAGCATATGGGTACATTATGTGTGTATGATCTTAAACCTAAAGAATTGACGGATATTCAAAAAAAGCTGCTTCATCGCATGGCTAAACAAGTGACCCGGCTCTTGGAGTTTGAAGCCAGTATCGGCGTACTTAATGAGCAGTATCATCAAACCCGGGCGGAAGAAACCAAGCTGCGCTCTTTTTTTGAGAGCTCCAGTTCTTGTCACCTGCTGCTGGACCGGGATTTAAGGGTGGTATCTTTCAATAAAGCGCTGTCTGAAATTATGAAGAACAATTACGGGATGCCAATTTCGGAAGGTGTAAACATTGTTGATTATGTAAATCCTGGTTTTGTAGATGAGTTTACCCGGAATTGCAATAAGGCGCTGACTGGGGATAATGTGCGGGCGAAAAGTCGGGTTAACTCGCCGGAGGGGGACCTTTTCTGGTACATTAGCTACGAACCGACCCTCAATCAGGAAGGCAATATAACCGGCGTGTCCTATTGCGCTACCGATATTACCCAAACCGTACAGCATGAAAAAAAGGGGATGATGCAGGAAGAGTCTTTTCAGAAAATTAACCATATTCTGTCAACAGAATTGCATCAGCCGTTAAATGCTGCCAGAGATGCCATGGCCGGACTGAAACTGCAGGGTTACCCAGATCACTTAACCGAATTTCATTTGCTGGAACAAGCATTTCAGGAATTGGCGGAGAAGACACATGTGGTACTCAATAATTTTAAACAATAGCGTTAGCTGTAACATGATCAGCAATATCATAATATCTTCAATCCCCAATGCCGCAAAGAGAACTTAACCGACTAGAAGCGGTTCACCGCTTTCTGAAAATTCAAATCAATAAGCAGGAAGAGTTTAACGAAATTACGCAGCTCGCCGCCGACATCTGTGGTACGCCGAGTGGTTTGATCACGTTAATTGGAGAAGATACGGAATTCGTTTTGGAGAACGGTAATTTTAAGCCCAACTCCGGGCGGGATGAGTCCTTTTGTCATTACGTGCTTGAGAGTGATCACGTGATGGTTGTACCGGATGCCCGTTTAGACTCAAGGCTACAAGATTATTCGGCAGTGACCAGGAAAGCCGGAATTCGTTTTTATGCCGGGGCGCCTCTAACCACTCATGATGGACATCGTTTAGGAAGTTTATGTGTGATTGATCAAAAACCCGGAGCAATGACACCGCTGCAACAGGAAATGCTGGAAAATTTGGCCGGGCAGGTAATTCAGTTATTGGAATTTGAAAGCAATCTCCATTTTCTCAAATTGCAGTATCTGGAGGCTAAACGTACGGAGCTGATTATGCGCTCATTTTTTGAGAGTACGGCGAGCAGTCATTTATTATTGGACCGGAATTTCCGTGTACTGGCCTATAATAAGGCGGTGACCTTGTTTATCCGCAAAGCCTACGGAGTAGACATGAAAGAGGGAATGGATGTGAAGCAATTCATCAACGAGGTTTACATGGCCGATTTTATGGAAAATTGTAGCCGGGCATTAGCCGGGGAGAGTATTAAGCGGGAACGCCTGCTAGACTTTGCCGGCCATTCCGTTTGGTGTATGCTGACTTATGACCCCGCGAGGGATGCTGATGGAAACATCATCGGCATTTCGTATAATTCTACAGATATTACGGAGAGAGTATTTAGGCAACAAGCGGTAGTGGATCAACAGGTACAATTGGACCGTATAGCTTATATTCAATCCCACGAGTTCCGCAGGCCGGTAGCAACCATCAAGGGTTTAATAGATTTGCTCAGTATGGATGGCTATGCCGAAGCATATCCTTTATTAAAAGTAATGAAAAAAGAAATTGAGCTGATTGATGCCAAGATAGCAGAGGTGGTAAATTTCACTGATATCTAATAACACATTCATAAGGAATATTTACTACCTGCAATTACATAAAGTTCTTGAAGGCGCCTCTTTTTTTATTGCGCTAAAAAGCAGCTTCAAATCAGTTTAATGCTGTCTTTTCAATGCATCATCACAAAGTAATCAAGCATCTTGTCCTTAGTGCTTTCTAGGGTATGCCAGGCATAATGCCCCGAAAAATCTGCTTAATCCTTTTGCGTTAATACGAAAGTTTAAAACTTTCAGCAAAATGAAGGGTTTCCAATCAAAAAAATTATTCAAAATAATTGGCAGCATGATAGACACGACCAAAACCACCGCAGCTATGAGGTTTATGTTTGTGAGTGAAGAAGAAATCGTCTTTTGCACTTCTGACTTAAACGCGTATAAATCCCACATTCATCCGCATGACATTGGCCAAATCTCCAGCGGGGATCAGGTAGAAGTTGCAGACAAACCTTATCAAATTGATAGTATTCAAATTGAACATTACTCCTGGCCTATGGAAGGACATGTATTAAATCAAGTTGGCGTTCTATATCCTTATACCATCAACATTACCTTAAATTTATCGCGGCTTTTTGATGAGTGGTAGCGAATAAAACAGGAATTCGAAACAAAGGAATTGATGACGTAAATGATACTATATCTACATAACCTTAATAAAGTAGCTAACTTTTAAGCCAGCTACGCAAGGCCATCTCTCGGTACAAACAAAAATCGCGTCTGGGAGATACGGAACAAAAATAATGCCCAGGGGGATGCGAGGCTGTAGGTGCCGTTCAACCAGCAAACTTGTATGTTACAGTAAAATGGTAACAAAAAGCATAAATATTCCGAATGTTTTTGTTTATAACAGCTTTATAATGTGAAGTTTAGGAGGTTAAAAAATGGTGATTTTTTATGCTTTGTTTTGATTTATAAGTAATTGATTAATAAATTACTTTCCGATACAAAATTTAGAAAATATGTTATCCAGCAAATCATCGGTGGTAACTGCGCCTGTAATTTCGCCGAGATAGTGGAGGGCTTGTTTAATGTCCATAGCCAGGAAATCAGATGTAACTTGCATGTCAATACCTTGTAGGGTTTTAATGAGCGCCTGCTCGGTTTTTTGAAGCGCTTCCAAATGGCGTATATTGGTAACCAGCGTTTCGTTACCATTCAACTTTCCTTGTATGGTGGTATTGTATATGAGCTGTTTTAGCTCATCAATATGCAGCTTTTCCTTTGCAGATATGGCGGCCAAGGTAGTGCCCTCCGGTAAAGCCAATTGGTATGTATCAAGCTCAGGTTGTGAAGCATCTATCTTATTCGCTACGGCTATAGCTGGCAGGCCGGATTTGTACAAGCTGGCAAGATCTTGCTGCAATTCGGCAGGAGTAAGGTCTTCCACATCAAATACGTACAATAGCAGGGCCGACTGGCTTATCTTTTCCATCGTTTTCTGTACGCCAATTTGCTCAATAGCATCGGTGGCCTCACGTATACCGGCCGTATCAATCAATCTAAAATTAATGCCGTTGATGTTGAGCGTTTCTTCGATAGTATCGCGGGTGGTACCGGCTATATGGCTTACAATGGCACGATCCTCGTTAAGCAAGGCATTAAGCAGGGTTGATTTTCCGGCATTGGGCCTGCCAGCAATTACAGTGTTAATGCCTTGCTTTACCGCATTACCTAATTCAAACGATTGGATAAGTTTGCCAATAATGCGGGTAAGATCATGTATAAGTTGCTTAAGCTGCGCACGGTTCGCAAATTCCACATCCTCTTCCGAAAAATCAAGCTCCAGCTCTATCATCGAGGCAAAATGCACCAGTTGTTCGCGTAGCGATTGCAGTTCGGTACTGTAACCGCCTCGCAATTGCTGTAAAGCAACCTGCTGCGAAGCTTTAGAGTCGGAGGCAATGAGGTCGGCCACGGCTTCGGCTTGCGAGAGGTCAAACTGGCCGTTCAGGAAAGCACGGAGCGTAAATTCGCCCGGTTTGGCGGAGCGCGCGCCTTGCTTAATAAGCAGTTTGATAATAGACTGGATAATATAGTTAGAACCGTGGCATGAAATCTCAACCACGTTCTCGCGGGTGTAGGAGCGGGGGGCAATAAACAGCGACATTAATACTTCATCCAACACCAGGCCATTATCCACAATGGTGCCGAAGTGCAGGGTATGTGAGGCCTGTTTAGTTAAGTCTTTGCCTTTGAAAACGCTATTGGCAATGGTTAAGGCATCCGGTCCGGACAGACGGATCACACCAATGGCGCCTGTTCCGTTGGGTGTAGCCAGTGCTACAATGGTATCCTGTGTAAATTGATTCATGCAGGTTACAAAAATGCAGTTTTACAAGCTGACTTGTGTTGAATACGGGTAAAAAATAATGGCTAGGCCAAGGGGAGCTAAAGGCATCAGAGCATAGGTTATACAAGTGTTCCGTCTGATTTACGCTTATGCTGAAATATACTGATTTTCAATATTAAACAAGTTTAGTGACAAGGTTGTGTCAATGAGGTGAACATAGATAATCTTTTACCAATAATGCATTAAGCTTTTAAGGGATGTTTCATCGAGTTCCGGAAGAGATCATTGAACACCTGGGTTAAAATATACTATAGAAGAGATAATAACACCACAAATGTTTGAATAGACAAAACATAAAGTGCTTTAATGAAATTCTCTAAAGTAAAAGGCCATAGACAACAAACCCAAGACCCAGACCACAAATGCCGAAGGCGCCGTTTAATTATACATTGAGTTTCGATAAGATTGATTTCAGGCAGCAGCCCGAGTTTTACCGTATCGGTAAGGGTGAGCAGGGGGTGTTATTGATACAACCTTATAAAAATGAAATACTTCCTCACTGGCGGTTTAAATCGCCAGCCATCGCTCAAACATCAGCCGAAACCATTTATAAACTATTTTTGGAATACAAGAGCCAGCATGATTTTGTAGGAATGGATATGGCTCGCAAATTTTTGCAGATGGGTTATACCCGGTCGCGCCGTTATGCCAATCACAAGAGTGGCAAAAAGTATGACGGACCGGTGCCAGCAGATAAAAAGGGGCAAAGTGGCTCACATGGACGCAATCAGTTACCACAGGTAGTTGATGAAATTAAAGCTGCATCAGCACGCATATTTTATGAGTACTGGCAAAAAGCTAAGAATGACAGCGATTACCAGCAGATGGCCTTACAGCATCGTCAGCAGTACGAAACCACCTACAAATAAATGGAGAGCAGTATTATTTCTTGATATAGATTTGAGCACCTATGCAGCATGCGTTAATTGGGCACACTACTGTCCAGGTTAATGTTGTCCTTTTTTCGTTCAATTTATAAGTGAAACTTTGATCGGGACTATCAGTATGTAAAATAAGGTTTTTTTCATCGGCGTATGGTGTATTATCGGCCGGTGAATAACGTTTTACGTTATAAATTTCAACTAATTCGCCATTTTTTATCCTGTAGTTAGCAACAAACTTTGAGGTGAAGCCTAAAATTTGGCCGGTTGTTGCATCAAAACGTTTGCTTGACATGGTCAGAATGCCATTATTATCAAATTTCAACTCCGAACTGGTGTGCGGCGCAAAGTTGTTACTGGTTGCTGGCAGTAGCCACTGCCCAACCAATTCGTTCGCACTGTTATTGCTGTCTTTTTTACAGGCAAAACAAAGGATGCTTATTAAAACCAACACATGCAGCGTATACTTTCTCATAACAAGTTTTTTAATCAATACGTATGGCTTCAATAATATGTAACACTCCTGAAAATTAGTTTCCGGACTTGTACGGTTAACGGCTGTGTACAATACTGCTGTTATTTTATGCATCCTTCCGGTTGCCGGAAACGATGTATATCAAAACCTTTACAAAGCACAACGCAGCGTGGCACTATACATGTTGCTAAACAAGCACTTATGAACAAACAATTTATATTGCTATCCAAAAGCTGCTTCCTTGCAATGATTTTTGTTAGCTTGCTTATAACGGCCTGTCAATCACCATCAAAAAAGCAGCACCAGGATAAGTTGCAAAAGGCCAATACCTTGCAAAATCCGAATGCTGAGGCCACCACCGACCCCGAAAATATGATTGGCAGCGGCAATTTAACAGATAGTACGCGTACTGATACTGGCGTTCGGCGTTGAGTTATAGCAATTCTTTCAATTCGCTGAATTGTGCAACTGTAGCTACCGGGTCGCCTTGTACATCACCAAATCCATATGCCGCAAATATAATGGGTACGCCTGCTTTAACAGCACTGTCATAATCGCCTTGTGTATCGCCAACGTATACCGGGTTTTTCAGCTCAAAATCTTGTACAACATCTATAATATTCTGAAACTTGGGCTGGCCTTTGGTGCCATAACACTGGTGTCCTTTAAACAGCCTCTCCAAATTATTTAACGTCAGGAAAGTTTCAATGTAACCGCACTGGCAGTTGCTCACCACAAACAACTGGTATTTGTTATGTAGGTATTCCAGCGTAGGTATCAGGTCGGGGTATAAATCTCCGCCTTTGGCGTTTAATGTGTCTAGCTCGTACTTCGCACTTAGCGCCTTAAACTCATTGCGGCGTTCTTCGGTAAGGTAAGGCGCCAGCTTCTCAAAAATCGCATCATAAGCCATCCCGGCAATTGAGCGTACAATATCCTGAGTAACATCATCTTTTACAAAATCAAGTTCTTCCTTGGCTTGTTGCCAGGCAGCGGCCACGTTAGCGGTCGAATCCCACAGGGTTCCGTCAAGGTCAAATATAATGCTGTCAAAGTGGTTCTTTAGTTGGGTATTCATATAAAATTAGTAAGCGGCAAAAGTAAGGGATTATATAAAAGGGCTTTGTTTTTAATTCGTAAAAGTTAACGTAACTAAGTGCTAATTTTAGCGGTATGGCCAGCAACAAATAATTACATTAACCTGTTAGTAATCATCCCAATATTGGGCATCTTGCAACATTTAAGTTAAATTATGCGTCACGGTGGTTTTTTTCAGCTGTTTTTAATATTCATAGTCATCAGTATTTTGATGGACTTATATGTTCATCAGGGCTTGCGCACCTTACTTTTAGGTAATAGTAAAACTACCCGGCGCGTTATTTTGTGGATCTATTGGGTAATTAGTTTAGGTATAGTAGTACTGTTTTTGCTTAGTTTGAGCAGTGCCAGCAAGCCGCCCGGCATGAAACCTTACCATCAATGGGTGCTTAGCCTTTTCCTGGGCTTTTTGGTAAGCAAAATTGTGTTTATCCTGGTGCTGGTATTGGGCGATGCCTATCGTTTGATAGCCGGCCTCGTTAACGTAATCCGTAAAACGCCTGAACAAGGTAGCTATATACCCTCGCGGCGCAAATTTGTAAGCGAGGCCGCCGTATTGCTGGCTGCTGTACCGTTCAGCTCTTTTTTGTATGCAATGTTTAAGGGCAAGTACGATTACCGGGTACATAAGCAAACGTTGTATTTTAATGATTTGCCCCAAGCGTTTGACGGGTTCACCATCACCCAGCTATCTGACATACACTCGGGCAGCTTTGATAGCGCTGCAGCTGTACAGCGGGGTATTGATCTGGCCAATGCCCAAAAGTCGGACCTGTTTGTATTTACCGGCGATTTGGTAAATAATGTAGCCAGTGAGATTGAACCTTACATAAGCCAGTTTGGCCAGTTAAAGGCTCCTTATGGGCAATACTCTATCTTAGGTAATCATGACTATGGCGATTATGTAGAGTGGGGCAGTGCACAGGAAAAAGCAGACAATTTGCGAAAATTAAAAGAGCACCACAAAGCTTTAGGTTACAGATTGCTGCTGGATGAAAACCTGGAGCTGGAGAAAGACGGGCAAAAAATTACGCTCATTGGTGTTCAAAACTGGGGGCGGGGATTTATACAGATGGGAAGTTTAGATAAAGCCTTACAAGGCGTAGATCCTGCTGCGTTTAAAGTATTGCTCTCACATGACCCTACGCACTGGGAAGAGATTGTCCGGTACCACCCAACCCAAATTCATCTAACTTTATCGGGCCATACACATGGTGCCCAGTTTGGTATCGAGACTGATAGCCTGCGCTGGAGCCCGGTAAAGTACCGCTACCTTAACTGGGCCGGCATATTGGAGCAGAATAAACGTTACCTATATGTAAACCGTGGTTTCGGCTTTCTGGCATTCTCCGGTCGCCTGGGCATTTGGCCGGAGATTACGGTAATTGAATTAAAGCGGAAAGCATAAAAGACCAATTCCAGCCACCATGCCTGTCGGCAATTGCCTAAGGACCTCCCGCCGCATTCTGTTAATACAAAAAAAGCACGACTTGTAGAGGTCGTGCTTTTTTGTATATGTTAATTACCTTATAATGAAACTGTTTTCACAGTATCGTTTGATAGAGTACTTGATGGCGTTTCCCAGGCAATGGAAGGAACGGCCGATTTAATTACGTCGCCGCTTCTTTTCTTGCTAACAACTGCATATACTTTTTTCTTGCTTTGCAGCTTTTTGGCTTTTAAAGCAGCAATGGCCAGTTTCTTCTGGTTTTCGGCCCAAACTATCTCTTCTTTCCTTATTGTTGCATCCAGTCCTTGAAAAACGTTCTCGCTGGCCGGAACGCGGATGTAAGTGTACAAGCGGCTGTAGCTCTCTTTAACACTTGAATCTTGTGCTGTTAATTTGTTACGCAGTGCAAGTTTATGCGCTTCGCGTAAGTCTCTTTTAGCCAGGTTATAATCCTTAATATCTATTTTAATGGCAGCCAGATCAACTAAACTGCTCACTATAGCCGGGGCCGAATTCTGTTTGCGCGAAAGCGTGTTGGCTTGTAAAATAAACCATTTGGCTTGCGCAAACTTACGCTGGTTACGGTAAGCTTTTGATAGGTTGCTATAGCTGGTAACCAGGCCGGTTGTGTCATCATGCTTGTAATACACCTTCATGGCAAGCATGGTGTAATTAATAGCGTTTTCCTGATTAATGCGTTTGCTGTAGGCGTTGGCAGGGCTCTTTGCTTGTAAGTAGCAGTTAGCCATTTGTGTGTAAATACTGGCTTTCTGCGTATCATCTGTAGCTAATTGCAATTGCTGTTTTAAGCTATCTAAAGGAGTAGCAAATGCAGCCGCTCCAAACATCCCCAGGTATATATATAGTAAAACTAATTTTTTCATAAACAAGCACATATGTATTTGTAATGAATGTAATACAAATAGCATGCCTATTTACAAATTATTATATTAAACGCTAAAAATGTGAATAACTAATAAATGTGGAAAACCTATTGTATGATGGCTTCATACCTATCGAGCCAGCCGCTTATAGTTTTTGACTTAGCTACAATGAGCCTGAACAACGCTATGCCAACAGCTGCGGTAGCTATGCCGGCTAATACATCCAGTACATAATGGTGGCTGGTATAAACAGCTGAAAACCAAATACCTGCTGTTACTGTAATAAAAAACAGGTTAGCCCAACCCAGCCGGTTCTTAATGCCGTAATAAACTACAATAAGCGGATAACTGGAGTGCAGGGAGGGCATAGCCGCAAACACGTTTGAGCCCTTGGCGTAAATAGACTTAAACAGGTTGATGTTAAAGTAAGCATCAAACTTAGAAAGGCCGGCCGTATTGCCGGGAGTAGTTTGCACGAACTGCAGGCCGTGGTATTGAATGTACCAGGGTGGTGCGGCAGGGTAGGTGTAGTATACTACAAATCCAAGCAAGTTAACCAATACAAATGTTAGGGAGAAATATAAGAACTGGCGGCGGCGTGTAAAGAAAAGATAAGCCGCAAAACCAAGGGGTACCGGTATCCAGCACAGGTAAAACAAACCGGTAAGTATATCTAAAAAAGTTATACCGTGTATACGCCAATACTCGTTAGGGGTAATAACATTACCGGTCTCATTTATACCAAATATGTTTTTCTCGAGGTTGTAAAGGCCCGATATATGTACATCGCTGTACTTATAATTGGGAAAGGCCTTCATATAATCAAAAATTATCCAGTATACAATGAAAATGGAAAAGCCTAATACAAATTTGCGTGTAACGCCCGATGAAAAGTATAACGTAAAAAATATCCCTATTAAAACCAGCTGATCGGTTTTAAAACCTACCAGCAGGTAAGAGCACACTAAATAGGCAATAGATAAAAGTACAACAGTTAATATGCGTTTAGATGAAACTGTTGCGCCTCTGGTAAGGGCAAAGCTCATTTTATTTTTTAGCAAAGTCTGACCGGAAAACTTTATCCCAAATGGGCGAGCTTACACCATACCCTTTCGATGGGTCCTGGTAATGGTGCAGCATATGGTGTTGTTTAATGCGTTTCCACATGCCACCCTTAAAGTTAAAGTGGTGTATCGCGTAGTGGGAAATATCGTAAATTAAATAACCTATCAAAAAGCCCGGGAAAAAGGAATAGATATAGGTAGGCGGCAACATCCAGTTGAATAGAAAAAATAGGCCTAAGGCCATTGGGATACTGGCAGATGGTGGCATTACCAAGCGTTTGGCATCGCTGGGATAATCGTGGTGTACACCATGAAATATAAAGTGTATACGCAGAGCCCAGGGTGCTTTAGGCACAAAATGGAACACAAAGCGGTGAAGCACGTACTCGGCAAAGGTCCAAAATGCCAGGCCGGCCAAAAGTAAGCCAAAGAAACCTGCTGTAGTAACCGTGCTTTTAGTAAAAGCTAAATAACACAAATAGCTAATTACCGGCACATATACATACAGTGGAACGGTATAATGAACTTTGGATAAAGCTTCTAATAAGTCGCTTTTAAACATCCTTACAGACTCACTTGAGTTGGAAACGTAATTTCTTTTCATCACTAATCAGGGTTTGAAACGTTCAGTAACTTCTTTACCAGTTGCAGGATCCGTTCCTTTAAACTCCACAAACCGCACGTTGGGAACCCAAAACGATCCTCCTTCAATTTTAACAAAAATTCGGTTAACTATAAGTTGCTTTTGTGAAATTGTTGCGAAGATATGATATTTTCCGTCGGCAGCCTTCATTAAAGTGAGCGGAAACTTCTTGTATGATACAAATCTGACATCCCATTTACCATTACCTAATGATTTTGAGGTAACACCGTAGGCAAACTTGCGTTGTATGTAGCCCAAGTCTTCTTTTTGCCCCTTCTCATTATAACGTATCCAGTAAGGATGCACCGGTTCATCTGCATCGGGCTGGCCATCGCTGTCCAGTTTCAGCTCGTAAACTATGGTATTGGGGTTCGGGTTGCGCTGTACATAAAACAAGCGGCCTACGTTTGCAGGTAAGGCAGGGAATGGGTTGCCGGGTAATTTGTAAAGGTTTTTAACCGTATCGGCCGGGGCAGACTTGGCTGACGCTATCTTATTAGCACCAGTGATCAGCAATAAAATGCAGCTGATTGAAAATAGAAACTTCATGTAAAAAGATTATGCCTCGTTTTTGGCTTCCAGAGCTTTTTTAGCATCCCTGAGCCTGTTGAAAGCTGTTATATTGGTTAGTACCGCCAAAATGGTGATAGGTATGGTAAAGATAGACATGGTTTCGAACACATGATATTTAATGCCAGGTACGAATAATTTATATTCTCCGCCAAGATACTGTGAGCTAATGCCGCAAGCCATTGCACATACGCCTATGGTTACCACACGTTCTGGGCGCTGCATGAGGCCGCCTTTGCATTCAATGCCTAAGCCTTCGGCACGTGCACGTACGTAGCTCACCATCATAGAGCCAATCAAAGCTATAAAGGCAAAGATCGAACTTAAAAAGTAGTGGTTAGCAACCAGGTAATAACATATACCCAAAAACATGATCAACTCGCTATAGCGGTCAAGCACAGAATCGAACAGAGCGCCGAAAACCGATTTCATGTTACCCAGACGGGCTACTTGCCCATCGAGCATATCAAACAAGCCGGCAAACAGGATCAATGCACCGGCCCAACCCACTTCAGATAGGTCGTCGCGGGTGCCTTCCTCGGCACCGAATATAAAGATAGCGGCTACGCCCACGTTAAGTATGAAACCGATAAGCGTAACAATATTGGGCGTAAGACCTATCTTAATGAGCACCTTTACAAAAGGGTCGATGATACGATAGATGCCAAGTTGCAAATTGGTACGCAACGATGTTTCCTGAGCCATGTTAAATAATAATTTGCGCAAAAATAATTAAAAAATGAATTGTACACGCGCCCGAATGCCCCAGTCGGCAATGTTCGGGTGATCAAGGTAATTGAAACGCTTAACTGCATCGATCCTAAGTACCTTAAAGATATTTTCGATGCCCACACTTCCCTCAACATACGGTTTGCTACCTAACGAGTAGGTGATGGGCGCACCGTTGGCTTCCTTCGGAAACTCATACAATGACGGGTGCAGAGAAGGGTCGTTCTCATTGCGTACACCGCCCCATAACGATTTGAATGAAGCCACTTCACGCCACTTCAATTTCCTGAATAGCGGAATACGATTGAACAACAACCCATGAAAATGCTGATCGATATTAATGCTTGCATAGTGATCGCTCACAAACTCTAAAAAGTTCATCAGGTTGTAAGAGATGGGATCGTAAGCAAAGGTTTGGTTGGCACGGTGTATATTGAGCAAAGGGTAGGGTACGGTACCAAAAGTATTACCACCCTCAAGCCAAACGTCGGCATCGCCAAGCTTTTTTAAATAAAAGTGTTTGTAGATATTGAGCGATACATCTTGATAATTATACTCTCCGCCCAGTACGTTTTTAAATCCAGCTTTATAATCGAGCGTGATAATAGGGTATCGGTTAATAAAGGCTTTGCGATAAATCTTACCCTGGTAAAATTCCTCGTGAGGAGCGTAACGCAACTGTAAGCTTGCCTGCGATGTAGTTAAGTTTTGTACCTGATTGGGACTATTATTGTTGCGGGTTATAAAGTAAAGCGAACCAGCCGGCGTTTGCGTGAGTTTGCGTAAGCCTAAACTAAACGAAAAATGGTTCGAAAACTCTTTGACGTAATCAATGCGATAATCGTCGTTGTAAATGTATTTGTCGTTATTTCCGCGTTTAAATGACAACAGAAAATTGTCCTCACGTAAAAACATCAGCTCTTGGCCGGGTATGCGGGTATCGCGCTGAAAGCTGGCACGTATATAATTTTGCGGAAAGCGATAAACAGAATTTTTATTGAACGACCATATCCCGCTCAGAAAGTATTTCCATTTTTGATCTTTAAAGCCATAGGCAGCATAAGTTTCCAGCAATACACGCTTACTAAAATCGATATTAGTACGACCGCCAAGGCGTAGCCTGAAACCCTCAACCGGATTAAAACTGTAGAACGCGTTGGCCGGGCCAATATCAAACGGTCCTACGCCTTTATAACCAAATACAAACAGCTGTGCTATATCCACAATGCGCTTAAATGATTGCATGCGGCCCAGGCTGTCAATGTTAGTGTATACCTGTGCTTGGGCTTTAGATAATGTATCCTGACGGTTTTGAGCCCAAAAATCGTCGCTGCGGTGCTTCACTTCATCCGAAGTAATTTCATTGCGGCCTTCATAAGTTGTATCCGGACGAGCAATGTTAAAAGCATAGTTTTGGTAACTCACATAACGCTGGCCAAACAAACCGCGGTCTTTTGTTTTCGACAGACCAAAATCGGCCATAGTATTGCTTTTGCTTAGCACATACTTACCTTGTGCATTCTTGGCAAAATCAAGATTAATGTGCATCTCCTTAACCCAGTTTAAGTTAATGCGGCGGTTAATGGTGAGGTTGGCTTTTTGCACTGCATAATTGCCATCAAGTGTTATAAAAATACTGCCCTCATACAATACATCGTTAGTGTTACGCGGCGTAAAGCTTAGTTGTACCAACTTGGTATTATCAACTACCACGGTATCGGTAATAAAAAATTTGTAGTTACCCGGGGCGTTGTCTGATATAGGGCTTAAAAACTCGTTGGTCACCAGCACTGTGCTGTTAGCATAAATATCTACGTCCTGGTAAAGGTGCTTAAAATAAACGCCAATACCCTCGCTGTCTATGAAGCTGCCAAAGTTTACGCCTTTTTCGCCAATAACCTTAGTTTTTTTACGCTCGGGGTTTTTGCTGTAGTAGTATTGGTAAACGCGCTCGTTCAAATAAATGGGTAACAGGTTTTTGCCGGGTACAGTGGTAGTATCGCGGTTGTCGAGTAAAAACTTATACTTTTTAAAAAGCTTTTTGTCGCTAAAAGCCGGAGATACGTTAATAAACGAAAAGTTTAACCGCTCGTAACCCTTGTATTCCAGATAGTTATAGCTCTCAGGACGGTTCTTGTCTTTATTGGCTATAACTTTTCTAATCAATTCAACAGCCGGATTATCACGGTTAGTGTATTTTTTCTTTTTAGATGATTGTATAACCACCTCGCTTAGCTGCTTGTTATCAGGCTGCAGGCGTATATTAAGCGATTGTTCTTTACCAGGCACAACAGTAAAAGTGGTTGTTACATAACCAATAAAAGTAGCCTTTATTTGTGTGTAGGCCGGGTTTGTAGTAGCTAACCTGAATTGTCCTTTTTCGTCGGTGGTGGTGCCAATAGTAGTACCAGCAAAACCAACTGTTACATATGATAATGGCCGCCTGCTGCCGGCATCGGTAACTGTACCGGTAACTATAGTAGTACTCTGACAAAATGCAATAAGGTTACTGCAAATCATCAACATGAAAAGTAGGAAAGATCTTGTGTAATTGTTAAGGTGCATTATATACTAATAGGGCTCAAAGCAACAACATTCCTCTTTCAGCAACTGATGTCGGTTGAGTATTATTACCGGCTTGGTTGCAATAATTAATTATTTAAGGTATGGTAAAGTAATATGTTTGTGAACCGATATTACTTATATATAGCTGCTTTAATGTACAAAAATAAGCAAATTGCTGAGAGTAAGTAAGATAAATTAATCAATTGATTAATTTTTACAAAACTCTGTTACAAGCAATTATAGGCTACGTGATTTACAAGAGACGAGGTTGCTGTTAGTTCGGCAAGGGCGAGTGTTGTCATAATAATGTGTTAAGGTACCATCATAGACGTTGTTATGGTCGTTTCGTTACAAGTAGATAACAAAAAATGTTGCTATGTAAGGTTTGTGCTAAAAGTCTGAGCTGAAAAGAGACCTGCATGAAATTATCGTTTGGTAAGCTGCCGGTACAGTATACTACTCAAATGCCGGTAAAACAAAAAACGCCTTACAGAGACTGTAAGGCGTTTTAAATAGATGAATAATCTAAAATTACATTGCATCAACTACTTCCTGGTAATAATCTAAACCCAGGTGGGTGATCAGATCTTCGCCCATCATGTGGCGCAGGGTGTTTTGCAGTTTGGTTAATTGCTTAAAGATGTCGTGCTCAGGTGCTAATCCAGGTGCAGTTTGTGGCGATTTTAAGTAGAATGATAACCATTCTTGAATACCACTCATGCCGGCACGCTTAGCTAAATCAGAAAACAAGGCCAAATCTAAAGCAACCGGTGCAGCTAAAATTGAATCGCGGCAAAGGAAGTTGATTTTGATTTGCATCTTATAACCTAACCAACCAAAAATGTCAATGTTGTCCCAGCTCTCTTTGCTATCACCGTGAGGAGGGTAGTAGTTGATACGTACTTTGTGGTACATATCACCGTACAGATCCGGATTGGCTTCTGGCTTGAAAATTTCTTCTAATACGCTCAGTTTAGAAACTTCTTTTGTTTTAAAGTTATCCGGATCATCCAATACATAGCCATCGCGGTTACCTAAAATATTGGTAGAGAACCAACCGTTAACGCCTAAAGCACGCGCAGCTAAACCTGGGGCAACGATGGTTTTCATCAAAGTCTGGCCAGTTTTGAAATCTTTACCAGCAATTGGAGTTTCAGTGTATTTGGCCAATTCAACCAGTGCCGGGATATCAACTGTTAAGTTAGGAGCGCCGTTTACAAACGGAACGCCTAATTTTAAAGCTGCATAAGCGTAAAGCATACTTGGTGCAATAAGCTTGTCATCGTTAGCCAAACCTTGCTCAAACGCAACAATGCTTTGGTGAACTTCAGATTCTTCAAAGTAAACTTCGGTTGAACCACACCATAAAACTACCACGCGGTCTAAACCGTTTTTCTCCTGAAAGTTTTTAATGTCTTCAATCAACTCGTTAGCCATTTCTAAACGAGTACCGGTTTTTACGTGAGTACCGTCGAGGTTTTTGGCGTAGTTTTTATCAAACGCAGCTTTCATTGGCACAATAGCCTCCAGCTCAGCTTTAACAGAGTTTAATAAACCTGGCTCTAATACCTCAGCGGTAACGGCTGCTTCATATACGTTATCTGAATATACATCCCATCCACCAAAAACGATATCAGTTAAGTTAGCCAGGGGCACAAATTCTTTAATCTTTGGGTAGCGGTTTTCTGTTCTTTTGCCCAGGCGGATATTGCCCATTTGTGTAAGGGCACCAATTGGCTTAGACAAACCTTTGTTTACTGCCTCAACACCGGCAATTAGGGTGGTAGCAACCGCACCCAAACCCGGAATCAGTATGCCAAGCTTGCCATTAGCAGGTTTAACGTTGTTTTCCATTTTTCTTATTTTTCTACTTTATATAATATACGGCTACAGCCATTTATTTACTTTATACCAGTTCAGGGTCTCGTTCAAGCCGCTGTTTAAATCATACTGCGGATGAAAGTCAAGTTCCTTCTCAGCTTTCTCGATACTGCAAATCCAGTTTACAGCGGTTAACTCGTTCAGCTTTTCAATATTCAGAGCCGATGGTTTTTTGGTAATCCGGCTAACACCTTCGGCTATACCGGCTATTACACGTACAAAACCTACAGGCAAATGTATTTTAAAAGTATTAATGCCTAGTAAGCGTTTTGTAATATTTGCAAGCTCATAACGGTTATACCGTTTGCCATCCGACAATAAATACGCCGATTGATTGCCTTTTGTTAAACCAAGTATACAAGCCGTTGCCAAATCCTTTACATAAATAAAGCTCAGGTATTGATCTATTTTACCTATATAAGGCTCAAAACGACCAGCAAACTGCTTTAGCACAATTAATATATCCTTATCGCGCGGGCCATAAACAGCCGTAGGGCGCAAAATTACGTAGTTTAAGGAAGTGAACTTTTTAAGTTCTTCTTCTGCCCGCCTTTTGCTGTGGCCGTAGGCAGTAACGGGCAACTGCTCGTTCTGTTCGGTGATTATACCTTCAACCGTAGCAATCGGACCCATAGCAGCCAGACTGCTTATAAACACAAATTTTTTAATCCGGCCTGATGCTACCGCGGCCTTAGCCAGGTTTATTGTATAATCGGTATTAATGGCGTCGTACTCGGCTGCAGAATTGGCTTTGGTTACACCTGCTGCATGTATAATATAATCGTACTGATTTTGCTCAATCTCGGCAGTGAGTGCTTCTACACTATTAAAATTAGTATAGGCGTATTGTATATTAAACTCTTTTAAATGATCAACCTTACTGCTTTTACGCACAGCGCCAAAAACCTCAAGATTGTTTTTCATTGCTGCTTCAATTAAATGATAACCTACAAACCCACTGGCACCGGTAATTAATACCCGTTCACTCATATAGCCTTTTCGTAAATGCGGTATGTTTTGTATGGGTCGCCTCCAATGGCTTCAATGGCTCTGTTAACCATTTCATTGTTTTCCAGCGTCCATGAAGCTTCTGCGTACTTATAATCTTTGCGGCGATACTCCTTTATAATGGTACCATATAAACAGGCTTCAATGCCCAATTTACGATGGCCTTCTATTACGCCTAAAAGCATAATACGTATACCATTAATCTTCTTTTTGTTAAGTAACAGCTTAAATATACCGGTTGGTAACAACCTGCCCTTTTTAATGGTCTTTAAGATTTGGTTTATATCGGGTATAGCCACACCAAAGCCTACAATTTTACCATCTTGCTCCGCAACGTAGGCAAAATCAGGGTCGAGTATAAGTTTTAAGTCTTTAGCAGTGTAATCAAATTCCTCGTTGGTCATTGGGAAAAAGCCCATGTTTTTATCCCAAGCATGGTTGTATACATCCCGTAACCTATCGGCCTCTTCCTTGAAATTTTTAAGGTTTATTTTACGTATAATAACATTACTATTCCGTTGCAAGCGCTCCTTTAACTTGTCGAGCATCTGGAGCGACTTGTCGTTATAGTTCTGTCCTTTCCAGCTCCAGGCAATCAGATCAACCTGTTTGTGCAGGCCAACTTTTTCCAGCAACTCTACATAATAAGGCGGATTGTAAGGCATCATTACCACCGGGGCGCTGTCAAAGCCTTTCACCAGCAAACCGCAAGTCTCGTTAGTAGACGGATTTGCAGGGCCAACCAATTTATTAACGCCTTTTTCTTTTAACCACTTAGTGGCCGCGTCAAAAAGGAGGTTTGCCACCTCCTGATTATTTACACAGTCAAAAAAACCAAAAAAGCCATCGCTGGCGTTATTGAATTTGTTATGGTTGGTGTTAAAGATAGCTGCAATTCTTCCGGCAATTTTACCGTTATCATACGCTAAAAAGCATTGTAATGATGAGTGTTTGTGGAAGGGGTGGGTGGTTAGCAGGTCGCGCTGGGCGATGAACAGTTCCGGAACATAATTTGCGTCATTGGCATACAAATCGTGCGGAAAGTCGATGAAAGCGGCAAGTTCCTTTTTGGAACTTACCGCAGTAATGTTGATCATATTTTTTCTTTAACAGTGGTTACACCCACCTCTTTAAATACGCGTGATATTTTGTCTACAGCTTCGTCGATCTGGTCGAAAGTGTGCGTGGCCATTAATGAGAAACGCAGTAACGATGAATCGGAAGGCACAGCCGGAGATACAACCGGATTAACAAACACACCATTGTCTTGCAGTAACTTGGTTACCATAAAAGTTTTGGCATTATCACGTATATATATAGGCAATATCGGGCTTTCAGTAGGTCCAAGGTCAAAGCCTTCGTCTATCAGAAGCTTCATGGCATAATTGGTGTTATCCCATAATTTCTCAATACGTTCAGGCTCCGTTTCTATAATATCTAAAGCAGCAATTACACTGGCTACCGATGCCGGAGGCATACTTGCACTAAACATTAGTGAGCGTGCACGGTGCTTTAAGTAATCAATAGTAGCATGATCGGCAGCTATAAAACCACCTAGTGATGCAAATGACTTACTAAAGGTACCCATAATCAGGTCAACGTCATCGGTCATGTTAAAGTGAGAGGCAGTACCCGCACCTTTATGGCCAATTACACCTAAGCTATGCGCATCATCAACCATTATGTTAGCACCATATTGCTCGGCAATAGCAGCAAGTTCAGGCAGCTTAACAATATCACCTTCCATGCTAAAGATACCGTCAACGGCAATAACTTTCACAGCCTCTTCGGGTAGCAGCGCCAACTTGCGTTGCAGGTCCTGCATGTCATTGTGAGCGTATTTTATAACGCGCGAAAATGATAAGCGGCTGCCGTCAATGATAGAAGCGTGGTCGTATTCGTCTAAAATTAAGTAATCGTTACGTCCTGTGATACATGATAACACGCCTAAGTTAACCTGAAAGCCGGTGCTGAAAAGCACTGCAGCTTCTTTGCCAACGTAAGCGGCCAGCCTGTTTTCTAATTCAATATGTATATCAAGTGTGCCGTTCAAAAACCTTGAACCGGCACAGCCAGTACCATATTGGTCGGTAGCTTTCTTCGAAGCTTCTTTAATCTTTGGATGGTTGGTTAAACCTAAATAAGAGTTCGAACCAAACATCAGTACCCGCTGTCCATCAATAATTACTTCAGTATCCTGTCCCGACGTGATTGGTCTGAAAAATGGGTATAATCCCTGTTTTCTGATGTCTTCAGCGTCTGTAAACTGAGCAATTTTATCATGTAGTCTTTTACGCATGTATTAACCCTGCTTAAATTTTTTGTAAAAATACCAATCAAAAAGCTTAAAACTTATACTTGATATGTAAATTTTTTAAATATTGTAGTTTAACCCAATATTATGTATTCGGCAAAGTAATCAAAAATTTTAGAAATCATTATCACAGTTTTCTAAAATGTTTTAAAATATCCTACTTTTTTTCAAGCTATACGCCAATTACCTTTTTTGTGTAAAAATTTTATTCATAACCTGCTTTCCATTGTAAAAAGTGCAATTTTTGCGGCACCTCTAATTACTAAATGAAAAACTAATAACTGTGTCCTACGTTCTGTAGGAGCACCGGGTATTGCTTATGAAAAAAAATGTTCCGTTCTATATTATAACTTTTTTAATTGTTACGCCCTGTATGCTCTTTGCACAAAGTGTAAGAGATACAACAGCTACTAATTTAACCTTACAACAGTGCATAGATTTTGCATTGCGCAATCAACCAGGCGTGCGCCAGGCCAATATTGATGAAGATATCAATGAGCGCGATATACGCATAAGCCTGGCCGCATGGTTACCACAAATCAACTCATCGGGCAGTTACCAGCGTTATTTACAGCGTACCACTATAGGTACAGGCGCCAATGTAGGAACAGGTAATACAGGTAATACAGGTGCCGGGGGAGCTGGTACAGGCACAGGCGGTACCGGAAACGGTGGCACAGGAACTGGAACAGGCACAGGCGCTGGTACTGGGGGAGCAACCGGTGGTACGCAGCAATCTGCGTTAGCGCTGGCCAACAATGTGTCTTCGTTAGGTGTGCAGGCCAGTCAGGTACTTTATAATAATGATGTGTGGCAAGCTTCAAAAGCATCCAAGTATTCACGCCAGTATTACAATCAGAATACGCAAAGTGTAAAAATTGATGTGGTAGCTAATGTTAGCAAAGCTTTTTTTGATGTATTGCTATCGCAACGCCAGCTGGATATTATTGAAGAAGATATAGCCCGGCTGCGTCGTAATTTAAGAGATGCCACATCACGTTACCAGGCTGGCGTTACCGATAAAATTGACGCCAAGCAGGCTACTATTGGCTTAAATAATTCGCTGGCTACACGCAAGCAACTAACGGAGCAGGTTAACAGCCGGACAGCTTTTTTAAAGCAGCAAATGGGTTACCTACCGCAAAGACCATTAAACCTGCAGTTTGATTCGACCCGTTTAGAGCGCGAGATAGCCGTTGATACCAACCAGGTGCTTAATGTGAACAACCGCATAGAGTATAGCTTGCTCGAAACGCAGAAGAACCTGCAAAGCATTAATGTTAGTTATTACAAGTATGGTTTCCTGCCGTCACTATCGGCTGTGGGTTCTTACAATATGTTATACTTTAATGATAACTTTTCCAAGCTATACCGCGACGCCTTTCCAACCTCGCTGGTGGGTTTGAGCTTAAGCTTACCCATATTTCAAGGCGGACGCCGTTTGCATAACTTAAGCAAGGCGCGCCTGCAGGTGAAACGTGTTGATCTGGATTTGGAAAATACCCGCAATGCTATTAACACCGAATATGTGCAGGCTTTAGCCAATTATAAAAGCAACTTCAGTAATTACCAGTTCCTGGGGCAAAACGTGGAGCTTGCTCGCGATGTTTATAAGGTAGTAAGCCTGCAATACCGCGAGGGTGTTAAAACCTATCTGGACCTGATTGTAGCGCAAACCGATCTGCGTACCGCCGAATTGAATTATTATAACGCGTTATTCCAACTATTATCCAGCAAAATTGATTTACAGCGTGCGCTTGGAACACTGCCTGTGCGCTAATCCATTTAATATATGATGAAAAATAGATATATCTTATCAGCCATCCCTTTAGCATTGCTGTTATGGTCGGGGTGTAAAAGTAAAGACAAAAATGCCGCAGCTGCAGCCCCACCGGCAACACCGGTTAATGTAACCGAAGCCAAAATAGTAAATGCTGTTTATTATGACCAGTACCAGGCTACCGTAGTAGCGCTGAGCAGTGTTGAATTGCGTGCGCAGGTAGCTGGTTTTATAACCGGTATATTTTTTAAAGAAGGTGAAGTAGTGCCTAAAGGAAAAGTACTGTATGAGATTGACCGACGTACATTTCAGGCGGCATATCAACAGGCCAGGGCAAATCTTTCGAGCGCGCAGGCCAATCTTGTACGTGCACAAAAAGATGCAGACCGGTATACCTTCTTGTTAAAGCAAGATGCTGTTGCCCGTCAAACTTATGATCAGGCAGTGGCTACACTGGCTACGGCACAAAGCCAGGTAGAGTCGGCCAGGGCGGGCGTTACTACGGCACAAACTAACTTATCATACTCGCAGATCCGTGCGCCGTTTACCGGCCGAATTGGTATTTCGCAGGTAAGGTTGGGTGCACAAATATCGCCCGGAACTACGCTGCTGAACACTATATCAAGCGAGCGACCTATCGGTGTCGACATTGTGATTAATGAGCAAAATGTAGATCGTTTTTATCACTTGCAAAAGAAAACTACCGACTCAACCTTCAGACTTAAGCTGAGCAGTGGCAATATGTATAACCAGCAAGGCAGCATTTACGCCATAGACCGTGGTGTTAACAGCCTTACAGGTTCCGTTAAAGTGCGTGTTAAGTTTCCTAATCCGCAGGATAGCCTTCGAGATGGGATGAGTGCGGTACTGAATGTATTGAATGATGAATCGGGCGATAAGATACAGATACCCTATAAAGCAGTAACAGAGCAGATGGGAGAGTTTTTTGTTTTTGTTGCGCAAGATACCATTGCCGAGCAGCGCAAAATTACCTTGGGTCCACGTGTTAATGCGAATGTAGTTGTCACCTCTGGCCTTAAAGAGGGAGAGAAGGTAATTACAGAAGGTTTTCAGCGCTTACGCGATAAAGGCAAAATCACATTGGGTATGCCGCCTGCACAAGGTGGCCCAGCCGGTGGTGCTCAGGGCAGCGGTGCAGGAGCTGGCAAAGCTGGTGATAAACCGAAGCAGTAGCGCCAACAAAACATATTTGTCATTTCGGGCATAGACTAGAAATCTTTCTGGAGCGGTTAATTGATTGATTAAAGAGACCGCTCAACAAAGTTTAAGATGACAAAACGGAGTTCATACTCCATAGAGTTTCGAGCCTTTGGGCTAAAGCAAATAAAGAGAACTAATGATTGCAGATGTATTTATAAAACGGCCCGTTACCGCTATCGTTATATCGATAGTTATAGTTGTAGTGGGTATACTGGCCATAATGAGCCTGCCTATAGGGCAGTATCCTGATATTACGCCGCCAACGGTACAGGTTACCGGTAACTATACCGGAGCTGATGCCTTAACGGTGGAGCAAACAGTGGCTACGCCGGTTGAGGTGCAGGTAAACGGTACGCCGGGCATGACCTACCTGCAAAGTAACAGTACCGGCAATGGCCAAATGAGCATGACGGTAAACTTTGAAGTAGGTACCGATATTAACATTGCCGCGCTCGACGTGCAGAACCGCGTTAGTATTGCACAACCAACCTTACCGCAAGAAGTACAGCGTTTAGGCTTAACCGTACGTAAACGTAATCCCAGCATCCTGATGCTGGTGGCTATGTACTCGCCTAAAGGCTCGCACGATGTAACCTTTGTAGATAACTATACCAACGTTTTTGTACGCGATGCCTTGTTGCGTACAAAAGGAGTGGGCGACGTATTCACCCGTGCGGATGATTTTAGTATGCGTATATGGCTAAAGCCTGACAAGCTGGCCTCATACGGTATGACAGCAGGTGAGGTAACAGCTGCTTTGCAGGAGCAAAACGTACAGGTAGCTGCAGGTACTGTAGGTGCACCGCCAGCCATGAACGGGCAAACGTTTGAGTATACGGTATTAACCAGGGGGCGTTTAGCCAAGCCCGAGGAGTTTGAAAATATCATTGTACGTACACAGCCCAATACAGGTGCTTTGGTGCATTTAAAAGACGTAGCACGTGTACAATTAGGTAAATTTAACTATACCGGTAACTCTTTTGTGGATGGCAAACGGGCGTCATACCTGCTGGTATACCAGGCGCCTAACAGTAACTCACTGGAAACTGCCGAAGGTGTTTATGCCACTATGGATCAGTTAAAGAAAACCTTCCCGGCTGATATTGATTATGTGGTGCCTTTTGAGTCGATAACAGTTGTTAAAGTATCTGTTGAGGAGGTAATTCACACTTTGGTTGAGGCGTTAGGGTTGGTAATTATTGTAGTGTTCCTGTTTCTGCAAAGCTGGAGAGCTACCTTGATCCCTGTACTGGCTATTCCGGTATCTATTATCGGTACGTTCATCTTCTTTATACCACTTGGTTTTACCATCAATACTTTAACCTTGTTTGGGTTTGTACTGGCCATTGGTATTGTGGTGGATGATGCCATTGTGGTGGTAGAGGCCGTGCAGCATTATATGGACGAGGAAGGGCTTTCGCCGCGTGAAGCTACAGAGCATGCGATGCGCGATATATCTGCACCGGTTATTGCCATCGCCTTAATTTTGGCGGCAGTGTTTGTGCCGGTGGGTTTTGTGCCGGGTATAGTTGGGCGTTTGTATCAGCAATTTGCTATCACTATTGCTATTTCTGTATTAATCTCCGCTTTTGTAGCTTTATCACTAACCCCGGCGTTATGTACTCTTCTTTTAAAACCACACAAGATCGACGAAAACTCTAAAGGTTGGCTAGACAGATTTTTTTATAAGTTCAATACCTGGTTTGGCCGTGTTACCAATAAATACGGCAGAGGCGTTGACAAGAGCATTAAAGCCTCTAAACTGGTTATGATATTGTTAGTGTGCGTCATTGTTGGTACGGTGTTTTTGTTTAAAGGTAAACCATCGGGCTTTTTGCCTATTGAGGATGAAGGCCGTATTTATGTGACCTACGATTTACCTGAAGGTTCATCAACCCAGCGAACTGTTGACATGCTAAAACGCATGATGAGCACACTGGACAGCATCCCTGGTATAGGTCATTACGCCGCTTTAGGTGGATTGAATGCGGTGAACTTTGCCAGTAAATCAAACAGTGCAACCATATTTGTGCAGCTGAAACCTTGGGATGAGCGTAAGGGCGATGGAGAAAACGCCACAGGTATTGTGGCCACGCTGCAGCAAAGGCTGGCTAAATATAAAGAGGCAAGCGTAGTCGTAATTCAGCCGCCGGCTATTCCGGGTTTAGGTAATACCGCCGGATTCTCTTTTATATTTGAGGAAAAGCAGGCAGGTGGTGACATCAAAACGTTTGAGAAAACATTGCAGGGCTTTATTGCCGAATTAGGCAAGCGTAAAGAAATTGCCCGTTCGTTCTCGTTTTTTACTGCGCGTACGCCAGCGTATCAATTAACAGTAGACCGCGAGAAGGCCAAACGCCTGGGTGTACAAATCTCCGATATCAACAACGCTATACAAACCTACCTGGGTAGTGCTTATATAAATGACTTTACCATTTACGGTCGTAACTTCAGAGTGGTGGCACAGGCCGATACGTCTTACCGTACAAGTATACAAAACCTGGGTCAGTTCTTTGTGCGGAACTCAGCTGGTACCATGGTGCCGCTGAGTACCTTAACCTCTTATAAAATTATAGAGAACGCGCCTTTAATATCGCATTATAACCTGTTCCGTTCGGCAGAGGTAAACGGTAGTCCGGCGCCGGGTTACAGTAGCGGCGACGCTATACGGGCTTTGCAGGAAACGGCAGCACAGTACTTGCCCGAAGGTTACGGATATGAATTTTCGGGCTTGAGCCGCGAGGAGATGCTATCCGGATCTAAAACGGTTTACATTTTTGCCTTATCTATAGGCTTCGTATTCTTGTTTCTGGCGGCCTTATATGAAAGCTGGTCGGTTCCGTTTTCAGTACTGCTGTCCGTACCTTTAGGCGCTTTCGGGGCTATCCTGTTCCTTACCTTCCTGCCATCGTTAACCAATAACGTTTATGCACAAATTGGTTTAATTACGCTCATTGGTCTATCGGCAAAGAACGCAATTTTGATTGTGGAATTTGCCAAGGAGCGGGTGGATGCGGGGCACGAATTGGAAGAATCTATCCTTGAGGCGGTGCGCCTGCGTTTGAGGCCAATTATTATGACCTCGCTGGCGTTTATTCTGGGTGTAGTGCCATTAATACTGGCCTCCGGTGCCGGTGCCGAGGCTCGTAAAACTATTGGCTGGACCGTATTTGGTGGTATGCTTGCAGCTACTTCCATGGCTATATTTATTGTGCCAGTGCTATATTATTTAATTACCAAGTTGGCATACGGTAAAGAAAAACTAGCCGAAATGCAACGTAACCGCGACGATAAAGGCAAAGCATTGCCTGAGGCATAAGAAACCATCAGTCTGCAAAAAAAGCCACTGCAAATATTGCAGTGGCTTTTTGTTTATATACCTTTTTCTTACAGTTAAATAATAGCCGCCGTTGGTGTATATTAGTGTGTATATATAGGTACGAGGGCTTTTTTGATATAAAAGTGTGTGTTAACTGTTGGCTTTGTAAACCGCAAAGCGATAATTTAGCAAATAACAAAAAGCGTTAATAATGCGTGCTTCATTTTCAGGGAAGTATTTTAAATTATAACAACATTGCTTAAGACAAGCACCGACAGAACTAATAATAAAGTACCGAAAACAAATGGCGCTAACCCCGAGTAATAAATGGCATAAGCTAAGGGGGGTATTATGCGGTAATAAGCTTTATTATGATTGAAAGTATACCTTTCATTGTTTAGAAAACTTTTTATTTCTTAGTATAGCTCCTTATCACTTTCCAGGTACTGTCATCGGTATTAAATACGGCGTTTAAACCTTGTTCTTCTTGCGGTGGGTCGCCGGTATAATCATCACCGGGTTTCCACCAGTATTTTTGCTCTGGCTTGGCTCTGGCTGTGCCACCTACGGCCCAAAAGTTAGCGCCATTTATAACGCCCTGTTTTTGTACGCTGCTTTGCCATATGGAAAAAACGAAATGGTAATATTTATCACGCCATAAGGTGCTGGATGTTGGATCGAAGGAATGCAGATCGCGTGGCAAACCAAACTCTTCGATAACTAATGGTTTGTTCAGCTTTTCGGCTATGGTTACATGCCGATCAATGTAGTCCTTCGTATTTTTGAGTACATCGTTGAAGCCAACGCTAATGGATGTATCCTTAAACCAATTCCAGTTTTTGGGCCAAATATGTATGGTCAGATAATCAATGCCCGGTAAACGATTTGCATTTTCATAAACGGTCCTATCCATATCGGAAGCAATATCGCCCTCGCTCCCAATAGTAACCAGGTGGTTTCTGTCCAAGCCCTTTATCAAATTGGAGGTACGGGCTATCCAGTCTATATATTTGTCGTTATTGGCAGCCATCATAGGGCGGGGTTCGTTTGCCAATTCCCAAGCCATAATAGCCGTATCATCTATATACTTTTTATTGGTGTAAGTATTGGTGCGCGTTACCAGATGCTTTATGTAAGCGTTCAAGTCGTTTTGGCAGGGAAGGCAGTTGTAAAATTGGGTAGTATAGGCCTTATTCTTATCCCAGCTATAATTTTCTGTTTGTGGGAGAGGGCCCTGGCCGTAGCCATTCCATTGCAGGTATTGGTCAAGGCCACCGCTCCATTGCCAATTGTTGGTTAAATACAAAATGGCAGTCATATGTCTTTTACCCATTTGCTGTAAAAGGTAATCCAGGCCTTTTAATACTTCTTCATTATAGCTTTGCTGTTTAGGTTGTGCAGTTTCGGCTACGCTGTAATAGTAGCTGCCCGGCTCACCTTCTGAACCAGCCAATACACGCAGGTTGGTAACGCCATTTTGCTTCAGAAAGTCCAGCTCCTGTATTAAACGTTGTTTGCCAGCCTCACCTTTAACAGCGCTCAATAAACCGCCATACCAATAATTGCCGCCGATGTAAGTATAGAGGACGGCGCCACGATAAAATTGGTGTCCTTTAACCTTAACAAAACTGTTTTGTGCAACAACATGACAGTTGATGCATGCAATTGCGACCAAAAGCAGAATGATCTTAACAGATTTTAACATTAGGATGATGTTTGGCTAACTAGTGAAAGATAAAGATAAGAAAGTGAACTGAAAATCAGTATGATGGTTGATGTGGCCCGGTAGGGAGAAATTGAGAAACTGTTCAAAATCGTTGGTAAAAATGGCAGTTGAGTAAGCAAATTACCCGAATGGCAAAGTATTTGATAAGGGCACTGTGTACAATTTTGTACGTGATTTTAAAATTTCACACAAATCTAAGAAAACACAATTATGAAAAATTTGACAAAAGTTATAGCAGCTGCATCGTTTGCCGTTGCCACTTTATTTGCATCAAACGTTGTTAAGGCACAATCTACAACCCCTCCAAACGCCTGGAGATTCGGTATCGGTTTAGAGGGTGGTGTACCGGTTGGCGATGTACGTGAGCTTACTAAGGCTATGGCGGGTGCTACTGCCAGATTACAGTATGGTGTAGGTAACAGTGTAGCCCTTACATTAACTTCTGGTTATTATCACTTGTTCGGTGCTGATGCTGTGAAGATTGCTGGCAATAACAATGATATCAGCTACAAATCAATGGGTGTTGTGCCTGTGAAATTTGGTATCAAAGCTTACGCTGGTGGCGGTTTCTACGTACAAGGTGAAGTTGGTGCCGGTTTCGAAACTTCAGTTTTCGGAGCAATTAAAGGTCAGAATGTTGAAGGTTTTGATAAAAACACTAAATTAATTCTTGCTCCAGGTATCGGTTATTCATGGACTAATGTTGATCTGGGCGTTCGTTACGAGCGTTTTTCTGGTCAAAATGCTAACTACGGTATGGTTGCAGCCCGTTTAGCTTACGGCTTTAAATTATAATTAATTTAACAACTAAAAACTAAAAATGGCCTTCCGGTTTCGGAAGGCCATTTTTTTTGATTTGTGTATCAAAATGTGGTATAAAATGTGAAATATGGCTTTTTGTTAGTATTTGCATATAAACACATACTTTTTTGATAATATTCTAATTTGTAGTTACAATTACAATATTTTCTTCAATAAGTGTATTTATTTTATGTAAATGTTAATTATTAAGATTATATTCGTGAAGTTATTTTATCACATGTGGCCATGAAAAAATCTTTGCTTTTACTTGCTATAATAGCTGCTCTTTTTTGTTCAACCATTGTTAAAGCGCAGCTATTAGGTAATAACGAACGTTATAGCCAATACTCAAATCACATTAATGTGGGTATAGATGGTTTTTATAACATGAACCCCGGCAGTAAAACCTATAAACCAGGTGTTGGTGCTTCGTTAAAGTATCAATATGATGTTACACAAAACTTAGGTCTTACATTAGGTGTAGGTTACTTTGTAATTCCTGCTAATACTACTGTATCAAGGGTTGCAGCTTTAAGACAAGATTTAAAATTAATGCCATTAAGGTTAGGTGCTAAGGCGTACTTTTTACCAGAGTTTTATTTAGGTGGAGAGGTTGGTGTAGCATATGCTGATCCTTATATCGATGCCAGAACCAAATCTCACTTTAGCAAATTCCTGGCCCCATCAGTTGGTTATGAAACCAACCACCTCGATTTTTCGTTCCGGTACGAGAACGTGAATCACCAGGATGATTATGTAAGCTTTATTGCTCTGCGTATAGCTTATACCTTCAACTTCTAAAAGAGGGCACCTAGAAAATATTTAAGCCTTAGCAGTATATATGCTAAGGCTTTTTTAATGGATATAATTTTCATTTGAAATTATACTAAAACAGAATGCCAGACTATTTAGCCTGGCATTCTGTTTTACTATAATTATATCAGTTGTAATATTATTGCAGTTGTGCTAATGCTTTCTTAATACGTTTACAAGCCTCTATCAATTTATCTTCAGCAGCAGCGTAAGATATTCGGATAGATTTTGGATCACCGAATGAAAGGCCGCCTACAACTGCTACATGCGCTTCTTCCAAAAGGTAAATGCTTAATTCGTCGGCATCATTTATAACCCGGCCGTTGTATGACTTACCGAGGAAGGCTGTAACATTAGGGAAGAAATAAAATGCACCTTGGGGCAGATTAACTTTCAGTCCTTCAATTTCACGCAGTAAGCTGTACACTAAATCGCGGCGTTTTTTAAATTCGACGCGCATCGCTAAAACAGAATCTAACCCGCCCAGGTAAGCAGCAGTGCCCGCGCGTTGCGTAATTGAACAGGTGCCTGATGTGATTTGTCCCTGCATCTTATCAAAGGCAGTAGCCAATTCTTTGCTTGATGCCGTATACCCAATTCGCCAGCCGGTCATGGCGTAGGCTTTGGAAAAGCCGTTAATGATAATCACTCGGTCTTTAATGCTGGCAAATTGCGCAATCGACTCATGCTTATCTACATAATTGATATGCTCATAAATTTCATCCGAAAGGATGTAGACCTGCGGGTGGCGCTCAAAAACTTCTGCAAGTCCAGCCAGTTCAGCTTTGCTGTATAAGCTACCAGTTGGGTTTGATGGCGAAGAGAACATGAACAGCTTGGTTTTGTCGGTAATGGCAGCTTCCAGTTGTTCAGGCGTAATTTTAAAGTCTTGCTCAACAGTGGTGTCAATAAACACGCTTTCACCTTCGGCCAGTTTTACCACTTCCGAGTAAGATACCCAATAAGGCGTAGGTATGATCACTTCTTCGCCTGGGTTAACGAGGCATAATACTGCATTGGCAATAGCCTGTTTGGCACCGGTTGATACCACTATATCAGTAAAGTCGTAATCTAAATTGTTTTCAGTTTTAAGCTTGTGCACTATGGCCTTTCGCAATTCAGGATACCCAGCTACAGGGGTGTAGTAAGTAAAGTTGTCGTCCATGGCTTGCTTGGCGGCTTCCTTTATATGCTCGGGCGTATGAAAGTCGGGTTCGCCAAAGCTCAGGCTGATTACATCAACACCTTTTGCGGCCAGTTCGCGGCCCATTTTGGCCATTTTAATTGTCTGTGATTCAGACAAATTGTTAATTCTGTCACTTAGTGCACTCATAGTTAAAAATCAAGTTGTGGCAAATATAGAAAATTACTTTACCCGTATTTAAACTGCTTATGATTAAATTTGCCTACATTTTTAAGGCATTGAACGAGAAGAGGAATATAATCATAATAGCGTTGGTGGTAAGTGTGGTGTTAATGCTGGCTAAGTTCAGTGCCTACTTCATCACCGCATCTAACTTTGTATTAACCGATGCTGCCGAGAGCATTGTAAATGTGGTGGCCAGCTCATTTGCATTTTTCAGCATATATATTGCCTCGCGCCCCCGCGATGAAAATCACCCTTATGGCCACGGAAAGGTAGAATTCTTTTCTGTTTTTTTGGAGGGAGCATTGATATCGGTTGCTGGTGTTGGTATTTTGTTTAAGTCGGTATACGGGCTATTTTACCCGCAGCAGATCCACGATTTATTAATTGGTGCCGTTATAATAGGCGCAACGGGGGCTATAAACGGCGCTTTGGGGTATTATATGATTTACAGGGGCAAGGCGCTGAAATCATTAACGCTTGATGCCGACGGCCGCCACTTACTTACCGATATGGTAACCAGCGGTGGTTTGGTGCTAGGCTTACTGCTCATCTATTTTACCGGCTTAATATGGCTGGACGGCGTTTTATCAATAGCTGTGGGCTTGTTTATTTGTTTTACGGGTTACAAACTCATCCGTAAATCGGTGGCCGGATTAATGGATGAGACCGATTTTGCCGTTGTAGAGCACATTATTAAAGTGTTGAACGAGCAACGGAAGGCCGAGTGGATTGACATACACAACCTGCGGGCACAGAAGTACGGCCATGAACTACACCTGGATTGCCACATGACTTTGCCCAATTATTTTGATTTGAACCGTGTACACCAGGAAGTAACACTGGTTGATAAAATGATAAATGAAAAAGCTGGAGTGGCTACCGAACTATTTATACATACCGACCCATGCATACCCGAATGTTGCCATTACTGCAGCATGCCTAATTGCCCTATACGTTCTGAGGCTAAGCGTGTGGATATTGAGTGGACCATGGAAAACATAATCCGTAATAAAAAGCACTACGAATAATGTATTTTAATGTAAGAGTGTACGGTTTGCTGCTGAATGAGCAGCAAGAGATACTTTTGACTGATGAGCAAGAGAAAGGCTGCCGGTTTACAAAATTTCCGGGTGGCGGGGTGGAGTTTGGTGAGGGACTCACAGAAGCACTTAAGCGCGAATTTATAGAAGAGTGTAATACCCCAGTTGAAATACTCAGCCATTTTTATACAACCGATTTTTTTGTAAAGTCGGCCTTTAACAATTCGCAGCTTATCAGTGTGTACTACATTGTTAAAAACACATCTTCTCTAAACTTCGCTATTAAGACCAAGCCTTTTGATTTTGATGGTGAAGGCGAAACCCTGCAATCCTTCAGGTGGAAAAAACTGAATGACTTGAAGGCAGATGACGTAACCTTTCCAATTGACCAGTATGTGGTTGAACTATTGAAGAACAACAAATGAACTTAACCGAACGTGACCTTAAAGTAATATGGCATCCTTACACCCAAATGCAAACTGCAGCAGCGCCTATTGGCATTGTGAGAGGGGAGGGTGCTTGTTTGTATGATGAAGCGGGTAAATGTTATATAGATGCTGTGTCATCATGGTGGGTAAACATACATGGGCATGCACACCCTTATATAGCCCAAAAAGTAGCTGAACAGCTCAGGGAGCTAGAGCATGTAATATTTGCTGGCTTTACGCATAAACCGGCCGTTGAATTGGCCGAACGGCTTTTGGGTTTACTGCCGGCTAATCAGCGCAAGGTTTTTTATTCAGACAATGGCTCTACAGCTATAGAGGTGGCCTTAAAAATGTGCCTGCAGTACTGGCACAATAAAGGTGAGCAACGTACTAAAATTGTTGCGTTTAAAAATGCCTATCATGGCGATACTTTTGGCGCCATGGCTGTAAGCGGCCGTAGCGCGTTTACCAATGCCTTCGAAAAACTACTGTTTGATGTGGAGTTTATTGATCTTCCCACAGAACAAAACATAAGCCAACTCAAATCGCAGATTTCAAACCTCAAATCTGAACTTTCCTGTTTCGTTTTTGAACCGTTGGTGCAGGGATCGGGCGGGATGATTATGTACGAGGCCACCTGGCTGGATGAGTTAATGAAGCATTGTAAGCAAGAAGGCATCTTTACCATCGCCGATGAGGTATTTACCGGTTTTGGCCGTACAGGCAAGTCTTTTGCCAGCGATTACTTGCAACAGCAGCCCGATATTATGTGCTTCTCTAAAGGGATTACGGGAGGCACTATGGCGCTCGGTGTTACGACATGTACACAGCAAATATATGACGCTTTCTTGTCTGACGATCGATTAAAAACGCTGTTTCACGGGCACTCTTTTACGGCCAACCCCATAGCCTGCGCAGCGGCATTGGCTAGTATGGACCTGTTTGTTGAACCATCAACCGCAGCTAATATTAAACGTATTACAGAACAGCACCGGGTTTTTGCAACGCAGGTTAAACAGCACCCGCGTATACGTACAGTTAGGCAAACCGGTACCATACTGGCAATGGAGTGGGAAACCGGTAACGATACTTCATATTTTAACAGCCTGCGCGATACCCTCTATCAATATTTTTTACGTGCAGGTATTGTACTGCGCCCGCTAGGTAACATCATTTACATTTTACCTCCGTATTGCATAACCAACGAGCAACTAAGCTATATTTACAGCACCATTCAGCAAGCGTTGGATACAATTTAACCCTTATGGAACTAAAGAATCTTTTTACTTTTATAGTTAACAATGATGCCTTACACGCGCGTTGGTTAAATACCCTCTCGCTGATGGAAAATACAGGTGCCCGCAAAATATCGGCTAGTGAAGATCCGGCTACGGTTACCTACATCATATTAAAACACGCTGCCGAAGAGCATCGCCATGCTTTTTATTTAAAAAAGCAGATAGAGAAAATAGAATCAGAGAAACTACCTACATATGCGCCCAGTTATCTGCTGGCAGCCACACATAGCAAACGTTATTTAAACCAATTGGATATTGACGTTTGCCGCTATTTAAAGCAGGCCTTAAGTTTAACAGGTAAAGAGTTGCGCTTTGCTGCCTACCTGTTGGTTACCTATGCTATTGAAGTACGCGCCGATGAGCTATACCCGGTTTATCAGGATGCGCTTACTGAGGCAGGCAGCAAAGTAAACGTCAAATCAATTATACTGGAAGAAGAAGGGCACCTGGAAGAGATGATTAACCAGCTTCAGCAGTTTTCGGTTGATTGGCAGATACATGCTAACAAGGCTGTGGCCATTGAAACCGCATTGTTTGAAAATTGGGTGAGTGAAGTAAAAGCCGAAATAGAAACTGCGGCATAAGCACTTTTACTATTGACATCAAATAAAAAGGCCTTGTACATTGTACAAGGCCTTTTTATTTGATGGCGCTTAGCGCAAGTTATCTTTTTGGACTTCTTGCCTTAAGCTCAGTCATGGTAATTCTTTCAAAACCAGCCGGGATACCAAAAGTACCTGCAGGTGCTTTTGAATCAGAAATAGCTTTTAGCGTATTGGTTATGGTTTGTCCCATCATGCTCATGGTAAATTGCACCGGAAAACCACCTGCTTTAGCATATATCATACCAAATGCACTTGATGGCGCACTAATGTCTTTAGTTACCCAAGTATCATAAGTAGTATTACTTTTAGTGTCTTTAGCTGTTACCTTGGTACATTTAAAACCATTAATAACTTTGGTTTCGCTGGTAGGTGTAAAGGTGAAAGATGGCAATCCTGCTAATTCTTCTTCAAGCTCTCCTGGTGTAGCTACTGCTGCCCATTTAATGCTTGCCACAGGAACGTCAATAACGGTTGCTGAATATTCATCTTTAAAAGCAAGTCTTTTAACGGCTGCCGGTCCGCTTTGTATCAATGTGGCAGATGAGTCGCCTTTAAAGTAAACCTTGCCTTCCATGCCATTAGCTTCGTAAACAGCTAAACCTTCGGTATAAGATTTTTGTGCGCTTGCACTTAATGCAGTTGCTGATAAGGCCAGGCCAACTACAGCAGTAAATAGTTTATTCATGATTTTAATTTATGCAGTTAATGATTAAACCTAAAGTTTAAATTTAGTATTTAGATGCAACAATAAAGCAATTGTTACGCTTCAGAAAATTTATTTTTAAATTCATGCTGTCGCCCTCTGCTTTTAGCTTGTGAAGCCTTTGTATGGAGTTGTTAGCATCTGCAATAAAGTATTTAAAATTAAAGTTTTGCTTAATGGTGCGGAGATTAACGTGCGGGTTGTGCGTGAAAAATAAATAGTCGACCGATACTTTTTGTGACGGCCAAGTTTTGTGCAAAGCAGTATTAATCAACAGTACCGATTTGTCAACAAACTGTACATAGTTCATTTGCTTTTTAAAATACGGCAATTGCAAATTTTGATTAGCGTTACAAATTACAGTGCTATCAACGCCCAGGCTATCTAAACAAGGCTGTATGCTGTACTGATAATTTTTATCTTTCTCCTTCAAGTCTGTTAATACCACCGCTTGGTTGCCTTTTTGAAACAGGATTGCCGAGTTTTTCTTTACATTAAAAAACACCATCCGGTATTCTGAAGCCGATTGTATAGCTCTCCAACTAAACGCTGTACATAGGATTAGAGCGCCCACTAATAAAATGCTTAGCTCGCGACTCCGCTTATAAAGAATTAAATAAATGAAAGCTAAAACCAATAACCAAAGTACGAGGTGCTGCCAGGGTGATAGCCAAATACGGCTGATGGTAGCGTATGGCCACTGCTCAATAAGCGTAAGCAGCTTGTTCATGAGGAGTATTAAATGCTCAAGCAGATAAGATAAAGCTTGGCAAATAACTGATAGGCCCGGAATGTAGGTGCACAACAAAAATGTAAGCCCAATAAGCACAATGCCTTCGGCCGGTAACATTATAAGCAAATTACTCACTAAAAAGTACACCGGGAACTGATGGAAATAATAAGCACTTAAAGGAAACGTGATGAGTTGCGCAGCCAGCGAGGCTGAACAAGCGTACCACAATTTTTGCGCATAGGCCTGCCTAAAGTTAAATTGCTCATAAATAATGGGCTGGAACACTACCAAACCAAAAACGGCCAGGTACGAGAGTTGAAAACCCACATCAGTCAGCAAAAAAGGATCATATAACAACAATGCGAATGCCGATGCTGCCAAGGCATTTAACGCATGTACAGGCCTGCCGCTGGCTTTGCTTACTATAATCATACTTAGCATTAACGCAGCTCTGCACACCGCTGGAGAAAGGCCTGTTAGAATGGCATAGCCCCATATAAGCGTTAGTGAAAGTAATGCATTAAGCAACTTGCCGTAACGGTAATGACCGAAGGGTTTTAACAGGAGCGTGATAAGCCAGAAGAACACCGCCACGTGCGCACCCGAGACTGATAATACGTTTATAGTTCCGGTTTTTGAATAAGCCTGCAATACCTCGTCGCTTAAATCGGCTTTGTACCCCAGTAAAAGGGTAGAGGCAATTGCCGCGGCACCGGCGTCATAAAAATATAGGCCAATCTGTTTAACCAAATGCTGCCTTACTGCTAATGAATAAGCAATAATAGTGTTGCCTGTTTGTTGTTGCAATTTTTTAAACTCAAGGCGGCTGATGAAGCTTTGATGGTAAATGTTTTGATGGGCCAAATAGCGCTTGTAGTTAAATTCGGCCGGGTTAAATGGCTGGTCGGTTACCTTGTAGTTTGCAGGTATAAGCAACTGGTCGCCATATTTAACCAAATGCGTATTGCTATCGGCAACTAAAGTTACCAGAAGTTTACCCGTAGCAGGCCTAAGTTTGCGCTGTAAACCTGTACGTTTTACACTAGCGACAAACCGGGTGTAAATTCCTTTCTGTACCGGTTCACTGTTTACTTGTACAATAAGGTAATTTGCCTTTTGCCTGGCAAAATGTTCGGCGTCGTTTAAGCCGTTGTGCCAGTAACTGCATAACCAGCCTGCGCATAGCAAAAACAGATGCATAACAACGCCACCTATCCACATGTGGCGGTAGAGTTTTAAGGCGTTATAAAAAATATTAAGTCCAATAAAAAGAGGGCAGGATACAGTAAAAACATCGACAGCTAACTGCAGCCAGCCTGCTGCCGTAAAATAAACCTGCAGTATTATGCCGGCTATAAAAGGCAATAGCCAATAGAGGATAGGTATTTCGCCTTTATGGGCACGCAGCATGAAAAGTATGAATTGGCTGAACAGAAGCCAATATACAAAAAGGTATTGTTTACTGCTTAATAGTTAGCATTAACAACGCATTAAACGATCGCCCATCCAACCGTCTTTATGATTGATTCTATGCCTCCACTCTAAGTACTACAGTTGATCGCGCACCTCGAGAAGGAATTTTTTCAGATTTTCAAGCGAATCTAATACGCTTTGCTGGCTCTTAGATTCATTCAAATTGTTTTTCAAATGATCTTTAGCGCCTTGTATGGTATAGCCTTTTTCACGGATAAGGTGAAAAATGATTTTCAGGTTATCGATATCCTCACCGGTAAAATAGCGATTGCCTTTTTTGTTCTTTTTAGGTTGGAGAATGTCGAATTCCTTTTCATAATACCTGATCAGTGAGTGATTTACGTCGAACATGGAAGTAACCTCGCCCATGGTGTAGTACATCTTGCTGATATCGCGTTCTTTATAAGGCATGTACAAAAGTAGTAAAAAAATGGCCTGTGCAAATGCTAAGCCCACTAAATCTCCTTTCAGGTGGTAGACTTTAATATGGATCATTAGTGCTAAACTTATAAAGCAGGATTTAAGCCATTCCGCAAAGTTCCGTTTTATGTGTTCAACAGTAATCGCTCCCATGTTTTGTTGTGAATTTTTTAAAGCCATCCTTATTTCTGAGGGTTTGTGAGGTCTAATTTTTTCTATATTTGGCGCTATGAGCAAGAAGAACATCGCCCTGCTGGCCGGCGGCTACACCGGCGAATATGAGGTATCCATTAACAGTGCTAAAAACATTGCAGCAAACCTAGATGCTGAAAAATATAATGTTTATACCATCCTGATAAACCGCGACCGCTGGTTTTTCCAAAGCGATGGTGAAGCTGTTGATGTTGATAAAAACGATTTCAGTCTGATGCTCAACGGTAGCAAAATGTTATTTGATAGCGCTTTTATTACTATACACGGTACCCCCGGCGAGGATGGGAAGATACAAGGTTACCTGGACATGCTGGGTATCCCGTACAACACCTGCGATGCTACAACATCGGCCATTACCATGAACAAGGCTTATACCAAGGCGTTGGTGCAAGGTGTTCCCAATTTACATGCGGCCAAGTCTGTAAAATTGTTTAAGAGTGATATGCACGATGTAAGTACCATTGCCGCTACATTGAAATTTCCATTGTTTGTGAAACCTAACAATGGTGGCAGCAGTGTAGGCATGAGTAAGGTACATTCGGTTGCAGAGCTACCAGCCGCATTAGAGAAGGCATTTCATGAAGATAGCCAAATACTGGTTGAGGAGTTTATTAAAGGCCGCGAATTTAGCCAGGGTATAGCTCGTTTAAACGGCAAGCTGGTAGTTTTACCAGCTACCGAGATCATAAGCTCTAAAGAATTTTTTGACTACGAAGCCAAGTACACCCCCGGCGTAACACAGGAGATTACACCTGCCGATTTACCCGCCGAAAAGAATAAGATCATAGCCGATATTTTGACAGAGGTTTACCTGCGCCTTAATTGCCGAGGCATGGTGCGGATAGATTTTATTCTTGATGAGCAAACCGGCGATTTTTATTTTATTGAGGTAAATACCACTCCCGGCCAGTCGGCCAATAGTTTGATACCGCAGCAAGTGCGCGCCGCAGGTATGAGTGTTCAGGAATTTTACGGGAATATTGTAGAAGGCAGCTTTTAAGGCTTTCTTATGCTACGCTTCAATAACTTTCAGAAATCTTATGGCATTTACCCTGCGCTAAGTATATCCGATTTTACCGTTGATGCCGGCATTTACTGGATTAAAGGCGTAAACGGATCGGGTAAAAGCACCCTGCTGAAATCGGTTGCCGGTATACTCTCGTTTCAGGGCGATGTTTTTTTGAATGGCATCAGCATCAAAAAACAGCCTGTTGAATATCGCAAGCTGGTCAACTTTGCCGAAGCCGAGCCCTTGTTCCCGGAGTTTTTAACTGGACGCGAACTGATCGATTTGTTTGCCGGAGCTAAAGATGCGCCGGCAGGGCAGGAGCAACACTACCTGGATACAATGGGCATGGGTAGCTATGTGCATAAACCTGTTGGTACGTATTCCAGCGGGATGCTCAAAAAGCTATCGCTGTTATTGGCTTTTTTAGGTAAACCCAAACTTATATTGTTGGATGAGCCGCTGATTACGATTGATACTGCCGCGCTCAATATTTTATACCAGTGGATAACCGAACACCACCAGCAATACGGAACCAGCTTTTTGCTGTCATCGCACCAAATACTCGACAGTGCAATTTTACCGGCCCAGGTATTGCAAATTGAGAACCAAACGTTAAACGCTGCCACTATTATATGAAAGGTTGGCCTACGCACGTGCTCAATCGCATTTTTGTGCAGGGCTTTTACCAGGCACATGCTGGCCTGTTTCTGTTCTTCTTTCTGTTTATGATTGGCGCGGTTGATCCCGCACAAATCATAAACTATCACAAAACGCTGATGCTGGCATTTATTTCCAGTCCCATCATGCTTTTGATTGTTTTTGGCACATGGTTAATTTACACCGTTAAATGCTGCCATTATGTTGCCGGCCAGATGTTGGCACCACAGCAACACTTTTTGTTTTATAGCCTTAACTCATTTAGCCGGAGCAAGCAACTTCAAAGCTGGTTCATTATACAGCTATATATACTATTGCCTGTTATAACTTATGGCCTTATAGCTGTGTGCGTAGGTATAGCATATCATTACTACCTAACGCCGGTTATTATCTTTACTTACTTGTTGCTGCTGGCGGCTGCAAGTGCATGGCTGCATACCTTACTTTTAAACCGTTTGATAAACGGCAGTAACAGCTCCTGGTTATTAACATGGACCAGCTCCTTCCGTAAGCCGTATTTCAGCCTGTATATATATCATGTTCTCAACCGGTTAAAAGTGCCTTATAGCATTACCAAACTGCTGTCGTGGCTCATTGTTACCAGTGTATTCTATTTGTTTGATGATGTGAAGAGCGATGCTCGCGTGGCCGGTATGGCAGTACTGGCTATAGGAGTGGCGCACGCTGTACTCGTGTTCGAAAAGCAACGGTTTGAGGTAACTTATTTAAGCTTTGTGCGCAATTTTCCAGTCTCGCTTGGTAAGCAGTATGGCAATAGCTTTCTGACTTACCTGCTTTTGTTACTACCTGAAGGCGTTTGGTTGTTCAGCCGTTTTAACCCGGTGCTTGCTGTGCAACTCTTGCTCATGGCTTTAAGCCTGCTCATGCTACTGCATACCTTAGTGTATTATATAGGCCTCAACATGGATAAATATCTGCAGTGGGTAATGGGCCTGTTTATACTGTTATTTTGGGTAATGATGTTTAAGCTGATGCCTGTAGTTATTGGCGTTAATTTAATAACATCATATCTTATACACCTCAGGTTATATTACCAGGACATGCCGATGGTTACTGAGAAGTAACCTTATAACTTTCAGATTACAGGAGGCTACAAACTGCGTTATTAATAAGCTTAACCGACTATATCATTTTCCGGTAATTCTATAAACTTTTTAGGGGTACAAATTATATCTAAAAACTAGCATGCCCTCAAGCTACTATACTCCGTAATGCGCGATAATATCTTCGGGTATTTTGGCACCGCGGCCGGTTTTCATATCAATCATGGTGTAATCGAACCAGCCGTCGCAGCAAACTTTCCTGGTGGCTTTGTTGGTAATAGTGAAGGCCACACGGCAGCCTTTGTCGTCAATAGTTTCAATTCCCGTACGCACTAAAAAGTAATCGCCCATAACCAGCGGACGTTTATAATCTACATGTGCGGTGCGCACTACCCAACCAAAGCCGCGTTCCATAAATTTCTCCATCGACATGCCGTAATGGGCATCCATTTGCTCGTAACGTGCAGCCAGCACGTAATCAAAATACTTGCTGTTATGCACATGCTGAAACATGTCTATATCATCGGGCCGTACGCGGTGCTCGGTTTCAAAGGTGGCGTATTTAAAAGGGGCGTTCATATGCAAAGATGTAAATACTAAATACGAAAGCCGTTCGCATTGTTTAAAATTTTGTAAATGATACATTTGACGCTGAAAACAACTAATTACATAAGCGTAAATGGACAATGGATATAACATTGATTAAGAACAAACTGGCGCAGTTAGGAGTGCCTCATGAGGCTTTTAAACGCTATGAGGAACCACACAGGTTTTACCATACCTTGAACCATCTTGAAGATATTTTTCAGCAATTGACAAACCGGGGCCTGATAGATAATAAAGCACTGCTATTAGCAGCCGTTTATCATGACATTATATACGACCCAAAATCGTTAACTAATGAAGAAGATTCTGAACGATTCTTTATCGAAACTTTCAGTGGTGACGAAATGTTGAAGCAAGAAGTATCAACCATTATTTTAGACACTAAAACGCATCAGCCTTCTACAGCGCTCTCTGCCATTTTTTGCGAAATAGACCTTAATATACTTTATCAGCCTTTACATAAACTCATCGCCTATGAACATCAAATATTCAAAGAGTTTCAGTTTGTAGATTACAGTATTTATAAAGTTAAACGTCTTGAAGTTCTAAAAAAATTAAAAGAGCAGGTGGCTAACCCTGATCTGGATGCGTTAATTACTTATGTAGAGTGCAGGCAGCCAAACATTGCGGTTTACCCGGGAAGCTTTAACCCTTTTCATAAGGGTCATTACAATATATTACAAAAGGCGGAGGGAATATTTGACAAGGTAATTATTGCCCGCGGCATTAATGCCGATAAAGGGCCCGCAACACATACCCTTCCTGCCGCTCTAACTTACAGGCAAATTGAAAGCTACAGCGGACTGCTAACAGATTTTATAAATAATTTAGGCTATCCAGTGACCATTATAAGAGGTTTAAGAAACAGCACAGATTTGCAGTATGAACTAAACCAGTACAGGTATTTACAAGATTTAAGTACCAAGCCGCTTCATATTGTATCTGTTTTTTGCGACCGCGAATTTGAACACATATCAAGCACTGGTATTAGAAATTTAGAACAATATGGACAGGCAGGGCAGTATCTGTTATAAGAGCCCTATACTAACTTTTTTGTATCTGTTGAGTGTTTGTGTAACTAAATAATATTAGCTACATTTGCGCCTAATTAACAAAAGTTATAAACGCTTTAATATTATTCACGTAATGTATTTAAGTTCAGAGTGGAAACAAGAGATTTTCACAAAACACGGTGGCGCTGCCACTAACACAGGTTCAGCCGAAGGTCAGGTTGCTTTATTCACAAACCGTATCGCACACTTAACCGGTCACTTAAAAAAGAACAAAAAAGACTTCGCCACTCAGTTATCATTACAGAAACTGGTAGGTAAACGTCGTGCTTTGTTAGCTTACCTGTACAAAAAAGACATTCAAAGATATCGTGCTATCATCAAAGCTCTTGAGCTGAGGGATATCATTAAATAATGCTTTCCGGTCTTTAAAAAAAAGCTGTCCGTTTGCGGATGGCTTTTTTAATTTTGATACAAAAACAATAAAAAACCGGTGCGCTCTAAAGATGAAAAGCGCATCACATAAAACAAAGATGAGTTACAATGCAATTAAAAAGGTAATCGATTTAGGTGACGGCCGCACCATTGAGATCGAAACCGGAAAACTGGCCAAACAAGCCGATGGCTCGGTAGTGGTAAAAATGGGTGATACCATGTTACTGGCTACTGTAGTTTCTTCGAAAGAAGCTAAAGAAGGCATAGATTTTCTGCCCTTATCGGTAGACTATCAGGAAAAATATGCGGCTACCGGTCGTATACCAGGTGGTTTTTTACGCCGCGAGGCCCGTTTATCAGATTATGAGGTTTTGATCTCACGTTTGGTTGACCGCGCTTTGCGTCCGTTATTCCCTGAAGATTATCACGCAGATACACAAGTGATGATCTCTTTAATATCAGCCGATAAAGATATCATGCCCGATGCTTTAGCCGGTTTGGCTGCATCAGCAGCTTTGTCTGTTTCTGATATCCCTTTTAACGGACCAATTTCAGAAGTACGTGTAGCTAAAATTGATGGTCAGCTGGTTATTAATCCAACTTTAAGCCAGTTAGCTAACGCTACTTTAGAATTCATCGTTGCCGGGTCTGAGCACGATATTAACATGGTAGAAGGTGAAGCTCACGAAATTCAGGAAGCTGAATTGGTTGAGGCCATCAAATTTGCCCACAATGCTATTAAAATCCAATGTTTAGCTCAAAAAGAGTTAACTATTGAAGTTGGCAAAACCGAGAAACGTACCTATAGCCACGAGCACAGCAACGAGGATTTGAAAAAAGCCATCTATGCTGCCACTTATGAACAGGTTTACGCAGTTGCTTCTTCGGCTTCGGCTAAAGATGAGCGTTCGGCCAAGTTTAAAGAAGTGCGCGATGCATATATTGCTACTTTAGGCGAAATTGACGACATCACCAAGTCATTAGCTAAAAAATACTACCATGATGTGGAGTATGATGCTATCCGTAACCTGGTGTTAGATGAAGGCAAGCGTTTAGATGGCCGTCAAACTACACAGATTCGTCCTATTTGGAGCGAAGTAGGTTACTTACCATCTGCACACGGTTCGGCCGTATTTACGCGCGGCGAAACGCAATCATTAACCACCGTTACCTTAGGTGCTAAGGATGATGAGCAAATGATTGATGGTGCATTTATCAATGGTTATCAAAAATTCCTGTTACACTACAATTTTCCTGGTTTTTCAACCGGTGAGGTTCGTCCTAACCGTGGTGCTGGCCGTCGCGAAATTGGTCATGGTAACCTGGCTATGCGTTCATTAAAACGCGTATTACCTGCTGAGGATGAAAACCCATACACTATCCGTATCGTATCCGATATTCTGGAATCAAACGGTTCGTCGTCAATGGCAACAGTTTGTGCCGGTACCTTGGCATTGATGGATGCAGGTATTAAAATAAAAGAACCTGTATCTGGTATAGCCATGGGCTTAATCACCAACGAAATGGGTACCAAATATGCTATCCTTTCTGACATTTTGGGTGATGAAGACCACTTAGGTGATATGGACTTTAAGGTAACCGGTACCAAAAATGGTATCGTAGCTTGCCAAATGGACTTAAAGATAAACGGTTTATCATACGAAGTATTAAGCAACGCGTTAGATCAGGCTAAAGAAGGTCGCTTACACATTTTGGGCGAGATGGCTAAAACAATTGCTGCTCCACGTGAAGATTACAAGCCGTTTGCGCCACGTATTGTTACCCTTAAAATCGACAAAGAATTTATTGGTGCAGTTATTGGGCCCGGTGGTAAAATCATCCAGGAAATGCAACGCGAGACTGGTGCTACCATCAATATTGAGGAGAAAGACAACCAAGGTATCGTACAGATATTTGGCGACAACAAAGAAGCTATTGATGCTGCTGTAGGCCGTATTCGTGCTATTGCATCAAAACCTGAGGTAGGCGAAACTTACGAAGGTAAAGTACGCTCAATTATGCCTTTTGGTGCATTTGTTGAGATCATGCCTGGTAAAGACGGCTTACTTCACATTTCTGAAATAGACCATCGCCGTATCGAAACTATGGATGGTGTGTTTGAAGTGGGTGAGATGGTAACTGTAAAATTGTTAGATATCGACAAACAAGGTAAACTTAAACTTTCGCGTAAAGCTTTGTTGCCTAAGCCACAAAGAACAGACGCTCCAAAAGGTGAATAAATAGCAGCCTTAAACCGCGCAAAAACCACATATCCCCAGATTTATTCAAAGGGTATGTGGTTTTTTTGTTTGTTTTTCGTTTCTTTGTAAACCCCTAAGTCATTAGTTTAAAACTATTGGATAAGATATCTATTAGATAAATGCCGAAGCATCTAAAGTCTGATCCTATTGAAAAACATGACATCTACGTCTAATGATGATCCTTTAGATTTTTTGAGCAGCAGTTTACATGGTACGCCCAACAGGTCGCAAACCGATCTGGTCCAGCAGCTGCTTTACGAAATTATAAGGGTTAAAGAGTTAATTAAGTATTACGAATCAATTCCCAACGGCGCTGGCCAATTGGGAGCTTCTATTCTGAACGAGCTGGTGTCTGAGGCTTACCAATCACTGGTAAACTACGATACTGAGCTTATGCGTAAATATTACGATCTGTTGCTAAACTGCGACTAAGCCACGCTTTGCCTTTTTTGGGGCTTTTTTCCTTTTACACTTTCCTGATTAATCTTTTCCCAAAGTATCTATCTTTGGCGGCATGAACCATCTAACTGCCCCGTCCATTTTAGCTGCAGATTTTGCTAACCTACAGCGTGATATTGAGTTGCTCAACAATAGTGAGGCCGACTGGATACATGTTGATATTATGGATGGTTTGTTTGTGCCTAACATTTCGTTTGGTTTTCCGGTTGTAGAGGCAGTTCATAAATATGCAACCAAGCCATTAGATGTGCATTTGATGATAACCGACCCCGACAGGTATATTAAGGCATTTGCCGATGCAGGCGCTGCTAGTATAACCGTACATATCGAGGCAACCACCCATCTTCACCGCACCCTGCAAGCCATAAAAGAGTTGGGCTGCAGAGCAGGGGTGGCGCTCAATCCGCATACACCGGTTGCCTTGCTGGAAGATATCATTGCAGATTTGGACTTAGTACTAATTATGTCGGTTAATCCGGGTTTTGGCGGCCAAAAATTCATCAACAACACTTATAAGAAAGTGGAAGACATCAAAGATTTGAGCTCGGCTCACAACCCCGGTTTATTTATTGAAGTTGATGGTGGTGTAAATTTGCAAAATGCGCCACAATTGGTTGCCACAGGAGCCAATGTGCTGGTAGCCGGTAATTTCGTTTTTTCTTCTGATGATCCGCGGCAAACCATTGCCCGGCTTAAGCATGGGTAAGGGGCGTTTTCATTTTGGCGTAATCCACAATGCTCACTTATTATTCACAAAATTGTAATTAACTACCAACTTAATAGGGTAAATATTTAACTTCGGGCGCAAGTAAAGGTGCTCATTTGCCCTTGCTAACTATATACAAGCGTTATGAAACACAATTTCGGTGCCGGACCAGGCATCCTTCCTCATGAAGTTTTAAAACAAGCTGCCCAGGCAGTGGTTGATTTTAATGGTATCGGTTTATCCATCCTCGAAATTTCGCATCGCTCAGCCGAGTTTGAAGCTGTTTTAGACGAGGCCGTAAAACTCGTAAAAGAATTACTGGAAGTGCCTGAGGGTTATTCGGTATTGTTTTTACAAGGTGGTGCCAGCCAGCAATTTGCAATGGTACCTTATAACCTGCTGCCTGAGGGTGGTAAAGCGGCATACCTTGAAACTGGTGTATGGGCTAACAAGGCCGCCAAAGAAGCTAAGTATTTTGGTACCCTGGAAATTGTAGCTACCTCTAAAGAAAGTAATTTCACTTACATCCCTAAAGATTATACGGTACCTGCAGACGCGGCATATTTTCATATCACCACCAACAATACTATATACGGTACGCAGTTACAGGATATTAAACCATCACCTGTGCCTATGATTGCCGATATGTCTTCAGATATTTTCAGCCGTAAAATAAACGTGGCCGATTTTGGCTTGATTTACGCTGGCGCTCAAAAAAACATGGGCCCTGCTGGCACTACATTGGTGATTGTTAAAGACGAGATTTTAGGGAAAGTTGACCGTAAGATTCCGGCTATGTTCAATTATCAAACGCAAATTGAAGGGGGCTCTATGTACAATACGCCTCCGGTATTTGCTATTTACGTGTCTATGCTTACGCTGGGTTGGTTAAAAGCCAAAGGCGGCGTAGCTGCTATGGAGAAAGAGAATAATGACAAGGCAGCAATGCTGTATCGTGAGATTGACCGCAACCCATTGTTCAAAGGCGTAGCTGCAACCGAAGACCGTTCAAAAATGAATGTATGCTTCGTGGTAAACAATCCTGAGCATGAGAAGCCTTTCCTGAAGCTTTGTGATGAGAAAGGCATTGTGGGCATTAAAGGCCACCGCAGTGTAGGTGGTTTCCGCGCGTCTATTTACAATGCATTGCCTACCACCAGTATCCACGTGCTGATTGACGCCATGCAGGAATTTGCCGAGAAAAATAAAGCTTAATAATCTGTTGATGGGTTGAGGTGTAAGATAGTTTGAGCTGTATCAACCATTCTATCTATTAAGCTATTCAACCAATAAGCCACTTAAGCAATAAAACCTTAAACACTCCCTTAAACCATGATAAAATTATTAGCTAATGATGGTATTGACCCAGTTGGCAAGCAAATGCTTGAAGCTGCCGGATTTATTGTTGATACCACGCACATACCCCAAGAAGAACTGCCTGTAAAATTGCGGGCATATGATGCCATAACCGTTCGTAGCGCTACCAAAGTACGCAAGGCCTTAATTGACGAATGCCCTGATTTAAAACTGATTGGTAGAGGCGGAGTAGGTGTTGACAATATTGATGTAGAATATGCGCTTGAAAGAGGCGTTGCTGTACATAACACACCTGCTGCATCATCGGCATCGGTAGCCGAACTGGTGTTTGCGCACTTATTTACCGGTGTACGCTTTTTGCAAGACAGCAACCGCAAAATGCCGGTTGAAGGCGCAACAAAGTTTAACGACCTGAAAAAGGCTTATGCCAAAGGTATTGAGCTGCGTGGTAAAACAATTGGTATTTTAGGCTTTGGTCGCATAGGCCGCGAAACAGCCAAGATTGCTTATGGTCTTGGAATGGAGGTGCTGGCGTTTGACGTGCATCCATCTACAACCGAGTTGGAACTTACTTTGGGCGGTGGCATAACCGTTAAGGTGCCTGTACAATATGCCGAGAAAGAAGAAGTAATTGCCAAAAGCGACTTCATATCGCTGCATGTGCCGTTTAGCCATGAGCCGGTAATTGGTGCAAAAGAATTCGCTCTGATGAAAAAAGGAGCCGGATTGGTAAACTGCTCACGCGGTGGCACTGTTGATGAGGCTGCCTTGTTAGACGCCCTTAATAGCGGACAACTGGCTTTTGCAGGTTTGGATGTGTTTGATAACGAGCCTACGCCACTTACCGAGCTGCTGCAACATCCAAAAATCTCATTAACACCTCACATAGGCGCTTCAACAAACGAAGCACAGGAGCGGATAGGGGTAGAGCTGGCAACTTTAATTATCAATCATTTTAAAAGTATAGCATAATACATTACCCTACTCAACAAAAAAGCCCTGGCATCAATGCCAGGGCTTTTTTGTTGAACTTATTTGGCCGTAATTACTGCAGGTTGAAAGATCCGCCAACTTTAATTTTATCGTTTGCATTACTTTCGTTTTCAAGTATCATATCAAACGTGCCTTTGGTTGTTAACTTATTGCCGCTAACAGAAAAAGTGTTGTAATTTATCTTACCTGCTGTACTCAACGAGTAAGTTGTTCCATTAGGCAACATTATACTGGCTTGTGTTAAATCCATTACGCCTTGTGCCCCACCAAAAGTGCCTAAAATAAATGTAGTTGAGCTTGCCGGATCAGTGCCGGTACCTGTAATGGCATTGGTAGTAAAGCCTAATGCAGATATAGATGTGCCCATAACTGCATAGTTAGATGAATTTCTTAATGTATATCTGGTCCCTTTAAAATCATATACAATAGTGTTTGCTTCGCCGATAGCAATACCGGCATTGCCGTCATTGCTTATGGTAAGCGAGCCGCCGGTTCCAGGTGTTGTCGTTCCACCTCCCGGAGTTGTCGTTCCACCCCCTGGCGTTGTAGTTCCACCACCAGGCGTTGTAGTGCCACTGCCAGGTGTAGTAGTTCCTCCACCCGGTGTAGTAGTGCCACCCCCAGGTGTGGTAGTGCCTCCGCCCGGCGTAGTCGCTGTTCCACCTGTAATTGGAGCCGAAGAAACTTTTATAACCGCCGGATCAGCTTCTTTGCCGCATGATGATAGTGTTGCTACCAGCGCTGTAATCACTAAAAAGCTAATCTGAGATCTTTTAAAGGATGAAAATCTTTTCATGAGATAAAATTGTGATACTGCCTTAATTGTAAATGCTTATAAATATAAGCATTTACAAGGTATAGCTTAAACTTTTCTCTGGTATGGTAACTTTATAGCCATCTGCAAAAAGCGCATCGGCCATGGCTTGCATACTTTCATCTTCGCCGTGTACTAAAAAAACCTGTTTGAGCTTTTCTGGCTTTTGCTGCTTAACGGTATTGACTAAATCATCGTGATCGCCGTGAGCGCTGAACAGATCTGTTTTTTTAATAGTGGCATAAACGGCCATCTCCCGGTCTTTAATATGAACAACCGGATCTCCACGAAGCAGGCGGTAGCCCAACGTACCTTTAGCGCAATAGCCAATAAAAAGGATGGTGCAATAGTAATTCTGAATATTGTTGTACAGGTGATCTTGTATCCGGCCACCCTCCAGCATACCTGCTGATGATATGATGATGCAAGGCTCAAAGTAATTAGCTATCTGGCGGCTATCTTTTAAATTTTCAACGTAGGTAAGGTTGTCAAATTCAAATTCATCGCCTTTGTCGCGGTAGAACTCCTGCGCCTCTTCATTAAGCAAGCCATGGTGTTTGCGGAACACCTGGGTTGAAGCAGAAGCCATCGGGCTATCTACAAAAACCTTTATGGGCGGTAATAAGCCACTACTAAAAATCTTATTAAGCGAGTATACCAAAGCCTGTGTGCGGCCAATACTAAAGGCCGGTATAATTAACCTGCCTGATTCTTTAATGCAGGCTTTGTCAATAGTCTCAATAAGTACCTGCTCAATAGTTTTATCCTTAGAGTGAAAGCGGCCGCCATAGGTAGATTCACTTACTAGGTAATCCACAGGAGGTAATGGTTGCGGGTCATTTAATACCGGGTAGTTGTTACGGCCAATATCGCCTGTAAAAGCTATCGTTTTTTCTTCTCCATGGTCGTTTACCTTTAAAACTACGGCAGCAGCGCCCAGTAAATGGCCTACCGGTATAAACGTCAGCTCAATATCGCCGTTTAAACGGAAAGGCTTATTAAAGCCAATGGTTACCATACGTTCCACCGTATCTATTACGTGCTTTTGCAAGTATAACGGCTGGCGTGTGGTGGAATGATGTTTCCCCCGGCGATGCTTATTTTGCTTGTGCATCTTATTCAAAAATATACTTACCGAGTCCATCAAAAGTAACTCGGCCAGCTCGGCAGTAGGCGGGGTGCACAAAATTTGTCCCTCAAAGCCCATGCGTACCAGGGTTGGTAAGTTACCCGAATGGTCAATGTGCGCGTGGGTTAAAATCACTACGTCTACCTCGGATGGGTTAAACGGAAAATCTTCGTTCGCTTGTATGTTGCGGTCTTTCTCATAATCAAGTCCGCAGTCAATTAATATTTTGTATTGGTTAACCTCTAGCAAATGCATGCTGCCGGTAACCTGACGGGCTGCCCCGTGTATCGTTAAATTCATTTTATATGGTTCATTGGTTCAATGGCTTATTGGTTCAACAGTCTTAGCAGCTAAAAAGCCACTATTAAAACTGATGAACCTTATAAACGATGAACGTTAAGCAGTCGTATCGAACTGCAATTGGCTAAGATAACGGTAAAGGCCTTCTTCGCGGGCAATAAGTTCTTCGTGAGTCCCGCTTTCAATGATACGGCCTTTTTCGAGAACTACAATTTTGTCAGCTTCGCGGATAGTAGAAAGGCGGTGTGCAATGATGATAGAAGTACGGCCCTTCATCAACTCTTCTAAAGCCTCCTGCACCAATCGTTCAGATTCTGAGTCAAGAGACGAGGTAGCCTCATCTAATATGAGTATGGAAGGATTTTTAAGCAAAGCCCGCGCAATAGCAATACGCTGGCGCTGACCGCCTGAAAGCTTAACACCACGTTCGCCAACAATGGTATCATAACCTTCGGGAAAACCGGTGATAAACTGATCTGCATTGGCCCGCTTAGCTGCTTGTATAACCTCCGCCTCGGTTGCATTACGCTTGCCATAAGCAATGTTTTCACGAATGCTGCCGCCAAACAACAATACATCCTGCGGCACTATGGCTACCTGGTTGCGTATGTCGGTTAAAGCATAATCGGCTGCAGGTTTGCCATCAAACAGCATTTGACCGCTTTGCGGATGGTAAAATTGCAATATCAATGCTGCCATGGTTGATTTACCCGAGCCGCTCGGTCCCACAATAGCTACTTTCTGACCGGCTTGCGCTTCTATTGAAACCTCTTTCAATACCTCAATCTCCGGCCTTGAAGGGTAATGAAAATTGATATTACTGAAGGTCAAATTACCTTTTATAATTTGCTTGACGGCATTTTCGCTTTCATGTATCGAAACAGCTTCACCTTGTTCGGCCAAAATTTCCAACACCCGTTCGCTTGCACCAATGGCTTTTTGAAGGTTAGCATACAGATCGGGCAGGCTACCCATTGCCGCACTAATGAAAGCTGCGTATACAATAAAGGTGGTTAACTTTCCAAAGGTCAGTCCGTTATCGTGAATAGACACTAGGTAAGAACCGTACCATATTTCGCAAAAAATAGTACCAAACAAACAGAACACAATAAAGGCACCGAACATACCGCGGTACTTAGCTCCTTTAACAGCCAGCGTTACCACCTCGCTCAGGTTTTTAGTATACCGGCCTGCCTCAAAAGCTTCGTTTACAAATGCCTTAACGTTAGCTATGCCTTGTAAGGTTTCTTCAACAATGGTGTTCGATTCGGCCAGCTTATCTTGCGCCTGACGAGATAGGTTACGAATGAACTTGCCAAAAAATATGGCTATCACAATTAAAAACGGCAGTACCAATAGCAGTGCCAGCGTTAACTTAATAGATGATATAGCCAGTAAAATGATGCCGCCTACCAGAATGATGATTTGCCTGATGATTTCTGCAAAAGTGGTGGTTAGTGTATCTTGTATTTGTGAAAGGTCGGCGGAGATGCGGCTGTTCAACTCTCCAACACGGCGGTTAGAGAAAAAGTTCATAGGCAGCGTTACCAGCTTAAAGTAAGTGTCTCTGCGAATATCTGCCAGCGATTTTTCGGCTACCTGTACAAACCAAGTAATACGAAAGTAGGATACAAACCCCTGTAAAAACAATACCACAATTGCTATTTCGCCTATGGTAACTAAATTGGCCGGTATAAAGCTAAAGTGCTGCTTGCCTTGTGCTGCATCAATCAGTGCTCCAAAAAAGCCCGGAAAAGCCAAGCCTGTTAAGCTTGATATGATAAGAAATATCAAACCGCCAAAAAACTTAGCCCGGTATGGTTTTATGTAGCCAATAAGCTTGCTGATTTTTTGCAAGCTTTGTTTGTTGATCTTTGCTTTTGGTAATTCTTTCTCAGCTGCGTTCCCACTATTCAGTCGTGATCTTGCCATAAAATACTTTCTTCCTCAACTTATTTAAAAGGTAAAAATACGGTTTAAAAGCAGGTTTGCCGGCAAGTGTTGGTAAAATTGACGTTATAATGAAAACGGGGGGATAGTGAGTGGTTTGGAAGTAAGTGCTTGTGTATTTTACAAGAGCTTATTGCAGATTTTTATCTGTCCTTTATCAAATAAGTAAACGTGTTCAACTGTATTATTAAGCTTGAGTTATTGAAAATCAATAATTACACTATCGCCCAAATTGAGGCCTAGCAGGCCACTGGCGTTACCTTTATTAATGGCAATTTCCAGGTGATCGCTAATGCCGAAGAGACAAAGCTTTTCACCTTCGGGCACCTCGTTATAGTGCCAGCTCAGGTGGGTAATGGTTTCGTTACGCTTAAAGTAAAGTACAAAGCGTCGTCCTTGCTGCACCCGGTTAAAAAAGTCTTTAGTAATGTTGGTGATCACGTTCTGAAACGAGTCGATATAAATTACCATACCCCTGATCTGGTTGCGCTCAACGGCAGGTTGCAGCGTCATTCGTTTTTCGATGCTGTGTACCGGCAGGCCAATGGCGTTTAATGTGCCTCCCTGGGCCAGGTGGCAAGCAGCTTTCACAAAAATATCAGATAAGGGAAAGTGCAAAAACTTTAAATCCTGCAGTATGTTAATCTCTACCATCTCCTCCGGTTCATCATCAAATATGAGTGAAAAGATACCATTATCGGCTCCAACAAAGTAATGATTACGGTACCTGATGGCTAAAAAACGGTTCTCTTCACTGTATACCGTATCTATGCCAATAAGATGTACTGTTTCTTCAGGGAAATAGTAAAAACTGTTCTTTAAAATGAAAGCAGCCTGTTGTATATTGAAGGCTGCTACCGAGTGGGTTATATCTACAATATTAACTGAAGGCGATATCTTCAGGATGCTGCCTTTCAGCGCTGCCTGATAAATATCTTTATCGCCCAAATCAGTTGTTAAAGTGATTATTCCCATTCTTAATTAAAATATTTATTGCTAATCTTGTAAAAGCGTTAGCGAGTGCAAATATTCAAAAATTTAACCATAACGAATCAGCAACTACAAAAATCATTTTCTGTTGAACGAACTTAAAATATCAATTGACCACATAAACCCCGCCGTACTATGGGGACCTAACAATGATCATTTTGAGATCATTAAAAAGCAATACCCTAAGCTCAAAATTGTGGCCCGGGGCAGCGAGGTAAAAGTTTTAGGTGATGAGCAGGAGCTGGCTTTTTTTAATGAAAAGTTTGGCTACTTGTTACAACACGTAGAAAAGTACGATACGCTGAATATTACCGACCTGGAGCGTTTACTAGGCGCCAAACATATCGAAACAAAGACTGCCGATCAGCCAAACGAAAAGCCTGGCAGTACAGGTGAAGTAATTGTTTTTGGACATAACGGCATTATGGTAAAAGCCCGTACGGCTAACCAGCGCCGTATGGTAGACAGCATTACCAAAAGCGACATTATGTTTGCTATAGGGCCGGCCGGTACAGGTAAAACTTATACGGCAGTAGCTTTGGCAGTAAGGGCCTTAAAGAATAAGGAGATTAAGCGTATCATACTTACCCGCCCGGCCGTTGAGGCAGGGGAGAACCTTGGCTTTTTGCCAGGCGACCTTAAGGAGAAGATAGACCCATACCTGCGCCCCCTGTACGATGCGCTTGACGATATGATACCGCCCGAAAAGTTAAAAACTTATTTGGAGAACCGTACCATTGAAATTGCACCTCTTGCCTTTATGCGTGGCCGTACGCTGGATAACTGCTTTGTGATATTGGACGAAGCCCAGAACGCTACTGATATGCAGCTGAAAATGTTCCTTACACGTATGGGACCAACCGCCAAGTTCATTGTAACAGGCGACGTAACTCAGATCGACTTACCTAAGAAACAGCAATCGGGCCTGCACACAGCGCTGCGTATCCTGACCGATATTAAAGGCATCGAGATTATTTACCTGAGCGGCGAAGACGTAGTACGTCACAAACTGGTACGGCGCATACTGGAAGCCTACGGGGATATACAGTAATCTGCGGATACAAGAATTTAGATGTGAGATATGAGATAAGATTCAGGTTAGTTGAGAAATCAATATAACTTTGTCTCAAATCTCAAATCTCACATCTTACATCTAAAATAAATGGAGGCTATTAAACTAACACAATATAATTTTCCCGGGCAAACGGCTTATTACAAAGGCAAAGTACGCGATGTATACACCATAGGAGATAAATACCTGGTTATGGTAGTTACCGACCGTATTTCGGCTTTTGATGTGGTATTGCCAGAGCCTATCCCGTACAAAGGACAGGTGCTGAACCAAATTGCAGCTCACTTTTTAGAGGCAACTGCCGATATTGTACCCAACTGGGTGGTGAACGTGCCCGATCCAAGTGTTACCATAGGTAAAATGTGTGAGCCGTTTAAAGTAGAAATGGTGATACGTGGTTACCTGGCTGGCCATGCTGCACGCGAGTACGCTGCCGGTAAACGCACGCTATGCGGCGTTACCCTACCCGAAGGTTTAAAGGAGAATGATAAGTTACCCGAGCCTATCATCACGCCAACAACTAAAGCATCAGTAGGGCATGATGAGGATATATCAAGAGAAGACATTTTAGCAAAAGGCATTGTATCCGAACAAGATTACCTGCAGTTAGAGCAATATACCCGTGCGCTGTTTGCACGCGGTACCGAAATTGCTGCCGAGCGCGGCCTTATTTTAGTAGATACTAAGTATGAATTTGGCAAAGCCGACGGTAAAATATACCTGATTGATGAAATTCATACGCCCGATTCGTCACGGTACTTTTACAGTGAAGGATATGCAGACCGCCAGCAAAAGGGCGAGGCACAAAAGCAGTTATCTAAAGAGTTTGTACGCAAATGGCTCATCGAAAACGGCTTTCAGGGTAAGGATGGGCAGGTTGTGCCAGTAATGACACCTGAGATCGTCCAATCTATATCAGAGCGTTACATAGAGCTGTTTGAGCAGATCACCGGTAAGCCGTTTGTAAAATCTGACAACCTGGATGTTTTAGTACGGGTAGAAAGTGCAGTTAAAGGGGCGTTGCTAACTTTGTGATTTTATTAATACGTAAATTAGTTATATCTTTAGCCCTATAATTATTTTAACATGAAATTCACTGTTGATAAGCATGAGAAGTATGTTTTGATTAGGCTGAACGAATCAAAGCTGAATTCATTAATTACTCCACAACTAAAATCTGAGCTGATACTGATTAATACCGAGGGACAGCGTAATATAATTTTGGATTTGTGCCAGGTTAAGTTTGCTGATTCATCAGGATTAAGCAGCTTATTGGTAGGTCATCGTTTATGCAAAAATGCCGAAGGTAGCTTTATTTTAGCTTGCCTTAACGAATCGGTTTCTCGCCTGATAAGCATATCGCAATTAGACAACGTACTGACCATTGTTCCTACCACTGAAGAAGCTATCGACCATATTTTTATGGAAGAGATAGAAAAAGAACTGAAAAAAGAAGCAAAATAAGGCTTATGTGTGTTTACCCATTATGAAGTTTGAGGTAACCATACTTGGAAGCAGTTCAGCAACTCCCATTTTTAACAGAAATCCTACGGCACAGGTGCTTAATATTAATGAGCGCCTGTACCTGATAGACTGCGGCGAAGGCACCCAGGTGCAAATGTTGCACTTTGACGTTAAAACCAGCCGCATAGACCACATCTTCATCAGCCATTTACACGGCGATCATTATTTTGGACTTGTAGGGTTATTGTCATCCATGCATCTTAACGGTCGCACCAAGCCGCTCAAGTTGTTTGGTCCGGCTCCTCTCAAAGAAATCATTGACGTACAGTTTAAGTACTCAGATACATCACTCAATTATTTGATTGAGTTTACAGCTACAGATCCTACCGCCCCCCAGCTTATATTAGATAATCAGGATTTAACGGTAGAAACCATACCTTTGGATCACCGTATACCAACCACAGGTTTTTTGTTTAAGCAAAAGAAACGCTTACGTAAAATAATTAAAAATAAGGTTGAAGCCTTAGGCATACCTGTTGAGGATTATCCCTTGCTAAAAAAAGGAGCGCCATACACAGCGCCTGACGGTACGGTTTACGGCAACGAGGACCTTACCGTTGATTCGGACCGGCCAAAATGCTATGCTTTTTGCTCAGACACAATATACAATGACGCGTATTTTGAGCAGATCAGAAATGTGGACCTGTTATATCATGAATCTACTTTTTTGCACAACATGCTGGATAGGGCCAATAAAACTTTTCATACCACAGCGTGGCAGGCAGGGCAGGTTGCGGTACAAACCGAGGCTAAAAGCTTGCTTATTGGCCACTTCTCTGCCAGGTATAAAAGCCTGATGGACCTGCTTGAGGAAGCCCGCAGCGTTTTCCCTAATACTGAACTAGCCATTGAAGGCAATACCTACACCGTAGGTGAAGATATGGTGTAATAAACCCTTTAACGTTATAGCATCAAACTTGCCAATACTTAAATACAGCGCACAAAAAAAGCCAGGCACATGCCTGGCTTTTTTTGTTAAATGCTATTGTTATTAATCACCTTTGCGGCCAAAAACCGAGAAGCTTACATAACGCTTAGGATGCGCTTTTAAGTCGATAAAAAGGTTGTTTAAGTTTGCTGATGCCTCGTTTAAGTTGTTGTACATCTTATCGTCGTTTAAGAGCAGTCCTAACGATCCTTTGCCACTATTGATCCGATTTACAGTCGACTGCAAGTCGGCCATGGCTTTATTGGCATTCTCTAAAGTTTGTTTGATATTCGAATTGGCCAAATCGCTGCTAACCTTTTCAAAATTAGCTGTAGTGGTGTTTAAACGTCCGCTGCTGGTGCGCAAGTTAGATGTCATCACCTCTGCATTGGTTAATATGCCGTTAATGTGGTTTGATTGCGCGCCTACTAAGCGGTCAATTTTTTTGGTAGTCCCTTCGAGTGTTTGCAGCGAGTTGGCAATGCTCATAAAACTGCGGTCAACGTTACGCTGAAATTCAGGATTCAGGATCTTGTTTATAGCAGCAAGGCTGGAGTCGACTCTTTCCATTAGCATTTCGGCTTTACGCTGCACAGGTTGCAGGCTTTGCGCAAGGCTACCCTGAATATCGGCCCGAAGCGTGTCTTTGTTTTCGGCCAGTTCGCGGCTGTTACCCAATTCAAATATAATAGCTTTACTACCTAAAAGGTCTGTACTTTCTAACCGGGCCAGTGTATTGTTCGGAATAGGATATTTAGGATCTACCTTAAACTCAACAATGGTAAAACCGCTCTCGGTTTGCAGGGTCATGTTAGATACATGGCCGATCTGAAAACCGTTAACCAGAATAGGCTTAGATAAGGTTAATCCCTCAACATTGCGGTACAGTGCATAAAACTTGTTTGAGCTGGAAAATACGTCATTACCTTTCAGATAGCTGTAACCTAATACCAGTACAGCTAAACCAATTACCGTAAGTATCCCAATTTTAGTTTCGTTGTTTATTTTCAAGGTAGTATTAGTTAAGTTTTATATTTAGGGAGCCGTTTGCTCCAGTTCGTGCTTATATTGTTTAATTGCTCTTACAATTGAGTTTACAATTTCGGCCTGTCCATCTTCCGAGTTTAAATAATCCTCTTCATCGGGGTTGTTAATAAAGCCTGTTTCAACCAGTACAGATGGCATAGCCGTATGAGCCAGTACCAGTACACCTTGTTCAATTACACCCAGGCTATTGCGGCCATCGGTGTTTGTAAACTCGTTATTGATTAAACTTGCAAGGTGTATACTTTGTTTCCGAAACTTATCACGAAACGCATTTAATGTCATTGCCTGCGCCGGGTCAAGTTCTTTTCTGGCCGTACCTTTAGAGTATTGCTCCTCCTGTTCGGCAAACTCATTCTCGCGTAATGCAGCAACCTGCTCATTCATGCGGCCAATACGGTTAACCAGTAACAAAACGCCTTTGCCTGAACGGTTAGGAACCGAAACTGTTTTACCGTTAACAACTCTGCGTGCATTAGGCAGAGAGTTGCAGTGTAAAGAAACATAAATATTTGCCTTGTTTTCATTAGCCATGTCCGCTCTGGAGCGGTTGGGCACAAACACGTCGGTAGTACGCGTCATGATTACATTTACGTCTTTTAATTCTTTTTGTACTGCCTTCTGCAATTTTAACGCTAATGCCAGCGTTACATTCTTTTCCATCGAATAGGCACCAAGCGCGCCTGCGGCTTTGCCGCCGTGGCCAGCATCAATTACAATGGTTTTAAGTTTAAAACCGGTTGCAACTGTTGTGTCTTTTTTACAAGGATTATCTGTTGTGAAAGCAAAATTTATACTGGAGATGACTAAAGCCAATAATCCATAAATGAATGTTTTGAAACCTTTATTTTTCATTATTTTTGAACGCCGTTAACTTTATCTGCAAAAATACTATTCATAATCAATTTTGAAATTTCTCAGGTTCTTTTTTATAATAGCCATTGTTTTGATAGTTAATGCAATAGCACATGCTCACAAAGCAAGCTATTACAATACTACTGTATTTACGGCAGATACCCTCATTAAGCTCGACTCTGTTAAAGACAAAAAGCTTTTAAAACCCGCACAACGTATAGCTGCTAAAGCCAAAAGATCGGCAAAACAGGATACCTCTAAAAAAGTGGCCCGTTTAGATACGACTAAAAAGAAGCCCGGAGGTTTACAGTCTGAAGTAAAATCTGTTGCTGATGACTCTACTTACACTGATCCTGACAAAAAAATCACTTACCTCTTTGGAAATGCCCGCGTAACATACGAAGATTTTTCTTTAGATGCAGACTATATACGTGTTGATCAAACCAATCACCTCATATTTGCCAGCGGCAGGCGCGATCCCAAAACACGCCGGTACACCGGCCGTCCCATCGCTAAAAACAAAGATGAAAGCCCCTTAACGGCCGACTCCATCTTATATAACTATCAAACCAAAAGGGCCTACTCCTATAACACGTCAACAGAGCAGGAAGGTAATTTTATAACCGGCGGAGAGGCCAAAAAGCTTAACGAAACGGAAGTTGCCTACCATAACATCTTGTTCAGTACCTGTTCATTGCCTTATCCCGATACGCACTTTGGTATTGTAATTACTAAAGGCATTGGCGAAAAAAACCGCATAATATCGGGCCCGGCTTATCTTGAAATTGCGGGTGTGCCGTTACCGGTGGCTGTACCTTTTGGTTTTTTTCCTAAACCTAATAGCCGCTCATCCGGCTTCATCTTGCCCTCATTTGGCGAGGACGCACGTTTAGGCTTCTTTTTAAGAAACTTTGGCTATTACAAAGCTTTTAGCGATTACCTGGACTTAACTACCATGGCAAGTGTGTATTCCAGGGGATCTGTAGAGATTGGCACCACAGCCCGTTATTTAAAGCGTTATAAATACCAGGGAACATTGGCGCTAAATTTTGGCTCCCATAACTACGGTGTTTCCGGAGATCCGTTCACCAGGGATTACAATATACAATGGACACACTCGCAGGATGCCAACGCTCATCCGGGTAGCACGTTCAGCGCTTCGGTAAATGCGGCTACGCAGTCTTATTATGCCAACAACCCTGCTACCACTAATTATAACATACAGCAATTAACGCAAAACAACCTTCGTTCGAGTATTTCTTATAGCCGTACCTGGGCAGGTACGCCATTCAATTTAACTACCAGCCTTTCGCATAGCCAGGACTTATCGCGTGGAACGGTATCACTGGAGTTGCCAACCTTTAACTTCAACATGTCCTCCATCAGTCCTTTTGATAGCAGGGACAGAGTAGGAGAGCCTAAATGGTACCAGCGCGTTACAGTAAGTTATACCTTGCAGGGAACCAACAAGGTTAATGACGTGCCCGAGTCGCAGCTGTTTAAGGCATCCACTTTATCTAAACGCCTGCAAAATGGTTTCTTTCACCAAATACCTATAGGTTTAAACCTGAATGTATTGAAGTATTTTCAGTTTAATACCAGCGCCAATTATTCTGAGCGGTGGTATTTTCAAAGTATTCGCAAACGCTATGCCCGTGGTAGCATCCGCGGCAACGAACAACTGGTTACCGATACTGTTCCGGGCTTTACCAGGGCAGGGGAATACGCGTTGAACGGCGGCTTTTCAACTAAAGTTTATAACACACTTTCGTTTAAAGGCGGTAGTCTGAAAGCCATCCGCCACGTGATGACGCCTTCATTAAGCTTTAATTATCGCCCCGATTTTGGTGATCCCGTTTATGGCTACTATCGCCAGGTGGTTAGTGATGCTATTGTGCCCTATCCGGCAACATCACAAAAGTATTCAATATATGAAAGTTCGGTTTTTGGTGGCCCAAGTTCGGGCCGGTTTGCGGGTGTGAGCTTTTCGTTAGATAATACCATCGAAGCTAAAATGAAAGCCCGTAGTACTGATACATCGGGTGCCGACCGCAAGGTGAGCATTTTACAGGGTTTAAGCCTGAGTACAGCATACAACTTTGCTGTCGACTCGTTTCGCCTGTCGCCAATAAATCTAAACGCGCACACGGCGCTTTTCAATCAAAAGGTAAGTGTGAGTTTAAACGGTACATTAAATCCTTACGTTACCGAAGTGCGCGACTCGGTTAGTAACGGTACACTGGTGAAATACATTCGTCCGGTTGATCGGTACACCTTTCAGAACGGTCGTTTTCCCACGCTTACCAACTTATCCATGTCAATGAGCTTTAGCTTAAACTCGGCAACCAACAAGAAAAATCCGGCTCCTAACACGTTGCAAAATATGACTGCCGGTCAAGCTCAGCAATTAGCCATGATTGACAGCGACCCCAGTCGTTATGTGGATTTTAATGTACCTTACAACGTAAGTGTCAACTTCAACTTTAATTATAACAACTCCTACCTTACCAAAACTACATCAAGCACGGTGAGTGCGAGCGGCGATGTCAACGTATCGCCTAAATGGAAGGTGCAGTATACTACCAATTACGATTTTAAGGCGGCTAAACTGGGTATCACACAATTTTCTATCTACCGCGATTTGCATTGCTGGGACCTTTCTTTCAGGTGGACTCCTTTTGGTATATATAAATCTTTTAGCGTGGATTTACGTGTGAAAGCCTCTATTTTGCAGGATTTAAAACTTACCAAACGAAAAGATTATTATAACAATTAATCATGCTTGCAGAAATTATAACCATTGGCGATGAGATACTCATCGGCCAGATTGTAGACACAAACTCTGCCTGGATGGCGCAGCAGTTAAACGCCATTGGTGTACGCATTAAGCAAATTTCGTCGGTTTCAGATGATCGCCAGCATATACTGACTGCTTTGGCAGAGGCGCAGCAGCGTGCAGATATTGTTTTAATTACAGGCGGATTAGGCCCTACCAAAGATGATATCACTAAAAAAACGCTGGCCGATTATTTTGGCGTGGGCTTTGTTGAAAACGCTGAAGCGTTAGCCAACGTAGAGCGTATTTTTGCCAAATATAATCGTCCATTGTTAGAGGTTAACCGTCAGCAAGCATTGGTGCCTGCCAATTGCGGGGTGCTTAATAATCAAAATGGTACGGCACCCGGCATGTGGTTTAATCATAACGGTAAGATATTCGTGTCTATGCCGGGCGTTCCGCATGAGATGATGTATATGGTTGAAGAGCAGGTAATCCCCAAACTAAAGGCCACTTTTAAGTTACCCGTTATTATTCATAAAACTATATTAACCGTAGGCGAGGGAGAGTCGTTTTTGGCTGAGCGTATTGCAGATATTGAAGAAGCATTACCTCCCTATATCAAGTTGGCTTACTTGCCAAAACTTGGGCAGGTGCGTTTGCGCCTGAGCGGTTACGCTGATGATGAAGCAATATTACAACAGGAAATAGATACTCTGGCAGCCCATCTTACCGATCGTTTAGGCAGTGTAGTAGCAGCGCAAGAAGATATTGCTCTGGAGAAAGCCATTATGAACAAGCTGGAGCAACTCGGTCAAACCATATCTCTTGCCGAAAGTTGCACCGGTGGCTACCTTGCGCATTTGTTTACGCAGCACCCCGGCTCATCTAAAACGTTTTTAGGGGGCGCCGTGTCTTATTCTAATCAGTTAAAGGAGAGTATATTGGGTGTTACAGAAGATAATTTACGCCAGTACGGTGCGGTAAGTGAGCAAACAGCCACACAAATGGTGGAGGGCGCATTGCGCAACTTTAAATCAGACTATGCTATTGCGGTTACCGGCATAGCTGGCCCCGATGGTGGTACGCCCGAAAAGCCTGTTGGCACCGTTTGGATAGGCGTGGCGGGCAAAGGGAATATAGTGGTTAAAAGGTTTGTTTTTGGCAACAAGCGCCGTCAAAATATTGAGCGCACGGCCATCACTGCACTCGGAATGTTGAATACTTTACTTGCAGCTCAGTAAAACTAACAGATAAATAAGTAATTTTGGCCATAAATTGTAGAGATTAAACATGGCGAAATACCAGCTGCTGCTGCCAAAAATGGGCGAAAGTGTTGCCGAAGCAACGGTGATTAACTGGCTTAAAAATCCCGGAGATAAAATTGATGCCGATGATGCGGTAGTAGAGATTGCTACCGATAAGGTTGACTCTGAGGTACCCTCGCCGGTTAGCGGTGTGCTGGTTGAACAATTGTGCCAAAAAGATGAGGTAGTACAAGTAGGCAGTCCTATAGCTATTATTGAGGTAGAGGGTGAAGAACAGCATGTGGTTGAAGCCGCCCCTGTTTCATCACAACCTGAAGCGCCGATTATGGATCCGGAGCCGGTTCCTGAAGCTGTAGTGGAAAAAGAAATACCGGGTTTGGAGCACCTGACCAAGCCTGATGTGCCGGCCATACAATCATCAGGTATTCGTTTTTACTCGCCGTTGGTACGCAACATTGCCAATCAGGAAGGCATCACTCAGGCAGAGCTTGACGGCATACCAGGCACCGGCGCCGAAGGTCGTTTAACTAAAGATGACCTTTTAACTTACCTTGAGAAACGCCAGCCATCACCTGCTCAGGCACCACAGGCATTGGCTGCAAGCTATGCTCCAAAGGCGGCACAGCCGGCTTATACACCACCACCCACACAAACTTACCGTACCTCTGGCAGTGACGAGATCATTGAAATGGACCGCATGCGCCGCTTAATTGCCGACCATATGGTAATGAGCGTTCAAACTTCAGCGCATGTAACCTCTTTTGTAGAGGCCGACGTAACAAATTTAGTTTACTGGAGAGAGAAGATCAAAGCTAAGTTTGAGGCCCGCGAAGGAGAAAAGATTACATTTACACCTATATTTATTGAAGCTGTGGCAAAAGCTATTGCCGATATGCCAATGATCAACGTATCTGTAAACGGTACCCAGATCATTAAAAAGCGAGATATTAACATAGGGATGGCTACTGCGTTGCCCAATGGTAATTTAATTGTACCGGTTATTCGCCGCGCCGATACGCTTAACCTTACCGGCTTGGTTAAGAGTGTAAATGACCTAGCCAACCGTGCCCGTTTGAATAAATTACGGCCTGATGATACAGCCGACGGTACTTTCACGGTTACTAACATAGGTATGTTTGGTAATATTATGGGTACCCCCATTATTAACCAACCGCAGGTGGCCATTCTGGCTATTGGTACCATCAAGAAAAAACCTGCCGTATTGGAAACCCCAACCGGTGATGTAATCGCTATACGCCACATGCTGTATTTATCCATGTCGTATGACCATAGGGTAGTAGACGGCGCGTTAGGCGGTTCATTCCTGAAGCGTGTAGCTGATTATCTGGAGCATTGGGATTTGAACAGGGAGTTATAAAAACAAGCCAACTTGTGTGCTGCTGTAATGTGTGCTTAATTGCTAGTGAAAGAGTGACGTTTTTTTATCAAGTAGTATTAAAACTACCGGTATCAAAAAGGTTATAAGCCAAACCAGCCAGGCAATTGATCTATTTCTTTTGTTATTAAAGTCACTGTCTTTGAACTCATTGTATATCCTTTCCGATTTACCATCCTTTAAACAAAAGACATAAATGAATCCAAATGACAGGAAAATACTTGTTGCTTCATAAATTAGGCGGCTTTGATACGAGTATCCGCTAAAAAATTTTATAATCCACGTTAAGGTTAAAAGCAGGCTAAAGATGCTTAGTCCCATCACCAAGGTTGCTCTGAACCAATATGGAGCATCATTCCTGAAGTTCCTTTTAACGAAGTGGTTGTAGAAGGTGAAATAATAAAACCGTATTAACATGATAAATCCAATTATTCTTTCCTGAAGGAATTCTTTCAATGATCAAAGTAATTCATTCCCAATTACATTACTTCGATTGGGAATAAAAATTATAAACATTAAACAACCGCAATCATATCTTCAGATCTGCGCCTCAATAAATATTTTTAATAATACTTGGTATTTTAAAATATTACGCATTACCTTTGTGCAACGGTTTAAATACCATAATCAATTACCCTCCGTAGGTTTTTGATTTATAAAGAAGCGGCGAGAGATCAGGCTCACTGACCCGCTGGCAACCCTCCGATGAACGGAGAAGGTGCCAATTCCTGTCCCGGTTTGGATATACAGCCGGGGGATATAAGTTAATAGCCATGAAACGATTTAACTGCTACAACACTACTGCTAATTTATTAGTTACCCCAACGGGTACGCCATCAACCTGCAATATAGCCAACGGCTTTATGAGCATGTGTTGCTGTTAGAGGCACAACACGTACGTCATTTCCTGCATTACTTAATGCAATAATGTAACGTGTTTACGCTCAGGCACCGCTATAGCCTGTCCGTACGCCACCTCCGCTTATAGCAAATTCAACAAGTTTTAAGCACAAATCTAAACAGCAACAACCATGTCAACTTCATCTTTAAAATTCGAAACTTTACAGTTACACGCCGGTCAGGAAGCCGACCCTACAACCGGTTCGCGGGCAGTGCCCTTATACCAAACCACCTCATACGTATTCAAAAATGCCGAGCATGGCGCTAACCTGTTTGCCTTAAAAGAATTTGGCAACATCTACTCACGTATCATGAACCCCACTACAGATGTGTTCGAAAAACGTATAGCAGCATTAGAGGGTGGGGTGGCAGCGTTGGCAACCGCGTCGGGGCAAGCGGCACAATTTTTAGCGCTTAACAACATCTTACAAGCAGGCGATAATTTTGTTACCTCCCCGTTTCTGTATGGCGGCAGTTATAACCAGTTTAAAGTAGCCTTTAAACGACTTGGCATTGAAGCCCGCTTTGCGAAAGACGACCAGGCCGAAAACTTTGAGCCATTAATTGACGAGAAAACTAAAGCCATTTACTTGGAAACCATCGGTAACCCAGGCTTTAATGTACCCGATTTTGACAAGATAGCTGCACTGGCCCGCAAGCACGATTTGCCGTTGATAGTTGACAATACCTTTGGCGCAGGAGGCTACCTTTTTCGCCCAATAGAGCATGGAGCCAATGTGGTGGTAGAAAGTGCTACAAAATGGATTGGCGGCCACGGTACTAGCATTGGCGGTGTAATAGTAGATGGGGGCAACTACAACTGGGGAAATGGCAAGTATCCACAATTCAGTGAGCCATCAGATGGTTATCACGGTTTAGTTTTTTCTGACGTATTTGGTGTTAACGGGCCGTTTGGCAATATTCAATTCATTATTCGTGCACGGGTGGAAGGGCTGCGAGATTTCGGCGCTTCACAGTCGCCATTTAATTCGTTTTTACTGATACAAGGGTTAGAGACACTTTCATTGCGTGTGCAACGCCATGTTGATAATACACTTGAACTGGCCACCTGGCTGGAGCAGCACCCGCAGGTAGCTAAAGTAAATTATCCGGGTTTAGCGTCGTCACCCTACCACACATTAGCTAAAAAATACTTAAAAAATGGTTTTGGCGCTGTACTCTCATTTGAGTTGAAAGGCAGCAAAGAGAATGCTGCAAACTTCATTAACAGTTTGCAGCTAGTAAGCCACCTGGCTAACGTGGGCGACGCTAAAACGTTGATTATTCAGCCAGCTGCAACCACACATCAGCAGTTAAGTGATGTGGAGCAGGCTGCTGCCGGTGTTACGCCAACGCTTTTACGCGTAGCCGTTGGCATTGAGCATATGGACGATATAAAAGCCGACTTTGAACAGGCATTTGCGAGCATAAAGTTGCAAGAGGCTCAGCTGGCCGAACTTAACTAACCGGCAGGCAGCTGAAAATTAACATGCCGCCGCAATAGATTTAATTTGATTAATAGTATGACTGGTACCGCTTGTAAGCCAGGCGGGCCGGTTTAAAATAACAATGAGTATACAGACATACCGATACAACGGCACTTTTGAACTGGAATCAGGAGCGAAACTGGAGAACCTTGAGATAGGCTATCATACTTATGGCCGGTTGAACGAAGCCAAAGATAACGTGGTTTGGGTTTGCCACGCCCTAACCGCCAACTCAGATGTGTTTGACTGGTGGAAAGGTTTGGTAGGCGAGGGTTACTTTTTTAATCCTGACGAACATTTTATCATTTGCGCCAACGTATTGGGATCTGCTTATGGTACTACCAGCCCGTTAAGCATTAACCCGGCTACTGGTCAACCTTACTACCTATCTTTTCCGCAGTATACCACGCGGGATATGGCCAATGTGCACCGCTTACTTGCAGCGCATTTAGGTATCAAAGATATTTGGGTGTTGATAGGCGGCTCATTAGGCGGCCAGCAGGCATTGGAATGGAGCATTATAGAACCTGAACGCATTAAGCAGTTGATTTTGATTGCCACTAACGCTAAACACTCGCCCTGGGGCATTGCCTTTAACGAGTCGCAGCGCCTGGCACTTAACGCCGACGCTACCTTTAACAACGGAACACCTGACGGCGGCAGCGCAGGTCTCAAGGCAGCCCGCAGCATGGCCCTTCTATCATACAGAGGTTACAAGGCCTATAATATCAAACAGCACGAAGAAGATGATAACATCACCGATAATTACCGCGCTTCGAGCTACCAGAGCTACCAGGGCGATAAGCTGGTGAACCGCTTTAATGCCTACAGCTACTGGTACTTAACCAAGGTGATGGACTCGCACCATGCCGGTCGTAACCGCGGCGGATTAGAGAAAGCGCTTGGCACTATCAAAGCGCAGACGCTGGTTATCGGCATTAAGTCTGATATTTTGTTCCCGGTAGAGGAGCAGCAATATTTATTTCAGCATATACCAAAGGCAGCTTACGCTGAGTTTGACTCGTTTTATGCGCATGATGGCTTTTTAATAGAAACAGAAACCCTGACTAAGATCATCTCTTCATTCATCAAAACCGATGTAAGAGGGAAAATTATTGAATTACAAAAGATAGCTTAATGAGTAAAAAACTAACTATTGGTTTATTTGGATTTGGCGTTGTTGGACAAGGATTATATGACATCATCAGAACCAAAAAACTGAATATTGAGATAAGAAAGATTGCCATAAAGGACCCTAACAAACAACGAACCTTACCTGCCGAACTTTTCACAACCGATCGCGACGAAATTTTAGAAGATCCGGAAATCAATACCGTTGTTGAGCTGATCAATGATACCGAAGCCGCTTTTGAGATCGCATCAAGAGCTTTATCTACCGGTAAGAACGTAGTATCAGCCAGTAAAAAAATGGTGGCCCTTCATTTACAGGAACTCATTAACCTGCAAAGGGAACACGGAACCTCTCTGCTTTATGAAGGTGCCGTGTGCGGTAGTATTCCCATCATCCGTAACCTGGAAGAATATTATGATAACGAACTGCTGCATTCTATAAGTGGAATTTTTAACGGTTCTTCAAACTATATTCTTTCTAAAGGTTTTATCGAAAACCTGGATTACGATACCGCCCTTAAACAGGCTCAGGACTTAGGCTTTGCCGAAACCGACCCAACTATGGACGTAGGTGGTTATGATGCAAAGTTTAAGCTGGTTATTGCCGCCGCCCATGCCTACGGCATAGTGGTTAAGCCCGAAGAAGTGCTGAACATAGGCATTCAAAATCTATCGGCTTATGATTTGCAATACGCCCGCGAAAAAAAGTTGAAGATTAAATTGGTGCCTGTTGCCAAAGAACTTGATGATAAGCACGTAGCGCTTTTTGTGCTGCCCAAGTTTGTAAACGATACCGAGTTTTTATACAACGTAGAATACGAATACAATGGCGTAACCGTACAGGCCGCATTTGCCGACCAGCAATTCTTTTTTGGTAAGGGGGCAGGCGGTCACCCGACAGGCTCGGCCGTGCTGTCAGACATTGCCGCATTGCGTTATGGGTATGGTTACGAGTATAAAAAGGCGCACGAGAAAGCACAGGATTTGAACTTTAGCAATGATGTGGAACTAAATATTTACCTGCGTTACGAAGACGAATACCTGGTGCAGGATTTAGGCTTTATTCATATTCATGAACGCTTCTATTCGGGCGATTTTAAATTTGTTAAAGGAAAAATTAATTTGAAAAATCTGATTATTCATCAGCAACGTATATCTGATAGCAAGGCATTCGTTGCCTTCGCCGATCAGCTAACGGGGGTCAGTTTAGCTACGGCGTAATAGATATAGTTAGAGTTTTTTAGTAGATTTCTGCTAACTATTGATTAATTGCAAAAGGCTTCTTTATAGAAGCCTTTTGTTGTTTATACTTAAACTACATCGTTTCAATGGCATCCGGGTTCCTTGGCTTCCAGATAGCGTAATAGTATGCCAGGCAAAATACGCCCATCATAAACGGGAGCAGCGTGAGGTTTTTGTAAGTGATATGACCATAAACGGTGTGCGTATCAAATCCCAAAAATTCGCTGATCATCCAATACGAGTTGGCGCTTATCCAAAAGGTTATAGCCAGGTTGTGGCACAGTTCAGCCACCATATCGCGGGTACGGTAGGCAATCACAATAGAAATAAACAAGGTAGGGATAATCATAACCAGCCCTAAAGGTTTCCACACCAGGCACCAGCCAATATCTTTCAATAGCCAAAAGACAATGTGCAGGTTCTCCATTTTACGGTACTTTAAGGGAATAGAATATTGATCCATGTGGCTAAAATAATAAGAAATAGTATATTTATATAAGCCGTTGCAACACTGGTATGCCAACCCGTCAATTAAAGAACATATTGCTATATTTGTAACAAGTAATTGACAGTCCGCTTTTAATGTCTAAATTTTTAAAGCTGTTCAGCAACCGGATTTTTGTAACCATTATTTGGTTTGGGCTGAGCTTTTTCGCTATCCTGAAACAGGCGCTTCATCAGCATATCAACAACTATTATATCTATAAGTATACGTTCATTAACCTGGTACACCAGGTTAATTTGTATGCGCCTCAGCCCAAGTATTTTTTAGATACCAACCATTACGGTCCATTGTTCGCGCTTGTAATAGCGCCCTTTACCTTACTGCCCGATACCCTTGGTTCCATTTTATGGGTAATGGTAAATGCGTGGGTGTTGTACCAGGCTATATTGCTTTTGCCGCTATCGGTCACTCAGCGTACGGCCGTGTTGCTCATTTGCGCTCACGAGCTTATGACATCATCTTTTAACGTGCAGTTTAACCCCATGATGGCAGGGATTATTGTGCTGAGTTATGTATTCATCAGGCGCAGGCAGGATTTTTGGGCAGCGCTGTTAATTGTAGCCGGTACCTACATTAAGCTTTACGGCATTGTGGGTTTGGCATTTTTCTTCTTTTCAGATAATAAGCTGAAATTTATTCTGTCGCTTATATTTTGGGGTATTGTGCTTTTTGCGCTGCCCATGCTGTTCTCGTCACCATCGTTTGTAATGCAAAGTTATTACGATTGGTACGCCAGTTTGGTAGAAAAGAATGCGCTTAACGCTACCTCAACCATGCAAGATATAAGCGTGATGGGTATGATACGCCGTATCTTCCAATATCCGCAGCTGTCAAACCTCATAGTGATGGTACCGGCCTTGTTGTTATTTGGTACATCTTATTTAAAAATACACAGTTACCGGCAAGCGCCTTATCAACTGTTGCTTTTAGCATCTACGTTGATTTTTACCGTAATTTTCAGCACCGGGTCCGAATCGCCTACTTATATCATAGCTTTTGTAGGTGTAGCCATATGGTACATGAACCTGCCCCGGCCGGTTACCACGTTGGAGATTGGCTTGCTGATATTCGCGCTGGTTATTACCAGCCTGTCACCATCAGACCTGTTTCCTAAATTGATCAATAAAACCTACATAAAGCCATATGCATTAAAGGCACTGCCTTGCTTTGTGATATGGCTCAGAATAATATATGAAATTTTAACCCGGAACTTTAACCGGCAACCAGTTTACGTGGCCCAATAGATGAGAAAGAAGATTTCTGTAGTGATTCCGTCTTTTAACGAAGAAGGAAATATCGAGGTTTTAGCTGAACGTCTTGTTACAGTTTTAAAAACCATAAACTACGATTATGAAGTGATTTTTGTGGATGACGGCAGCTCCGATGGAACCTTAAACAGTTTGAAAGCGCTGGCGGGATTAGACAACAACCTGTATTACTTGGAATTGTCGCGCAATTTTGGTCACCAAAATGCGTTGAAAGCCGGCTATGATTATGCCGATGGCGATGCCATTATCAGTATGGACAGTGATATGCAGCACCCGCCCGAAATGATTCCGCAGTTTTTGGAAAAATGGGAGGAAGGGTACGACGTAGTATACACCTGCCGTGAGTATCAGGACGAAGCCACTTTCTTTAAAACCAAATCGTCTGATCTTTTTTATGGTGTGCTTAATTCACTTTCAGATACTAAGCTGGAAAAAGGCACGGCCGATTTTAGGCTCATTGACCGTAAAGTGGCCAACGTACTAACCAGTTTAAACGAGAACGGCTTATTTATACGGGGCTTGGTTAAATGGCTTGGTTTTAAGCAGTACGGCATACATTATATATGCGAGGCCCGGTTTTCGGGCAAGAGCAAATATAACCTTAAAAAGATGGTTAATTTTGCCATGCAGGGCATCACCGCATTCAGCGTAAGGCCGCTGTATATAGCCACGGGTTTGGGTATGTTCTTTTCTGTAATGGCGCTGCTGTATATGCCTTATATATTAATCAGCTATTTTTCGGGCGATGCAGTTTCTGGCTGGGCATCCATGTTAACTACCATTGTATTTTTTGGTGGTTTACAGTTGATGGTACTGGGCATCATAGGTACCTATCTGGGTAAACTGTTTATGCAGGCCAAGCAGCGGCCTAATTATATTATACGTTCTACCAATTTACAACGCATTAACCATGATCTTGCTAAGCTTTGATATTGAGGAATTTGATATGCCTTTTGAGTATGGCAAGAGCATTCCGTTCGAAGAACAGCTTTCCATATCAACCACCGGCACTTTAAGCATTTTAAAAGTATTGAAAGATGCCAGCGTAAAGGCTACTTTTTATACAACGGCCAATTATGCACAGCATAGGCCCGAGATAGTGATGCAAATTATTAACGAAGGGCATGAACTGGCTTCGCACGGCTATTATCATTCCGATTTCAAACCGGAGCACTTGCTGCAATCTAAACAAAAGCTGGAAGAGATTAGCGGTGTTCAGGTAACCGGCTACCGCATGGCACGTATGATGCCGGTAGACGAGCGCGAGATTGAAAAAGCGGGTTATGTATACAATTCATCCATCAACCCTACCTGGTTGCCGGGCAGGTACAATAATTTTAGCAAGCCGCGTACCTGGTTTTACCACCATAACGTGCTGCAGTTACCCTCATCGGTATCACCGGTTGTTCGCTTTCCTTTGTTTTGGTTAAGCTTTCATAATTTGCCAATGGCTCTCCTAAAAATGCTAAGCGCAAGTACGCACCGCAAGGATGGTTACCTCAACCTGTATTTCCATCCATGGGAGTTTACCGACCTGAATCAGCCTGAGCGTTTTGGTTTTCCTGGTTATGTGGTGCGCAATAGCGGCGATCCGTTCATTAAGCGCCTGGCCGATTTTATAGCCTGGGGGCTAAAAAAAGGTTATCCTTTTGGCAAAACAGGCGACTTTGTAACTATGGTAAGAAAAACCGGAAAGTCGCCGGCATAACGTTTTTTTTACGATTTGTACACGCAGTAAACTTAAGCCATCACCTGGCTTCAAGGGCAGCTTGCATGTCTTCAATCAGGTCGTCAATATGTTCTAGCCCTACCGAAACGCGCAGCAGATTTTGAGGCGTTTTAGTATCAGGGCCTTCGATAGCTGCACGGCGTTCAATCAGGCTTTCAACACCGCCCAGGCTGGTAGCTGAGGTAAAGAGTTTAGTATGGCTTAATACCTTTTCTGCCGCTTCCTGCCCGCCTTTTACCATAAAAGAAAGCATACCGCCAAAGCTCAGCATCTGGCTTTTTGCCAACTCATGTTGTGGGTGTGAAGGCAAACCCGGGTAAAGCACCTGCTCAACCTGGGGGTGCTGCTCTAAAAATTGGGCCAGCAATTGTGCGTTGTGCGTATGGCCGCGCATACGGTAGGGCAGTGTTTTAATACTCCGCGTAAGCCAGTAGCAATCGCTTGGTGAAGGTATGGCGCCACCCATTTGCTGTACCTGCAGTATGCGTTGCCACCAGGCACCGGTTTGTGCAGTAATTAAAGCGCCGCCAGTTAAATCACTGTGGCCACCCAGGTATTTGGTAGTAGAGTGCATCACCAGATCGGCACCCAGGGTTAAGGGCTGTTGTCCTAACGGACTAGCAAACGTATTATCGCATGCTACCTTAATGTCACGCTCGTGTGCTATAGCAATTACCTTTTTAACATCGGTTATTTTTAACAACGGGTTTGAAGGGGTTTCAATCCAAACTAAGCCGGTATCAGCGTTGATTGTGGATCGTAATAACGCCTCATCATTGAGGTCAATAAAATCAAACGTTAAAATGCCCTCAAACAGCTCTTTTAACTGGTTGCGCAACCCATGATACATATCACTAGGTGCTATAATATGCGTGCCAGGCTTAAGCGACTGAAACACCGCCATACCGGCGGCATTGCCAGATGAAAAGGCCGCAGCGTCAGCACCGCCTTCTAATCGGGCCAGCACAGTTTCTAATGCGTTACGATTGGGATTACCCGCCCGGCTGTAGCTGTAGCCCTTACTGTATCCGCCATCGGCATCGCGCTCAAATGTAGTGGCTAATACGATGGGCTGTATAACGGCAGAGGTAGCGGTATCTGTATGGTTGGCGGCGTGTATGGCCAGCGTTTCAATCTTCATTAAGGCTATATTTATATATGGTGGCAAATGTAAATAATTGAGTGCTTAGCAGGTAGATTATAACCTAAAGAGTTGGCGAGCTAACAAGAGTTTTACAAGAAACTGATGTTTACTCCGGCCCGGATTTACAGCAGATTATTTTTATGTTGCGCAACATTTTGGCTGTTCGCATGTACACCCGCCAAACTTTCTATCGTTTTTAGGTCGATAACTGCTGAATAAATTTATATTTGCCACGTTAGGGTAGGCATAACTACCGGTATTGGAACAATGATTAATAATAGCACCGAAGCAAGCGAAAAGTACGAGCTGGTAGTGGGTTTGGAAGTACATGCGCAGCTATCAACCTTAAGTAAGGCCTTTTCGGCCGATAGTGCCGAGTTTGGCGCAGGTCCTAATGAGCACATCAGTATGGTATCGTTAGGTCACCCCGGAACCTTGCCGTTTTTGAATAAAAAAGTAGTGGAATACGCCGTGAAGTTAGGCTTCGCCTGCAACGGGCAGGTTAATCGATTCAACAACTTTGCGCGCAAAAACTATTTTTATGCCGACTTGCCCAAAGGCTATCAGATAAGCCAGGATCAGCACCCGATTATTACGGGCGGCCATGTAACCGTAAAACTGCATGATGGCACCCAGCGACAAATTGCCATACACCATATTCATATGGAAGAAGATGCGGGCAAAAGTATGCACGATCAGCATGATACGCATTCACTTATTGACCTTAACCGGGCCGGAGTGCCCCTGCTCGAAATAGTATCAGAACCCGATATTCACAGCAGCGAAGAAGCGGTACAATATCTCACCGAAATGCGCAAGCTGCTGCGTTACCTGGGCATTTGCGATGGTAACATGGAAGAAGGGAGCATGCGTTGCGATGCTAATATCTCTGTACGTTTAAAAGGTGCCACCCAATTGGGCAACCGCTGCGAGGTAAAGAACCTGAACTCGATACGCAATGTACAGCGCGCCATTGAGCATGAGTTTTTACGACAGATAGACATTATAGAAGCAGGTGGTTATATTGACCAAAATACGCTGAATTTTAATGCCGATACAGGCGAAACATCTGTTCTGCGCAGCAAGGAGATGGCTAATGATTACCGCTATTTCCCCGAGCCCGACCTGCAACCGTTGATGTTGAGCGAGGAATACCTTGAGAAAATTCGGCAAGGTATGCCCGCGTTACCCGAGGAGCTTTACCACAAGTATATTGAGCAATTGGGTCTATCGCCGTATGATGCATCAGTAATTACGGCCGATCATGACCTCGTGACATATTTTGAGCAATTAATAGCTTGTACAGCTAACTATAAATCGGCGGTCCACTGGTTAATGGGTACAGTTAAATCGTACCTTAATGAGCATCACCGAACCATTGATTCGCTTACTTTAACTCCGCAGCAACTAGCAGGCATAATTGAATTAGTTGATGCAGGCAAAGTAAACAATACAGTAGCCTCTCATAAGATATTTCCGGCACTGTTGCAGGATGCCACTAAAACGGCTGAACAGGTTGCTGCAGAGCAGAATCTGATCATCAGTGATAACGGCGACGAACTGGATGTTTTCATTAAAGAAGCACTGGCCAAGTTTCCGGATAAAGTGGTTGAATACCAAAAAGGTAAAAAAGGCGTATTAGGTTTATTCATGGGCGAGATTATGAAACGCTCCAAGGGTAAGATAGATCCGCAAAAAACAAATCAGCTTTTAATTAAAGCACTACAAGCTCAATAATGAAGAAACACATCATTACCTGCAGCCTGGCGTTAGCCGTCATGGGTATGTATTCCTGTAAAGATAAATCGTCCTTTACTATTAAAGGTACCATCAAAAATCCCAGCGAAGCTAAAAAGGCTTACCTGCTACGTGCTGATACTTCTCAAGTGAGCATCATCGATTCTGTAGAGCTTTCGGACGGAAAGTTTACGTTCAAAAACCAATCGCCAACCGCCAACCTATTTAAGGTACGCGTAGGCGGAACGCTGTTTGACCTGATTGCACAAAACGGCGATGATATATCTTTTGAGACAGACTTAAAAAATGAAGGCCATGCTTACACCGTAACCGGTTCGCAGGAGTCTGACAAAATTAAGGAGTTTAACACCTTCAGCAACAAGTACGGCGAAATGAACTCTAAGGTTGTGAACGAGTTTCAGGCCAAGGCACAGGAAACCAAAAATCAGGATTCACTGCTGAAGATTTACCAGCCCATGTTTGAAAAGAACATGGCCAATTACAGCACCGAGGTATTGCAGTTTATAGACAAGAACAAAAGCTCATTGGCTGCTTTTTACGCTGCTATGTCGCTTGATCCTTATAAGTATGAACCTCAGTTGGTTGCGTATGCCGATGGCTTGGAAGGCAAGTTTAAAGAGAATGCCTCCGTACAGCAATTTGTGAAGCAGATGGCAGCAGTTAAGCCAATCTCAGTGGGTCATAACGCACCTGAGTTTACCACTAAAGGCATTGACGGCAGGCCGGTTAAATTATCTGATTACAAAGGTAAATATGTAATGATTGATTTTTGGGCATCATGGTGTGCGCCTTGCCGTCAGGAAAATCCTAACGTTGTGCGCCTGTACAACCAATACAAAGGCAAAGGCTTAAATATCTTGGGCATATCTTTAGATGAGGAAAAGGCCGCCTGGCAGCAAGCTATAGCAGCTGATAAGCTAACCTGGCAGCATGCGTCAGACCTGCAAAAGTTTGAAGGACCAACTGAACGGCTATACCATATTGAGGCCATTCCATCTAATTTCATTATAGATCCGCAGGGAAAGATTATTGCCAAGAACTTATCAGGCAAGAGCTTAGAAGAGTTTTTTAACAAAACCTTCGCTAAACTTTAAGTAAATATTAAGCATTAACAATTTATTAACAATGGTTTAACCATTTGCTTTTCTTTTGGTATTACCTTTATGCCAAAATTCGACCTGATGAGCACTACAGCGAAACAAAAGATATTAATTGTTGATGACGAGCCTGATATATTAGAGTTAATTGAATATAACTTAAAGAAAGAAGGTTATCAGGTTCATTTAGCCCATAATGGACAAGAAGCAGTTGCCGAAGCAAAGAAAGTTTTGCCTGATTTAATTGTGCTGGACATTATGATGCCTAAGATGGACGGCATAGAAGCCTGCCGTATTATGCGCACCATGCCCGAGTTTAAAAATACTTTTATGGTGTTTTTAACTGCCCGCAGCGAAGAGTATTCGGAAATTGCAGGCTTTAACGTAGGCGCTGATGATTACATAGCCAAGCCTATTAAGCCCCGTGCCCTTGTGAGCCGTATAAACGCCATACTGCGCCGCAATGCTGGTACTGATGAAGTGTCTGACAATAAGCTTGAGGTAGGTGACCTGGTTATAGATCGTGAAAGCTACCTGGTTTATCAAAAAGGTGCTAAAGTAGTGCTTGCCAAAAAAGAATTTGAATTACTTTACTTGCTGGCATCAAAACCCGGAAAGGTTTACACCCGCGATGTGATCCTTAAAAATATTTGGGAAGACTCTGTAGTAGTTACCAACCGTACCATTGATGTACACATCCGCAAACTACGCGAGAAGTTAGGCGAAGACTATGTGTCAACGGTTAAAGGGGTAGGATACAAGTTTGAGTATTTGCCAACTATTGCAAATTAATAATTTAGAAATATTAAACAAGGCGCTTATCTCATCAGGTAAGCGCCTTGTTGTTTTATCCACTGCTACCTATTAAATAACCAACATTATGTCAACGAAGAAGAGATGTTCTAATAGGCAGCCAATTATTTCTATCAAGCAGGTAAATCTTACTTTTTAGTTGTCGCTTTTTTCTTAGCCACAGATGTTGTTGCTTTCTTGGAATTGATCTTTTTAACAACGCTTTCTGCTTTAGGTTGTGTGGCTGCCATAGCTGCAGTTTTTTTTACATCAGCCAAATTAACCTTAGCCTTTTTTAAAGATGGTGCCGTGTCTCTCACTAGCTGCTTGGCAGCCGATGGTTTCCTGGCAGCCGGTACTTTTTTAGCGCTCACCTTCTTCTTAATATCCTCAATCTTATCCTCTGCTACATCTTTTAAGTCCTCTGCTTTGTGAGCGGCAGTGTCCCACATATCGCTCACAGCAGTTTTAACTTTGTCAAACAAGTTCTCTTGTTTCGTTTTTACCGGCCTTGCTGATTTTGTACTCATGGCATTGTTCCTTTAAATTTTTGGACAGTAGTTATTTAACTCATTGGCTAGTAGTTTGTTTCTGTTTTAAATGCATAATCTTGCAACTGCTGCTGCAGTGACTTAAAGTATTGCGATAATAACCGTATTTTTGTACCCTATTTGTAAGTATGAAAATTCCGAAGTTTACTGACCTCATTATATACGAAGACGATAACCTGTTTGTAGTGAATAAACCGCCATTCATCAGCTCGCTTGATGAGCGTGGCGATGGCAGCAGCGAGATCAGCATGCTTAGGCTGGCCAAAAATTATTGGGAAGATGCACAAATTTGTCACCGCCTGGATAAAGAAACATCAGGCGCGTTAATTATTGCTAAAAATCCCGAAACTTATCGTTTAGTATCTATGCAGTTTGAGCGGCGCCAGGTAAAGAAAGTATACCACGCCGTTATAGAAGGCACCCACGTGTTTGATGATTTGCTGGTTGATCTGCCTATTCTCAACACCGGTAAAAACACGGTGTCTATAAGTCGGCAGGAGGGTAAACGTGCCGAAACGTGGTTTCAGTCGTTAAAATATTTTAAACATTATACTTTGGTAGAATGCAGACCGGTGACAGGCCGCATGCACCAGATCCGTATTCATTTGGCAACCCAGCGCGCATCCATAGCCGGCGATGAAATGTATAAAGGCAAGCCGGTATTCCTTTCGCAGCTCAAACGTAAATACCATTTGGGTAAAGATCAGGAAGAACTGCCTATCATGAAACGCTTTGCCCTGCACGCCTTCGAGTTAACGTTTAAAGTTAGTGAGGAAAAACAAGTGGTTATCAATGCTCCATATCCAAAGGATTTCGAAACGTTATTAAAATTACTGGACAAGTTTGATAGTTAATAAACAGTAAAGACAGAAGGTATCGTTAGAGGACTACTGCCGCAGTTTGTGAATGTGTGTTAAGCGTCTCGTAAACATACGGTTTCCACCTGCTGCGTACAGTAACGTTCATAATAATTAATCGAACTAACTATTTCTTCTGATAGATTAAAAAGTGCTGCATAGGCAAGCCGGCTTTATCTTTTACAAAGGTAAAGCCGTTAGCAGTTAGCTCTTTGCTTATTTGCACTGTAGTAGTTTTGTGCAGCTCCTTGATAGGCACTTCAGGATCTTCACCTTTATATTCCAACATTACTATTTTGCCGCCAGGCTTAAGTGCTTTGTACAAGGCTTGCAAGTACTCATGCGGATACTCCAGCTCATGGTAAACGTCAACCATCAAGGCCAGGTCAATACTGCTGTCAGGTAGGTTAGGGACTTTTTCCATACCCTTCACCACCTCTACATTTGTTAGCTTTAATTTCTGGCTGCGTTGCTTCAGGTAGTCCAACGCTTCGTCCTGCAATTCAATGGCCAGCACCTTTTTTACTTTCGGGGCAATCCTGAAGGTATAAAAGCCAGTCCCTGCACCAATATCGGCCACAATGCTTTCTTTATCAACCGGTAAATACTTAACCGCCAACTCTACATTTTCTTCCTGGTTCCGCGTATCTCGCTCCAGCCAGCCAGCGCCGCTAAAGCTAATTACTTTCGCTATCTCGCGGCCCTTGTACATTTTGCCAATACCGTTTGGCGATGGCTTTTTGTATGTATAAGCTGAATCTTTTGATTGTGCAGACTGCTGTTGGTTTGTTGCTTGATGCTTGGGATGTTCGGTGCAGCAACTTAAAAATAATAAGGCAGATAACAGGCTGAATTTATAGTTTAACATGGCTTAAGCAGGTTTACGTTAAAGCAATGCTAAATTACCTTATTTGTTTGATAAAGGTATAATCAAATGCACAGCTTTTGTAATCCATATTGCCTTTACGACCAAAAGCCCTGACACTTAATTTGATTTGATTGATAGCCCTGCTTTCGAAGCAATTTGCGCATTTGGGTAACCATATGGCTGTTACCAACAATATAGAACAGTGTGTTTTGTATGGAGCAAGTCTGTTCCAGCAACCATTCTGTTAACGAATGATGACCACAAACATCAGTACGGGGTATAGGTTGCAATGGCGATTTAAAAAACTGCTTAAATAAGCTTCGGTTTTGGTCGTTGTCAATAATAATAGCACCTGAAAACCGGGTTTGGGGCAATGTAAGCTGTTGCATGGCCAGCAGGTGGCCTATGCTGCTTTCGTCGCCCAGGCATATTACGGCCGATGTGGAAGAGGGGGTTTGCCGTGTACTATTAGTGCCCAGGTAGCTTATTTTATCGCCTTTTTGTAACTGTTGCGCCCAGCGACTGCCAGGGCCCGCATGTCCGGCGTCTATAAACAGGGTGCAGGTTTGCGTTTCAGCGTCCCAGCCGGATGGGGTGTAATCGCGGTAGGTAAGATCATCGACCTTACACTTCATGTATGGAACTTCGTTCCAGTCGTCCATAACGGTTTGCGGTAAATGGAGGTCTACCTCTATAATGGTTGATGGTTCCCATTTACGTACTTCTAATACCGTTCCGGTTTTTGCGAGTTTGCCATCAATTAAGTTGGCCGCTTTTTTTCTAAAGTGTTGCAGGAATTTGTCGGTCATTGTATAAGATTTATGATTACAAAGAAACCGTGATAATGCCAGCTGGCAAATAGATAAAGCGGGGTATAGATTGGACTATTTTCGGTAAAGCTCCCGAAAAGCCAGCGGTGTTATTTGGTTAGCCTTTTTAAAAAGGCGCGAAAAGTAAGTATGGTCATCATAACCGAGCTGGTGTGCAATTTCCTTAATATTGAGTTGGCTATAATAAAGCAGTCGTTTAGCTTCAATCATCACCTCATGCAGTATCCAGTAAGATACAGGTAAGCCTGTAATTTTTTTTAAAGCCTCGTTTAAATAAGATTCCGATATGTGAAGCAGCCTTGCATAAGCAGCCGGACTTTTGATGCTCATAAAGTTTTCGGTAAGCAGCTTTTTAAAATTATGTGCAATAAGCATTGGGCGGGTAGTGGTTTGTACCCCGTTTATCTGGTCGCTGTACAGGCATGCGGTCATCGCTAAAAAGGAGTTAAGCAGCCCTTGTGTTAGGTGTGTAGAAAAGGCTTTGTTATTATTGCTACTAAACTGCTGGTGTAGAAATTCGACTATGGTAACAAATCGCTGGTAATAATCTGCATCCAGCAACCTTGGTTGTTGCATAAGCAGCCCATTCTCTAATACGGTTCTAAAATCTACCGAAATGAGCGACGTATCAACAGCAAGGAACCAGCCTGCCGCGCTCACACTTTTTATACCATGATGTACTTGCCCAGGTAAAACGTAATAGACAGACGTTGCAGCAATGCAGATCTCTGTAAAATCGACCATAAGTGAAGCTTCGCCTTCTTCCATTAAAAAAAAGATGTAGTGGTCATCGCGATGTGCTCCCAAGCGCATGCCATCTTTTTTAAAACCCTTGTCGCCCGAATGCCAAATTTCAAAGCCTAAGCCTGTGCTGCTTTGCAGCTTATGAACGGGGATATGTTCCATGTGTATAAGGTGAGCTGCAAATAAAACAAAAAAGCCCTCAAATTTTGAGGGCTTTTATACAATTAGGTGGTGTAACCTAAAATCTTTAAAACCTGTTTACTGTTCTGCTCTTCGCCAAACACTTCAAAATTGAAGGTTTCATCGCGGTTGCGGCGTATGAGTACATGTTTAGGGGAAGGCAGCAGGCAGTGGTGTATACCGCCGTAGCCGCTCAATACCTCCTGGTAAGCACCGGTATTAAAAAAGCCCAGATACTGCACCTTACGCGTTTTTGGCATAAATACACTGTTCATGTGAGCTTCCTGGTTGTAATAGTCTTGTCCGTCGCAGGTAATACCGCCAAGGTTTACACGCTCGTACTCGGCATCCCAATTGTTAATGGGCAGTAATATATATTTTTGGTTAAGCGCCCAAACGTCGGGTAAGTTGGTGATGAATGATCCATCCAGCATTAGCCACTTTTCGCGGTCGTTTTGCTGTTTACGGCCCAATACTTTATAAAGTATGCCCGATGCTTCGGCACAGGTATATTTACCAAACTCTGTAATAATATCCGGTTCCTCTACATCGTGCTCACCGCAAATTTCTTTAATACGTTTCACAATCTCGTTGATCATGTATTCGTAATCAAAATCAAATACCAGCGAGTCTTTAAAAGGCATACCACCGCCAATGTCGAGTGTATCCAGCTCAGGGTTTATCTTCTTGAACTTACAGTAAAGGGTAACATATTTCTCTAACTCATTCCAGTAATAAGGCGTATCTGATATGCCGGAGTTAATGAAAAAGTGCAGTAACTTCACCCGGAAATTTGGGTTCTTTTCTACCTTATTGTAATAAAAATCAATCACATCCTCCATGCGTATGCCCAGGCGCGATGTGTAAAACTGCGAATCGGGCTGCTCTTCGGACGCGATACGGATACCCAGGTTACAAGGTGTATCCATCTCAATCTCATCATCATAGATGTTAAACTCCTCTTTGTTGTCTAACACCGGAATGATGTTCTTAAAACCATCATGCAGCATGTCTACAATGTACTGCTTGTACTGGTACGTTTTAAAGCCGTTACAAATTACTGTAATATCCTTACTCACCACACCCTTCTTTTCCAGGGCATCAATCATGGGCATATCAAAAGCCGATGACGTTTCAAGGTGAATATCGTTTTTTAAAGCCTCTTCAACAACGTGTTTAAAGTGTGAGCTTTTGGTGCAATAACAATATTTATAACTGCCACGGTAATTATTGTTAACAATAGCCTGCTGAAATAGCAGTTTAGCTTGCTGTATTTTTTTAGAAATGATAGGCACATAGGTAAACCTCAGCGGAGTACCATACGTTTCAATCATCTCCATCAGGTTCAGGTCGTGAAAGTATAATTCGTCATCTATGATCTCGAAACCATCCTGCGGAAAACCCACACTCAGGTCCAGAAATTCCTGGTAGCTTTGCATTCTTTATGTTCTCTAAAATTTTGGCAAAAATGTAACTTTTTTCAATAAAAAATGGGCAAAGTTACCCACATATTTATCGCTGCAATGTAATTTGTTTTCAGGGTTTTAGTTGGAGGTTAAATAGTGACCAGTTATGTAATTAATGATTGAGTAATTAAGCAATAAAAGCCCTAAAAGTTTGCGTTCACAAAATAACCCGGCTTAGCGTCAAATTCTTACAACTACATTGCTTTACGCATCTTACTGAAAAACTCAGGTGTAACACCAATGTACGATGCTATTTGTTTTTGGGGCAAGTGATAGATTAGAGTAGGGTACCGGCGACAAAAGCGGTCATAACGCTCGGCAGCAGGCAGGCTGAGGTTATCAATAAGGCGTTGCTGATAGGCTACTAATGATTTTTCGGCCAGTATACGAAACACTCGCTCAAATTTAGGTACTAATTTATACAGCTCTTCCTGGCTGCTTTTGGGCAGTAGCAACATTTCCGTATCTTCCAGCGCTTCAATGTTTAAATGTCCGGGTTGGTTAGTAAGCAAACTGTACATGTCTGCCATCCACCAGTCGGGCGGGGCAAAGCTCAATACATGCTCATAACCGTTACTATCAACGGTATAGCCGCGCAGGCAACCAGCGGTTACGTATGCCGAATGACGACAAATATCACCGGTGGCCAGCCAATGCTGCTTACGTTTAAGGTGTTTGGTTTGCAGCATACTTGTGAATATGTCTTTTTCGGCCTGGGTTAAGGCTATGTGTTTGCTTACATTATTAAGTATAGCATTGAGCTGATCATCCATTGGCCTAAAATATAAAATGCATTTGAGTTACCATATGAATAGAGCCGATAGCCTCTTTATGTGGAAAAGTTATATAGTAAGTTAATTTATTAATTAACCATTGGTTTAAATATGGCATGTTATTTGAATTATAACATATATAACTAATAATATTATGGAAAACAGGGTTTTAGTTGTTGACGATAACGAGTTTATGTTGAGCCTGATTTGCCAAATATTAGACGATCAGGGTTATGAAGTAAAAACGCTTACGCGTGCTAAGGGATTAATTGAACATATACAAAAGTATCATCCTAACCTGATTATTCTTGATGTGGAGTTACCTGATGGTGATGGACGCGAATTATGTAATCAGATAAAACTTTCAGACGAAACGCATGCTATTCCAGTTGTAATGTGCAGTGGTATGGATGATCTGGGTGATTACTTTAAACAAATAAAACCTGACGGTATTTTACCAAAGCCGTTTGACATGAGCCGACTTATTGAACTGGTTGAAGAAAAGCTACCATTAGCCGCTTAAGTGTCGTCGCTAAGTAATTATACTAACCATATTCTGATGATGGAGGCCGGTATATGTAGAGTTTACGCCTAAGCTATATCTTTGCAGCTTTTGTTACACCCTATGAAATACCTTGTCTATATTAGTTCGGCTACTAAAATGCTGAATCAGGATGAATTACTCGACATCCTTACGGTAAGCCGTCAAAATAACGAACGCCGTAAACTTACAGGACTGCTGCTTTATGGAGGAGGTACTTTTATACAAGTGCTCGAAGGAGAGGAGCTGGCCTTACAGGAAGCCTATAACATCATAGCTGCAGACGACCGTCATACCAACATTTTGAAAATGACGGAAGGCGAAATAGCCGAACGTCTTTTTCCGGAATGGAATATGGCTTTTAAAGCGCCTAATGCAGAGGAAATGGCCGAGCTTGGTACTTATGTAAATCCTGGAGATAAAGGCTTTTTAGAAAATCCGGCTGGCAACAGCATTTTAAAGCTGTTAAGCAATTTCGCTAATACCAACCGGATGGTTGAAATATATTAAGCCTTCTGCAATAAATCCTTTGTCTCGTTAAATACCAGGTCAAAGTCGGGGTGCTCAATCCAATTTAATGTACGGTGTACTTGTTTGTTGATGGGACCCCAGCGGTCGGGCTCACCATCCATGCTAATTACAATGCTTGGTGTTTGGAAAGCCGAAGCCATGTGCGACACACCGGTGCAATTAGACACCAACAGGCGTGCATTTTTAATAAGTACACCCATAGCGCCCAGGGCTGTAGTTCCAGCCGTGTTTAGCGCTGGGTGCTTCATGTGTCCAATTACACTCTCTACTATAGGCATTTCACCCGCAGTACCGGTTAGTACAGCGGTATAACCCTGCTCAACACAGTAATCGGCTAAAGTAGCAAAGTGCTCGGTTGGCCACTGGCGCCAAGCTCCGCGCGAGCCGGGGTGTATGCAAACATAATTGCCTGGTTCAAGCGGTAGTTGCAGGGCATCAAAGTCTGCTTGGTCTTGTTCAGTTAGCGGAAATTCCAGTTCGTTGCCCTTGGCTGGTATGCCTAAATGCTCCATCAATAACACATGGCGCTCGGGTTCGGGGCCATAATTAGGATAGGGCATATAGTAATCGGTATTAGCAGCGAAATCACCATGCGTATAAAAACCGCCTGTAAATCTCGCACCAAATAACTCCATCATCGGGTTTATAACCGTCCCATTGCCTTGCATTTGCAGCAGCAAATCAAACTGCCCTTGCATACTTGTTAAAAAAGCTACAGTTTCTTTAGCATCAAAAGGTTGTTCAGGCAAGCCCGGGAAGCCTGGGAAGTGAATAAAGTCATCAAAGTAGCTGCTGAAGCGTTCGGTGAAAGTTTTGGCCCAGGGCAAACCCAGCAATGTAATATGTGCAGTAGGGTAGGCGTAGCGTAATGCTCGCATGGCTGGAATAATGCAAAGCATATCGCCCAATTGCAACGCGCGAAAAACGGCTATCTTCTTAATCTCGGTAGCAGGTAGTTTCATTAATAGTTCGGATGCTTGGCTTAGCTTAGTCCTCGGCCGGTTTTATGTTGCAGTTCATCTATGCGTTTAGAGGCTTCTGCTTTAGTTAAGTTCTCATCAAACTCTTCATTAGCTTCGTCTGATAGTGTTTTAAGATACGATTTCTGCGCGCCGGTCATTGGTTCATCACCGGTAGTCCAGTCATCAGGGTCTTTCTCTGTATTGGATCCTTTTAGGTTATCGTTGCCGTTTTCGGTGTTGCCGGTGTTATTGTCTTCGAATAAATCGCCGGTAGTATCTTCGTTTATCATCATCTGTGTTTTATTGTTGGGTAAACTGGCAAGCGGTTTAATTTGTTTCAGGTTGTTAGTAAATCCCAACTTATGGCAGCCAACTTAAAACAGCAAACTACAAAATCACTATCTTTACAGCGTAATGAATAAAACTGTAACGCCCTACCAAAACCAGCAGGCAACCAAAAAGGAGCAAGTGGCCGATATGTTTAATAACATATCTAAAACCTACGATTTTTTGAATCATTTTATGTCGCTGGGGATCGATATCATTTGGCGTAAAATTGCTATAAACGAATTAAAGGAACTTAAGCCCAAGCGCATATTGGATGTAGCCACCGGAACCGGTGATTTTGCGTTTGAGGCTTTAACCATCCTAAAGCCAGAAAAGATTATTGGTGTGGACATCTCTGCCGGTATGCTGGAGGTAGCTAAACAAAAAATAGCGAAACGTAATTTAAGTGACCGCTTTGAAGTGCGTTTAGGCGATTCGGAAAAGCTGCCATTTGACGACAATGAATTTGAAGCCATTACGGTAGCTTACGGTGTGCGCAACTTTGAGAACCTGGAAACAGGTTTGGCAGATATGCTGCGGGTGCTTAAACCGGGCGGAAAAGTGGTGGTGCTTGAGTTTTCGAAACCACGGGTGTTTCCGGTTAAACAGCTTTATAATTTTTATTTTAATTATATCACGCCGGGCATTGGAAAAATTTTTTCTAAAGATGCCCGTGCTTACTCTTACCTCCCCGAGTCGGTAGCCGCTTTTCCGGATGGGAAAGACTTTGTAGCAATGATGAATAAGGTAGGTTATAAACAAACTAAAAACCGTCCGCTGGCTTTTGGTATTTGTTCTATATATACAGGTGTAAAGTGATGATGGGTGTTAAGAAAGCAATAGTATTTGTTGCAGCTATGCTGCTATGTCATTTTGGTAAGGCGCAGTCTTGGGGTGGGGGTGCCGATCAAAATGATCTGAGCTTTGGTTTTAGCTTTCAATACATAAGGCAGGATTACAAGATTATTAAACAGCCCGACTGGCGCACACCCATACGCGACCCTGAAACGGGTAATAATTTAACCAGCCCGCTTACCAGTATCAGTTCACGCAGTACACCCGGCTTTTCGGTTGGATTTATTACCCGCTACCGTCTTTCGGAAAATTTAGAAGCCCGTACCACACCGGCACTGGTATTTGCCGACAGAGAACTGAATTATACCTTCGAAAACGGCAATGATAACCTGACCAGGCAGGTGCAAACCACATCGGTTGATGTACCGCTGCTGTTAAAGTTACGGTCTGACCGGATCGGGAACGTTCGGGCGTATATTTTAGGCGGCGTAAAATACTCTATGGCAGTAAGCAAAGGCAAGCCCGATGAGAACGAAGCGCCTTTACAGCAACGGTTAAGAAACACACGTGGCTTCGCTTCATATGAAGCCGGCTTTGGCTTCGATATTTATTTCGAATATTTCAAGATGTCACCTGAAATTAAGGTGGGCAATTCTTTTGGTAACGTGCTGGTGGGAGGCAATACACCGCTTGCGGCACCCATCAATAAGCTGTTTTTACATAGCTTAATGTTCAGCCTGCATTTCGAGTAGCAACCAATGTTACATGTCGTTTAAATGAGCCCGGAACCAAGCATGCCATATAAACGAGTGCGGGAAAATACGACTAAAGACACCGGATGCTTTTTGAGTAAATGGGTTAATGTGTTTATTATTGCTTTATGCTATCGTTGCTATGTATCACAGTTGAGGTAACCTACAAATTGGTATAACATCCAGAAGTAAGCCAGAGCTTAAACTTTATTCTAATTCTTCACTCTACTTTAAAAAACATAATTTCGCTGCCAGTAGTTAAGTATTCCTATGGCTAAAATTGCTTTAATAACAGGAGCCACCGCCGGAATAGGCGAGGCCTGTGCACACTTATTTGCCCGCGAAGGGTACGACTTGATACTGACAGGCCGCCGGCAAGACCGGCTCGATCAATTGGCCCAATATCTCAACACTACCTACAACGTGCGTATAGCTACCGCAGCTTTTGATATCCGTTCGCAGGAGCAGGTTCTCCATCATCTGGAAACTTTGCCGGCCGAACTAAAACGGGTGGATGTACTTATCAACAACGCCGGCCTAAGCCAGGGGCTGGATCCCATAAACAAAGGAACCTTTGCCGATTGGGATACCATGGTAGATACTAACATAAAAGGGTTATTGTACGTAAGTAAAACCGTGGCCAATTGGATGATTGATAACGGACGCGGCCATATTATTAACCTCGGCTCCATTGCGGGTAAAGATGTATACCCTAATGGTAACGTTTACTGTGCTACCAAGTCGGCGGTTGATGCTTTGACTAAGGGGATGCGTATGGATCTGTTGCAGTACGGTATTAAAGTAACAGCCATTCATCCGGGAGCGGTAGAAACCGAATTTTCGGAAGTTCGGTTTAAAGGTGATAAAGATAGAGCTAAAAAGGTTTATGAAGGCTTTACGCCACTAACTGCGCATGATGTAGCCGACACTATATGGTGGGTGGCCTCCAGGCCGGCACACGTTAATATCAACGACCTTGTGCTTATGCCAACGGCACAAGCCACCGGAACAATGATAAACCGAAAGTGAGTTAATAATAGTGTTTGACGGATGATTAGTCAAAGCGTATGAAAAGCCGGCATTGTTCTACTCATTCCATATACATCTTCGCCAATTAACTATCAACATAATTAACCAATAATTTAATCACAAAATGTCGCTAACTACAAAAATAGATCAGGATATTAAGCAGGCCATGCTGGCTAAGCAGGAAGCCAGGCTTCGCGGCCTGCGCGCCATAAAATCGGCTTTGCTGCTGGCTAAAACCGAAAAAGGCGTTGCGGAGGAAGTAACGGAAGAAACCGAAATTAAAGTACTGCAAAAACTGGTTAAACAGCGCAAAGAATCGGCTGAGATATACCAGGCCCAAAACCGACCGGATTTATACCAGATAGAGAAGGAGGAAATGGAGGTAATAGAGGCCTATCTACCGCAACAGATGAGTCGCGAAGAAATAGAAACTTATCTTAAGGATTTAATAAGCAGGGTAGGTGCTACTTCGGTAAAAGATATGGGTAAGGTAATGGGCGCAGCCAACAAAGAACTGGCCGGTAAAGCCGACGGTAAAACTATATCTGAAGTGGTAAAACAATTGCTGGCATAATTAATTTGTTTAAGTATTGAAACTCTGTTTCAAAAAACTACTTTTATAGCCAGCGATTAACTGTTTTATACCGATTATAAAAGTAGTATAATAAGCTGATACCAAAATTGATAGATATTCACACCCCCGATATGAAATTTGTGCTTAAAGAAGAAAAAGGATTTATATACATCGATGAAGGCCAGGGCGAGGTATTATTGCTGCTGCACGGCCTTATGGGTGCCTTAAGCAACTGGGAGGAAGTGATTGAAGAGTTTAAGAATGAGTACAGGGTAATTATCCCTATACTGCCTATATACGATTTGCCGTTATTAACTACAGGTGTTAAAACGCTGAGCAAGTATGTGCACCGTTTTATAAAGCAAATGGAGCTCGACAACATTACCCTTATAGGTAACTCTCTTGGTGGCCATGTGGGTCTGATCTACACTCTTGCTCATCCCGAAAGGCTCAAGACACTTGTATTAACAGGAAGCTCGGGCTTATATGAAAATGCCTTTGGGGGCACGTTTCCACGCCGCGAGAACTATGAATTTGTAAAAGAAAAAGTTGCCTATACTTTTTATGATTCGGCTGTAGCAACCAAAGATCTGGTTGATGAGGTTTTTATCACCATTAACGATAGATCGAAGGTTGTGCGTATATTGGCTATGGCAAAATCAGCCATCAGGCACAATATGGCGAAGGATTTGGCTAAAATAAAGTTGCCGGTTGGGCTAATTTGGGGTAAAAATGACAAAATTACACCACCCGAGGTAGCCGTAGAGTTCAACCAGTTGCTGCCCGATTCGGAACTTTACTGGATTGACCAATGTGGCCATGCACCTATGATGGAACGACCGCAGGAGTTTAACAAAGCACTGCGTGAGTATTTAGAACATGTAAAACAAAAAGTTTAACTTATGCTTGCAATCGAGTTAGCTGCCAACACTATACCACCGGTTACTACTACTGATCCCATACAACGGGCTATTGACCGTATGGTAGAATTTCGTGTAAGGCACCTGCCGGTTGTAAATGAGCAAACGTTTATCGGCCTGCTGGCCGAAAGCGATATTACCGACCCAGACCATACGCTGCCGGTAAGTTCCATACCGCATTTGCACGTTAATAATTTTGTGTTCGAAGATCAGCATGTTTACGACGTAATCAGGCTGTTTTACGAGCATCATTTAACCATGGTGCCGGTGCTGGGGCCAACCAAAAGTTACTCAGGCGTTATTGACCTTAACGTAATGAATAGCTACTTTGCCGAAATAACAGCCGCAGTACAGCCAGGCGGCATCATTGTGCTTGAGATAAGCAATAAAAACAATTCCATGTCGCAAATGGCCCAAATCGTCGAATCAGACAATGCCCAGATTCTGAGTTCGTACGTGCGCACTTTTCCGGAATCCACTAAACTTGAAATAACGCTTAAATTGAATAAACTGGATATTTCTTCTATCAACGCCGCCTTTTTACGTTACGGCTATGATGTAAAAGCAACCTTTAATCATAACGATGACGATGATGATTCTTTGAACAGGTACGAATCTTTTATGAACTACCTGAACATGTAATTTTATGAGGATAGCAGTTTACGGCAGGCAGTTTAACGATACGGTGCTTCCGTTTATTCAGCAAGTATTCGATGTACTCGCTCAACACAAGGTAGAAGTATACCTGTACCAACAGCTCCATGCAGCTCTACAGGGCAAAATCAACAACCTTACATGTGTAATATTAGAGAGCGAGCAGCCACTGAACGGGGTTGTTGATGTGGTTATTACTTTGGGCGGCGATGGTACCCTGCTTGATATGGTGACGCAGATACGTGATAGCGGTATTCCGGTTATTGGTATAAATTTTGGCAGGCTGGGCTTTTTAGCCAGTGTAAACAAAAATGATATTGCTGCTGCTATATATGCAGTGGTAAACCGCGAGTTTACGCTCGATTCACGTGAGTTGATCTGCTTATGCTCAGATGCAGAGATTTTTGGCAAGCATAATTTTGCGCTGAATGATATTACTATCCATAAGCGCGATGACTCGGCCATGATTACCATGCACGCTTACCTGGACGGTGAGTTTTTAAACACCTACTGGGGCGATGGCATTATAATATCAACAGCAACCGGTTCCACGGCATACTCACTGAGCTGCGGCGGACCGATCATCTACCCCCAATCAGATACCATTGTAGTAACGCCGGTATCGCCACATAATTTAAATGTTAGACCTATAGTACTGCCCGATACCTGCTCGCTTACATTTGAGGTAGAAACCCGGAGCGCTAATTACCTTATATCTTGCGATTCGCGAACGGCTGTGATTGATAGTAGTATGAAATTTGATATCCGTAAAGCCGGTTTTAGTGTAAACCTCATCAGGCTCAATAACGAGAGTTACCTGGCCACGCTAAGAAATAAATTATTGTGGGGATTAGATGCCCGCAATTATTAAATTTGTAAAATGCGGGGCTTGCTTACTTTGGTGGTTTTGATGATGTTGGGTGTTTGTGCAAAGGCCCAAAAGTGGGAAATTGGTGTACAGGCTGGTGCTGCTGGTTACCAGGGCGATCTTAATCAGCGCAATCCCTTACAGGTAAGTGGTTTGGCTGCCGGTATACTAATGCGTTACAATGTTAACGGCTATATATCTATAAAAGCCAGCTTTACCAAAGCACAAATTGAGGGCGCCGACAGCACATCCAAGTACCAGCAACAGCGCGATCGCAACCTGAGCTTTTTTACACCAATGAGCGAACTGGCTGTAACCGGCGAGTTTAATTTTTTGAAGTATTTGCCTGGCGATGGTTATAACAGTTTCACGCCTTTTATTTACGCTGGCATAGCTTCTACGCGTTACAATCCGCAGGCTACTTATCAAAACGAAACATATGAACTGCGGCCGCTGCGTACCGAAGGGCAGCGGGCACCCTATAAAAACAGCACGTTTGCTATTCCTTTTGGCGGAGGAATAAAATATAATATTTCGGGCAAATTGAGTTTGGTAGCTGATATAGGGTATCGTACTGCATATACCGACCGGCTGGACGATGTAGCCAATCTGTATACCAGCCCCAACGCTTTTCGCGACCCGATTGCTCTGGCCCTTTCCGATCGCAGCGGCGAACGCAATGGTGGCTTTAACATAGGTGCCCCAGGCACTCAACGCGGCGACCTCCGTAAGCATGATACTTACATGCTATACACTATCGGCATCTCTTACATTTTTTTGAGCCAGAAGTGTTATTACAGGTAGAAAAGGAAGGAGAGCGTTATTTCAGTCCAGTAATGCAAGCGTGCAACTTCACTTGTTTAAAGTACTGATGAGTCATTAAGCCCTGATAGGCAATGTGATCTGTTTCGTGTTCATATAAAGTATTGATTAGTAAGTGATTATATCTACTGATCTTAATAATAATATTTGATAGGCCTTTGTTTTGGTGATAGCGAAGTGTTTCAAGAGTCAGACGCCACATAGAACAGCTTAATTGCGTAAAAAAGCATTTTTTCATAAAAACATCGTAGGCAAACAAGCGGAAATCTAACGCTTGCAAAAGAGAACAATTAAATAGTTATATTCGTTTAACTACTAACAACCAATTGTTTAACCTTTAAAACTTACCCATTATGGCCGAGCTAAATGCATCACCCGAAAAAAATGGTGACAAAAAAGTGCGCAAAACCAACAATCTGCGTGTAGACCTCACTGCTATGGTTGATCTGGCTTTTCTGCTGGTTACCTTCTTTATGCTCACCACTACTTTAACCAAGCCCAGGGCCATGGATTTAGCCATGCCGGTTGACGGGCCAAGTGACCCTGTACCACAGAGCCGTACAGTTACCCTGTGTTTAGGCAAGGATAATAAAGTGCTACTGTACCAGGGTATGCCCGAAAAAGCAACGCCATCTGTTTTAGATTTTAGCAAAAACGGCTTGCGTAAGGCATTGCTTGACGTCAAAGAACGTATTTATGCTGCAACAGGCAAAGATGTGGTAGTGTTGGTTAAGCCCAGTAATCATTCTGTTTATGGCAATCTCGTAAATACGCTCGACGAACTGAACATTAGCCAAAACTCCAGATATGCTATTGTTGATATATCGGCACAAGATATCGATATGCTTAAAAAGCAATCTATTTATTAAATCAGCAATCTTTATTAGTTTGCAGCCTGACTATTAAGCCAGGCTTTTTTGTTGCTCATTTTTATAAAGCCTTATGCGGCTTACAAATACATTTTCTTTTTGTTTTCTGTATAATAAAAAAACCAAAGTATAGTTTTACCTTTGTTCCCTGAAAAAAATGGGATTTGATAAGGCTTATCTGGCTCGAACCCGGTTATTTCAACAAAGTGTATAACTCAAAACAAATAATAGTAGCTACAGAACCAGCCTTAACGGCTTCTTGCAACGGGGCCTTGCGTGCCGTACTGCAAGGCTTTAAGCATTAGTATTATGGGGTATAAAGAACAGATCGACTTATCACGGCTCCCTGAGCATGTAGCTATCATTATGGATGGTAACGGCCGTTGGGCTAAGGGCAAAGGCAAATTGCGCGTGTTTGGTCATCATAATGGCGTAGTGTCTGTACGTGATGTAGTAGAAGGCGCCGGCGAGCTGGGGGTTAAATACCTTACATTATACACCTTCTCGGCCGAAAACTGGAACCGTCCAAGCTTTGAGGTAACTGCCATCATGGAGCTGTTGATAGCAACCATTAATAAAGAGATTAAAAAGCTAATGAGCAATAACGTAAAGTTAAACGCCATTGGTGATTTGGAAATGCTGCCAGGCAAATGCCACCGCGAGTTGAAAAGTGCTATCGAGAAAACATCGGGCAATACAGGCTTGGTACTTACCCTGGCTTTAAGCTATAGCTCACGCAGGGAACTTACACAAGCTGCTCAGAACATAGCACAGCAAGTGCAAGCGGGTACATTAAAGCCAGAAGATGTTACCGAAGAAGTATTTGCAAAAAATTTGTATACCCACAACTTGCCCGATCCTGAACTGCTGATTAGAACAAGCGGCGAATACCGTATTAGTAATTACCTGCTATGGCAAATAGCCTATGCCGAGTTGTATTTTACCGATAAACTATGGCCCGACTTCAGGCGCGAAGACCTTTATGAGGCCATTTTGGATTATCAGAAACGCGAACGCCGCTTTGGAAAGACCAGTGAGCAGGTGAACTAATTTTTCTTTTAACAAAATTTAACAAACGTTTAAATTACTTTAGCGACCACAAAATATTCGGATGAATAAAATTTTCTTTGCTATTCTTTTTTCATTGATGAGCGCTGCTGCTTTTGCCCAAATAGGGGGAAGCCGATTGAGCAAATCTTCTATTCCTGCCGATAGCTTAAGTTATCTGAACCCTAAGGATTATATAATAGGTAAAATAACCGTTGCCGGTACCAAATACCTCGACAAGGATGTATTGATACAAATTGCCAAAATTAATAAAGGCGACCGTATCAATTTGCCTGGCGAGGCTTCGGCCAATGTTTTAAAAAACATGTGGTCGCAGGGGTTATTTGATGATGTGCAGTTAAACATCACACGTATCAACCTGGACACCGTTGATCTTGAATTATTTGTTACTGAACGCCCGCGTTTATCACGGTTGCGCTTAAACGGTATTCGTAAGGGTGAAATTGAAGACGTTCAAAAAAAGTTGAATGACAAAACCGGAAAAATAGTAAATGAAAACTTGTTGAGCACTACAACAGCCATCATTAAAAAACACTTCAACGAGAAAGGATACTTAAACACAACCGTTGACATAAAGCAGCTGCGCGATCCGGCCGACTCTAATAGCGTTATCCTGAATGTAGCTATCGATAAGAAACAGAAGGTTAAAATTAACGATGTAATATTTGAGGGTAATAAAGAGTTTAGCACGGCCAAGCTGCGCAAATATTTACCAAAGACACGTAAGCGCAGGTTTTACAACCTGTTTGGTTCCAAGAAATTTAAGCAAGATCAGTACGAAGAGGATAAGCAGGCGTTAATTGCGAAAATGCAGGCCAAAGGTTTCCGCGATGCCGAAATCGTTAGCGATTCTGTTTGGAAACATAATGAGAGTACAGTGAATGTAAAGCTTAAAGTGTATGAGGGACGCAAGTATTACTTTGGCAATATCACCTTTAACGGTAATGCACGTTATTCATCAACTGTGCTTAATAAGATACTGCGCATTGGAAAAGGAGATGTATTTAGCGAAGAAGAGTTGGGCAAACGCTTAAATGGCGGTGGTCCTGATGGGCAGGATATCAATTCCCTTTATCTTGATGATGGATACCTGACCTTTAATTCAGAAGCTGTACAAACACGTATTTATAACGATACGATTGATTTGAATATCCGTATTTACGAAGGTGCACAGTACACTATCAACCGGGTAATTATTAAAGGTAACGATGTAACCAACGACAAGGTAGTGCGCCGGGAATTAGCAACCAAGCCAGGCCAAAAGTTCTCAAAATCACTTATTGTACGCAGTACCCGTCAAATTACTCAATTAGGTAATTTTGATGAGCAGAAGATAGAGCCTAAGCCTACTAACATTAACCCACAGGATGGCACGGTTGATATTATCTACAACGTGGTCGAAAAGCCGTCAGATCAAATCGAGCTTTCGGGCGGTTTTGGTGGCGGGCAACTGGTGGGTACACTGGGCTTAACGTTCAATAACTTCTCGGTTAGAAACCTCTTCAACGGTAAAGCTTATAAACCACTGCCTAAAGGTGATGGTCAGAAATTAAGTTTACGTGGTCAGGCTAATGGTAAAAACTACCAGAACTTTTCGTTTACGTTCTCTGAGCCATGGTTAGGTGGTAAAAAGCCAATTTACTTCAGCTTATCGGCCTACACGCAGTTAAGCTCTACTGGTCAGTTCTATGCAAAAGACAACCCGCTTTACAATTACCTGCGTATAAACGGTATTGGTGTAACATTGGGTAAACGTTTAAACTGGCCGGATAACTATTTCCAGTTAAATTACTCGCTTAACTTTGACCATTATAAACTGGATAACTTTACCGGTTACCTGTTCTCTAACGGTACTTCGTTCAACATTAAGTTAACGCAGGAGTTTAGCCGTAACTCAGTTGATGCGCCTATTTATCCAACCAGTGGTTCAAACATACGCTTCACACTACAGGTAACGCCGCCATACTCACTATTCAACAATACAAACTATCGTATTGCTACTCCTGAAGAACGTTACAAGTTTGTGGAGTACCATAAGTGGAAATTTGACGCGCAGTGGTTTACCCGCATTAGTGGCAAGTTGGTTTTGATGTCGCAAACCCGTTTCGGTTTCCTGGGCAGCTACAACAAACAGGTTGGCCAGTCGCCGTTTGAGCGGTTTAAATTAGGTGGTGATGGTATGGCTACTTACCAGTTCCTGCAGGGTAGTGAGATCATAGGCTTACGTGGTTATCAGAACTTCTCGCTGGTACCTGTGGGTAGTAAGTATACTGCCGATAATAACCCGGGTAGCCCTATTTATAACAAATTTACCATGGAGCTACGTTACCCTGTTATTGCAAGTCAGTCGGCAACAATTTTCTTGCTTACATTTGCTGAGGGTGGTAATACCTGGAACAATTTTAGAGATTACAATCCGTTTAATATCCGACGTTCAGTAGGAGTGGGCGCTCGTATATTCTTGCCAATATTTGGTTTACTCGGCTTGGATTACGGTTACGGTTTCGACAAGATTCCAGGAATACGCGATGCTAATAAAGGGCAGTTCCACTTCTCTATCGCACAAAGCTTAAATGGTGGATTTAATTAATTTATGAGAATGAAAAAGTTACTGATTACATTAACATTTACGTTGATGGGCTTGGCAAGCGCAATGGCACAGCGTTTTGCTTATGTTGATTCAGATTATATTTTGCGTCACATACCCGAATATGCCTCTTCACAAAAGCAGCTGGCAGCCCTGTCAGACCAATGGCAACGCGAAGTGGATGGCAGATTTCAGGAAATTGACCGCTTATATAAAGCCTATCAGGCCGATCAGGTGCTGATGACCGCTGATATGAAAAAACGCCGTGAGGCCGAAATAGTAGACAAAGAGAAAGCAGCAAAGGATTTTCAGCGTTCAAAGTTTGGTCCGGACGGAGAACTTTCACAACGCAGCAGCAGCTTGGTTAAACCTATTCAAGAAAGAGTGTCTAAAGCTATACAAGCAGTTGCCGAGGGCGAAAACCTAGATATGGTATTTGATAAGAACAGTGAAGTGATGATGCTGTATGCCAACCCGCGTTATAACAAGAGCGATGCGGTGGTTACGCGCCTGGGTTTAAAACCCGGCACCTTTGCAAAGTAAAATTTTTTGATTAAAATAGCACACGATTAAACACAGACAAAAAGAAGAAATGAAAAAGTTATTTAAAGTTGCTTTAGTAGCAGGATTTATGTTATTGACGGCGGGTTTTGCTAAAGCACAAACTAAAATTGGCTACATTGATTTTAACCAGTTAATTGAATCAATGCCTGACTTAAAGCCGATACAAGCTCAATTACAGACCTACCAAAAAACATTTGTAGATCAACTGAGCACTATGCAAAACGAGTTTCAAACTAAAGGCGCTGCATATGAAAAAAACCGCGCAACCATGACGGATGCTGCACGTACAGCTTCAGAAACTGAGTTACAAGACATCAACAAACGTATACAGGATTACAACAACACTGCTCAGCAACAAGTGCAAGCTAAAAGCGCTGAGTTATTCAAACCAATCAGCGATAAAGCTAAAGCAGCTATCAATGCAGTAGCTAAAGAAAAAGGTTATACTTATGTTATCGATTCAGGTACAACCGGCCTAATCGTATCGCCTGCTGGTGACGACCTGATGGCCTCAGTAAAATTGAAATTAGGTGTTAAATAACATTAAGTGATATTAGAAATTAAAAGCGAGGGCATTGCCCTCGCTTTTTTTATTTTTGCACCATGCAGTCAACCCGGCCCATAGGTATCTTCGATTCTGGTTTAGGAGGGCTAACCGTTTTTAAATCTATTGCAGAAAAGCTGCCCGGTTACGATTACATATATTTTGGCGACAATAGCCGTGCGCCGTATGGTAACCGCTCATTTAACACCATTCATCAATACACATGGGAGTGTGTACAATGGTTGTTTGGGCAAGGATGCCCGCTTATTATACTGGCTTGTAATACGGCCTCGGCTAAGGCATTACGCACTATTCAGCAGCGTGATATGTTAAACGGCTATGCTAATAAACGCGTACTTGGCGTAATAAGGCCTACGGCAGAAGTAATTGGGGACTATAGCCAAAGTGGCGAGATTGGCGTTTTGGGTACAAAGGGTACCGTACAGTCGGGGTCATACGCCATTGAGATTAACAAGTTTTTTCCGGATGTGAAGGTTTACCAGCAGGCTTGCCCTCTATGGGTTCCGCTCATTGAAAATGGAGAGTATAACAAACCTGGAGCCGAATACTACATCAAGCTATACCTCGATCAAATTTTGGCCCAGTCATCCAGCATTGATACTTTATTGCTAGCCTGTACGCATTATCCATTATTGCAGGATAGGATAAAGGCGTACTTGCCAGAAAACATTCAAGTGGTAGCCCAGGGTGATATTGTAGCTAACAGCCTGGTTGATTACCTGAAACGCCACTCCGAAATGGAAAGCAATATTACGCAAAACGGTGTCAAACGATTCTTTACAACCACCGATGATACCCAAGAGTTCGATCAGCACGCCTCACTTTTCTTTTCAGCTCCGGTTAAGTCGGAGTATGTGGCTATTTAGTAAGGCAAAATTGTTAAGTTCTTGAATGGTTAATTAGTTCATTGTTGAGTTGTCTAAAACGCTAGCTCTCTTTTAATCAAAGGTGCCTACTGGAAATTTTAACTAATCAACTAATCTCTACCACCACGATAGAATAATTCTAAACAGCCCCTTATCATTCTGAACATAAATAGCTAAGTTTGCACCGTTTTGTAAATCGGTTTGCATTGAGCTTTTATATCATTTACATATTGGTTGCCATTGGGCTGTTTACTTTTGTAGCAGTGTTTACACTATTTGGTGTTTACGCAGAACGGAAGCTATCGGCCTTTATCCAAGACCGTTTAGGACCTACCGAGACGGGCAAATTCGGGTCGCTGCAAACTATTGCAGATATACTAAAAATGCTTCAAAAAGAACTAATTACGCCCGCCGCGGCCGATAAAGTTCTTTTTATGCTTGCACCTGTAATCATATTTATTGCCGTATACCTTGGGTTTGCTGCCTTGCCCTGGGCTCCTGATGTCATACCATCAAAAATAAATATCGGCTTATATTACATTTTCGCTATCGTCTCAATCGAATCTTTAGGTATAATCATGGCCGGTTGGGGATCCAACAACAAGTATTCTATATTGGGGGCCATGCGGTCGGTGGCACAAATAATTTCTTATGAAATTCCGGCCGGCTTTGCGCTTATTGCAGTGGTCATGATCTCACAAACGCTCGATTTGCAACAGGTTGCCATGCAGCAAGGCATACTTTCACAAGAGAAAGTGAAGTTTTTAGGCATTTGGGATGTTACACATATAGGCGGTTTTTTGAGTTGGAACGTGTTTAAAGCGCCGCATCTTATCGTAGCTTTCGTCATTTACTTTATAGCATCTTTAGCCGAAAGTAACCGCGCGCCTTTTGATATACCTGAAGCTGAATCTGAATTGGTCTCTGGTTTCCATACCGAATACAGTGGTCTCCGGTTTGCTTTCGTCTTTTTGGCCGAATACTCGATGATGCTTTTAGTATCGATGGTAGCTGTGGTGTTATTTTTAGGAGGGTGGAACACTATCTTACCTAACATTGGCCCTATAAAACTGGCCGACTGGACAACAGGTATTGGATTTGGAATTTTATGGACGTTACTTAAAGCACTGATGCTGGTTGGCGTTCAAATGTGGATACGCTGGACATTGCCACGCTTGCGGGTTGATCAGTTAATGGACCTGTGCTGGAAAGTTTTAACGCCGCTGGCTTTTTTGTGTATGATTATATCTGGCATATGGCGCTTGTGGGTAATGTAACTTAATTGTAAGTTGTGAATTTGCACAACTGGCAAGCTATCAATTATGAGTATATTGTTAATTGAATATTTCATCAATCAACAAAATCAGGACAGAAGAAATTGTTAATTAAAAACACATATAACGCATTTATAACGGCCTGGAAAGGCCTGGCACTTACCTTGCGCCATCTTTTGGGTGCTAATGGTAAACGCAATACTATTTCTGTAAAATCAGACAATTATTTTAAGCAGCTGGAGGAAGGCACAAATACCATACAATACCCCAAACAACAACTGCCTATACCCGAGGTTGGACGTTACCAGTTGGATGTGGAGATTGATGACTGCATTGTTTGCGACCTTTGCGCCAAAATTTGCCCTGTTGATTGTATCAGCATTGAATCCATTAAAGCTACGCAGGCCATAGGCCAAACCTCGGATGGTTCGACCAAACGCTTGTATGCAGCGCAGTTTGATATTGATATGGCTAAGTGCCTGTATTGCGGTCTGTGTACGGTTGTATGCCCAACAGAGTGCATTACCATGACTAACCAATACGATCGCAGCGTATATCAATTAGGCGACCTCACTTACAGTTTCTCAGACATGAGCCCCGAACTTATAGCTGAAAAAAAGCAGGAAATTGAAGTGCAGCAGGCTGAACGGTTAGCAGCCAAGCAAGCTGCCATGAAGGCTAAGGAGGGTGGTGCATGAATTTAGTAACTGTAATGTTTTACGTTATGGCTGTTATTGCGCTCGGCTCAGCCTTGTATACAGCTGGCAGCCGGAACCTGGTAAGGTCGGTGTTTATGTTTTTTATAACGCTGTTTGCACTGGCTGGTTTATACGTTTTGTCGCTGGCCGATTTTGTGGCGGTAACCCAAATAGTAGTGTACGTTGGCGGTATACTGGTACTGATCTTATTTGCATTCATGCTGTCGGGGCGCGAGTCGCTGGCCGCCTTGGAGCAGCAAAAAAACCGGCTGATCGCTGTTAATAATCTGCCGGCTTTGCTGCTTGCTATTTTGTTTTTCGCAATGATGGCCTATATATTTTTGCGGGGTCATGTTGATGATGCCACCTGGTTAAAACAAGCGGTTGAAAAACAGAATTTAATAACGCCGCAAAATGTCACCATTAATAACCTGGGCGTTAATCTTATGACCAATTACCTGCTGCCCTTTGAGGCCATATCTATATTGTTGTTAATGGCATTAGTAGGAGCAGCGCATTTGTCAAGAAAGGAGGCGACTGCATGATTACACTTACTCATTACCTGATAGTAAGTGCCGGGCTGTTTTGCATAGGCCTTTACATGATTCTGTCTAAGCAAAATGCGGTGCAGATACTCATTGGCATAGAACTGATGCTTAATGCTGCTATACTTAACCTGGTAGCTTTTGGTAAGTTCGATAGACTTGATAATGGTGGGCAAGCATTTGCCTTGTTTGCCATAGTATTGGCTGCTGCCTCAACGGCTGTAGCTTTGGCTATTGTATTGAATGTTTACAGGCGGTACGGTACTATTGATCCGGGCAAGGTAAATCAATTAAAAGACTAAGTAAAATGAGGCTTGTATACATTTTTTCCTTAGTATTTGCTTTTGGCGTTGTTAAAGCGCAGGATAATCACATGGTGATTACCACCAGCAATCAGAACACTCCAAAACCCTTATACGTAATTGATGATGTGGTTACAAAAGATGTGTCTGCCTTATCAGGAGTAAATCCGAACGACATAGAATCGATTGAGATTTTAAAAGACGCTAACAGTACCGCAGTGTATGGCAATGACGGCGTAAATGGTGTGATAGTAGTAAAAACGCAAAAGTACGTTAAACGTAAAACCTTGAATAAACTGGCCGAATTTTCGGCTAAACTACAACGCTATCTAAAACACAAGTCTGACACGGCAAGTTTCCGTTATTTGATTAACGGTCGGCAACCAGCAGACTCTGCCAGGCAAACTCCAGGCACTGTGTTCAGTCTTCCTAAAAGTGCCATAAAAAGCGTTGAGTTCAAAAAACCAAAAACTGGCGAAAAAGCTATTGTTAAAATCACAACCAAACCTTGATTACTGATTTATCACATACTGCAACCATTACTAACTACGCCCTTGTGGCGGTAGCACTGCCGCTTGTTGCTTCGCTTGTGAACTTTTTATTGCCTGCTAAGGCAGGTAAGGTTTCGGGGTGGATTTCTGCATTGGCTGTTTTGGCAAGTGTGATACTGGCTGCAACCGTATTTGGCAAAGTATGGAATGCTGAGCAGATACATATTCGTAACCTTTGGTTTACTATTGGCCAAAGTAACGTTTACGGCGGTTTATTGCTCAATAATCTGTCGGTATTTATGTTGCTGCTGGTTACGGTTATTGCCTTGCCGGTACATATCTATTCTACAGCTTATATTAAACCTGCTGAACAAAACCGCTATTTTACTTACCTCAGCTTCTTTTGTTTCAGTATGCTGGCTCTTGTAGTGGTCGATAGTTTAGTACTCGTATATGCCTTTTGGGAATTAGTAGGCTTTTCATCATACCTGCTCATTGGCTTTTGGTTTACACGTGACAGTGCCGTACTGGCTAATAAAAAAGCCTTTATAATGAATAGGATAGGTGACATTGGATTGCTTTCAGCGATAATTATCCTGTTTGCCCAATACCACACTTTTGATTTAGTTGAATTGTTCGGTCAAAACGGCTTGGTGGTCAAATCTATCCTGCAAAATGGAATCTGGCTGGCCCCAACAGGTCAAATGCCTCAAGTATGGCAGTATATAGCATTTATAGGCATATTTTTGGCTGTGGCTGCAAAATCGGCCCAGTTTCCACTGCATACCTGGTTGCCCGATGCCATGGAGGGACCAACCTCTGTTTCTGCATTAATACATGCAGCTACCATGGTTGCGGCCGGCGTGTTTTTGCTGGGGCGCGTTTACCCGCTATTTAACATATATGAATTAAACGCCCTGGCTATTGTAGGGTGTTTTACCGCGTTTTTGGCAGCTACCATAGCGCTTACACAAAATGATTTAAAACGAATATTGGCATATTCAACTATATCTCAACTGGGATACATGATTACTGCAATGGGCATCGATGCCTATGCTTCGTCGCTTTTTCATTTGGCTACGCATGCTTTTTTTAAGTGTTTGTTGTTTTTATGTGCAGGTGTTATTATACACGAGGTGCAGCACATTAAAGATGAAAACCAACTCGATATCGATCCGCAGAATATCTTGTATATGGGTGGTTTGCGTAAAAAGATGCCGTTAACATTTATTGCAACGCTTGTTGGTTGTTTGGCCTTGGTTGGCGCGCCGCTTACATCGGGCTACCTCTCTAAGGATGGTATACTAATACAGGCATTTGAATGGGCCGAAAATAAGAGCTGGGCATACAAAATTGTGCCCATCAGTATTTTAGTTACCAGTTGCATTACCGCTTTTTATGTAGCCCGTTTACTGTTTAAAGTGTTTTTTGGAGAGTTCAGGCTTAAGGAAATACTGCCTGACATGCAACTTCATATTGGCGATGGCAGTTGGGGCTTTCGTATACCACTGGTTTTTTTAACGCTTTGTTGCTTGTTCCCGTTGCTTTCACTGCATCCGTTATTGTATGAACATGCCTGGTTATTTAAAGGTTTACGGCCGGCTGATTACATGGCACGCGAAAACATCTATCATACCATTATTCCAGTTGCCATAAACATATTGAGCGTTTTTGTAGCTTATTGGGCTTTTGCAGTTTATATTCAGCAACGCAAACTGGTATTTAGTCAAACCAACTTTTTATTCAAGCTTTCATACCATCATTGGTATATTGATACCTTCTATCAAAATACCGTAGTGAAAGCCGTATTATTATTAAGCAACGCCTTGTTTTGGTTTGATCGCCAGGTTATTGATGGCGTTATAAATTTTTTACAAAAAGCCAGCGGCCTGCTAGCCAGCCTCACCGCCTGGACTGACCGTTATATTGTTGACGGTACTTTGCACTTTTTGGCCCTGTTAGTTAAAGCAATAGGCAATTTTTTCCGTGGTTTTCAAGGCGGCAAAGTGCAATACTATTTATATAGCATGCTGGCCTTAATACTAACCCTGTTTATCATTAAATTACTGATCTGAACCTGATGAATATATTAACCTTATTCATATTTATACCTGCCCTTTTCGGTTTGCTTATTCTGCTGCTTCCATCATCGTTTAAGCAAATTTTTAAATATATAACGCTTGCTGCAACTATCATACAGTTAGCGCTGAGCGTATTTATATACTTGAACTTTAAAACAGGTGCAGCTTATGCTGGCGTTAATAATGAAAGTCAGTTTCAGTTAGTACAAAAAACGCCATGGATTAGTTTGAACTTAGGCAATGCCGGCCATATGCAGATTGATTACTTTGTAGGTATTGATGGCATATCGGTATTAATGCTGGTAATGACGGCTGTTGTAATGGTGATAGCGGTACTGGCCTCATGGGAGATTAAACAAAACCTGAAAGGTTTTTTCGTATTGTTCCTGCTGCTGGATATGGCTGTTGCCGGGGTATTCTGCGCGCTTGATTTTTTCTTATTTTACCTGTTTTATGAGCTCATGTTGCTGCCGCTTTACTTTCTTATTGGTATGTGGGGTGGGGTAAGGCGCGAGTATGCGGCTATTAAGTTCTTTTTGTACACGCTGTTTGGCTCAGTGTTCATGCTCTTAATTATGGTGGGCCTGTACCTGTCAGTTACCGATCCGGCAACCGGCAACCATACCTTTAACATCATACACATGATGAACCCGGCTAATTATCAGCAAGGTTCGGTGTTCTCTGTGCTAAGCCATCAAACGCTGTTCGGAATGCCGGCAAGAGTAGTGGGCTTTGTAGTGATCTTCATTGCTTTTGCCATCAAGGTGCCGGTTGTACCTTTACACACCTGGTTGCCCGATGCGCACGTTGAGGCGCCTACACCGGTATCTATTATTTTAGCGGGTGTGTTGCTAAAAATAGGCGGCTACGGCATCATCCGTATATGTATGGGTATCTTCCCCGAAGTGGCAGCTTCCGGTGCGTTTTGGCTTGGTTTGCTGGGCGTTGTTTCGATAATATATGGCGCCTTAAATGCCTTGGCACAGCGCGATCTAAAAAGGCTAATCGCTTATTCATCCGTTTCGCACATGGGCTTTGTATTGTTAGGTTTGGCTTCGCAAACAGCCGAAGGGGTGAGCGGCGCTATGATGCAGATGATCAGTCACGGCTTCTTATCATCCATGTTGTTCTTCCTAGTCGGCGTTATATACAACCGGGTACACGACCGGGATATATATAACTTCCGTGGATTGGCTACCGTTATGCCACAATACACCACTTATGTAATGATCGCTTTTTTTGCGTCATTAGGCCTACCTGGTTTTTCGGCTTTTATTGCCGAAGCTTTTTCGCTGGCTGGTGCTTTTAAATCAACGGTTATTCCAAACTGGATGGCAGTATGCGGATCCATAGGTATTTTACTAAGTGCCGCATATTTTTTATGGACGCTGCAACGCATGTTTTTTGGCAAAGAGTTGCTAAAAGGAGGCGAAAGCTGGAAACAAGCTTTAACGGGTTTGCATATACGCGAAAAGCTGGCTTTGTTCCCACTGGCAATTTTAGCGCTGGCATTAGGTATAATGCCCTCACTGGTGTTCAGCAAAATTAATGACTCGGTGCTGGCCGTAGTCGAATTTACAAAACAGATGGTTCGTTAAGTGATGCAGCACCTCTTGCCCAATATATCAACACAAATAAACGACTTGCTCGGCAGCCTGCCGCTGTTTAAACCCGAGATTTGTTTAGGTGCTTTGTTTTTACTGGTGTTAATTGCCGACCTTTTTTACCCCAAAAACAGAGGCAATGCCTGCCGCATGTTAGCCTGTGCAGGCATATTGCTGGTGCTGGCTGCCGACTGGGGCCAATACATCATTTTCAAGCAGGAAGCACAACTGCTATTTAACGGTAATCTTATTTTGCACCATAGCAACATCGTGCTAAAAATGGTGATGGACGTACTGGCCTTTGTACTGTTATTGTATTTCCGTTGGGATAACCAATTTAAAATGCACAAAAAGGGTATGGGCGATGCTTATACTATTATAGTGGCCTCGGTATTAGGTTTGCATTTAATGGTAATGTCGGCCACGTTGCTAACGATGTTCTTATCTATAGAGATGGTGTCTATAGCCTCTTATTTGTTGGTAGCTTACCGTACAGAAAGCGCGCTTAGTGCTGAGGCCGGTTTGAAGTATGTACTTTTTGGCATGGCTGCATCTGCTGTGATGTTATATGGTACATCCTTAGTATATGGCCTCACCGGAACGCTGAACTTGTTTGATGCACGGTTTATTGGCAACCTACAGCAGGCTGATAAAATGATGGCAGCACTGGCTATACTGCTTATACTGGCCGGTATTGGCTTTAAGCTATCGTTTGTGCCGTTGCACTTTTGGGTGCCAGATGTATACCAAGGGGCCAGTACACCAGTTACGGCATATCTTTCAACCTTGCCTAAAATAGCCGGCTTTGGTTTACTGATAACTTTTTTAACGCCGTTTACTTACAATTCAGGGTGGAAACAACTGGACCTTAGTCTCATCTTATCGGCTGCAGGCATTATCACCATGATAGCCGGAAATTTTGCTGCAGTATGGCAGCAAAATATAAAGCGCCTGCTGGCTTATTCCAGCATTGGGCACACAGGATTTGCTTTAATGGCTATTGTAACGTTTAATGCGCAAGGCATTAACGCGCTTAACTTTTACCTTGCTGTATATGCTTTAGCTAATATTGGCGTGCTGGCCTTGGCCAGTTATTTTGCTAATACTATGCAGGCACATGCCCTGGAAGATTATAAAGGACTGGGGGCAAAGTATCCCATTGCCTCGGTATGTTTTGTACTATTGCTTGTTTCGTTAACGGGTATACCAGTTTCGGCTGGTTTTAATGGTAAACTGCTGGTGTTCTCATCAGTTTATTCAGTTTATCAAAATGGGCATAATCCAATGTTGTTGGCTTTGCTCATCACAGGGGCGGTTACCACAGTAGTCTCTTTGTTTTATTATATCAAAATCCCATTATTCCTTTTTTTGAAGAAGGGTGATAATGAGGAAGCTGATTTTTCGGCCACCTCTAAGTACCTGCTTATCATGATTGTGACGATTACGGCGGTGGTAATTTTATTAGGGATTTTTCCGGACTGGTTGGCCAATTTGTTGTAACATCGGTGCGGTAGCCCTGTTAATTGTAATATTCGTAAAAATAACACCAGCACGCTTTTTATGCTTTCGCATGACAATTACACGCGAAACGAATAAGAAAAAGTTGTACTTTCGTGGCTTCATTTAAAATCATGAGCGATCAGATTAAGCATGAATGCGGTGTTGCTTTTATACGTCTTTTAAAGCCCCTCTCATACTACCAGCAGAAGTACGGTACTGCACTTTACGGTTTAAATAAGCTATACCTTTTAATGGAAAAGCAACATAACCGCGGCCAGGATGGCGCGGGCGTCGCCACCATTAAACTGGATATTGAGCCTGGTAAACGGTACATTAGCCGTCACCGCTCAATGGCCAGCAACGCGGTAGCCGACATCTTCGAATACATCCAGAAGAAATTTGCGGATGTAGAAAAGGAATTTCCCGAAAGGATGAAGGATGCCGATTGGTTGAAAGAAAACATCAGCTTCACCGGCGAAGTGCTGTTGGGCCACCTGCGCTACGGTACGCACGGCAAAAACAGCATCGAAAGTTGTCACCCGTTTTTACGTCAGAACAATTGGATGACCCGAAACCTGGTAATTGCCGGTAACTTTAACATGACTAATGTTGATGAATTACTGGAACAGTTATATGAATTAGGTCAGCATCCAAAAGAAAAAGCCGATACTGTAACCGTACTGGAAAAAATAGGACACTTTTTGGACACCGAAGTTCAGGGCCTGTTTGACCAATTCAAGCGGGAAGGTAATGATGACAATATAGAGATCAGTAAGATGATTGCTGATAGCATGGATGTAGCCAAGATCATAAAAAAATCGGCCAAGAACTGGGATGGTGGTTATACCATTGCCGGTATTATAGGTCACGGCGACGCCTTCATTATGCGAGATCCGGCTGGTATTCGGCCGGCGTTTTATTACGCCGACGATGAAATTGTGGTAGCTACCTCTGAACGTCCTGCTATACAAACAGCCTTTAATATTCCGCTTGAGAAGATTAAAGAGATACAACCCGGGCACGCGCTTATCATCAAAAAAAGTGGTAAGGTATCTGAAGAGCAGTTTAGCGAGCCGAAGGTAAAAAAGGCATGTTCATTTGAGCGGATCTATTTTTCTCGTGGCAGCGACGCGTCGATTTACCGGGAGCGTAAGCAATTAGGCCGGTTATTGTGTAACCAGATTTTGGAAGAGGTTAATAACGATATCAAAAATACCGTGTTTTCTTACATCCCTAATACTGCCGAAACTGCTTTTTATGGCATGGTAGAGGGCGTAAATAAATATGTTAAACAATACCAGCGCGATCGACTGCTGAACAGGGACGATAAAATTACTGATGAGGAGTTAAGCGAAGTATTGAGCCTGGCACCAAGGGTTGAGAAAATTGCCATTAAAGATGTGAAACTACGCACCTTTATTACGCAGGATGCCGACCGTGGCGAGATGGTAGCCCATGTTTATGATACTACTTACGGCCTGATAAACAAAGGAACCGATACATTGGTATTACTGGACGATTCTATTGTACGTGGCACAACGCTTAAGCAAAGCATCCTGAAGATTATGGATCGCCTGGGGCCTAAAAAAATTGTTATAGTATCATCAGCACCGCAAATACGTTACCCGGATTGCTATGGCATTGACATGTCTCGTATGGGCGAGTTTGTGGCTTTTGAAGCGGCAATTAGCCTTTTAAAAGAAACCGGCCAGGAAGATATTATTTTGGATGCTTACCAAAAGGCTAAAGCCAGCAGCGCATTGCCTAAAGAGCAGGTTGAAAACCATGTGAAAGCCATTTATGCGCCTTTTACCGATCAACAGGTATCAGACCGTATTGCAAAAATTATAACGCCTGCTGAAGTAAAGGCTGAAGTGCAGGTGATATACCAAACGCTGGATAATTTACATAAAGCTTGTCCCGACCATTTGGGCGACTGGTATTTTAGCGGTGATTACCCAACACCGGGTGGTAACAAAGTGGTAAACCGCGCCTTTGTAAATTGGATGGAAGGTAAAAACCAACGCGCTTACATGTAAGCTGCGACGTTGAAAAGCAAAAAGGACCACAGTTTTACCAACTGTGGTCCTTTTTGCTTTTATATGCCTTTAATAATCTTGCTGGCTATTTGTAAACAAGCTTGCTGGCCTTGAAAGCTTTGGTCCATTTTTCTACAAGTAAGGGTCCCAGCATATCTTTTTTTACGGCTACAAAGTTGTTATAGAGATTTTGGTTGCCTTGAAAGATATAGTAGAGTTGCGACTCCGGATTTTTTACGTTTAACCCAGGTTCGATCTTAAAGATTATCCAGGGGTTGGTGCCGCTGTCCTTACGCTCAATTATCCTGAGCTTGGATTGTGGCGTTCTGCTCTTCGTTTTTTTGAATATTGCATTCATGATAGGGTCAAGTTTCATGTTCTTAACACCTTTCATGCTCACTGTAGTTACAACAATGCTCCAGTTATTTAAGGTCTCATTTTTGGGGATCAGCTCCATCATACGGTTCTTACCACTTTCCTGGTCTGAACCGAGCTTCCAATTATATTCAGATGGTAAAAAGAGTCTTAAAGTTTCCTGCTGGCTTTGCGCAAAACTGTTGGTGAGGCAACTTAGCGTCATAATAGCTAAAATAATATACTTTCTCATATCGGCGATGTTAGGTATATATTACAACTGTTAACCGGCTATTGTGTTTTGACTAACAGGCAAGCCTTAGCCGGCAGGCATAGGCGAGAACACGATATGGGTAACCAATCTGTCGAAAATAACAATAGCAGCAATAATTAGCGCCGCGCCGGCCACATAATTAAGTTGATGCACCAGCTTGACCGAAATTTTATCACGCAGTTTATTGGCATAAAAAGCTTTAACTACATCCATGCCAAATTGAACCAGCAAAATTGTTAAAAACATAACAGCAATTTTAAGCTGGCGGTTAGGTATACCCTCATGATAAACGGTACTGGCTGTTCCTATAACAGTAATCCAATGAAAGAGCAGGGTAGGGTTAAATATGCACATTAAGAACCCCTTAAAAAAGTAGCCAGCTCTATTCACAGTGGGCGGCGTGTGCATATTATAGCTTACCTCGGCCTTTTTGGTTAAATAGTGGGTACCTATAATAAGCAGTATCACACTGCCAACTACCCCCAGCCACACTTTAGCCTTGTCGGACACTTCAAACAACTGCGAGCCAAATATAATGGCACCTACAAACACCACATCGCTGCTTACTACCCCCAATGCCAAAGCTGCGCCTGCATGAAATCCCTTTTCAATGCTCGTTTTTATCAGCGCAAAAAAAACAGGGCCGGTAATAAACGTCAGCACTAAGCCAATACCAATCCCCGAAATAATAGCTTCAATCATTACAGATATAAATTAAGCCCGGCGAATATGCAACTTATCTCTTAAAACAAAAAAACTTAAAAATGTTGACGATTAGTTGTAAAAGTATGAGTATTATTTACAAAAATTGAACTATGTTAGCACACTTAAAAGCCCCTTAACAACCGCTTAATATGGAGCAAAATAATACTAAGAACTACGGCTCAGCCTTATACACATTAATTACTGTCTTTTTTTTCTGGGGATTTTTAGCTGCCTCAAACGGCATTTTTATTCCTTTTTGCAAAACACATTTTAGTTTAACACAATTTGAGTCGCAGCTTATTGACTTTACGTTTTACGGTGGTTACTTTATTGGCTCGTTAATACTCTATTTTGCATCGCAGGCTAGCCGGGTTGATATATTAAACAAACTCGGTTATAAAAATGGTATTATTCTCGGCCTGGTCATATCAGCCGTTGGTGCCCTGGTTATGGTGCCTGCCATTGGCTCGGGCAGCTTTGGTTTCATACTAGCTTCTTTCTTTGTTATTGCAGTTGGATTTTCTTTGCAACAAACAGCAGCAAACCCTTTTGTAATTGCCTTAGGCCCGCCAGAAACCGGCGCTAGCCGCTTAAGCTTTGCTGGTTCCATTAACAACATTGGTGGTTTAATGGGGCCTGTTGTGGTAGCGTTGATGCTTTTTGGAACAGCTAAGGGCGATGCAAATGTTAAAGTTGATATTGCTTCGGTAAACAACCTTTACTACATATTGGCAGGTCTATTCATTGCAGTTGCGGGCTTTTTCTGGGTATCCAAGTTGCCAAAAGTTACCAGTGATGAAAAGATAGAGCAAAGCAGTAAAGCCAACAAGCCATTGGGTATTATATTTATTGCTTTTTGTTTGATATTGGCTGCTGGTCCGTTAAGCAACGCCACAGGCCTATCGCAGCCTTACTTTGTATATGCGTCACTTTTAATCATCCTATCTACACTGATCAGCTCACTGCTTTCGGCACAAAAGAACAGTGAAGGCTGGGGGGCTATGCGTTATCCGCAATTAATTTATGGTATGATAGCCATTTTTACCTATGTAGGCACCGAAGTTACTATTCAAAGCAACATGGGGGCATTACTAAAATTACCTGCCTTTGGCGGATATAATGAAAAAGACATAGCGCCATTTATATCGCTGTATTGGGGTAGCTTAATGATTGGCCGTTGGGCAGGTTCGGTAGGGGCATTCAACCTTAAGCCTTTGCTTAAGAATGTATTAACAGTAATCATTCCGTTTGTGGCCTTTGCCGCAATATTATTTATCAATCACTTAACTGGCTCAAAGGTAGATCATCTTTTCCCTTATGCTATATGCGTTGCTGTATTAGTTCTGGCTTTCTTTTTAGGTAAGCAAAAGCCGGCCCGCACGCTGACTGTATTTGGTTTACTGGGTGTTGCCTTTATGTTAGTAGGATTAGTTACTACAGGCATTGTGGCCACTTTTGCATTCATCAGCGGCGGCTTGTGCTGTTCTATAATGTGGCCATCAATATTTGCATTGGCCATCACAGGGTTAGGTAAGTATACCAGCCAAGGGTCGGCATTTTTGATCATGATGATTTTGGGCGGGTCTATTATTCCACCGGTCCAGGGTATACTGGCTGATACGAGCGGCATACACCTGTCTTACATTGTACCGGTATTAGGTTTTGCTTACCTGGCGTTCTTTGCCTGGAAGGTGAGTCGCGAACTGCGTAAGCAGGGTATTGACCTGGACCATGTTGAAGCCAGCGGCGGGCACTAAGAATTTATGAGTAAGCTTTCGTTCGACCAAATATTTATGAACCTGGCCAATGATTTTGCCAAGCGTTCGCATTGTGTAAAAGCGCAGGTAGGAGCGGTGCTCACCAAGGATACCCGTATTATATCCGTAGGCTATAATGGTCCGCCTGCGGGTACCCACAACTGCGACGAGGAATGGCCCGAAACCGGTTGTCCGCGCGATGCCCGGGGAAGCTGCTCACTGGCCCTCCATGCCGAAGAAAACACCATACTTTACGCAGTGAAAAATGGCGCAAAGTTAGAGGGCGCCACTATGTACACTACCCTGTCGCCATGCTTGCCATGCGCACGGCTTATCTACTCAGCAGGCATAACCAAGGTATATTATCAGCACTCTTATGCAGAATACAAGGGTTTAACCAGCGATGAAGGGGTAGACTTTTTAAATCGCTTTGGTGTGCAGGCGCTCAAGTTTGAGGCCGAAAGCAATAGCGTTAGTTTTTAAGAAAGGGCTGTACTTTTTCTAATGCAAAGGCCAGCTGTTCGTCTGGCGTAATGTTAGTGTTATCCAGGATGACGGCATCCTCGGCACGCATAAGCGGACTTTCCTTGCGGGTAGTATCTGAGTAATCGCGGTGGGCAATGTTTTCAAATACTTCTTCGAGGGTGATATCCGGATTGTTAGGCAGCAATTCCCTGTAACGGCGTTCGGCACGTACCTTAGGGTCGGCCGTCATAAATAATTTCACCTGTGCATTAGGGAAAACTGCGGTGCCAATATCGCGGCCATCCATTACAATGTTTTTTGACTTGCCCATGCGCTGCTGCTGGGCAACCATCTCTTTACGTACTTCCCGTATAGCCGACACAGGACTTACATTTTCGGATACCGGCATTAAGCGAATCTCGTCTGATACCTCTTCGCCGTTTAGCGTAATGTGTGTTTGATAATCGCGTGAATGGAAATTCAGGTGAATGTTCTGCAAAGCTGCGGTAACCTGTTCAGCATCTGCAATGTTAACATGGTTACGTAAAAAGTATAGGGTTACGGCGCGGTACATAGCGCCACTATCAACGTATATAAAATGGAGTTTCTTGGCTAAGGCTTTGGCTAAGGTACTTTTTCCACATGAGGAATAACCGTCAATAGCCACCACAATGTTTTTGCTCATCGTGGTGCTAAGGTACAAAAATGCGCTAAATTTTTGCGGTTAAGCAATTAAACTTAGTTTTGAACAATGAACTTTTCTAAAGCCGAGCTTCAAAAAGAGGTTATTTATAAAGCGTCCAGAAGTGGTGGAAAAGGGGGGCAAAATGTAAATAAAGTATCAACCAAAGTAGAACTGCTTTTTAATATACAGCAGTCGGTATTATTTACTGATGAACAAAAAGCCCGCCTTGTCAGCAAACTACAAGTTCGTTTTAATAGAGATGGCTTGGTACAAGTTATAAGTGAGGAGGAGCGGAGCCAGCTTATGAATAAAGAAAGGGCCATGGATAAATTGATTTCCATGCTTATCCAAGCACTTCATCAACCAAAATTACGTAAGCCAACCAAGGTAAGCAAACAGGCCAAAGCCAAACGTATGGAACAAAAGCGCCTACAGTCGGTAAAAAAGCAACTCAGGCAGTCGGGCAGAGACTATTAAGTAAACTTTTGTGTGGATGGAGGCAAAAACTGCTTAATATCTGCTGCTAAGTTGCAGATAAATTACATTTTAGCTTTATAACCGTTAAACCTATAAATTACACTTAAGGAGCCCCACTGGTGGCTATTAAAAGTTTGCGTTTTAACTTCCTTTGAATTAAAAGTTGCGCCCGCGTCAAAAATCCAACGCGATGAACAAAAGCTCACACCAACCTGGTTGCTGAATACGAACCGATTTGGGCTGCTGGTAATTTCAGTTCCTTTTTGCTCCTTACTTTCAAAGTACAATGCGCCTTGTACAGTAGCATCATAAGCAACGTAATTAAATTGCGGCCGGTAATGCAAAAAGAGTTCTTTTTTATGCAACTGTGCAATGCTGTTGCGGGTTGCGGTACTTTGTGTACTTATTGAATTAAATAACTGGTTAAAATTACCCAAGCGTATAAGCGGACCAATACCGGCTCCTGTAAATGTTGTACCCAAGTTGCCATATCCGGTTGCTGAGATATCTGCCCAATCCTTACGGAAAAGCAAGCGGTTATATTCGGCAGATAAGTTGACTTGGAAGCTGTTCTGAATCTGGTACTGCCAGCCGTTCAGTTCATAAAAACCAAAAGTGTTGTGTATGATTTCCTGCACCTGCTTGCCTTTAGCCGACGGACCAACTACACCAATTTGTGCACTAAGCTTCAAATTACTCTCATCACGGTATAAGTAGTTAACGTTTACACCTGCATATAGGTAAGCAGCAAACGGGCGGTCTATGTAGGTGGAGTCGGGCACGCTGCCAGATATAGGGTTATACATCTTCTGGCCAATTTCAATACCCAGTACCTTGTTGGCCAGTTTTGGATTTTTAAAGTCCATGCCACGGCGGTAAAATATAAATAAGCCGTTAGTATAATACCGGTCGGAGCCCTGCGCCAAAAAAGAATCATTATCAGATTGAAAGCCGAACTCATGTGTGCGGTTCTGGGCAAAAATTCCATTAGCTGTCAATTCCAGCAAAAAACAAATAGCAAGTAATTTTATTTTCATCAGGCTAAATAAGGAGTGCTAAAAATAAGAAAGCCGGACGATTAATCGTCCGGCTTTTAATATTAAATACTTTAATCTTTAAAAAGTATATCCAAAGCTCACTCCACCAAAAAACGGGAAAAAATCGTGTTTGTTAAAAACCGGGTTAAGTGCTGCCCTGAAATTGAACCCACCCTCTTCGGGCTGGTATCGGTAACCAAACGTCATAGTCCCGATTGTATTTTGAGCGTTATCGAGCGATAAAAAGTCATTTTCGTCGCCGCGCGAGCTTACAAAGGTAGCGCCTATGCCTAATTCAAAATATCGGTTATTTCTGCCCAGTAAATAATTAATTTGTAAAGGAACAGTAAGTAGGGAGTTATCACTTATAGAAAGATAACCCACACCTAAACGTCCGCCCACACCATCATGCCGGTTTACAAATCGCGTATCGTAATTAGCTGAAAGCAGCAGTCCCGGACCGCCCAATTCAACAAATATGTTTTGCGCACGGGCACCCGCAGTTGTTTGCGCGTGGCTTGCACATGCCAGCGTTAACAGTAACAAGCTTGTGCAAATGTATTTAACTGTATGCTTCATAAAGTGATGCGTTAATTAACTAATGTATAGGTATTTAGAATTTAAATTATTGGTAGTGAATCTTTAATAGAATATAACTGATAAATCTTTCAGCGCGTTCATTTAGCCGAAAAGGTATAACCAAAGCTCAGTCCAAAAAAGTAGGGTATGAAATTTTTACTGTCAAATACCGGGTTAATATAGCCTCGAAAGCTAAATCCGCTGTTAAGGGGCTGGTATCGGTAACCAAACGTCATGGTGCCTAGCAAGCCAGAACCGTTGCCTCCATTTACAACTAAAATCCCGTCATCATTGTCTTCCGAATAGGTGTACTGGCCGTTAGAACCGTTATAAAACACGTTGTAATTTTCCGGCCTGTTTTTAGCGTTATAGTAGGTAGCACCTAAGCCAATTTCAAAGTATTTGCCTTTTTTACCTAACAAATAATTAAGCTGCATCGGCAGGGTAAACAATTTATCGCCATCTTCAGCAAAGAAACCAGCCCCTAAACGGCCGCCTAAACCATCGCGCCGGTTACCGAAGCGGGTATCATAATTGACTGAAAACGTGATGCCGGCACCCAGCAATTCGGCAAATACATTTTGTGCGCGGTGCGTTGAGATACTGTCTGCCGTTTGAGCACTCACTTTTAATGTAAGCACTATTGATACGGCCAGTAATAGGGCAGTAACTTTGTTAGTTAAGTTTTTAATCATGTAAGGTTTAGCTTGCCCTAATATAGGCATAGCTAAACCTTACATCCAAATTATTGTGCCAGTTCGCCGGCAAGCTTTAGTTCTTCTTTTATGGTCAAATCCAACGGTTCAACAACCAGCTCATCTAAAAGTGCCAGGTTGATTACGTCACGCATCTCTTTTACGTAGTGGAAATTCAGGTCTTTTATGTAATCTTCCTTAATTTCCAAAATGTCTTTCTGGTTAGATTGACATAGGATCACGTCTTTAATGTTGGCGCGTTTAGCGGCTAAAATCTTTTCTTTAATGCCACCAACCGGTAAAACCCGGCCACGTAAAGTAATCTCTCCGGTCATGGCCAGATGAGGTTTAACCTTGCGTTGCGTAAAAGCTGATGTTAATGCTGTAAGCATAGTAATACCAGCCGATGGCCCATCTTTAGGCGTAGCGCCGGCCGGAACGTGGATATGTATATCCCATTGCTCAAAAAGCTTGGGATTAATGTCGAAATAGTTGTAGTGAGCACGCAGGTAAGCTAAAGCAATAGTAGCCGATTCTTTCATTACATCGCCCAGGCTGCCGGTTAGTGTAAGTCTGCCTTTACCAGGGCTTAAACTGGCTTCTATAAACAGTATATCGCCGCCTACCTGTGTCCATGCCAGGCCTGTTACTACGCCGGCAACATCGTTACCTTCGTAAAGGTCTTTATCAAACAACGGCGGACCAAGGTAACGCTCTACATCTTTTTTGCTGACAGTGCTATTGTATTCTTCTTCCATGGCGATGCTTTTGGCAACACCACGTACTATAGATCCTACTTGTTTTTCTAAACCACGTACACCCGATTCGCGGGTATAATCTTCAATCACCTTTTCCATGACGTCGTTCTTGATCGTTACATCTTTGGATTTGATACCATGCGCCTCGCGCTGTTTAGGCAAGAGGTGTTGTTTGGCAATTTCAACTTTCTCTTCGATAGTGTAGCCGCTTACCTCGATGATTTCCATACGATCCAGCAGGGCTGGCTGTATAGTGCTCAATGAGTTAGCTGTGGCAATAAACATTACGTTAGAGAGGTCAAAGTCCAGCTCCACGTAATGGTCATAAAAGGTGCTGTTTTGTTCGGGGTCCAACACCTCCAGCAAGGCCGAAGATGGGTCGCCTCTGAAATCATTGCCTACTTTGTCTATCTCGTCCAGGATAAACACAGGATTGGCCGCGCCAGCTTTTTTTACCGATTGGATGATACGGCCCGGCATAGCGCCGATATAAGTTTTACGATGACCGCGAATTTCGGCCTCATCCCTTACGCCGCCCAAAGCCATACGTACATATTTGCGGCCCAAGGCTTTGGCAATTGATTTACCCAACGAAGTTTTACCTACTCCTGGAGGACCAACCAGGCACAAAATAGGCGCTTTCATATTGTGCTTTAGCTTCAAAACAGCTAAATACTCAATAATGCGGCGTTTTACCTTGTCCATGCCAAAGTGGTCTCTGTCTAACACCTTTTGAGCCCTTTTTAGGTCAAAGTTGTCTTTGGTAAACTCATTCCAGGGTAAATCAAGCAATAGTTCCAGGTAATTGATCTGAACCGAATAATCGGCAGCGGCAGGGTTAATGCGCTGTAATTTTTCCAGCTCTTTATTAAAATGATCATTAACTTCTTTAGACCATTTCTTTTTTACCGAACGGGTGCGAAGATTTTCAATTTCCAAATCGGGTGTGCTGCCGCCCAGTTCTTCCTGTATGGTTTTTAACTGCTGGTTCAAGAAGTAATCGCGCTGTTGTTTATCCAAATCAGTACGCACCTTGGTTTGTATCTGATTTTTGAGCTCCAGCATCTGCAAGTCAGTAGTTAGATGCTCCAGCACAATACGGGCGCGTTCACGCAAATTAGGTATTTCTAACAAGCGCTGTTTAGCCGTAATATCGGCATTCATGTTAGAAGCAATGAAGTTAATCAGGAATGAAGTGCTCTCAATATTACGGATAGCGATACCTGCTTCGCTCGGAATATTAGGTGAAAGTTGTATAATGCTCATGGCCATATCCTTTACAGACGAAACCATGGCCTTAAATTCCTTGTCTTCCTTAATAGGCAGTTCCTTAAAAGGCTCAATAGTGGCCTTTATATAGGGAGCGCTTTGTATCTCTTCTTTTAATACGAATCTTTTTTTGCCTTGCAGTATAACAGTGGTATTTCCGTCGGGCATCTGCAGCATTTTAATAATAAGTGCTGTTGTACCAACACTGTGCAGCTGGCTAAACTCAGGATCTTCGGCATTCACATCATGCTGGGCAACCACGCCCACCATGCGGTCGCCTTTATTGGCATCGCGTATAAGCTTAATAGACTTATCGCGTCCTACGGTTATGGGTATAACAACCCCGGGGAACAATACGGTATTGCGTAGCGGAAGTATGGGAAGAAACTCAGGTACTTGCTCATTATTCATCTCCTCTTCGTCTTCGGTAGACATCAGCGGAAAAAATTCTGAATCTTCATTTATTATTGGTAATGCATGTTTGAAATCAAACGGATCGAAACTCATCAAATACCCTTTCTTATATGGTAGTAAAAACGTCATGTTGTCAGCCTGTACGCGGACGGGCTGGTGGAAGCGTTGCAAAAGTACACTTTTATGCGCTAACATTGTAGTCTTTCAATCCGTATGCCAATGTATTGTTGAGTGACACATTACCATCATGCTGTCACACTTTATGCAAGCAAATTTTTATTTAGCTTGTTATTTGTAATTGATTTGTTATTATTGCTTCCCCTCACTGTTAAGCGTTTACCTTGCAAATTGCACAGCATTAAAATATTTGCCTAATAGTGCGAAAAGTTTTAAACATTAACCTACTACCACACAATAAATTATAAGTGCACCAGTTATTGTATAGTTATTGCATTAACAAATTTGATTGATGATAAGGTTATCCGTCATACTGTCTTTATTAGTTGTATCTTTTGAGAGCTCGGCCCAAAACGCATATCTTAAGCTAGGGTACCAGGCATTGATGGATAAGGACTTCAAAACAGCCGTACGTCAGTTAGAAAAGGCTTGCGTGGTCGACTCTAACAACACTAATGCTTTGTGGATGTTAGGCTACTCGTACTTTCATAGCGAAAATTATAAGAAATCTATAGCCGCCTATACTAAGGTCATTGCCGCAAACGGCACCGATAAAGCCGCCTACTTTTTCCGTTCAAAAGCGAAAAGTAATATGGCTCATGATGCACAAATGCCGCCTGCGGAGAAAGAAAAGTGCTTGTTAGGGTCTATTGCTGATCTGACAAAAGCCATATTAATTAAGCCCGAAGATAGCTTTTATCAAAACCGCGGTATCAACTACAAAGATTATGCGGCGTTAAAATTACAGCATAGTCCTTATGATAAATTGCGGGCTATTAATGCCCTTAAGGCTGCAATAGGCGATTTTGAAAAGGTATTGGCCAATAACCCAAGCCGTACTGATATATCCTCTCTACTCGATATTTCGAAAGAAAAGTTAGCTACCCTGGTTGGACATCATTAATCAATTATCTATTGCAAAACATAGGTTTTAGAAATGTAATGCAGAAAAGGGCGGAGTTTTATTTTATTTTCCCAATAATCAAATAACGATTACTTCCAATAAACCTGACTTTTTGTAATTTATCTATTTCGTACAATGAGTCCGGATAATATACCAAATGCTCAGTTGTCTGGTAAAGCATATTCTTAGTAAAATTATCTACCGAAATTTTTTTGACCTTGCCGGGAGTTCCATAAACAACCATGCGGCGGGTAGTTAAATCTTGTTGCAGAGCGGTGTATACTACCGAATCTCCACCTTTTTCAATTTTGTAGCTATCTCGCCAGGCCGGCTTATTAATGTCTGAGGCTGCAAATAAATTAAGTTCCTGACCCCAGTTGGTAATTTTGATACGTTTGGTTTGTGGGGCGCTGTTGTTTTGAACTACGGTTTTAAGTACGGCAGTTTGGGCTTTGCTTAAGCGTGCCGAGTCGGTATGAATAAATTTCGCCAGGTCGAAGTAGCGCTTTTGACCGGCGCTTACATGTATATCCGGCCGGCAGGCCGCCAGGCCGGATATACATAATAAGGTGCTATAAAGTAACTTTAAACGCACATTATGAGTTTTACACCAATACATTGCCGGTCATTGTCTCAGGTATAGCTACACCCAGCAGCTTTAATATGGTGGGTGCAATATCACCCAATTTGCCATTTTCAATATGGGTTACGTCTTTATCAATAATAATGCAGGGCACTAAGTTGGTGGTATGTGCCGTATTAGGCGAACCATCCTCGTTAACCATATAATCGGCGTTGCCGTGGTCGGCAATAATGATGAAGGAGTAGCCATTAGCGGTGCCCACTTCAACCAGGGTTTGTACGCACCTGTCTACTGTTTCGGCTGCTTTAACTACTGCATCAAATACACCGGTGTGACCCACCATATCAGTATTGGCAAAGTTGAGGCATATAAAATCTGCCCAGCGGCTTTGCAACTCGGGCAAAATAGCATCGCGTATACCTTCGGCACTCATTTCGGGCTGCAAATCATAAGTAGCCACCTTGGGCGACGGTACCATTAATCGCTTTTCGTTTATAAACTCGCGTTCACGACCACCAGAGAAGAAAAATGTTACGTGCGGATACTTTTCTGTTTCAGCTATCCGGATCTGTGTTTTACCGGCGTCCTGCAATACCTCGCCTAAAGTTTGGGTAAGGTCGTCCTTGTTAAAAATTACCTGTACGTTCTTAAAGGTCTCATCATACGGCGTCATGGTGATGTAGCGCAGGTTAAGCGCATGCATGTTTTGCTCCGGGAAATCCTTTTGCGATAGCGCCTGCGTGATCTCGCGGCCACGATCGGTACGGAAGTTAAAGCAAATTACCACATCACCGTCTTTAATGACGGCAATAGGGTTGCCGTCAACATCGGTCCGCACTATCGGTAATATAAACTCATCGGTTACGCCATCAGCATATGATTCCTGAATGGCTTGCACCATATTCATAGCTGGCCTGCCTATACCGTTTACCATTAGGTCATAGGCCAGTTTTACCCGCTCCCAGCGGTTATCGCGGTCCATGGCATAATAGCGGCCAATGGCAGATGCCAACTTAACCGGCTGCTGGCTAATAGCAATCTCCAGGTCGGTTATATAATTAACACCCGAATTTGGGTCAGTGTCACGTCCGTCTAAAAAGGCATGTATAAAAACCTTCTCCAGGCCAAACTCGGTAGCCGCATCACACAGCCCTTTTATATGTTTAATATGCGAATGCACGCCCCCGTCAGACACTAAACCAATCAGATGCACATCTTTATGGTTCAGTTTGGCGTATTCAAAAGCATCTTTTAAAACATTAATTTGGGGCAGTTCGTGGTCATCAACCGCTTTATGTATACGGCCCAGTTCCTGGTAAACAATACGGCCGGCACCCAAATTCATATGGCCAACTTCAGAGTTGCCCATTTGCCCGTCGGGCAAACCAACATCCATCCCCGATGTTACCAGTTTTGAATTAGGATACTTTTGCAGCATCTCGTCAAAAAAAGGTGTATTGGCGGTATATATAGCGTTCGAAGCATCCTGGCGGCCGTAACCCCAGCCATCCAGTATTAATAAAGCGATTTTCTTGTTTTCCACGGTGCAAATATAGTTGATTGGAGCATAGTTGCTTGGTGAGTTATTAAATCGTTGCTTAGTTAAGCAATTAATTATGGATTTTTTCTTGAAACAAAGCTTAGTGTGGCTATTTCACAGTAATTAGCCAACTTCAACAAAATTGAAAAACTAAATCACCAGTATTTGTTTTACTTTTGAAGCGTAAATACTTACTATTTTGGATAAACAACTTGTTGATGACTTTATAGAACGTGCGTTGGCCGAAGATGTAGGCGACGGCGATCATACCTCGTTGGCCACTATACCCCAAGGTACTATGGGCCGGGCCCGTTTATTGGTAAAAGATACCGGCGTTTTAGCGGGTGTTGAACTGGCTTCAGAAATATTCCTGATAGTGAACCCCGACTTAAAGGTGAACATTTTTTTACAGGATGGTGCTTTAGTAAAACCGAAAGACGTGGTGTTGGAGGTAGAAGGAAGTGTGCATTGCATTTTACGCGCCGAGCGTTTAGTGCTCAATTGCATGCAGCGTATGAGTGGCATTGCTACAAAAACGCGCGAGATTATGGACTTGTTAAAGGGCACTAATACAAAGGTGTTAGATACCCGAAAGACAACACCGGGTTTCCGTTACCTTGAAAAATGGGCTGTACAAATAGGTGGAGGTGTAAATCATCGCTTTGGTTTGTATGACATGATCCTGATTAAAGATAACCATGTAGATTATTCGGGCGGCATTCAGCAAGCCATTACTAATACGCATGAATATTTAAAACGGGAGAATAAAGAACTGGCTATTGAGATAGAAGTGCGTAACCTTGACGAATTGGAGCAAGTGCTGCAAACGGGCGGGGTGGACCGTATCTTACTGGACAACTTTAGCATACCTGATTTAAGAGATGCAGTTAATATTATAGCTGGCAGATTTGCTACCGAAGCATCGGGCGGTATTACGTCCGAGAATATAGGTGATTATGCAGCATGCGGTGTAGATTATATTTCAGTCGGCGCGCTTACCCATTCTGTTAAAAGTCTTGATTTGAGTTTGAAAGCCGTAAAGCAATAAAAACCGTGATTATAGCATTGATTTAGTATTATTGTGGCAAAATGATATCAGTCTATTCTGTTTTAGTGCTCATTCTGGCCTACTTGTTCGGCTCTATTCCCACGGCTGTGTGGATAGGGCAGGCATTTTATGGGATAGATGTAAGGGAATATGGCAGCGGTAATGCCGGTGCAACCAACACCTTCAGGGTTTTGGGTAAGCAGGCCGGTATACCGGTTATGCTTATTGATATATTAAAAGGCTGGACAGCCACCAACCTAGCTTATTTAATTGGTGTAAGTACTATTGGTAGTCACCATTCTTCGGCTTTTATTAATTACCAGCTGGCATTAGGAATTGCCGCTGTAATGGGCCATTTGTTTCCGGTGTTTGCGGGTTTTAGAGGGGGTAAGGGCGTGGCAACGCTTTTTGGAATGGTTTTGGCTATTCACTTGCAAGCCGCCTTGCTTTGTGTGCTGGTGTTCATTGTTATACTTTTAGTAACCAAATATGTATCGCTGAGTTCTATAATGGCCGGCTTTACTTATCTAATAGGTGTAACATTTGTTTTTCCGGTGTATATCAAATCGGTCATTATATACAGTATGTGTATATGTGTATTGATACTGGTTACGCACCAAAAGAACATTGAACGTTTGCTTAAAGGCAAGGAGTCTAAAGTAAACTTGTTTAAAAGTAAAGTTGCCTAAATTATCTATTTTATGAAAATTACCAAACCTATTTTGGCGCTGTTAACCGCCACTGTACTTTTTAGCTGTTCAACCGTACCGTTAACAGGCCGTAAACAATTTTTAGCGGTGAGCGATTCTCAGGTCAATCAATCAGCTGCTACCAGCTACCGTCAGCTATTATCAGATCCTAAAACAAAAGTGATTACCAGCAGCACAGATGCACAACGTGTAAAACGTGTTGGTAACCAACTGGCCGCTGCTATACAGCAGTACCTAAGCCAGAATGGTTACGGCGACCAGTATAATTTTGCATGGGAGTTCAACTTAATTCAAAGTAACGAAGTAAATGCATGGTGCATGCCTGGCGGCAAAGTGGCCGTATACAGCGGCATATTGCCAATTACACAGGATGATGCCGGACTGGCGACCGTTATGGGGCATGAGATTGGTCATGCTATTGCAAAGCACTCGGCCGAGCGTATCTCACAAGAGTACGTTGCTCAAGGGTTAGGAGCCGCTGTTGGTGTGGCTTCAAGTAGCTCACAATCGGGTTTATTAAAAATTACAAACGCACTTTATGGCACCGGAAGCCAATTAGCTTTACTAAAGTATGGCCGTAACCAGGAAAGCGAGGCTGACCGCCTGGGCTTAACCTTTATGGCAATGGCTGGATATAACCCAAACAGTGCAGTAGGCTTTTGGCAACGTATGGCAGCAAAAAGCGGCGGACAAGCACCGCCCGAATTTTTAAGCACGCACCCATCAGATGCAACCCGTATACGCGATATACAAAGCCGTATACCCGAAGCCATGAAATATTATAAAGGAAGATAAAATTTTCAAATCCCGCTTCGGCGGGATTTGTTGTTTAATAACAATTACAATGTTATTGGTTACGATGAATAATGGCCAAAATTAAATTTTTACAGGCAGAGTGGCGCGACCTGCTCATGCTTAATTATGAAGTTGATGCGGAGGTATTAAAGCCATACCTGCCTGCTTATACCGAATTGGATTTATGGCAGGGCAAAGCTTTAGTGAGCATGGTAGGCTTTATGTTTTTGAACACTCGTGTGTTGGGCATAAAGTGGCCGTTTCATGTAAACTTTGAGGAAGTGAACCTTCGATTCTACGTGCGTTATTTTGACGGCTCGGAGTGGAAACGCGGCGCAGTTTTTATTAGCGAGATCGTTCCGCTTGCCGCAATTCCTATTGTTGCCAACAATCTTTACAATGAGCATTATAAGGCAATGCCCATGCGCCATTCGGTAATACCTACAGCCGATGGCCGTACGGAATACACTTATGAATGGAAATACAAAGGAAATTGGAACAAGCTAGGCGCTATGATAGGCAATACCTTTGTGCCTATTGAGGCCGGAAGCGCAGAAGAATTTATTCTTGAACACTACTGGGGTTACAATGCTATTAACGGTAGTACAACGTTAGAATACGCTGTTGAACATGTGCCATGGCAAGTAGCTCCGGTAACCAACCCGGTATTCGAGGCAGATGTTGCTGCTTTATATGGCCAGGCTTTTGTACCTTATCTCCAACAGCCCTACTCAGCTTTTTTTGCAAAAGGATCGGACGTGGTGGTTAGGGTAGCGCAGAAGATAAGGAAGGGTAGGGAGGAAAGTATTGTACTATGATACCTGATTGCATTGCAAGCTTTGTACGGCTTTTAATAAGCTCGAAATGATATTAAATAAAGTGGTAAGCGCACATCTATGCGCTTACCACTTTATGGCTTACTTCTCGTTTTCTTTTTGCAGCTTTTTCAGCATTTCGCTGCCTATCAGGGCATCTATTAAGCCGCTACTGCCGCCGTCTTTACCATTAACCAGTATTTCGGGCACCAGTTTTACACCGTTGCTGGCAAGGGCTTCAGCTACGCGCACCACGGCGTATTGCTCGGTGCCCATAGCTTCTGTTTTTTGCTTGGTTACTTCTGCTTCGGCCAAGCCTATGGCTTTTATTTTGCCGGCATCGGCTGTACCGTTTAAGTCGGTGGCTTCAGCATCCGCTTTAGCAATTATAGTTTTAGCTTCCGCTTCGGCACGGGCGTTAATGGTACGGTTTTCGGCATCTGCCTTAGCGTTAATTACTCGCGATTCAGCATCACCTTTTGCTCCGGCAACCTTAGCGGCCGACATTTGCGTGTTGATTTCGACCTGGCGGGTCGATTTTACCACTTCGGGCTGCATATCGGCGCCGGCTTTGGCGCTTTCAAACTCTTTACGTTCCAGTTGGGCGCTGCGTTGCACCTCATATGTATGGCGTTCTTCCTCGGCCAGTTTACGGTCGGTCATGGTTTTCATCAGCGCTTCCGGTGGTTTAATATCGCCAATCAGCGTATCCACACCAACTACGTTATAATCGGCCAGCACCTGGCTAATGTGTGTTTTAGCATCGTCCTGCCTTTGCGAACGATTGGTGAGGAAACCAATTACATCACTTTTTTGAGCCGCGTTGCGAAAGTAGTTGGCAATAGTTGGTTCGAGCACCTGCGATATCAAGTTCTTCATCTTGCCAAACCTTGCGATAACTTTAGGCGCCTCGTTACGAGGTATGTGTATAATCTGCGATACATCCAGGTTAAAAGTAAAACCATCAAACGAGCGCACATTAATAGTGCTCAGGTTTTTATCCAATTCGTGTGCCTCGCTGCGGCTATTGGCCCAGTTAAGTACGGTGTTGGTAGTTGGCACAACCTCTACGCTATGAGTATAAATATTAACTGGGTGTTTGCCAGGATCAAGCGGCTCATCCCAAACGCCTTTTTGGTACTTGTGTACAATGTTGCCATGTTTAAAGTTGTCGCCGCTGGTGTCTTTACCTTCGGGGCCAACAAACGAGTTAACCACACCAACGTAGCCAATAGGTATGTGCATCATTTCTACCTGCTCCAGTAATACAAACCAGGGGTTAAGGTAGTAAGTGCCGGCCAAAATCACATCCTCCTGCAAACCCTTTTTACCGCCTGCCTGTATAAAGGCCATAGGGTCCTGATAGTTGCGGTGACCAACTACCGAGCCGCCTGCAATCTCACCCTTCTCGAGCGGTTCCCCGTCTAACGTGGTTACAATGCCTACTTTGTTTTCATGCACTTGTGTGATGGGTACCATTACAATTTCGAAAAGATAGGTGTTGATACGATAGCTGCCCGGGGTTAAAAAAGCAGCCTGTGGCCCTTTCTGGCCGCCGTTTTCTAAAAATCCCTGCGCATCCTGAAACTTGTCGCACTCAACCGGGCGGCCTAATACACGGCCGGTATCCAACGATGCACCATCTTTGGCCTTTACCAGGCCTAACTTGTCTTGCTCTATAATGGTAAAGGGTTGCATGGTAATGCCATACTGCCATGGCCACATGCGCCAGTATAAACCTGGTGCCAGCGGCTTAGCCTGCATACCAGCTTCGCCTCGGGTGGCTATAATGCGGCCATCGGGTAGGCGCTTATCTGAGCCATAAAGCGTAAATTTTTTAACAACCAGTCCGATACGATCATCGGGCACGATGATCATACCAAAAAATACACGAAGTACAGATTTGTACAATAGGAGGGCGGCCACAACAGGCAGCACCCACCATAGCTTGAAAATTAAATCAGCCATTTTAGTAATAAATTGATTTTTGATTTTTGAAGAAGCCCTTAAGGTGCAGGCTAGTGGACGTTGCTTACAGCATTTTGTAGTACCTCGGCTGGGTAAGCGTTTAATTAGATATAGATGATAGGCCAATTGTTACACACAAGTATCAATATTTTTTTAAGACGTTTACAGGCCCTTAATTGTCGTTTTTGAAGCGATTAGGCTATATTTGTTGAATATTAGCATTTGACAACCTTATTTGTGGATCAACGTATAATAAGTTCAGATACAACCGCCGGCAGTATACCTTTAATACGATCATTGTATGACCGTTACGGACATGCGTTATTAGGCTATATTACAGAAGTAGTGCAAGACGCCGCTAAGGCCGAATACTACCTGGTTGAAATATTTAAGCAAATTAGCCGTTATGCTAATGACCTTACCGGGCCCGGCGTTAATACCTGGGTACAATTACAAGCCATTGCGCGTAACACCCTCCGTAAAGATAGCGAGCAGCTGGGAAGTGCTGGTGTAGCCGGAACTGATCTGGCCAAGTTTAATAAGTATACACGAGCCATGAATCAGGAGCAAAAACTGGTTTTTAACGGCGTATATTACCAACACAAATCTATAACTATACTGGCAAAAGAATTAAACAGGGATGAAAGCGCTGTTAAGCGTATTTTGAAAGAAGCTTTTAATGTTATCAGAAATGAACAGTAAGGTTAAAGAATTTATAGAAAGCGGCATCTTAGAAGCTTACGTAACCGGATCTGCTTCATCTGAGGAGGAGCGCGATGTGCTTTATATGAAAGCGCATTACGCCGAGGTAAACGAAGAATTGCAAAAGCTGGAAGAAGATTTAGAAAAGATTGCCGATGGTATGGCCATTCCGCCGCCGCCTGGTTTATGGGACCAAATTGAGGCAGAGATTGATTCGCTGGAGCGTATACCGAATAAGCCTGCTTTAAAAATAGACCACGACGGATCTGGTTATAAAAAAGAAACTGGATCCCGCCAAAATAATTTTATTGAGGTGGAAGCCGAATCGACCCATATGCGTGTGCACAAAGCATGGCGTTGGGTGTTCGCTGCCGTTTTTGTATTGGGTAAGATATTTTTAGCAGCGGCCATTTATTATTATCTTGAAAACCGACAGGCACAGCAAAATATACAAGACCTTAAACAGCAGCTTAAGGAAGTAAGAGGTAAATAATTTAAAATAAGTAGTTTAAGTTGCTTGTTCATGGCAGCAATTGAGTTCCCATGAACAAGCAAATACTGGTTGCTAATATCCGTCTCCGTCTAACAAGTTACCCAGGCCGCCTAATATCCCACCTTCTTCTTTACGGCCGCCGGGTGATGCGTAGCTTAAAATACGACTGGCCAGCCGGCTAACAGGCAGGGTTTGTATCCAAACTTTACCAGGCCCGCGCAAGGTGGCAAAAAAGATTCCCTCGCCACCAAAAATCTTGTTTCGTATTCCTCCAATGAATTGGATATCAAAATCAACACCAGTGGTGTAAGCAACCAACGATCCTGTGTCTATCTTGATGAGTTCGCCGGGCTGCAATTCGCGCTCAAATACGTGGCCGCCGGCGTGCATAAAGGCCATGCCATCGCCCTGCAGGCGTTCCATAATAAAACCCTCGCCGCCAAACAAGCCCGTGCCCAGCTTACGCTGAAATTCAATATTAATGGCAACGCCTTTAGCTGCGCACAAAAAAGCATCCTTTTGGCAAACTATAGCGCCACCCAATTGCATTAAATTAAGCGGAATGATTTTTCCGGGATAGGGTGAAGCAAAGCTTACGCGTTTTTTGCCTTGAACGGTGTTGGTAAAGGCTGTCATAAACAAGCTTTCGCCCACTAAAAGGCGCTTACCAGCGCTAAATAGTTTGCCCATTAAACCGCCGCCCTGCTGCTGGCTGCCATCTCCAAAAATGGTTTGCATTTGTATGCCGTCATCCATCATCATAAATGCGCCCGACTCAGCGATGGCCGTTTCATTAGGATCAAGTTCTACTTCTACATACTGCATTTCTTCACCAAAAATGCGGTAGTCAATTTCATGGTTTTGCATAGTGATATTTGTAACAGGTTAATTTCGTTTTCGTAATTAGATTACTGAAGACGTCTGAAATTACAATTTAGAATTTAAATATTTATCTGTTTAAAAACGCAAATAAAAATGGCGGGCCTGCTATGCAAACCCGCCACGCTAATAAGCACTAATGACGAAGCGTTTAAACGCCTTAGCTGCCGCTTAGGTGGTTGTAGTAGGCTACAAATACAAAGCCCTACCTATGGCGTCTAAAAAGTCGGAGTTCATGTCGGTATCATCATCCATCACGTTCCGCCAGCCGTGTTTTTCCCAGCATTACAAACGAGACTTTATCAGGCGAAAGGCCGGCACTGCGAACGCACGGTAAAACTGATTCATCCCATTCGGCAAACGGGTTAGCGAAAAAGTTCAGAGTTTGCTATATTTACTAGACCTTTCGTAAACATATGTTAAGAAACTTTTGCTGGAGTATTTGCGGCTTAATAGCTTTAAGTTTTATAATTGGCTATGCGCCAAAAAGAGCGTCAGGCCACTCAACCGTTCCTGTTCCAGACCGCGAACTTTCTACGCAGCAAATGCAAGCCGATCTTACTTTTATGCGAAACGCTTTGGAAGAGGCACACCCAAGCTTATACCGTTATTACGTAAAAAGAGAAATAGACTCCTGCTTTGACGATGCTTATAATCAGTTGGACCATGCTATGTCTGAATTGGAATACTGGCGGGTAATGAGCAAACTGGTTACCCATATAAGTTCGGGGCATACTGTAATTTGGCCCAGTAACGCAGCGCAAGTTCAATACAACAACAGGCTTAAATATGTTTTGCCGCTGAGCGTAGCAGTTATAAACGGCAAATTATACGTGAGCCGGGTTTTAACATCTGATGCGGCTATTAAGCCGGGTATGCAAATATTGGCTGTTAACGGGCGGCCCGACCTTAACCTGCTGGGTACCATAAGGGCGCTTATACCGGGCGATGGTTACAGTAATGCTTTAAAAGACAGTAAGGTACAAGAACTCGGCTTTTTAAGAAACTACTGGTATGTTTTTGGTGAAAGTAAGCAATATAACATTGTATACCTTGATAGCGCAGGTAATAAAGCGAAACAAACACTAATGGCGCTAGCCATTAACCGCTGGCCGGTGCCAGCCAGCCGTGGTACCAACCAGCCGTATGAATTAAGCTATCCCGATTCGCTGCCTAACACTGCGATATTCCGGATACATACTTTTGCAGACACTAAAGCTGCAGAGGCTTACGACGCTGCTTTTGCGGATTTTAAAAAGCTAAAGATACGTAACCTGGTGCTCGATTTACGAGGTAATGGCGGTGGCTTATTTGCAGCAACCACCGAGCTGTTGCGTTATATAGCTAACAAAAAGTTCAGAATGGCTTATTATAATGAGTGCAGGGTTATTGAACCATCGTTTATGAGCCACGCCCGTAATGAGCGTAAAGACAATACTTTAATAAGCCGAACGTACAACCCGCTCCCTAACGGAAATTTGCAGGTATCAGATAATTTATCCAGCTACTTGTTACCTTACACCAGCCATCATTATAACAAACGCATTTATGTTTTAACGGATGGTGGTACCTTTTCTGCAGCATCTACGCTGGTAGCCGTTTTAAAAACGCAACCCGGTGTAACGGTTATTGGACAGGAAACCGGAGGAAATGAAGGCAGTACTGATGGTGGTGTGCTGTCTATTATTACCCTTCCATCCACTCAGTTACAACTGCGTTTCCCGCATTTTAGGTATGCGATAGCTTCGGCGCATCCAAATAGTGGATACGGTGTGCTGCCTGATGTGCCGGTCATTCCAAATCCGGCACAAATTGGCAAGCAGATAGATGTGGTAATGAATAAAGCAGGGGAGTTGATACTGCAAACCGAAGTCACAAATTCAAAAAAGTAAGTAGGCCGTAGGGTAAATGTGCCTCTTGATGTGGATAACCCAAGTTTACGTGTTCAAATCTTTGCTTAAACTTTTAGCAAAATACCCTTACCTTTAAGGCGGTTAAACCCATAATGCTAAACAAACCCAGGTATGGCAACAGAAGTTAAGTGTCCGAGTTGTAATCATGGCTTCCCTATTGAGGAAGTGATGACAGAGGAGTATAAGAAACAGCTTCGCCTTAAAATGCAGCAATACACGCAGCAAAAGGAAGATGAATTTAGGAAGAAGGAGGAGGAATTTGCCGCAAAACAGCGCCAGCAACAACAGCAGTTTGAGCTGCGCCTAACTGAGGAAAAGCGCCTGATGCAGCAGGAGATGGAAGCCGCTATGCGCAAATCTATACAGGCCGATATGGAAAACCAGCTGCGCATGCTCGAAAACTCGGTTAAAGATTCAGAAGAAAAGCTGCGCCTGTCTCGCCAAAAAGAGCTGGAGTTTATGCAAAAGGAGCAAACGCTTAAACAGCGCGAGGAGGAAATGGAAATAACCTTACAACGCCGCATACAGGAGCACCGTAATGACCTGGCCGAACAGATACGCAAACAAGAGAACGAACGTTTTGCCCTGCGCGATACCGAATACCAGTTTAAAGTAAAAGAGCTGGAAAAACAGTTAGACGATCAGAAGAAACTGGCTGAAGAAATGAAACGCAAGGCCGAACAAGGGTCTATGCAGTTACAAGGCGAGGTGCAGGAACTTATACTGGAAGAATTGCTGCGCAGCTACTTTCCGTTTGATATGATTAATGAGGTAGGTAAGGGTATACGCGGGGCCGACTGCGTGCAAACGGTACGTAACCAGTTTGGACAGGAATGTGGTAAGATTATATTCGAAAGCAAGCGAACCAAGGAATTTGGCGGCGATTGGATAGAAAAGCTAAAAAAAGACATGCGCCACATAGGTGCCGACATAGCCGTTATAGTTACACAATGCTATCCACGTGATATGGATTGCTTTGGCGAAAGGGATGGCGTATGGATATGTTCATTTGCTGAGGTAAAGGCTGTATCTTACATCTTGCGCGACTGCGTGATCAAAACCTCGGCCATTGTAAGAGCGCAGGAAGGCAGGGGAGATAAAATGCACTTGTTGTATGACTATTTAACCAGCAGTGAATTTAATGAGCAATGGAAGGCCTTGCGGGAGGGCTTCACCAGTATGCGTATGTCTATCCACAAAGAGCGCGAAGCCATGGAGAAAATGTGGAAAGTTCGCGAAAAGCAATTGGAAAAAGTACTGCTGAGCGCTGTGCACATTCAGGGCTCTGTTGAAGGCATTGCCGGCAGCGAAAATATACAGCTAAGCCTTACCGATGATGAAGACTTGCTGATGCTGGGGTAGGAGAGTAGTAGGCCATAAGATTTTCATCAAACAAAGCAGGCGGTTTGGTTGTCGGTAAATGGCAACCAAACTGCTAATATGCATAAATACCCCTTGTTGTTCGTGCTGTTGCTGGGTAGCTTTACAGCCTCCGCACAGTTTAACGATACAACCAATTACCATGTTATTTTTAACGCCACCGGCTCGGCCAACCGGGCGCGCGATGGCAATGCTTATTTGCTTAACAACGGCTTGCGCTTTGAGGTGAAGAAGAAAAGCGTTGCCATGAACTTAAGTAACAGTTGGGTTTACGGCAAATCAAACGGAGCGCTTACCAACAATGATTATTCTACCTCGTTCGATTTTAATTTATATAAAGCCATGCCGCACGCTTATTACTGGGGGCTGGCTAATTACAATACCAGTTATTCGCTTAAAATTAATAACCAGTTACTCGCCGGCGGCGGCATTGCTTACAGTATTTACGACCGTCCCAACGCCTATCTTAATATAAGTGATGGCATATTGTATGATCTAAGCGACATCAATACCACTGATACTACACGTGAGGTTTATTATACTTACCGTAATTCTTTAAGGCTGCAATTCCATTTTGTAGTTAAAGACCTTATAACTTTAGATGGCAGCAACTTTCTTCAAAATTCTGTAACCCGAAAGGGTGATTACATTATTAGAACAAATGTTGGCTTGGGCTTTAAATTAAATAATTGGTTAACCCTGAACAGTGCTTTATCTTATAATAAAATCTCGCGTACCCAAAGCGAAAACCTTTTGTTCACCTATGGTTTAAAGGTTGAAAAATACTTTTGATCGTCTTTTCCCATACCAAAAGTGTGCTGTAACGGTTATAATAAAAAGTTATACTCTGTTATAGTCATTAATTTAAAGTCTGTAATACAGTATATTATGAGGATTAAATAAACATTAAGTTTAATTTACTTAAGCTCGGTTAACAATCCTTCAATGTCAAGTCTTTTGGTAAACATGGTCAGTTCGCCGGCTTGATCTTTAGGCCATTGCTCTCTCGGGCGGTCCCAATAAAGCTCTACACCATTCTGATCAGGATCGTTTAAGTAGATAGCCTCAGATACACCATGGTCCGATGCGCCTGTGATGTGCTGGTACTTGGCGTCAATCAATCGCTGAAATATGACAGCTAAATCCTTACGTTCGGGGTAGAGTATGGCAGTGTGATATAAGCCGGGTGCATGCTCGGGCGCAGGACCTGCTCCCAGGCTATGCCAAGTGTTTAACCCAATATGATGATGGTAGCCGCCGGCCGATATAAAAGCCGCCTGGGTGCCGTACTTCATCATCAATTCAAAACCCAGTAAGCCGCAATAAAAATCAAGTGAGCGTTGCAAGTCACTTACTTTTAAATGTACGTGGCCTATTCGGGTAAGCGCAGGGATCTGATAGTCATTCATAGCTCATTTATGTGTTTAAACATCAAATTTAAAGGATACAACTGTTACCTTTGTATCATGATTGTCAAATCTGCTGAATTCATTTGCAGTAATACGCAAATATCTAAACTACCGCCACCCGAGAAGCCCGAGTATGCTTTTATTGGTCGATCCAATGTAGGCAAATCGTCTTTAATAAATATGCTAACCAATAAAAAAGGTTTAGCTAAAACCTCACAAACCCCTGGTAAGACGCAACTTATAAACCATTTTTACATTAACGAAGAGTGGTATTTGGTAGACTTACCTGGTTATGGTTATGCCCGTATATCTAAAAGTAAAAAAGAAGATTGGGATAAGTTTATCCGCACTTACCTGGACAAGCGCGAGAGCCTGCAATGCGTACTAGTGCTAATTGATAGCAGGCTGGAGCCGCAGAAAATAGACCTTGCTTTTTGCAACTGGTTGGGCGAAAAGGGCCTATCCTTTGTATTAGTGTTTACCAAAGCCGATAAGCAATCGGGCCTCAAAACCGAACAAAATGTTGCTAAATTTAAAGAAGCGTTAAGTGAAACATTCGAAGAAGTACCGCAATGTTTCATTACCTCTTCTGAAAATAAATTAGGCAAGGATGAAGTGCTTGGGTTTATTGACGGTGTTAATAAGACCTTTGTTAAAAACTGGTAGGTTAAGTTACCCTTACACAAGTCTCTACAGCTTTAAGGATAATTTGGCTGTGCTGCCTTTTTAAAGAAAGATATAACTGAATACAATAATGAAAAAATACTTTTCTTTAGTTACTTTTTCACATACCATATTTGCAATGCCGTTTGCCTTTATAGGCTTTTTTTTAGCTGTTACCACTACTGAGTATACCTTTGAGTGGCATAAGCTGGTGCTCATGTTGTTGTGTATGGTTTTTGCCCGCAACTCGGCCATGGCGTTTAACCGTTATCTCGACAGGGATATCGATGCGCAAAACCCCCGCACCAAAGTGCGCGATATTCCGGCTGGGCGTATTTCGCCAGCCGCCGCCTTAACCTTTACTTTAGTTAACTGCGCGTTATTCATGTTAGCTACGTGGTTTATAAACCGGCTGTGCTTTTACCTTTCACCTGTTGCGTTGCTGGTAGTGTTAGGTTACAGCGCTACTAAACGGTTTACAGCATTATGTCATTTAGTATTGGGCCTGGGCTTATCACTGGCTCCTATAGGCGCTTATTTAGTGGTAACCGGTCACTTCGCTTTACTGCCCATCTTCTTCTCGCTGGCTGTAATATGCTGGGTAAGTGGTTTTGATATTATTTATGCTTTGCAGGATGAGGATTTTGACCGCAACCAGAACTTGCACTCTATACCCAGCAAACTGGGCACAGTGAGGGCTTTAAATTTGTCTACTTTTCTGCATGTACTCTCGGCTATATTTGTGATACTGCCTGCGTTTTTTACAACAGTGGGTATTCCTTACTATATCGGTATTTTGGTATATTGCACTATGCTGGTTTATCAGCACCGTTTGGTTAAACCTGATGACCTTAGCCGGGTAAACTTTGCATTCATGACTACCAACGGAATAGCCAGCGTAGTGTTTGCCGCTTTCTTTTTGTTGGACAGATTATGGATACGATAGAAAAGTACTTGCCTGCATTTAAAAAGCAACTGGATAAACTGGTTGTTTTTGAGGATGAGGAGTGGGATATTTTCAAGCGGCATCTGCACTTAAAGATTCTCCATAAAAAGGACTTTTTTGTAACCCAGGGCGAAGTATGCAAGGATGTAGGCTTTATCGTTTCGGGCAGCGTGCGCTTCTTTCACGTTAGAGATGGTGCAGAGATAACCAATTATTTTTGTCTCGATAATGAATTTGTAAGCTCTTACAAAAGCTTTTTAAAGCAGCAGCCAAGTTTCACTAACATACAAGTGATTGAAGATACTGTGCTGCTAACTTTTAGCCATAAAAGTGTACAGCAATTGGTCGATAATAAAATAACCGCCTACAAGATGGAGCGCTTTGGCAGGCTGATAGCAGAGTATCTTATTTGTTGTTATGAGGACCGCGTACAGGCCTTTGTGACGCAGACACCTGAAGAACGGTATATAGACTTGCTAGAGAGTAATTCCCGAATACTTCAACGCATACCTCAGCACTACTTAGCCAATTTCTTAGGCATTACACCCGTTTCGCTTTCACGCATTCGTAAGCGCATTTTTGAGACTGTGAAATAACGGGTGGTTTTTCTTATCTTTTGTTAACGTTTTAGCTGGCAGGCATGGGGTAGTTTTGAATTATTAAAACACACCCAATGATGCACACTATTTTAGGAGCAGGCGGACCAATTGCCAATGCACTTACTACCGAGCTAGCCAGTTTAAATCAAATTAAGAACATACGATTGGTTAGCCGCAGGCCGGTAGCCACTCACAACCCCAAAGTGCAGTGGCATAAAGCCGATCTTACGCAAGCTGCAGAAGTAATGTTAGCAACCAAAGGATCGAGCGTTATCTACCTATGTGCCGGCTTGGTTTACGATAAAGATGTATGGCAGCAACAATGGCCTGTTATTGCTCAAAATGTTATCAATGCGGCTAAAGAGAACAATGCCCGACTCATTTTTTTTGACAATGTATACATGTATGGTTTGGTTAACGGGCCTATGCTCGAAAGCACGCCATACAACCCAGTGAGCAAAAAGGGGGAGGTAAGAGCGCGTGTAGCAACTCAACTAATGGAAGAGGTAAAGTTAGGTAACTTGCACGTTACCATTGGAAGGGCTGCCGATTTTTATGGCGCCGAAAGTATGAACAGCTTTTTAGACAGCATGGTGCTTGCTAAATTTGCAAAGAGCCAAAAAGCTATGTGGCTGGGCAAAGCGCAAACTAAACACTGCTTCACTTACGTACCCGATGCCGGTAAGGCTATGGCTCTTTTAGGTCAGCACCCTGAACACGATAACCAGATATGGCATCTGCCTACGGCCCCTGCCTTAACCGGCTTAGAGTTTTTGGAAATTGCTGCATCTGTATTCGGCACGAAGCCGCGGTACATGACGGTAAATAAACTGATGCTGCAATTGATAGGCATGTTTAACAAAGTGATACAAGGCACTGTAGAAATGTATTATCAGTATGATCACGATTATATTTTCGATTCAACCAGGTTTGAAAAAGCGTTCAATGTGCGGCCTACGCCTTATGCTGACGGTATACTACACTTGTCGAAAACTCTGTTCAGGCAGCAATAAGTTGCCGGTGTAATTTACTATGGTGATTTAGGGATGTGATTTGAATTTTCTGTTACTAAAATTATCTCTAATTCATTTGCTTAATCCTTTGTACAGTTGCACATTTGTAAAGCTGCATGTCATAAAAGATATGCCTTATTTACAAATGATATCCGCCAAAGAAAGAACATACATTCCGGCACAGCTGGAAATTAAATGGGAAAATTTAGAGCCGCTTTATCAGGAACTAAGCAGCCGCCAAATAAATTCGGTTGCAGAGCTGGAGCAATGGCTGCATGACCGTAGCGAGTTGGAAGCTGCCCTGGAAGAAGATTTTGCCTGGCGTTACATCCGCATGACCTGCGATACAACGAACGAAGAGCTGCTTCAAAACTTTCAGTACTTCGCTACTGAGATTGAACCGAAAATAGCTCCTTATAATAACCAGTTAAATCAGAAATTAGTTGATAGCGAATTTGTTAACAAGCTCGACGAGAAGAAATACTTTATATACTTACGAAGTATTAAAAAGTCACTTGAGCTATTTAGGGAAGAGAATATACCGGTACAAACGGAGATTCAGTTGGAGCAGCAAAAGTACCAGTCTATAACCGGTGCCATGTCGGTGCACATAGGCGATAAGGAGTTCACATTAGAACAAGCCGCCGCTTTACTAAAAGATACCGACCGCAGCAAAAGACAGGATGCATGGGAGAAAATTACCGACCGCCGATTGCAGGATAAGCAACCGCTTAATGAGCTATTCGACCTGCTGCTTGTGCTGCGCCATAAAGTAGCCCGCAATGCCGATTTTGAAAATTTTAGAGATTACATGTTCCAGGCGCTGGGGCGTTTTGATTATACCCCGCAGGACTGCTATGCCTTTCATGAGGCTATAGAAACGGCTGTAGTGCCCATTCTGCGTGAACAGGCACATAAGCGTCAGGAAGCTTTAGGGTTGGATGCGCTTAAGCCCTGGGATATGGATGTTGATATTACTGGTAAGCCGGCTCTAAAACCTTTTCAAAACGGAGAAGACCTGGTTGATAAATCTATTGCGTGTTTTAACCGCATTAACCCTTACCTGGGCGAACGTTTGAGCATCATGAAGGAGAATGGCCTGTTCGATGTGGAAAGTCGCAAAGGTAAAGCCCCAGGCGGTTATAACTACCCGCTGGCAGAAACAGGCGCGCCATTCATTTTCATGAACTCTGCTAATACCTTCCGCGATCTTACCACCATGGTACATGAAGGTGGCCATGCGGTGCATACTTTTCTTACCGCCGGTTTGGAGCTTAATGATTTTAAACATTGCCCAAGCGAAGTGGCCGAACTGGCCTCCATGTCAATGGAGTTGATCTCGATGGATAATTGGGATGTGTACTTTAGTGATGAAGAGGAACTTAAACGCGCCAAACGCGATCAATTGATTGATGTGCTGAAGACCCTTCCCTGGGTAGCTGTGGTAGATCAATTTCAACACTGGTTGTACACCAACCCCGACCATACCGATGCACAACGCCGGGATGCCTGGATTCAAATCTATGAGCGCTTTGGTGCCGGTTTTATAGACTGGAGCGAACACTCTGATGCTGAAGCAAACCTCTGGCAAAAACAATTGCATATTTTTGAGGTGCCGTTTTATTACATTGAGTACGGCATGGCTCAGTTAGGTGCTATAGCAGTTTGGAAAAATTATAAAGAAAACCCCGAAAAAGGTTTACAACAGTATATCGACGCCTTAAAGCTGGGTTACACTAAAACCATAACCGAGATATATGAAACCGCTGGTATAAAGTTTGATTTTAGCGCCGACTACGTTAAAGAACTGGCCGAGTTTGTGAAAAGCGAATTAGAGAAAATATGACGGTATAACATTAAATTTTAATATGTTTGGCCTCCTGACCTCAAGCAAAGTCTAATAGATGCTTGAGGTCTTTTTATTTAAGAGAGACAAACTTTTCCGTTAATTTATTTATTTAAATTACCAGTACCTAAATTAACAATGAAGCGATATATCTGTCATTTTCTCATTTGCTTTCTGCTTTTTGTTGCGGCCTGTAATGAAAACAAGCAACCGGCAGATCAATCTGCAGCAGTCGCTGCTTCTTCTATAATCAATGAAGATTTTGAGGCTGGGGCTAAGGGTAGTTACAGCAAGGCCGAAGTAAGACTAGGCAAAGGGGCATGGTTGCTGGATAATGCGTTGATTGCAACGGGCAGCAAGGATGCAAAAGCAGGCAACCAGTCTGTACGCATACGGAACAAGGGTGTTTTAAGGATGGAGTTTGATGCAAACGGCGCCTCTATGGTTACAATAAAGCACAGCGCTTATCAGCAAAACAAAGCATCGGCATGGCAACTTCAAATGTCTGTTGATGGTGGACATACATATCAGCAGGTAGGTGAGGATATAACCAGTAAGGAGCACCGTTTGCAAACTGCAAGTTTTACTGTGAACACTAAAAAGCAAGTGCGGTTTCAGGTCGTAAAAATCTCTGGTGGTAATAACCGTATCAATATTGACGATTTTACTATTTATCCTTTGGGAGGTAAATCCTCAATCACTACCTCAGCAGATTCGACTCAAAGTTTAGGCACAGATACACCCGTTGCTGGCGACAATAGCCACCTGCTGCTGGGTAACCCGAGCAATGCAGTTAACAGCGTCTCATTGCCCAATAATTATTTAATTGCTAAACCCTATTATACGTTAAGCTATAATCGGGATAGAGGTTGTCCTAATTGGGTAAGCTGGTATGTAGGTGACGAATGGCTGGGCAGCATAAAACGAGTAAACGATTTTAGACCCGATAACACCTTGCCACCTAATTGGTATCATGTGCAAAGTACAAGCTACATAGGCAGTGGTTTTGAGCGGGGCCATAATTGCCCATCAGCCGATCGTACTAATTCTCTCAAAGCTAATTCGGCAACTTTTTTAATGACGAATATGATACCGCAAGCGCCAGCCAATAACCAGCATACCTGGGGTAATTTAGAAAGCTATGAACGCCATCTGGTAAATCAGGGCAATGAGGTTTACGTAATAATGGGTAACTACGGCAAAGGGGGGTATGGCACGCGCGGTTTTAAAACTACTATAGACAGCGGTCGCATAACAGTACCGGCTTATATATGGAAAGTGGTTTTGGTTTTACCAAACGGCAACAATGACCTTAGGCGAGTTACTGCATCCACCCGCGTTATAGCAGTAATTACGCCAAATAATAATGCTGTAAACGCCAACTGGACTAATTACCTGTGCACCGTGCGCGATATAGAGAAGGCTACCGGTTATGACTTGCTGTCTAAATTACCGAAAGGGGTACAGGATGCAATTGAGACCCGTAAAGATGCCGGAATAGATCCTGAGGATGGATACATCATCAGGCTGTAGCTGGCTAATCGCCAATAACAATCTAAAAATCATTGTAAAACAATTGTCATTTTATCTGCGTTAATTTATTAACTTGTAAAAGGCAATTGTTTATGGTAAGGAAATTTAGTGTGAGTTTGTTTTTGCTTATTATTTTATCGGTAACGCTCAAAGCAGTGAATAAAACTGTTGCGCCTTGCGATAGAATCTGTGGCAGATGGCAATCGGAGAAAAAGAATTGTATTGTTCAGGTATACCGCGAGGACGATGATTTCAAAGCCAAGCTGGTTTGGTTTGACGATTCAGACGATCCGTCAAAGCCCATGGAAACAAGGGTTGATTTTAAAAACCCTGATAAAGCCTTACGCACCCGCAAGCTTATAGGTATGAACGTACTCGAAAAATTAGAGTACCGCCCGAAGACCGATAGTTGGGAAAACGGCATCATATACGATGCGCAAAGCGGCAAAAAATGGAACTCTGCAGCATATTTGACGTCTGATGGTGTACTTAAAGTTACCGGCTACTGGCACTTCAAATTTATAGGCCAAACCATGACTTTTTATAAAGTTCAATAACACATAAGGTGCCTAGTAAAAAGCCTGTTAGAGATTTTTATCTATAGGTACTGTTGAATGATCTGCTGTATCTGACCTGCTTGTAATACACCACTTTGCCGCCACTTATTTTCGCCGTTTTTAAATAAAATCAACGTAGGCACGCCCTGTATGCGGTAACTATCGGCCAATGCCGGATTCTTATCAATATCTATCTTCACAATTTTCACCTGATCGCCCATGGCGTCTTTTACCTGTTTCAGGATAGGAGCCATCATTTTACATGGGCCGCACCACTCGGCCGAAAAATCGACAAGTACAGGTTGCGGTGAGTTGATTATGTCTGAGAATGTTGCCATGCTTAGTTAACTTGTGATGTATATTATATTAGGTGTAACAGTGCTGACAAAAATACGTTTTGCGTTGACCTTAATTCTTCAAACAATGGCTTCCTAACAACGCTTACAACAAAACAAGTCAACTACACGCTATTCTTTCTGTTTCCACCTATCTTTGCCGGTAATAACATCAATTAACATGGACACCTTAATTTTTAAAAAGTTTAGCGAAATAGAAGCAAAGCAGATGTCGCCAGGGTACATGGCAAAGCTTATTCATACTGAAGTTAACACCCTTAATTTTTTGGAAGTGGAGGCGGGTGCTGTTTCGGCTATACATACACATCCCCACCACCAATGTGCTTTCGTGCTCGAAGGCCAGTTTGAACTTATCGTGAACGGCGTTCCGCAGGTGTTAGACACTAATACCTTCGCTGTTATTCCGCCTAACGTACCACACGGCGGACGTGCAATCACTAAGTGTAAGCTGCTGGATATCTTCAATCCTATAAGGGAAGATTTGAGACAGCTCTAGAATTTTCAAGGCAGACCAGCCTATAACCGGTCTGCCTTGAATAGTTGTGTTATAGCTACGCTTCCCGAATAAAAAGCTTTATAAGTTCAAATAAGTGAAACATACTTCCTGGTTGTACTGAATTTTCAAATTTTAATTTGGAATTGATCTGCTGATTAGTTAACTTAAGCCTACCTTAATTAATTTAACCAGACGATGGAACTAACAACAGAACCGCGTCGGCAGTAGGATTTTACAGTGCCGACGGCTTTTTTCAGCCACTTGCATCCCTTACTACAGCTAATTTAGAATTTGTCAGCAAATCTGTTTACGAACTTGAAATTATGCTCAATGAAAACGTACAACTGGAGCGTTATGAGAAGTGCGCACAAATAAGGGACGAAATCATCAAACGTGCCTTAGCCCGTAAAAACAGGTAAGCATTTCGTTAAATTTCAAAATATTTAAAAACATTTGACATCGTTAGTGTTATTAACTTATAATTAATAAAGTTAAATCTACTACTATGTCAAACACAAATAAATATGCGCTGATCACCGGTGGTACATCAGGCATTGGGTATGAGCTTGCTAAGATTTTTGCACGCGAACAGTATAATCTGATTCTGGTTGCCCGCAATGAGCAGGAGCTTAACAATTGTGCATCTCAACTTCGCCAAAATGGAGTTGAAGTAATTACAATGGCAAAAGACCTGTTTAAACGCGAAGAAGCTTTTGCTGTTTATGATGAAATAAAAGCCCAGGGTATACAGGTGGATGTACTAGTAAATGATGCCGGCCAGGGCTTATACGGGGAGTTTAAAGATACTGACTTGAACCGTGAGCTTGATATTATACAACTCAATATTGGTGCAACGGTCATTTTGACTAAATGCTTTTTACAGGATATGGTTGCCCGTAACGACGGTAAAATTTTGCAGTTAGCCTCCATAGCCAGCAAAACACCTGGCCCATGGCAATCGGTTTATCACGGTACCAAAGCTTTCGTACTATCATTCTCTGAGGCTATACGTGAGGAGTTGCGCGACACTAACATAACGGTTACTGCGTTGTTACCAGGCGCAACTGATACCGACTTCTTTAACAAAGCCGAAATGCAGGAAAGCAAAATGGTGCAGGAAAATACCTCAATGGGCGATCCGGCCGAGGTAGCAAAGGATGGCTTTGACGCCTTAATGGCGGGAGATGACAAAGTGATCTCGGGTTTTAAAAACAAAGTGATGGTAGGCATGAGCAACATGATGCCTGATAGTACAGTTGCCCATAATATGTACGAACAGCAGAAACCTGTTGATAAAAACGACTAACTGTAATTTTTAGTTACGGTGATATCACCCTGAATTGGCCTTATAGCTGGTTCAGGGTGTTTTTATTTTACAAAGCCCGACGGGCAGTAAGTTGCCGGCAAGGTAAAAGAATGTTAGGTTTGCACCCTTTAAATAAATATGCACAACATTACAAACGCTAATTTAAACGATGTACCCGAAATTGTTGCTCTTGTAAATAGCGCTTATCGCGGAGAAACCTCAACAAGAGGCTGGACCAGTGAAAGCCACCTGTTGGAAGGGATACGTATAGACGAAAATGAAATGAGCGGTTATTTCACCCGCTCGGAAATAACGCTGCTGAAATGCACCAATGAGGTAAATGAAATTGTTGGCTTTGTATACCTGGAACAAGTAAAGAATAACAAGCTGTACCTAGGTATGCTCACGGTAAATCCGTTATTACAGGCGGCAGGTATCGGGCGGCAACTGTTAGCCGCAGCAGATGTGCAAGCCCGCAAATTGGGTTGCCAAGCTATAAAAATATCTGTAATAACCAGCCGGCTGGAACTGATAAGTTGGTACGAGCGCCGGGGCTACATAGCTACCGGCAAAACCATGCCCCTGGTAACGCACAATAGTGTTGCTAAAGTACCGGTAGAACTAATGATTATGGAGAAACTTATTGTGCAGAGTTAAAAGCTAAGGACAGGACATTAGTTTGAGTGCGTTTCATTTAAGTTTTAGAGGCAAGAACTGCATGTTTACAGCGTTTGGCTCTTTCTACGCAAGGCTTCATATACTTCTGCTGTTAACAGCCCGCTGCCGCCACCATAGTGTTGTATAATGGTAACAGCAGGGCGGTGCGCAGTAAAATAGGCGCGGAGGTTGGATTCTGATTCCGGCTCAATGCCTCCGCAAAGCAATATCACATCAATCACTTGGTGGTCAAATTGCTGTACGGCATCTTTGTCGGTTACGGCGCCCACACCCTCCCATTCCGGATTGTTGTTAACTAAACGTACCACGGTTTGTAATATTTCTTCGTGCCGGCCTACTGCCAAAATCTTCACCTTATCCATAATTTTTAAAAAGTCATCGGTACTTCCATCAACAGAATCTCAGCATCGCTTTCAGCGAGAATGTCTATGCTGTTTGTATCCCACAGCCCAAAACCGTCGCGGGTGTTAAGGAACTGATTATTGATGCGTACATCGCCATTGAGTACAAATGCATATACGCCATTGTTTGCGCCGCCTTTCAGTTGGTAGGTAGTTTTGAAGTCCTTATCCAGTTTACCCATATGGAACCAGGCGTTCTGGTATATCCAAATGCCTTCATCACCTTCATTTGGCGAAAGCACTTGTTGTAAGCGGTTATGCCGGTCATTCAAATTTAAGGTAAGCTGGTCATAACGCGGTTCAACGTTTTTCTGATTCGGATATATCCATATTTGCAAAAACTTGGCTTTCTCATTTTCATTAGCATTCATTTCACTATGGTATATGCCAGTGCCAGCACTCATAGCCTGAATATCACCTTTGCGAATAATGGCTGTGTTGCCCATGCTATCCTGATGCTGTAAGTCACCATCCAGTGGAATAGAGATGATCTCCATATTATCATGCGGATGACGGCCAAAGCCCCTGCCACCACTCACCACGTCATCGTTTAAAACGCGAAGCGCACCAAAGTTCATCGCTTCGGGGTTATAGTAACTGCCAAAACTAAATGTATGGTGGCTGTCTAACCAACCATGATTTGCGTGCCCCCGGCCATTAGCCTTATGTAAAACAGTAGTTGCCATAGTTAAATATGTTTTGTTATACAAAGGTATTGGTAGCAATAGCCCATACACTTAATGTAGGTTAAGTTTTTATGCAGGTTCAACTCAACGAGGGCATATTCATGTTATTTAGAAGGTAGGAAGGAGCGTAAATGCACCCGGTTATTCAAATTCCATCTTTGCCGCCGCTTATTCAGCCGCGCCTTTTACGCAGGGTTGGTAACCTCTAACTTCAAGCCTTCCTTTGTGAAAGAAAACGTAGCTTACTAAAAGACTGGTCCGCCAACAACAGTTAGAATCTTTTGTTTAATTTCTGTATAAGACTCTTTTACGGTTACATAGGATTCGCGATCACCAATAACGTAGATGTGTACTTCTTCGTCGGGGTTGGTATATACTACAACCGAGGTTATATTATTAACATTGATAATAGCCGGGCGGTTATTTTTGTCGGTAACTTCAATAAATCTTGCTGTCATTTTTATATAACAGCACTGCCACCATAAAGTTGACGCTTAAGGAGCCGGTAATTACTTTTCAGACGGATTTTTCTTTCCGCTAAGTAGCTTTTCAATCATTTTATTAAGCCTTTCTTTACGTGTTTTTTCCTGTTTAGCGGTAACAACCCATAACACATATTCTTTTTTATTAGAGTATGAAAGGCTCATGAGGTGGTTGAGCGCAGCCGGTTGATCTTTAAGCGCTGTTTCAACATCGGGAGGGAGGGTTACCGTTTTACTGATCGCATCAATGTAAGCACCAAATTCATTAGTGCTTAGTTCACTGTTGCGTGTGGGCGATACTTTAGATCGTACTTTGGGCCGAAAGCGTAAGGCCGTCCAGGTTGCATCGATAGCAGCGGCAGCTACACTGCCCAGGCCATACTTTTCGGGCTCTGCCCAGTTGCTCATCATGGCAAGGTCGGTAGCTCTGCCTGAGCTTTTCTTGGGGTAAATGATCCAAAAGATGGTTTCTGCTTTTAGTAAAGGCACTATTTGCTGAAGCGCTGCGGCAAGTTCGGCGCTGTTTAATACAAACAGTTGAATGCCATGGAAACTGCCTTGAGCTACATAGCTCACCTGCACACTTTCGGGCAATGGTTCGAGCACGGGTAAATAGTTGTCGGGTGCGTTGTACAACAGCCAATGCTGGCCAGATTTCATCAATAACTTTTTGGCGACAGCACTCATACAGTCATAATTTAAGCTTGGCAAAAAAGTCCCACAGTACAATACCGGCCGATACCACTATATTAAATGAGTGCTTGGTGCCAAACTGCGGAATTTCAAGACAGGTATCAATTTTAGCCATCACTTCTTCGCTTACACCATTTACCTCATTACCAAAAATAAGTGCATACTTTTGGTTGGGTTCAGGGTGATATTCGTTCAGCATCACGCTGTTTTCGGCCTGCTCAACGGCTACAATGGTATAACCCAGTTGGCGTAGTTCATCAACAGCCTCAGTTGCATTGTTATGGTAAGTCCAGTCCACAGACTGTGTTGCCCCCAAGGCGGTCTTTTCAATTTCGCGGTGTGGCGGCTGACCGGTTATACCACACAAACAAATATGCTCAACCGCAAAACCATCACCTGTACGGAAGATAGAACCCACATTGTGCATGCTGCGTACGCTATCCAGCACAATGGCAACAGGTAATTTATCCTGCTCTTTAAATTCTTCTACCGATACCCGGTTTAGTTCATCTAATTTCAGTTTGCGCATAGCTACAAAGTTAAGCTTTTAGCTCATTGGTCCGGTCATTTACTGGTTGAATCAGGTTTGTTATGAAAACTACCAGTTGAGAAAATGAACTAAAGACTCAAGTAGCAGCTTGAGTCCATTCGCCTAAGTGAACTAATAACTAATCAATTAACTCATGTACACCATCGCTGATCGTGGTTGCGTAAACCGATGGGGCATAGCCTATTTTTCCGGTGTAGTAGTTTATTACTTTTTCGCGGTAGTCCTCAAACGCATCGGCTTTTACAATGGCAATGGCGCAGCCGCCAAAGCCGGCGCCTGTCATACGGGCGCCTACCACATTAGTATCGGTAAGGCTGTATTCTACTACGGCGTCAAGCTCAGCACCGCTTACTTCATAATCGTGCTGTAAAGAGTGGTGCGAGGCATACATCAAGCGGCCAAACTCGGCAAGGTTATGCTGGGCGAGTGCTTTGGCAGCTAGTTTTACCCGGTCATTCTCTGCAATTACGTGGCGTGCGCGTTTTTGCACCACCTTATTGGTTATCAAGTGCTCATATTGCTTAAATGTATCCGTGTCTATATCGCAGAGGTTGGCAATCTTTAATTCCTGTTGCAAAGCCTCAAGCGCTTGCTGGCATTCCTGTACACGTTCGTTGTATTTTGATTCGGCCAGTTTACGGGGTTTATTGGTGTTGATTATAGCCAGCACATTATCGGCCAGGTTTGCATCTACAGCTTCATACTCCAGTGTATCACAGTTAAGCATTAGGGCTTTATGCTCCTCGCCAAACGCTACGGCAAATTGATCCATAATGCCGCTGCTTAAACCAATAAAGTTATTTTCGACTGATTTTGCCATTTTAACCAATTCCAGCTTGCTGTAACCCGATTTAAAATACTGATTAAATGCGTAAGCTGTAGCAATTTCAATAGATGCTGATGATGACAGGCCCGAACCGATTGGCACATTGCCATAATACAGTACATCGAGGCCTTTAACAGTTTTGTTATCAGAAACAAAGTGGTGCAACACACCCAATGGGTAGTTATACCACTCGCGACCGGTTTTTTGATAAGCGGTTTGTACACCTGTTTCGTAAAACTCCTCGAAGTTTACACTTCTGAACCTAAAAACATTGTCTTCATTAGGTGCTAGTAGCATCCATGTGCCAAAGTTGATGGCGCAGGGCATTACCAGGCCGCCGTTGTAATCAATATGTTCTCCAATAAGGTTAACACGACCAGGGCAAAAGTAACCCTCTAATGCCTGTTGGTTAAATAAGATCTCAAATTGCTGTTTCAGTTGGTCTATTGTCATGGTAAGCAAAAATATAAAAGCTCTTAATAAATAAGCATTTTATTTAAGCTTATATATATTTAGTTTGTTAGGTTTGAGTATAACAACATAAACCATTACTATAAACGTCTTACGCAATACTCCCAACAAATTTTAAATATGAAACAGTACGTTTTAACAGCTTATGATTTTACAGATGCTAATGCCCTTAAACGTCGTATGGATGTGCGCCCGCATCACCTCGATAAAGTAAAAGAATTGAAAGAGAACGGCAATTACATAGCAGGTGGCGCCATACTTAACGACGAAGGCCATATGATAGGCTCGGTAATGATGGTTCAATTTGAAAACGACGAACAAATGGAAACCTGGCAAAACAATGATCCTTATGTAACCGGCAAAGTTTGGGAGACTATAGACGTGAAACCGTTTAAGCAGGCAGTAGTGTAAGGGTTTGTTCTATTACATTTTGGTCTCGAATGCTAATGAGAGATCATGTTCACATTTACTGCTCCAACCAAATTTCAGGTGGCTTTTGAAATTACAGATTCGACATTAATACGCACAAGTATTTAAGCCCTCCCTACATGGGAGGGTTTAACGTAGCTGCTTAATTGTTCATTACCTCAAACATGCCCTCGCGTTTAGCACGCAAATGTTCGGCCTGGCCAATAGCGACTTCATAAATATCGTTTTGAAGGGCATCAATGGCGCCGGCAATAAATTCATCAACGGGCATACCGCCGTGCGATTCGTTTTTATCTTCTCGGCGGTCATGGCCCAGTTCGGTATCTACCGCAGGTGGCGCAATCTCAAAAACTTTAATGTGCGTATCTTTCAGCTGATGCCTTAACGATAGAGAGATAGAATGTACTGCCGCTTTAGTAGCACAATACACTGGCATGAAAGCAAGTGGGGCGAATGCTAAACCAGATGATATATTGATGATGGCGGCACCATTCTTATCGCGTAGATGCGGCGCCATTAATGAGGCCAGGTGAATAGGGGCCACCAAATTAGTTTCGATTTCTGAACGTACACGTTCCAGATCACAGGGTTGAGTAAGGTCGGTTAGCAGTTGTATGCCTGCATTATTAACAAGCACATTTACATCGGGATAATTGGTAACCAGCCATTGCACTAGTTCTTCACGTTGTTGGGCATCGGCCACGTCGCAAACACGCGTTATAATGCCCGGGTGCTGAACCGTAATTTCGTTTAAACGATCCTCACGCCGCCCGCAGATAATAACGGTATTGTCACGCGACTTAAACTCCTTGGCAAAAGCCAGACCAATGCCCGACGTGCCGCCCGTAATCAATATAGTATTGTGTGTTAGCTGCATAATTTTGTAGAATTAAAAAAGCCCGTTAGTTTAAACAATGCTAACGGGCTAAAAGTTTATGAACGTTTTTGATTATCCTTGTGATACAGTATCCAGATTCTGCATATCAGCTTCGGTGAGCTGTATGTCAAGTGCTCTCATGTTATCCTCAAGGTGTGTTACTTTTGACGTGCCCGGAATGAGCAGAATGTTGTTAGCATGATGCAATAACCAGCTTAAAGCTACCTGGTGGGCAGTGGCGCTGTGGTCTTCGGCTATACGTTGTAGCACCGCCTGGCTCTTTACATTACCGGCGCTTAATGGGTACCATGGTATAAAAGCAATGTTATGGTCTTTGCAGTACTGCAATACATCTTCCCATTTGCGGTTATCCACGCTGTACATATTTTGTACCGAAACTACCTCAAAAAATTCCTGTGCCTTTATAATGTCATCAACGCTTACTTCCGAAAGGCCGATATGCCTTACTTTGCCTTCCTGCTGTACTTTTTGCAAAAAAGAAAAAGTTTCTTCGGCAGGTACTTTAGGATCTATTCGGTGCAATTGGTACAAATCAATACGTTCCAGTTTCAGGCGTTTTAAGCTGCCTTCCAGTACTTCTTGTAAATGGGTAGGGCTGGCATCTATTGGCCACTCATTAGGGCCGGTGCGCAATAAACCGCCTTTGGTGCCAATAACTAGGTCATCTGTATAAGGGTATAAAGCCTCAGCAATTAATTCCTCAGATACATTTGGTCCATAACTATCGGCAGTGTCAATAAAATTAACACCAAGCTCAACAGCGCGTTTTAAAACACGAATAGATTCATCATGATCTTTAGGCGGGCCCCAAATGCCATCGCCGGTAATGCGCATTGCACCATAGCCCAAGCGGTTTATATTTAAATCGCCGCCCAGTTGAAATGTTTTTTCGAACGAAACAGTATTTGCCATTTTATATTATTAATGTGCTTTTATAACACAATATGCAAGGCTATGTTCACCTTGCTTTATCATGCCGGTATCATAAAGTAGCGGTTGAGTGGCTTACATGTCTTCGGCCTGGGTAAGTGTTGAAGCAGATAAGCCTGCTAGCCCAACGCCAATAACGGCATTACGGGCTTTTTCGTTATGAGCAAAGCCAAGTAACCACGGGGCACCTAAGGCAAATAAGCTGGTAGTAAAATCGATAAGCAGATGTTTCTTAAAGGGCAGTACTTTAACAACTCCCCACTCGGCTTTGGTAAGCAAACTATAAGCCAGTGCACCGCCGGCCAGTACGCGGCAAAGCGTCACCGCTTTTTTTTCCTCTTTGAAATCCAATAGTTCGGGCAGCATAGCTACAACTGCACCGTAAGCATAATCGATAGCGCCGTGTGCCTGGCGCGAGATTGGTTTTTCCATTGTAGTGTTATTTAATGGAATAACACCTGATAATGGATTGTGTTTAACTAAAAGTTAATATAACGAAAGTAGCCTTACATTTACTGCAAGGCTACTTTAAAATTTAAAGGTAAGTTTCCTAAAAGAGGTAAGATTTAATTCAAATTCCTGCTAATTGGGATTTCTAATTAACTCCAGCCCGTGCCTTTTTTGGCGTTACCTTTTTCAATGTGCTCTTCGGCTGTAGCCTTGCTCATAATGGCGGCCATTTTGTTGCCATCTGCATCTTTGCCGGTGGCTATGTAACGACCCGATTTCACGTCAATCACCGGGTCAACCATCGGAACATTTTTAGTTTTTGTTTTTACAGAATATGCGGTGATACCACCTGACGCTGCTTTGTCGTTTTTCGCCTTAGCCATAATAATTTAAGTTTAGTTTAAGGCTAAACTCCAAAGCACAAGCTTTGTTTTAATTTTAAGTAATGTATTCAAACCTTTTTGTGTTAACGGGCATGTGCATAAAGGTAATTGGCATGCTATTGCCTGCTAGCTTTTAAGTGGCGTAAGCCATGGTTTCAGTTTTTTAAACGCCTCCGGATGATCTGAATTGTCCAGAACACAAACGCTCACGCCTTTTTTTCCGGCTGCACCATACGGTGCTGTTGATGCACTATCTCTGAGTACTTTGGTGGTAGTAACCCATTCCGCCTTCATTAACTTCAAACCCTCAGGCGCGATATTGTACTGCTTGCCGGCCGATTGTATGACCGTGTATGCCGGTATACGATGAGAGTACACGGTATTAATTCGGTTTTTTATGATGGGCTGGACGTCGGGCACCTGCGACTTTTGTGCATAAGCCGCAACGCTTGTTGCCAGCAGAATCCCACTATAAAATAATGCTTTCATGACGATTAAAGGTTAATAGACAAATGTTTTGTCCAAAATAGCTAAACTTTAATTACCTAAAGGTTAAAATAAGTAAAAAGTAAAACAGTATTTTTTGGCGCGAGTTAAATATAACAATACTAAATTATAGCTATGAAACTTGGAGAGGAAGTAATTAAAGTACTTAATAAAACTTACGAGCCTTCAACCATGGTTGAGATGCCGTTTAAACGTTATGATATGGCTTTTAAAACCGATGAGGCTGGCCGGCCTATTTTGCTTTTTATGGGCAAGAAGGATGAGCACGGCAACATTAAAGGTGAGCGCTTTGCCCGCCGGTTAAAGTTAGGGCCCGATGGCAGCGTGATTAAAGATCACTGGGAAAACAAAGGACCATCAACCTGAGTGGTTAAAGATGTTTGCCGTTTTTAGTTACCAGGCAGTAATAGTAAAAATTATTGCCTGGTAAATGCGGCTTGCTTTAAATAGAACAGGCTCCTCAAGTAAAATCCCTTCCGCAACAGAAACTTAAACTCCTTGCGCGACTCCTTCCTTAACAGCCGCAAATTTTTTTGATATAAAGCGTTTGGTAGCTGCTGTAAAGACTGTAAAAAAGCTTTGTAAGCAAAGCGCATAATAAGGTCATATTGGTAATAAAATGTGCGATGTGCACCAGATGAATGAATGACGCCACCACTCTCTACATACCTGAAGCTGTTAAGCATTTGGGCACTGTAGAAAAGGCTGCCCTCGTTTAAAATCTTAAGCCAGGTTAGCCAATCGGCAACGTATTTAATTTTGGCATCTGCACCACCCACTTTTTGATAGGCTTTTTTACGAAATACCACCGCACTTGCATTGGGTATGGTATTACGAAAAATTAAAAAACGGTCGGTATATTCCTGTCCGCTCATTATAAAATCCCGCCTGAAGAGGTCTTTATCCAGATCGTCCGTTTTAAACAACCAGTTGGCGAAAACTTCACTTTCAGCGTTTATACGCAAAGACTGGCAATAGCTAAGTACCAGATTGGCGTTGTTAAGCATTGGAGGAACCAGTGTTTGGAGCAGATCGGGGTGGGCCACATCATCCGATTCTGCAATCCATATCAGTTCGCTGTGTGCCATATCAACACCCTTGTTCCACTGCTTAAAGGTAGAGCCTGAGTTTTGCTGGTTATATACAATCTGTGTAACCTTCGGGTGAGTGCGGTACTCCTCAATGAGTTGCCGGCTGGCGTCGGTAGAGCAGTCATCCATAATCATTACCTCAAAGTTGGTATACGATTGATTAAGGACGCTCTCTATTCGCTCACGCAAAAATTTGTGGTGATTATAATTGGGAATAATAACGGTGACAGCCGGAGTTTGCATGCGTTAGATTAAAAGCTCAAAAGTAGTGGTTATGCGTTATGGTTTACTATTGAGAAAGTATTATTGCGTTAAATAGCACAATGCAATTATCATTTGGCCCGTGGTTAAAACATCTAAGTATTGATAGGTCTGGGTTGAATGATTTAAAGCGCAGTGCCGCAAATTCGAACTTGATTAACAGCATGTTAACATTTAAAATTGCTTTGATATACCAATTGTTGTTGGCCGAAAATGTGAATAACTGCCTTGTGGGGTTTAATTTTCCAGCCAAAATTAGCTTCAAGATATTGTTTTTAGGTGCTTCAAAGCACATTATGCACCTTATCTAATAAAAAGTTAACAACATCTAAAATGTTGATAATCATAGTTAAATTTGTTTATAACGTGTGGAGAGTTTGTTATTTCCATATGGCGTAAGTGGCGCAGATATTGCTCATTTACAGTTAAATATAGCTGAGATATGAATATGAATGCCTTTTATGAAAGATTGTGGCATTTTGCAGAGTTGGTAAACAATGCAAGCCAGGTTGAGCAGTATAACTATGCTGAGCACTTTAAAGTACAGCATCCACCGTATCCGGTGGTAAGCTCTACACGCAGTATTGTGCCGAAATTGGTTTTTGAAGAAGATTGTCCAACCGAAACACGGTTGAAGATCAGATACCTGCTTAAAAAATCATTTAACCGTATCCGCAATAAGCAGTAACGCTTCTATATAAATCATTTATGCCCGAACTTCCCGATCTGCAGGTTTTTAGCCGAAACCTTAGTCATGCTTTAAAAGGATTAAAGCTTATAAAAGTAAACGTTGTACAAAGCAAGAAACTTAATGTGCCCGTAAAAGACCTTACTAAAGCTTTAGAAGGAGAGGTGCTGGAGGATGTAATACGCTCGGGCAAACAACTTCACTTCAAGTTTACAAATAACCAAACACTAGGCGTGCACTTAATGCTGCACGGCGAAATTCATTGGCTGGAAGAAAACACTAAACAAAAATTTGTAATTTTTGAACTGCATTTTGAAGGTGGAAAAGGAATTGCCGTAACTGATTTCCAGCGCGGTGTTACACCAACCCTAAACCCCGACCCGGCTGAAGCGCCCGATGCATTGGACAAGACTGTTAACACCAATTTTTGGAAAACAAAGTTTAAAGCCAGGCGAACGGCAGTTAAAAAGATATTAATGGATCAGGATGTGGTACGTGGTATTGGTAATGCCTATGCTGACGAAATTTTGTATGACGCCGGCATTTCTCCTTTCTCAGTTGCGGATAAAATACCTGATGATCACGTAGAAGCTTTGGCTAAATCGGTTAAGAAGGTATTGGTAGACGCCGAAAATCAAATTTTAAAATCCAACCCCAGTATCATAAGCGGCGAAGTACGCGATTTCTTAAAGGTGCACAGGCCCAAACAAGCGGCCACGTCCGACGGTGCGGCCATTCACATGGATACCATTGCATCCCGTAAAACTTACTATACAGACAAACAGCAGTTATTCGATTAACAATCCATCTTAAACACCCCTCATTTTTTAATACGCTTTAATGATTTAATATTTAAAAGGCCATTTGTTTAAAAATATATCAAAAATTAAATTAATCCAATAAAATGTTTGCAAGTAATTGGTTATTGCCTTACATTTGTAATAACAAAAAGGAAATAAATACTGTAGGGTGGTGAAATTTGGCAGACACACCTCCTTGTCCCGGTGGCGGAGATAAATAGGAAACCCTTAACGGGGCTAACTACTCTTTGAAGGTTCGAATCCTTCTCCTACAGCTCTTCTCATAATTTAGGTTTATAATTGGTTAGTAAAGGCCTCCTGCCCATCAGGAGGCTTTACTTTTTATAAGGCTTTTTACTTAGCCATTCAGACGGTGGCATACAATTACATCAAATCAAATGTTTGTCATTGTTGAATACTTTAATTTCTTTACAGTTAATCGTTTGGCATGATTTTGTATACTGTTTAAGTAAATTAACTTAAATATATCTACCATGAGATCACTATTGTATATCATCGCCGTAATACTTGTAATAGGTTGGGCGATCAGCGTATTTGCTTATTCTGTTAGTGGATTAGTACACATCTTAATTGTACTGGCCATCATATCGTTCGTATTGGGAATGTTCAGAGGTCCATCGTCTACAACAACAGTATAAGCATAACATGTCATAAATAAAAAATGCGGCTCAAAAAGGCCGCATTTTTTATTTATAAACATTTAATTAATCTTGTATGCCTGTTACGTTAACCAGAATGCGGCTGGCATGCGGCATACCGAGCGTTTTACCGGGTATGGTCTTGAGGTAAACAGTCAGGTAGCCATCAACAATGCCTTTCATCACCTTTTTGCGTTGTTCTACCTCATCATAAATAAAGGAAAGTGGTTTTACAAAGTGCAGCTTACCCTTTTCGTCAGCAATGAGCTGCATCTTTTGATTAAAGTTGGCATAAGCCTTATGGATAGTGATGTCGAAAGTAGGCGAGAGGTAATTATCAGCCAGTGTAACATCTTCAATGGCGTTAGCTTTTTTAACTTCTTTCTTTTTTACCTGTACATTGGGGCTCAGGCTTTGCAATACTACCGGCTCGTAGGCGGCAAAGGCCTTGTTCATGTTGGCAACTGACTCTTTTACTTTCTTCTGTATAAACAGCGTATCGCGGCGGGGCGGTTTTTGCAGTTCGGCCGGAGTAGTATGCAGTACGTTTTTTATGTAGTCGTTGCTGTACAGCTTCATGGTTATATTACTGGCTTCATCTATATGAAGATTGCGCACATACAACACCTGGAAAATCATACTGTCGCGGCTCAGGTGCTTTACCCGCAGCCAGGAATGGGCAACATTCACCACCGAATCGTGATCCAGAACCACTTCCTGTTTAATAAAACGCTGCAGCACCAGGCTAAAAATGCGCACTGTATCGTCTGACAAGAACGTTACCCGCCACTCGGGTTCCAGGTGATAGCCGTCATTACTAAACCCTAACCGGTTACTGTACTCGCGGCGCACCTCAGTGTAGGCAATGCCATGCACTTTTTTAAAAGACACTCTGGGCCGCTCGGCCAGCTCAGCCCTTGTGCTATTGGCAGCGCTTGTTTTGGGAGTTGATTGTTTACAGCCTGCCGCAAGCAGTAGAATCCATAAAACACAAAGCAAATATATAAATGCGGGCCTAAACAGGTAGATAGTCTTCACGCCGCAAAATAAGCCGAAATTGCTAATTAAGCAAGGTTTTACGGTAAGGGCATTGTAAAAGGCGCACCATTTAAAGCACCTCGTATTACAATTTCGCCGCAAATTGCGCGGCTTGCCGGTTCAGTTGATAAGCGGCCGGCGTTTGTTTACCGTTGTTAATAATGATTTGGTATTTGAAAGTAACCGACTCGTCTTTGTTAAGGCTGAGGTTTTTGGCCGATTTACCGTTGGTAAACACTTTTTCGCCAAGTGGATTAATGGCAAACAACCCGTAACCACGCGCATGCCAAAAGCCGGGATAGTTGGGATTGGCCGGATGATCTATAATGGCAATGCTGACCGAATCGGCGCCCATTTTCCCAAAAACCTTGCACCAGGAGGCCCGTGTGCCCCAAACCTTGTTGCCGGTTGCACCGGTACTGCTCAGGTAATTACCAGTAGGGATGCTATCGGGTACGGGCTTGCGGGTACTATCGGGCATTTGCAGTTGGTGGGCTATGCGCAGGCCGAGCAAGCCATCCTTTACATCAGTAAAAATGGCTTTTTGTATGGCTTTGAGCGTAGTAGTGCGGTTTATTACACGCCGGCCTACGCTGCCGCTAAAGGTAAAACGGGTGGTTTCTTGCAGTATTATATCTTTTTGTTCATTAGTCCAGCTGGATTCGTATATCAGTAGGCCGATTTTGCCGCTGCTGATTTTGAGGACGTGCGTATTACGGATCCAGCCGTACAAGTGTTTGCGGACTTGCGGTATAGCGTAAGAGTTGTTCCAAAAATCAAGACCGTTCAGGTTCTCATAATTGAACCACAGGCCTATATGGTGCGGATGATCAGTAGGGTCGCCCGGCTGTGGGTTGAGTGGGAAGCCTCGTGTTACAGCTGTGCCATTGTCGGCATTTAGCGGATAGAGTACCGGCTTCTCCAAACTGTCAGGGTATAAAAAGCTGGTGAATAAGCGGCCGCCTATAAAAATATCTACTTTCTTGTGTTGGGATGACTGCACTACTTTAACTGCCTGGCCCGGTTGCGACCATGATTTAGCACACAGCGTTATCAACGCTACTAAAAGCAAAAAGGTCCGGTTGTTCAGCATAAGAGTTTAAAGGTACGTGTAATTGGCGCCTAAATATAAGGCTTATTAACATACCTCACTACAGCTTAACAACTGCTCTAATAACTAATTAACCATTTGCAAGCGTGCGTTGTGGCGTGGATCTACCGTGGTGAGTGCTATATCAGGGCACATTTTAATGCCTGCATACCAGCGTATGCCCTTTTGAATAAGCGCAACAGGCTGGTTGTTATATCCTTCCGTTTCAAAGGCCACCCACCAGCTAAACAATTTACCATAAAATTGTACCTCATCGGGGTTAGCCCTAAAATCCGACCGGATAAGCGGAAAGATGTTGATACGCAACCCACTTTTGCGATGCAAAAGGTATTGTGAACTGGTGCGCTGGTTGTTATGGAAGACCGGTAATAATTGGAATGTAGCAGCTAACATGAAGTAAATATAACATTCAACTTTATAGGTTATGTTAATTTTTTAGTCCTTTTGCGAATATTTTGCAGACGTAACTTAGTAGTTAAAGTGTTGTTGTTTTAGTTGAATGCAGGCTGCGTTTTGCGTCCGGCATTACCTGATTTTTAACAATCGGTTCGGCAAATGAAATGTGTATTTATCGCAAATAGCAATTCATGCAAACAAAAGCCTTACCACTACTTAACCTCAATACCCTGCACCAGGTAAGTATTGGCGCGGTTATCGGTAGCATGGGTTACGGTTGCTTTAATAGATACCGAATGCCCGTAAGCAGGGTCGCTGTAGATGCGCTGGCGAAGAGCCAGTACTTCTTCAATCCTGGCTTTCACCGCATCATTGGCCGGCTTAAATTCGTAGCTGAGGTAATAGTATTTATCATCGCGCTTGCCTATAGCCAAACCGGGGCCGCCGGGTACGAAATTAGAGATCAATGACACCTGGAAAGGCTCGGTACCCGTATACAGGTCTTTACTTACCACCCGCTCAAACTCAAACCAGCGGTCGGGCCCGTCTTGCAGCGGCTCTTTGGTAATAACCACTTTAGCCTTTACCCGGTAAGTATAACCCAGTTCGCGTTCGTTAAAGCCCTGCAACCCGTAAGGCGATTTTATTTTATCCGGAAGCAGGTAAGCCATCTGGTTGCCCACATCCTGGTAATGGTCTAAAAATAGCTCCACTTCCTGTCCGTTCTTTGGTTTGTCTGGGTCGAAATCCTTTTTGCAGCCGGTTACAATGGTTAATAACACAACAACACAAAGAGCGCCGGCTTTAATAACGTTTGATTTCATAAGCTGTGGTTTAAAATGTTTGACATTCTATTGTTACCTATACGGCTTTCGGTAGCAAAGCGCTACTGTAATTGTAAAATATTTTTAAGTACTATTCTAAAAGTGGTGTTGCGGGTTTGAGGCGGCTATAAGCTTTGTTCCTAAGCGTTTCTGTATGAGCGTTAAAGCCTAACCCAACTGGGATAATGAGCGGCTTACACCTACATTTACCATCAACAAATCTTAACAATTCATTCTATAAGTAGTCGCTTAACGTTATTATGCTCATTTTCGATCGAATAAGCCAACTTTAGCCGCTAGCTTTAGTAAAATAAAGGCAGCCATTAACTGTAATCATAATCCAAAAGTCATTTTGGTGATGGAACGCATCCGGGTTAAATATTTTTACGTTTATGGTTTCAAAGTAACTGAAAGATAAAGAATTGAATGACTAGAAATTACTTAGGTAAATTGCAAGCAGCGGTTTGGGCATTACTTATAGCGGTTAGCTTTACTGCCTGTAAAAAAGACAACGCCCAGCCCGAAGCTCCCAAACCCCAACCCAAGCCTTTAGCTACCCTGGGTTTATACCAGTTTGCCAGTGGCGCCAACAAGCGTATTTTTATACCCATAAGCCAAATTGGTACGCAAAAGGTAGCCTATGCCGGCATTTTCGATACGGGCTCGTCGGGCTTTACAATGGACGCCAACGGACTATTGCCTGCCAGCATGATTACCAGCAACGGCATACAGGTAACCGGCGATTCGGTGACTGTAAATGGCATTACCGTAACCAACAGAACCGCCACTATGGCCTATGGCGATCTCACCGGCAGCACGCATGAGTATGGTAACCTGGCTTATGCCAGCATCGTAATTGGTAATTCGGCCGGTAGCGTTACTACCAAGCGTATTCCTATATTTTTGTATTATAAGATTGTAGATGGCGACGGGAAGGAACTGCCCCAGCACTCGGCCGATGTTTTTGGCGTGGGCCCCAGCAAAGGCTACACCTTTCCGGAAGTGGTGAGTCCGCTGGATGGTTTAGCCCTGCCTGCCGGTACTACGAGCGGGTTTAAGCTGGCCAAGCTGCCGGCGGCTAACTTCAACAGCACCGGGGCGTTAATATCAGGCCTGCTCACACTGGGTTTGGTGCCTGATGATCTCAGTCAAGCATCGTCGGGCTTTATCATGCACCCTTTAAACTTTAGTGCAGCAGGAGGCTATTCGCCCAATATACAAGCCACCATTACCTACGGCAGTACCAGTGTAGACGCGCAGGTATTGTTTGATACAGGTAATCCGTCGATTTCGGTGATCGAAAACAATAAAGAAACCCGTGCCCTGGGCAGGTTGCCGGCCAACACCGATGTTACCATAACCACTAAAAAAGGTTTTGTTTACAAATACACCACTAGTAGTACCGGCAATTTAACACAAATTCAAAACCCGAACGTGAGCGGCGATTTCCGCACTATAATGGCGCTCGATTTCTTTATAAACAACGAGATGCTCACCGATTATAGTAACCATGTTATCGGATTGAAGAATTAATATTTGTGAACAAGTTAGCAGAGAACGAGGAGCAAGCAGCTAGCCAGGAAATAGAGTATAGCAACAACTGGTTTTTAAGTGCTGGTAAAAGCAGGTAACAACGGAGTACCTCATATTTTTTTGGAAACCTAAGCCCGATTAGGAATAGAAAACATATGAGGAGGTGTTAGATAATTCCTAACAAACTCTTTGCTGTTACGATTGGTGCCAAACTACCGCTTGCTTAAGGTATTATTAAAAAGTATAGCTACATTGGATCGTTTATAAGAAACGGCAAAATGAGCTTCGTACGAATCCTTGTGCTCTTGTTTACGGTAACGCTTTACGCTCGTTCGGTAAATGCGCAAACCCCCGCTCCAGCAAATTACAAACTGATTGTAAATTTAGATAGGGCCCCATTCGATTCTTTATTTCTTCAAGATTATACCGAAGGCAGGAATGTATTGATTGCGGGTAAGAAAACGAAAGAATATACATGGGAAATCACTATACCCAATTATGTGGTCGACAACTCGCAAAACATGATATTATTAGCTTCGCCTTATGATGCTGAGCATAATTCAAAAAAGATGATACGTTTTGTGACCCATAAGTTAGGCAAAAAAGTCATTTTCGCCAATGGAGGTGTAGAGGAAAATGATAATTACATCTATGGTACTTATGCCAATACGGTTGTTTTTCCTGAAGAACAACTTCTTTTAAAAGTGAACAATAAAGACTCCGTTGCTCTTGGGAAGCTGATCTGTATTGATTTTAATCTAATTATTAAAGATCAGCATTCAGATATTGCCGTTAGGGCTCAGGATCCCTTTTTTAGTTGGTTTGTAGACGCAAACAATGAGATTATCTCCTATGATAATTACTTGTCTTCTTACATTCAGATGGCCCGAAAGTACCCTGGTTCGAGGTTTTTGATGAACAGCCTTGCTGTCAATCTTACAAGATACAAGTCAAAAGAAGATATTAGGAAGGTTTATGATTGCTTCTCAGCCAAGCATAAAAATACATTTGTGGCAAAACATATTGAGGAATTTTTGTCTAACAAGAAGTTTCAAAATGCGTCTTTAACAACCTTAAATCAAACTACAAAAGAGGAAATCATTCAGGACACTTCAAAATATAACCTGATAATTTTTACAGCATCCTGGTGTACACCTTGTATTGAAGAGATTCCGCTGCTTAAAAACATTTATCAAGACCTTGGTAAAAATCTGATTCTCACTTATATTTCGATTGATAATGACTCAGGCGTTGCCTCCTTTAAAAAACTGCTGCAAAGAAAACAGATTCCTTGGCGAAGCTTATTGGCTTTTCAAGAGGTTGAAAATATCAAACAAAGATATTTTATAGAAGGGATTCCGCACAGCATATTAGTTCATCCCAATAAGGCAATGGAAGTTATTGATGTCCGAAAAAGGAGTGATCGCTCAAAGTTATACGCTATTGTTAAATCCTTTAACAATCATAATTAACCATATTGATAGTTTAAGATCGAAGAACATTTAGAAGTCAATTACTGGAACAGGTGTTTAGCATAATATTTTTACCGAACGCCCCCAAATAGATGATAGGTGAACACTTCTCTGCATTGAATCAACTAATCGCAATAGCGTACATGCTTAGTAATGCCATCGCTAGCTGCAGTTCCGTCCTTCTTATCTCAAACCCCGCTTTTTGATCTTAACTCACAATAGCAGCAAATTTTCCACAAGGACCGTCAAACCGGGCGTAAAGCCTTAAATTTACCGTTCAATTAAAAATTAAACGCTTGGGCAAAACCGCTACCAAAGAAACGCCGCTGATGCAGCAGTATAACCAGATCAAGGCCAAATATCCAGGTGCCTTGCTGCTATTCCGTGTGGGCGATTTTTACGAAACCTTTGGCGAAGACGCCGTTAAAGCGGCCGGCATACTGGGTATTGTGCTTACCAAGCGGGCCAATGGTTCGGCCTCGCACATTGAGCTGGCCGGTTTCCCGCACCACTCGCTCGAAACTTACTTGCCCAAACTGGTGCGCGCCGGTCAGCGTGTGGCTATTTGCGATCAGCTTGAGGATCCCAAGATGACCAAGACCATCGTAAAGCGGGGCGTAACCGAACTGGTAACACCTGGCGTGGCCGTAAGCGATAACATCCTGCAGCAAAAGAGCAACAACTACCTGGCCTCCCTTTATTTCGAAAAGAATAGCATCGGTATTGCCCTAATTGATATATCAACCGGCGAGTTCCTTACCGCACAGGGCAACGCCGATTACATGGACAAGCTGCTGCAATCTTTCAGCCCAAGCGAGGTTATTTACCCCAAAAGCTGTAAACGCGATTTTATCGAAAAATTTGGCGACCGCTACTATACTTACACCCTGGATGAGTGGCCTTACAGCGGCGACTACGCTTACGAAACGCTTACCAAGCACTTCGGCGTAAAATCGCTCAAGGGCTTCGGTATCGAAAAGCTTAACCTGGGTATTGTAGCAGCCGGCGTAGCCCTGCATTATCTGAACGAGACGGAGCACCGCAACCTGCAGCATATCAGCGCCATTAGCCGTATTGAGGAGGACCGCTACCTGTGGCTCGATCGTTTCAGCATTCGCAACCTGGAACTGGTCGGTTCCAACAATGAAAATGCCATAACCCTGGTTGATGTGTTGGATCATACTTGTTCGCCAATGGGCGCCCGCCTGCTGCGCCGTTGGATTGTGATGCCGCTCAAAGAGCTCAAACCCATACAGGATCGACTCAATGTGGTACAGCACCTGATAGACCATGAAGACTTACGTAATGAACTGCAGGCCTGTATCCGTCAGGTGGGCGATTTGGAAAGGCTCATTAGTAAAATAGGCTTGCAAAAAGCCAATCCACGTGAGGTTTGTCAGTTACGCAAGGCGCTGCAAGCTATTGGAAGCATTAAAAGACTGTGTGACGGCACCGGTAACGCAGTTGCTGGGTTTGACAATGTCATAAGCCTGCTAAAGCCCAATGAAGCGCTACTGGCTATCGGTAACCAGCTTAACCCCTGCGATTATATATGTGATAAAATAGGCAAAGAACTGAATGCCGAGCCGCCTATCCAATTAGTAAAAGGCGGCGTAATGGCCGAGGGTATACATGAGGAGCTTGACCGCCTGCGTAAAATTGCTTTTGGCGGTAAGGGTTACTTGCTCGAAATACAAAAGCGGGAAGCCGAGCAAACCGGTATCCCATCGCTTAAAGTGGCGTTTAATAACGTGTTTGGTTACTACCTTGAGGTGACCCATTCGCACCGCGATAAGGTACCTACCGATTGGATACGCAAGCAAACGTTGGTTAACGCCGAGCGCTACATTACCCCCGAGCTTAAAGAGTATGAAGAACAAATACTGGGTGCCGAGGAAAAGATATTAGCTTTAGAAACCCGCTTATACAATGATTTGCTATACTCGCTCACCGAGTATATTAAACCTATTCAGCTTAACGCGCAACTCATTGCACGGTTGGATGTGCTGTTGAACTTTGCAACGGTATCTATTAAGAATTACTATGTAAAGCCGCAGATAAACGATGGCTTACTGATTGATATAAAAGGCGGTCGTCACCCTGTAATAGAAAAAAACCTGCCGCCGGGTGAGGAGTACATCACTAATGATGTTTACCTCGATTCGGATAGCCAGCAGATAATTATTATTACCGGTCCTAACATGGCGGGTAAGTCGGCCATATTACGGCAAACCGGTCTTATTGTGCTGCTGGCGCAAATGGGTTGCTTTGTGCCTGCAAAGGAAGCGATTATTGGCTTAGTGGATAAGATATTCACGCGGGTAGGAGCTTCGGATAATTTGTCGTCGGGAGAGTCGACCTTTATGGTGGAGATGAACGAGACGGCCAGTATTCTCAACAACCTGAGTAACCGCAGTTTAATTTTATTAGACGAGATTGGCCGGGGCACCAGTACTTATGATGGTATTTCCATTGCCTGGGCTATAGCCGAGTATTTGCATAACCATCCGTCGGCTAAGGCCAAAACGCTGTTTGCTACGCACTATCACGAGCTGAATGAGCTAACTAACATGTTTGGCCGGGTCAAAAATTATAACGTAACGGTAAAAGAAGTTGGCAATCAGATCATATTCCTGCGCAAGCTGGTGCCGGGCGGAAGTGAGCACAGCTTTGGTATACATGTGGCTAAACTGGCCGGTATGCCACCAAAAGTGCTGAGCCGGGCCAACGAGATTCTCAAGAAGCTGGAAGCCGAGCGCACCGGTGGCGAAAATATTAAGGAGAGTATCAAAAAAGTACAAAAGCAGGCTTTGCAATTGCAGATGTTCTCGATTGACGACCCGGTGCTGGTGAAGATACGCGACATGCTGAACAACCTGGATGTAAACACGCTTACGCCTGTGGAGGCCTTAATGAAACTGGATGAAATACAGCGCTTGATTAAAGGTTAACAGGGACGAGTTTTTCTTGTTCGGGTGTGTTAATCATCTGCTTCCGTAAATGATTTATTGTATGCTGATGTAAACGTTTTGTACTTTTATTATAATCAAACCAACAAGTATGATTTCGAGAGGGGAGTTAAAAGACGTTTATTTCAACAAAGAAAACATTGATACAAACGTATTCCCTTTTTCACTACCTTTTTTCAGGCATGCGGATAAGCTTACCATTCATCCTAAAATGACCTTTTTTGTCGGAGAAAACGGTACAGGTAAATCTACGCTTTTAGAAGCCATCGCTGTAGCCTCAGGTTTTAACCCCGAGGGCGGAACAGTCAATTTTAACTTCGGCACCAGACAGTCTCATTCGGCACTGCACAGGCATATCACTACATCCAGGGGTATACATCGTCATACAGACGGCTTTTTTTTGAGAAGTGAAAGCTTTTTTAATTTGGCTACGGAGATTGAAAATTTAGACATAGAGGACCCCGAATTAAAGAACTTGAATTTTCCGGAGCCTCCTAAAATTATGGACGCTTATGGTGGCGTCTCTTTGCATGAGCAATCTCATGGTGAGTCATTTTGGTCCCTGTTTATAAAAAGATTTGCAGGTAATGGCTTTTATATTTTGGATGAGCCGGAGGCCGCCCTGTCTGTAACCAGGCAAATGGCCATGCTGGTAAGAATGCATGAATTGATAGACGATAATTCTCAGTTTGTCATCGCAACACATTCTCCTATATTATTGGCCTATCCGGGTGCCTTGATTTATGAGTTTAGTGAGCTCGGCGTACAGAAGGTAAGTTTCGAGCAAACACAGCTGTATCAGTCTTACGCCAGCTTTTTTCAAGATCCGTCTTACATCGTTAAACAACTGTTAAATCTCTAAACACTATCTAATGATGCTATTGGAGCGACTGTAAGCTGGGTGTTATTTATTCTCAATCTATTTTAAAAGGCCTATAACATAAAAGCCGCCGTTTTAACAACGGCGGCTTTTATGTTTATAGGAGTTTGCTAATTACTTCTTTTTACCTTGCGCTTGTGCTTGTTGCTGCTGGCGCATCATTTCTTCAAGCTTAGCCTGGAAACCCGTTTTTTTCTTTTTAGGATCGTCGGGTTTCTTTTTGTTTTCCTGTATTTGCGCATGTATCTTTTTGTCGTCAACCCACAAGCGGATAAGGTATTGCTGCAGGAAGGTGAGCATGTTGGCCAGGAAATAATAGTAGTTCAAACCTGCAGGATAACTGTTCAGGAAGCCCAGGAACATAATAGGGCTGATGTAACCTATGTATTTCATTTGCCCGGTTGCACCCGACACCTGGTTATTAAAGTAAGTATAGATGAGTGTAGAAATGGTCATCAACAAACACATCAAACTTAAGTGATTGCCCAAGAACGGGATGTTAAAGCCAAAGTTAATTACGGCATCATAGGTCGATAAATCCTTCATCCATAAAAAGCTTTCGCCACGAAGTTCAAACAAACTTGGGAAAAAACGCAGGAAGGCAAAAATGATAGGCATTTGCAGCACTAAAGGCAAACAACCACCCAACGGGTTTACACCTGCTTTGCGGTAAAGTTTCATATATTCCTGTTGCAACAGGGTAGGGTTATCCTCGCCAACCTTTGTCTTAATCTCATCCATCTCCGGCTTTAAAACTTTCATTTTAGCCATGCTGAGGTATGATTTATATGTAAGCGGAGATAACACAAGCTTTAGCAATACAGTTAGGGCCAAAATTACCAAGCCCATGTTCCAGTTAAACTGCTGTAAAAAGTTAAATACTGGTATTACAGCCCAACGGTTAATAAATTTTAGTGGGCCCCAGCCCAGGTCAATTTGCTTTTCAAGTTGGTAGCCTTGTTTTTGAAGTGTTTTAAAGCGGTTTGTACCAAAATAAAACTCCATTGGGTAGGTATTATCCGCATTGTTAATCAACGTTAAAGCCGCTTTCATTTGCTTCACATCAACAGAACTTGGATTAGTGCTTACAGATAAATTAGCTCTATCAAAACCTTGCTTGGCAATCAGTACGTTGGAGAAAAAGTGCTGTTTAAACGACACCCACTGTATTTTCTGGTCGGCAATGTCTTTGGTTTCGTCTTTACTTACGCTCAGGTAGTCAACACCACCATCGGTGTTTTTATAATACACGGTAGAATATAAGCGCTCCTGTGTAACATCTTTTTCCTGTTTGCGCAGGCCGGCAGTCCAGTTTAAAGTAAGTGCCCGGCTATTAATAATATCGCCTAAGCCAGTCAACTTAACGGTGTAGCCCAGTTTAAAGCCGGTGGCACCTAACGTATAAATGTAATCGATATACTGGGTAGGGCTGTAGCTTAAACGTAGGGTTATAGCGCTGCTGTCGCTTCCGGCTACTTTGATTGCGCTGCTTGTAGGTGTAAAATACCGATCGTTAGTATTAATAACTGTGCTGCCGGCATTAAATTTAAAACCAAATTGGTTGCTGTTGCCATCAAATAAAATAAGCGGCTTTTTATCAAAGGTTTTGAAATCTTTTAGCTCAACGCTATAAACGCGGCCGCCGCGGCTCGATAGCTTTACACGAATGTCTTTATTTTCTAAAGTAATTAACTGCTCGCTGCCAACCGTTGAGGCGCCAAAAGGTGCTTTAAGTGCAGCTGAATCAACAGGTGCCGGCTTCGTATTTGTATCTGCTTTAGCTGCAACTGCGGCCGGCTTTAAAAGTCCAGCTTTTTTCAGGGAGTCCAGGTGCTCAATCTGACGTGCTTTTTTTGCCTCCTCCTCAGTGGGTTTCATTAAGAAGAACGAGCCCACCAGTATGATGGCGATCAGGAATAACCCTGTGAACGTATTTCTATCCATTATTTTTTTTCGAGTACAATTAATTAGTTCTTGCGGGCATAAGCCAGCGAAGCGGCCACAAAGTTAACAAAAAGTGGGTGAGGATTATCAACCGTTGATTTTAATTCGGGGTGAAATTGCGACCCTACAAAAAATGGATGGTTTTTTAACTCAACAATCTCTACCAAACCGTTTTGAGGGTTAATACCTGAAGGTATCATGCCGGCTTCTTCGTACTGTTGTAAATACTCGTTGTTAAACTCATAACGGTGACGGTGGCGCTCTGTAATGTGCGTTTTTCCGTAAATGGATAACGCCTTGCTGCCTTTCTTTAAATCACACGGGTAAGCGCCCAGGCGCATCGTGCCACCTTTTGCAGTAATATTTTTCTGATCTTCCATCATACTGATAACAGGGTAAGTGGTGTGGCCATCCATTTCCACGCTATTGGCAGCATCCAGATGAAGAACGTGGCGGCCAAACTCTACTACCGCACACTGCATGCCCAGGCATATGCCAAAAAACGGAATGTTGTTTTCACGTACGTACCTAATAGCTTCAATTTTACCTTCAAAGCCACGCTGGCCAAAGCCGGGAGCAACCAATACGCCATGTAAACCGCGCAAGCGTTCTACAGCATTTTCCGGTGTTAATGTTTCAGAGTGTATATAGTCAACCTTTACCTTACACTCATTTTTAGCGCCGGCATGTATAAATGCTTCGGTAATAGATTTATAAGCGTCAGGTAGTTCTACATATTTACCTACTAAACCAATGCGCACTTCGGCAGTTGGGTTTTTCAACCGACCTAAAAAGTCTTTCCAGCTTTCTAAGTCCGGCTCATTTTTATTTGGAAGTTTAAGTTTAGTAAGTACCGTTTTATCTAGCTGTTCTTTCAGCATAAGCAGTGGTACATCATAAATAGATGGCGCGTCAATCGACTCGATAACTGCATTGATGTTCACGTTACAAAATAGCGCTATCTTTTTGCGCAGGTCCATATTTAAATGATGCTCTGTGCGGCAAACCAAGATGTCAGGCTGTATGCCGTATTCCAGCAGCATTTTTACGGAGTGCTGAGTTGGCTTGGTTTTTAACTCGCCTGCCGCGGCCAGGAAAGGTACCAGGGTTAAGTGAATAACGAGTGAATTACCCGAACCGGCTTCCCACCTGAACTGGCGTACGGCCTCCACAAACGGAAGCGATTCAATGTCGCCTACAGTACCGCCAATTTCGGTAATTACAATATCGTAATCTCCGCTTTCGCCCAATATCCGGAAATTGCGTTTAATTTCGTCGGTAATGTGGGGTACTACCTGTACGGTCTTGCCTAAAAATGCACCTTCGCGCTCGCGGCTAATTACATTTTGATAAATACGGCCGGTAGTAATATTATTAGATTGGGAAGTAGCCCTGTTTAAGAAACGCTCGTAATGGCCCAAATCCAAATCTGTTTCGGCGCCGTCTTCGGTAACATAGCATTCACCGTGCTCGTAAGGGTTTAGTGTTCCCGGGTCGATGTTAATATAGGGATCAAATTTTTGAATAGTAACGCGGTAACCGCGAGACTGAAGGAGTTTAGCCAATGAGGCCGAAATAATACCTTTTCCTAACGACGAGGTAACGCCACCCGTAACAAATATATATTTAGTCATGATTTTGATGAATTTGGCTGCGGCTGATGCCTAAACCAATGCTATGTGTACGGGATGCAAAAGTAAGAATTTATTTGGGCTGAGCAGGAGGTATTTTAAAATAGATGGTCAGGTGGCTGTCAATTGCGGTTAAAAATTTAGGTGTACGCTGCTGCTTGTGGAACAAAATCGAAACGTATCTTTCATAAAAATTACTACTATTGTACGCAGGCGAAACAAGCATGGCATGGAGGTGTTGTTTTTTCAAACCAATAGTCTTGCAAACATTTTGCGCTCTCTGCAATTACTAAGTTTTTATTTGTCTGCAAAGACCTATCTACATTATGGCAAAACAAAGCAAAAAAGACAAGCCTGCTGCCGCAGCTTTAGGTGAAACACCTTTAGCAGAAGGGCAAGCAGCTTCTTTTCCCGAATCACAACCTGTAAATACAAAGAAAACAACAGCAAAAGTTAAGGTTGTTTCACCGGCACAAACAGAAACTTTCCCTGAATCGCAACCGGTAAAAGCAACCAAAGCCACCGCCCGAAAAAGTAAAAGCACGGCTGAGGCAGACTTACCGGCAGAAGTTTCGGTATCGGATTTAATAACCGAAATTGCCGAAAAGAAAAAAACCAAAACTTCAGGCAGTAAAAAGATTGCAGCTGGTAAGCTACCCGTTATACCCGAAACAGCTAAACCTTCAGCATTGCCTGTAACATCAGCGTCGGTTAACCCGGTGGAGGTATACAGCCGCTTTACGGATTACGATATTAGCCTCTTCAAGGGCGGAAAGCATTTTAAGTTGTATGATAAGCTGGGCTCGCATGTGGTGACTCATAAAGATGTTGTGGGCACTTATTTTGCAGTTTGGGCACCCAATGCACAATATGTATCGGTGATAGGTAATTTTAATGGCTGGAACCGCGGTACACATGCCTTAAATCATCGTTGGGATGGCTCAGGTATTTGGGAAGGCTTTATCCCGCATATTGGCGACGGAGAGGTTTACAAATATTTTATTAATTCACATAACGGCGAGGAATTAGAAAAAGGCGATCCTTTTGCCCTGCGCTGGGAGGAGGCCCCGCTTACGGCCTCAATAGTAGCTCATACATATTACGAATGGAATGATACCCAGTGGATGGCTAACCGTTACCAATACAATGCGTTAGATAAGCCTTATTCGGTTTATGAGATACACTTGGGTTCGTGGGCACGCAATGACGAAAGCCCAAACGAATTTTACACCTACAACCAGATAGCCGAAAGACTGGTGCCTTACGTTAAGGAAATGGGTTTTACGCACGTGGAACTGATGCCAATTATGGAGCATCCGTATTATCCAAGCTGGGGATACCAGCTTACCGGGTTTTTTGCGGCCACTTCACGTTATGGCACCCCCCAGCAGCTTATGTACCTCATAGAGCGATTTCACCAGGAAGGTATTGGCGTAATACTGGATTGGGTGCCGTCGCACTTTCCGGGCGATGCGCATGCATTATACCGTTTTGATGGCACGCACTTGTACGAGCACGAGGATGTGCGCCAAGGCTATCATCCCGATTGGACTTCTTATATATTTAACTACGGACGTAACGAAGTTAAGGCTTTCCTGATCAGCAGCGCATTGTTTTGGCTCGACCGCTACCATGCGGATGGTTTACGTGTAGATGGTGTGGCTTCAATGCTTTATCTGGATTATTCGCGCAATGAGGGTGAATGGATACCTAACCAATTTGGCGGCAACCACAATCTCGAAGCCATTGAGTTCTTAAAAGAGTTCAATTTGGCCGTATACAGCACTTTCCCGGATGTGCAAACCATAGCCGAAGAAAGTACATCCTTTCATGGCGTAAGCCGCCCGGTTTATTCGGGTGGATTGGGCTTTGGTATGAAATGGATGATGGGGTGGATGCACGACACCTTAGGTTACTTTAAGCGTGACCCGGTTTATCGGAGCCACCATCATAACGACTTAACCTTTAGCTTGATATATGCCTTTACGGAAAACTTTATGCTGCCATTTTCGCACGATGAAGTTGTTTACGGAAAAGGGGCGATGATTAATAAAATGCCTGGCGATGAATGGCAACGATACGCCAATCTGCGTTTAATGTACAGCTACATGTTTACGCATCCCGGCTCAAAGCTATTGTTTATGGGTGCAGAGTTTGCCCAGAACAGCGAGTGGGATTTTGGCAAGTCGTTAGATTGGTGGGTTACGCAATTTGATTGTCATGCTGGTATGCAGGAAGCTGTAAAGGCGCTCAACCATTTATACCGTAACGAGCCCGCGTTATACGAAAAAGGCTTTGAAGCCAGCAGTTTTGAATGGATTGATGGCGGCAATGCCAAAGATTCTATCCTGATATATGCCCGTAAGGGTCATGACGCTGTTAACGATGTAATAGTGGTGCTGAACATGACACCAGCCGTACATTACCATTACCGTGTAGGTGTAACCAGTGCAGGGCAGTGGAAAGAGTTATTCAATTCAGACAATAAGAAATACTGGGGAAGCGGTGTCGACAATCCGTTGCCTTTAGCATCGGAGCCACAGGGCTGGCACGGTCGCGAAAATTCTATCAGCATAACCATACCGCCACTAAGTGCGGTGGTTTTTAAGCAAGTATAACTGCTTTTATTTAAGTGCCGGCAGGTAAGATAATGCTATTGTAATGCAATGGCTGGTTTTACTTGCCGGCGTTTTAATTTTTGATAAAGCGCAAAAGAAAATAACAGCAATACCATTGTGGTAATAACAGATCCCTCGAGCCCGAATGCACCACCGTTTACAATATCATCAGCTTGTTTACCCGGCTGTATGAAAATAGAATGCATAGACAGTCCACTCACCGAAAAACCCAAAACCGGTCCCTGAAAAAAGTTCCAGCTTAGGTGAAATAACGTGGCCAGCCAAATATTTTTTGTTAGCAAATAAAGCTGCGCTAGTATAACGCCTGCCAGCAGGAGGTTTAAAAATGATAGTGCGGTAACGTTAGGGTTAAATAAGTGTAGTGCAGCAAACACACCAGATGAAATGACGATGGCTGTAAAATCAGAATGCCTTTTACGCAAGTATTCCACCCATATACCCCGCATCAAAAATTCTTCGTTAAAGCCTACCAGTATAAATAAAATGAAGTAGATGCCTAGCTCGGCCACCGAATAAGCGGCATTGAAATACACATGCACGGCACCAAAGGCCATCATAAGCCCGGTAATAAAAAAAATGAGCAGCGCCGCAAACCCGAAACCTTGGTTAGCAAACAGGAGTTTGTTTGTCTTAAAGCGTAATATTCGGCTATAGTTAAGGCGCAGCGTGCGTCTTTTAAAAAAGAAGGTGAGCAATATTATGGTTTCGGAAGCTTTAAGAAACACGTCATCCAGCAGAAAGGTGCCTAAACGGCGGCCGTCAAAACGGGTAACCAGCTCAAAAGCGTAACTGCCTATGCCCAATATTAAGATGTAAATCAGCGTATAACCGAACAGGATGCCAAAGTCCTTCAATATGGACAGCAAAATGTTTTTCATGATCATAGTACTGGCAAAACGTTTAAAAGCAGTTTTGCCAGTTAATATTAAAATATCTGACTGTACCTAAATTTAAAGCGTTGCTTTAAATTCACAATTGCTGATTGCCCGCTTATAATCTTCAATAGAATCAAAGTTCAAGCAAAGCTTAATGGCTTTTTTGTAGTATTTAATCGCCTCATCAAAGTTTTGCGCATACTCCTCTAAAATACCCAGGCGATAATTTATAATAGACTTATCAACCAATGGCCTGATGAGCGCTTTATTCGCAATTTCACGGGCTTTATCCCACTGCTCCAGGTTGGTGTATAGTATAACCAGGTTTACATAAGCGTGCGGATATTGCGGGTTGCTTTTAATAGCAGCTCTGTAGTGATTCTCTGCACGGTTATAATCATCAAATTGCGTGCGGTACAACCAGCCCAATGAGTTATGTGCCTGTGCGGTAGCTGGTTCCTCTAATATTATGTTTTCAAGTAGTTGTTTTGCTTGCAAATAGTTAGCGTTACGTATGGCTTCTTCAGCCTCCAAATATATATCTTCCCAGTTCTGCATGTTATCTAATTAATCGGGGGTGTTTGAGGCAATATACAAAAAAGATGGCGGTTTAACGCAAGCGGAGCTTCAAAACCAAACATAAATGACATTAGTCAGTTATTCATGTTCATTCAGCGTTTTATTGAGCAATGAAATTCTTTTACCTGTACCTTATTGGCGACACTGTGGCATTAGCGCTGGTTGTTTATCAGCTTATTAGTACTTACTCGGCAATTAAGTTTACAGCAGCTCTTATATATCTTATTCCGGTACTGATTTTATATTATATGGCTTATAAAGCTTATCACGTTAAAAAGGATAACGAGCTTATGTAAAATGTAAGGCCCAACAGCTAAAATTTGATGAAAGTTTTTACCTGTTTGGAAAACAAACCCTTTAGCTGAAAGGTTATTAACTTAACACCCTTAAAAAAAGAACCTATGTTAGCATTTGATCAAGACACCTGGACCGTTGAACAGGAGATACCAACCAATTTACGCCATCCATATGCAGTATCACCTGATGCTGATGACGACTTGGACGAAGATGATGATTTGGATTTGGATGATGACGACGATCTGGATTTAGACGAAGACGAAGATTTAGATTTGGATGACGATGTAGTGCCTGACTACGACGAGGATTTAGACGAGGACGAAGATGACGATTTGGACGACCCGTTAAGGGCTGAGCTTGATGATGAGGATGACGAAGACGTCTCTTTTGACTTGGACGGTACCAATGACCCCGACGAAATCCCTGAGCGCGAAGAATCTGATAATGAAGATTTGGGTTATCCAAACGAGCAGGAGGTAAGAACCCCACAGGAAGGAAACGATACATCATTTAGCGAACAAATCGACGTAACACCTCCAACACCACATGAGTTTCCGTCTGAAGGTAGCCCCCAAACTGATTTTTCCTCACGCCCTCATGGCCGTACAACTGGCCGCATGATAGGTCACGAGCCAGGCACAGAAGGTATTTAATTCAGTATAAAAATATTTCTTAAGCCCTTGCCTTAACAGGTAAGGGCTTTTTTAGTCTCTGACGGTTGGAGTGTGGCCTTGCCGTAAGTGTTTAAAGCCACAGGATACACCGTTTTACATGCACGCTTTGTCAATAGGTCTTTTTTACAATATATACCTACAGCGGTTATGAGGGATTTATTCCAAATCAAAATTTAAATGCCACCATTTGAGGCATTTTTCTAATTTTGCGCTTTCATCCATCAAAACATCCTATTGTGGAGCAAAACCAACTTACTACCGTTGACACGGCCAAAGATTTAGGCCTTCTTCCCGAAGAGTTTGAGCGTATAAAAGAAATTCTGGGCCGCACCCCAAATTTTACCGAACTATCTATTTTCTCGGTGATGTGGAGCGAGCACTGTTCCTACAAAAACTCTATTAAATGGCTTAAAACATTACCACGTGATGGTTCGCGCATGCTGGCCAAAGCCGGTGAAGAGAACGCCGGTGTGGTTGACTTAGGCGATGGAATTGGCTGCGCTTTCAAAATTGAATCGCATAACCACCCATCGGCACTTGAGCCTTACCAAGGTGCAGCAACCGGCGTTGGCGGTATTAACCGCGATATTTTTACGATGGGAGCACGGCCAATAGCACAGCTTAACTCGTTGCGTTTTGGTGACCTTAGCCTCGACCGCACTAAATGGCTGGTTAAAGGCGTTGTAAAAGGCATTGGTGATTACGGTAATGCTTTTGGCATTCCGACTGTGGGCGGCGAGCTGTTTTTTGATGAATGTTATAATGTAAATCCGTTGGTAAATGCTATGTCGGCTGGTATACTAATGGAAGGCGATATGGTTTCGGCTACATCGTACGGTGTAGGTAATCCGGTATATATCGTTGGTTCATCAACCGGTAAAGACGGTATACACGGTGCTGCATTTGCTTCCAAAAATATTACTGAAGATTCGGTTAACGACTTGCCGGCCGTACAGGTGGGTGATCCTTTCCAGGAAAAACTGTTGCTAGAGGCCTCATTAGAAGTAATCAGGACTGGCGCTGTAGTAGGTATGCAGGATATGGGCGCTGCGGGTATCATTTGCTCTAACTCCGAAATGTCGGCCAAGGGTGAGCATGGTATGCGCATTGATCTCGATAAGGTACCGACACGCCAGGAAAACATGAAGCCTTTTGAGATCTTATTATCTGAATCGCAAGAGCGTATGCTGATTGTAGTGCATAAAGGCCGCGAGGCTGAGGTACAAGCAGTATTTGACAAATGGGATTTAAACTGCGTTCAAATAGGCGAGGTAACCGATACAAAACGCCTGGAGTACTACATGAATGGCGAACTGGTTGCCGATGTTCCAGCCGATGATTTGGTATTGGGCGGCGGCGCGCCGGTTTACGAGCGTGAGTACCGCGAGCCTGCTTATTACCAGGAATACCAAAAATTTAACATAAACGATGTACCGGTACCCGAAAGCATGGTTGATGTGGCCGAGCATTTAATTGCTCACCCCAACATTGCCTCAAAACGCTGGGTAACCGACCAATACGATAGCATGGTAGGCACTGCCACCATGACCACCAACCGCCCTAGTGATGCTGCTATTGTTGCTGTAAAAGGCACTAATAAAGCTATTGCATTAACGGTTGACTGTAACTCTCGCTATGTAAATGCCGACCCGCAAAAAGGTTGTGCTATTGCCGTGGCCGAAGCTGCACGTAACATTACCTGTTCTGGTGGTGAGCCGGTAGCTATTACCAACTGCTTAAATTTTGGTAACCCATATGTGCCTGAGGTATTTTGGCAGTTTGTAGGTGCCATCAAAGGCATGGGCGAGGCTTGCCGTAAGTTTGAAACACCGGTAACCGGCGGTAACGTAAGCTTCTATAACCAAAGCACAGATGATGGCCCGGTTTTCCCGACGCCAACTATTGGTATGCTGGGCGTACTGGATGATAAGGACAACATCATGACAGCTGATTTTAAACAGCCGGGTGATTTTATTTATTTGATTGGTGAATCACAAAACGATATAGCTTCATCACAATACTTAGCTTCTTATCACAAGATTCAGGCATCACCAGCCCCTTACTTTGATTTGGATAAAGAGTATGCTATGCACCAGGTGATTAAAGAGCTAATTAAGCATAAAGTAGTAGCCTCTGCCCATGATGTGGCTGACGGTGGCTTATACATTGCGCTGTTGGAATCTGCCATGCCGTTAGGTTTGGGTTTTGACATTGCTACAGATGCTGATTTCCGTAAGGACGCTTTCTTATTTGGCGAGGCACAGGGCAGGGTGGTAGTGAGTGTTGCGCCCGAGGAGCAGGATCGCTTTACCGAAATGATGGCTACAAGCGAGGTAGAGTATACCATGCTGGGTACCGTAACTAACGGCTTTTTGAACGTTGACGAGGAGCTTTATGGCCACGTAACCGACATCAAATTGCTTTACGATAATGTATTGCATGTGGCATTAGGCGAATAATGCTAACACTTAAGCACATACACCATGTAGCCGTCATCTGTTCTGATTATGAGCAGTCGAAAAGGTTTTACACGGAGGTATTGGGCTTAAATGTTGTACGAGAGATTTATCGGGCCGAAAGACAATCATACAAGCTCGATCTGGCTGTTGCAGGGCAATACCAGATCGAGCTTTTTTCTTTTCCCAATCCACCTGCAAGGCCATCCCGACCAGAAGCGACCGGTTTAAGGCACTTAGCGTTTGCGGTTGACGATCTGGAACAGGCTGTTACCCAATTGCAGAATAATGGCGTAGTCACAGAATCTATCCGTACGGATGAATACACTGGCAAACGCTTCACTTTCTTTGCCGACCCAGACGGCTTGCCGCTGGAGCTGTACGAGGTTTAGCGTAATGACCGATATTTTTAATTTTAAGCAGTTTAGCGTTAACCAGGCCGGCTGCGCCATGAGGGTGAATACTGATGGTGTTTTACTTGGCGCATTAGCCTTACAGCGCGATGCAGAACAGATATTAGATATTGGCACCGGCACAGGTGTTATTGCGCTAATGCTGGCGCAGCGTTTTCCGAACGCAAAAGTAAATGCTGTAGAGATAGACGAGGCAGCAGTTTTAACGGCGGGTGAAAATTTTTCGGCTTCACCTTTTGTTGAACGTTTGCGGGAGCACCATAGCAGCTTTCAGCATCATTTTACGGTTAATTCTGCAAGTAAGTACGACCTAATCGTTTCTAATCCTCCGTTCTATATCCGTTCTTTGCAGTCGCCCGGAGCTGCTAAATCTTTGGCTAAGCATGCTGATGAAGCTTTTTTCGAAGAACTGATTGCGCATTGTTCAGCACATTTAACTACTGAGGGCAGTATATGGCTCATCCTTCCTCCTGAAACGGCTGAACTTGTTAAGCTCCTGGCTGAAAAAATGTACTTGCATCTAACGCAGGTCATTAATATACAATCTTTTGCACATTCAACACCTCACAGGCAGATTCTAACTTTCAAATCCCAACAAACTGTTATACAAAACCAACGTTTAATACTGTATAGCGAGCCCAAGTTACACACTGATGCCTACAAAGGCATTTTGAAGGACTTTCTGACCATATTTTAACGTAACTTAGTTTTACTTCTTAATTGATTATGACCCGCATTGGCTTAATTTCAGATACCCACGGTTATCTGGACGATGGTGTATTTAAACATTTTGCAGACTGTGATGAGATTTGGCATGCCGGCGATTTTGGAACTATTGAATTAGCTGACCAGTTGGCCGCATTTAAACCATTAAAGGGTGTTTACGGTAATATTGATGATGCAAAAATCAAACAAACATTTCCGGAAAACCTGCGTTTCAATTGCGAAGAAATAAATGTATGGATGACACATATTGGCGGTTATCCTGACAAATACAGTCCGGCTGTAAAGCGTACAATTTACACTAACCCTCCCGATTTATTTATCAGCGGGCACTCTCATATTTTGAAAGTTATTTTTGATAAAAAGATCAATTGCCTGCATTTAAACCCCGGAGCCGCAGGAAAACAAGGATGGCACAAGGTGAAAACATTGATAAAATTTTGCGTTTCCGGAAAAAAAATTCATAACTTGGAGGTCGTAGAACTCAATAATAATATGTAATTAATACACTAAGCCTATGAAAGCAGTAAAAACACTAGGACAATTCATAATCGAAAAACAGGCAGATTTCCCTTATGCCAAAGGCGAACTGTCGCGCCTGTTACGTGATATAGCTATAGCAGCTAAAATCGTTAACCGCGAAATCAATAAAGCAGGCCTTGCCGATATTATTGGTGATATGGGCACGGTGAACATTCAGGGCGAAGGTCAGAAGAAACTGGATGTATATGCCAACGAACAATTTATAGCAGCTTTACAAAGCGGTGGCGAGTGCTGCATTGTGGTATCAGAAGAAAACGATGAGTATATCTATATAGACTCCGAAATCTCTAAAAATGCTAAATACATTGTTGCGATAGATCCGTTGGATGGCTCATCTAATATAGATGTGAATGTGGGCGTGGGTACCATATTTTCTATATTCCGCCGTAAATCGGTAGAGGGGAAAGCTACACTTGAGGATGTGCTACAAAAAGGTACAGAGCAAATTGCTGCCGGCTATGTTGTTTATGGCTCATCTACCATGTTGGTTTATACTACGGGCAAAGGCGTTAATGGCTTTACGTTAGATCCATCTATTGGCGAGTTTTGCTTATCACACCCGGATATGCAGGTGCCTAAAGAGGGCTACATCTATTCTATCAATGAGGGTTACTATGCGCATTTTCCGGATGGTATTAAAAAATACATTAAGTACTGCCAGGTAGAGGATGAGAAAACCCGTCGCCCTTACACATCGCGCTATACCGGTTCTATGGTGGCCGATATACATCGTACTCTTATAAAGGGAGGCATATTTATGTACCCTATGACGGCACAGGCACCTAAAGGTAAGCTGCGTTTAATTTATGAATGTAACCCGATTGCTTTCATTGTTGAACAGGCGGGCGGAAAAGCAACCAATGGTTACGAACGCATTCTGGAACTGGACGTTACGGAGTTGCACCAACGTTCGGCAATTGTTATTGGCTCATCAAGTATGGTTGAAAAAGCCGAAGAAATGCTGGCTTGTTTCTCGCCTCAGATAACCAAGCGCAGTTTTGAGGGCGTTGTATCGATACAATAATTTTAATATAAGCTTTATATAGCGTTACCTTTACTGCTTTCTACTTCAAATACCGAATCTACAAGTAAGTTTTTTTGCTGAGATGCTGCTACGGCTAAGCGGTCGCACCGTTCATTTTCGGGGTGACCGGCATGGCCTTTTACCCATACAAAGCGTATTTGATGCAGTTTGCTTACTTCAAGGTAACGCAACCATAAGTCTTTGTTTTTTTTACCGGCAAATCCTTTTTGCAGCCAGCCATGTACCCACCGTTTTTCAACGGCATCGACTACATATTTAGAGTCTGAATAGATGGTTACTTGCTGGTTGGGGCTTTTTAGCGCTTCGAGGCCTTTTATAACGGCCAGCAGTTCCATTCGGTTATTAGTGGTTTTACGGAAGCCTTCAGCAAGTTCCTTATAATGTTTGCCAGCGCGCAGCACTACACCATATCCGCCCGGACCAGGGTTACCGCTCGACGCGCCGTCTGTAAAAATTTCGATCATAAAAAGATATTGCAATGATAGGAAATTGGCTGCTTTGTAGCCAGTAATAATTATTTAAAAAAGGGTTTGCAAAGAGCGTAAAGATTTCTATTTTTGTACCCGCAAGCACGGTAGATGTAGCTCAGTTGGTTAGAGCATCGGTTTGTGGTACCGAGGGTCGTGGGTTCGAGCCCCATCATTTACCCATTTCTAAAAAGCCTTTTTACAGTAGTAAAAGGGCTTTTTTTATGCTCTTAAGGTGGTTTTTTCAATAAATTCATGTTCGTCAGTTGAAAACTGATGTGTGTTGTCTAACAGGAAAAACTGCCCAACTTGACGAAAATGTTTTACAAATGTTTTACAACGGATTTCGTCATTATGGCTACAATTAAGGAAGTGGTACTCAAACGCCACAAAAAAATAGGATAGTACTTTTAACATTAAGTATAGGTTGACTCACAACCGAAAAGTTACTTACATTAATACCAATCATTACGTTGCTGAAAAGCAGCTAAAAAAGATTTTACTATACATTATTGTGGTATTTTCTATTCTCGTGCAAGGACTTGCCATTGGCAAACTGGCCGGAAAATTGCGACTTGCTGAAACCAACTAACCACAATGGGAGAAATATCAAAAGCTATTAGCCACTTTGTAGAGCACCGTTTCAGCCTGAATGAAGACAAAGCTGCCGAGCCGGTTATCATCGAATCGATCCGTAAGAATGTTGACTTTAAAGGTTCTAACCTGTGGGCACTGATCTTTGCTGTTTTCATTGCCTCTATTGGCCTTAACGTAAACTCGACAGCTGTGATCATCGGCGCCATGCTAATCTCTCCGATTATGGGCCCTGTTATGGGTATTGGTCTGGGTATCGGTATCAACGACCTGGAATTGGTAAAAAAAGGCGGAAAAAATCTTTTGGTAGCCACCATGTTTAGCATTCTTACTTCTACCATCTATTTTTATATTACCCCACTGCATGAGGCACAGTCGGAGTTGCTGGCCAGAACATCTCCCTCTATATGGGATGTTTTCATTGCTTTTTTTGGTGGCATGGCCGGCATGGTAGCCGCATCAAGAAACGAACGCAGTAATGTAATACCAGGAGTGGCCATAGCTACAGCTTTGATGCCTCCGTTGTGCACTGCAGGCTTCGGGATCGCAACGGGTAATTGGTTCTATTTTCTTGGTGCCATCTACCTTTATTTTATTAATAGCGTTTTTATTGCGATCGCTACTTTTCTGATCACCCGGTACTTGAAAATGAACCGTAAACATTTTGATAATCCGCGTACCGAAAAGAAAGTGACCCGATACATGATCATTATGGTGGTCGTCACCATTGTGCCGAGTATTTTCATGGCTTACAGGATTGTTGATAAAAGTATTTTTGAAACGAGTGCACGTAAGTTTGTAGATGAGCAATTCAACTTTCCTGGTACACAGGTAGTTTCCAGGTCCTATCAATATAGTCAAAACAATAAGTCCATAGATCTGCTGCTTATTGGCACTGAACTCAGTAAGCGGGAGCTCGATTCATTAAGACTGCACTTGAATGATTATAAGCTTCGTGGAACAGAACTGAAGATCAGGCAGGGCCTGAATGCCAAGCAGGAGATAGATCTCTCGCAAATCAAAGCAAGTATTATAGAAGATGTTTTCAGCAAACAGGCGGCCGTTGATACGCTAAAACGCCAGCCTGTGAAAAAAGGGGTAGCAGATACCAATGTATTGGCGGAATTTAAAGTGCTATATCCTGCCATCCGCTCTTTTGGGTTGGGTAGTATGACCATACATGATGCATCTTCAGCTAAAGCTGATACCATTAAGGTAGTCTTAGCAAGTTTCCGGTCGGCATTACGCCCGGCGGACAGGGCAAAACTAGAGCAGTGGTTACGCATACGCTATCACTCTGAGAAATTACGGTTGGTCGTCCAGTAATGGGCTACATGCCCTGATGAATCAGCCAGATGTTGGTACATCACCCGGATAAATACCACTACATATTCAAAGTTTGTGGCTTCGACGATTGAACAACGTTGAACATGACTGATCTTAACATTAGCCAAAGCAAGCTATTAAATAATTCCGCTGAATATCACCTGGCCAAGGAATCTATGCTCTTAAACATTCCACTACATGATCAGCCTAACACAACCTAACTCAGGAACAGGGTTAGGGAGATTATTGCTGGGCGCGCGTACGAACATAAAGTTTTTGGTATTTCCCATTTCTTGGAAAGACGGTCGATTATCTCATGGCCGAACTGCCATTGATCTTCGCAAAGTCGATGTCAATGTCAGGATATGCACGATCAAGTACCTTGATCGATTCCTTACCGGACAACAATTTTAGCCAAAATACAACCTTATAATAACCTTAGAATTCAATTATCATATGGTTATAATACGAGGGCTTTTATAATTTAGGGTCCCTAATTATAAACTATTGTTGATGCCCATTTCGATGAAGTATCTGTTTGTGTGCGTTTTGTGCTGCTGTTGTGGCGTGCTTTACGGTCAAAGTGTTACCGGACATATTGTTGACGGTCATCAACAGCCTGTGGCATTTGCTAATGTTTCCTTATTGAGCCCACAGGACTCAGCAGTACGGTCAACGCTAACCGACGGAAATGGAACCTATCATTTCGGCAAAGTGTCTCCCGGCAGATATAAAGTAGCTATCAGTATCATAGGTTTCAAGCAGGCCGCATCTTCACTCTTTAATATGATTTCAACGGATGTCATCTTGCCGGATATACAGCTTGTTGCGGATTCAAAGCAGCTGAGCGATGTAATTGTTACTGGGCGAAAACCCTTTCTAGAGCAGCGGGCCGATAAGCTAATTGTTAATGTACAAAGCAGTGTACTAGCAGCCGGTGCTACCGCCGCCGAGGTTTTGCGCCGGGTACCTGGTATGCGGGTGCTGAATGACCGTGTTACCATGACTGGTAAAAATAAGCTGATCATCATGGTTGATGGCCGCTTGTCGCAATACCAGGACATGAATGTATTGCTCAGGGCAATTCCTGCAAGCAACATCGACCGTATTGAGGTGATCAGTAATCCATCGGCTAAGTTTGATGCCGAGGGCGATACCATTATTAACATAGTTTTAAAACGCAGGCAAATAGCGGGTACCAATGGTACCATAGGCTTTGCTATGGGAGCCGACCCGTACACCTTAAATGAGGTGAAACAAGGCAATCAGCTGTACCAGCGTTATAATCCCTCTGTATCGGCAAACCACCGAAGTGGTAAGTTTAATGTTTTTGGCAGTTACAATTACATCTATCGTACGCAATTTGAAGTCAACATAATAAACCGTTATAACAATAACAACTATTACGATCAACGCAATTATAATCCTTCGAACTATGGCATACACACTTACCAGGCCGGTGCCGATTTTAAGGCCGATAGCCTAAACACGATTGGCATTGTAGTTAATGCCTTTAATCGTAAAGGAAATGGTGATTTTCAAAACGTCTCTTTGCAGACCAATACGACCAACGGCAGTTTAACAGATGCCTTCAACAGCCAAAACCTGCAGAACAACATTAACAATAACCAGGCTCTGAATATCAACTGGCGTCACACTTTTGCCAAGGCTGGTCAAAGTCTTACGGTTGATGCTGACGCCGCCCATTACCTGCTTGATAACACCAGCGATATTTATGTTTACCCTATTACAGGCAAGATTATCCACAATTATCAGCGCATTAAAAATCCCATAAATTTTGAAACTATTAAAGCTGATTATTTACAACCTTTAGGCAAAAACAGCAAGTTCGAATCCGGTTTTAAAACCAGCTTAGCTAAAATTGATAATAATCTTTTATTCGAGCAAAACAACCTCATCGATGCCGGCCGGTCTAACCGCTTCCTGTACCGTGAAAATATCAACGCTGCTTATGGAAATTTTTATACCACGCTTGGCAAATGGGATTTTCAGGCCGGTTTGCGGGCCGAGCAAACTGTAGCTAACGGAACATCGAGCGGTCAAAAGGTATTAAACCGTAATTATGTTCAGGCTTTTCCCAGCTTATTGCTTACCCGCAGACTAGACAGTGTTTTGGCCATAACGGGTCAATACAGCAGGCGCATTGGCAGGCCAAGTTACCAGCAGCAAAATCCTTTCGAAGTATACCTAGATCCGCTTACCTACACCAAGGGCAACCCCTTAATAAAACCGCAAACCACAAACTCTGCAAAGCTGAGCCTGACTTATACGGGGTTGCCGGTGTTAGCTTTATCATACGACCAAACAAGTGACGTTATTGTTGACTACGCCCCTCAGCAAAAAACAGTGGTTGATGCCAACGGCGTGCCTCGACTGGTAAGTTTTAGCGTTGCAGATAATTTGGCAAAGGCACAAAACTTTACGGCTCAATTAAATTTTCCTATTAAAGCAGGCAAAGTTGTTGATGGTTACGGTGGATTAATTACCACTTTACAACGCTATGCGGCTTTGTATCAAGGCAGCACTTTTGAAGCCGAGAAATGGAGCTACGTCTTTTTTGCTCAAGCCGATGTTAAAATATCAGCAACCTGGGCAGCCCAATTTAGTGCCTATTACGCCACATCAAGCCAGTATGAGTTTATTAAGGCCGGGCGTAATAGCAGTGTTGATTTAGGTATCGCCAAGAAATTCTTAAATAACCACGGTAAAATTAGTTTGAGCGTATCCGATCTGTTTTTTGGCGACCGCACCTTAGGTAATATTAATTATGAGGACATTGATTTGCATTTAAAGCAGTATAATGATACAAGGAATATTATATTGGCATTTGTTTACAGCTTTGGCAGTCAGCACCTAAAAGCTGCCGGAACGCGCACCTCCGGTGCCGATGAGGAGACCAAGCGAGTTAAAACCAATTTATAAATGTGCGTTAGCACTTTTCCTGATGAATAGATATGCATAAGATACTGGTTCTTGAAGACGATTATAAAATGGGCAGTGAGTTACGCCAGTTTTTTACCAATCGAGACTTTAATTGCGATCAGGTATATGATGGCCATATGTTTTTTAAGCAAACCGAACTTACAACTTACGACATTTATATACTGGATGTTAATGTTCCGGGCCTTAACGGCTTTGATGTTTGTAAGAGAATAAGGCAGAACAATAAATCGGTACCTATACTCATGCTAACCGCCTATAGTGCGGTAGAGGATAAAGTGAATGCCTTGCAAAACGGGGCAGATGATTACCTGGTCAAACCCTTCCACCTGGAAGAGTTACTGGCAAGGGTTAATGCACTTCTACGTCGCAGCCAAAACTCATCAACGGAAGAAAAGAAGGTTTACCAGATTGAAGATTTGCTTATCAATTCATCCGAAATGAAGGTGAGCCGTGGTGGTAAAGAGATTGTACTCACTCCAAAAGAATATCGCTTGTTGGAGCTCCTGGCTTCCGCCGAAGGCAGGCCGGTATCCAAGCAAACCATCGCCACTAAGGTTTGGGATATTAATTTTGAAACTGGTACCAATACCATTGAAGTTTACGTGAACTATTTGCGTAATAAAATTGATAAGGGGTTTGACAAAACACTTATCCACACCCGTACCGGATTTGGATACTATTTAAAATAGGCCCATGAATTTAAAGCAGCGATTTTCACTGATATTCAGTTGTTGGTTCTCACTGGTTTTAGCCACGGTTATGCTTATTGTATACTTCCTGTTTGCTGATTTTAGGAAGGAGGAGTTTGTTGATCGGATGGCCGAAAAGGCCGAAACTACTGCCCGGCTGTTGATTGATGTAAAAGAGATTACACCAAATACGCAAAAAACCTTCGACCAGAATAGTATCAACCGCTTATATAAAGAGAAAACGCAGGTTTTTGACGAAAAGAAGAAGCTTATTTACAGCAGTTCGGACAAAGGTGACGTACGCTGGACCGATGCCGAATTTGAACAATTAAAGCAGGAGGGCCGGGTATTTAAAAACAGCCAGGAGATAGAAGTGTTGGGTTTGCTTTACCAATCTCAACGAAAAGATTACTATGTTCTTATTTCGGCGAGCGATACTTACGGTAACCGGAAACTGGTTTATTTGAAGTATTTATTGCTGGGCGCTTTTATTACAGGAACCACATTCGTTTGGGTGCTATCTTTCAGCATTAGCAAAAAAAGCCTTGAACCATTAGATGTCTTTAGAAGGCAAATACAGGAGATCGCAGATAATGAGCTAACCATAAGACTGCCCCAAGCTAAACGCGAGGATGAGATCAATGCATTGGCTAACTCTTTTAACCAGATGATGGACAGGATCGACAATGCGTACAATCGGCAACGTGAATTTACCAGCCAGGCATCACATGAATTGAGGACTCCTGTTGCACGTATTGCCGCACAAGTCGAAAATATGTTGCACGTTCATGAATTAGAACCCGAAATACGGAATTATCTTGTTAGCGTGGCTGAGGATGCATTTCATCTCTCCGAAATTATTACTTCACTCATCTCTTTTGCCGAAGTAAACAATCACCGGAACTCAGTTTCCTTTAATCCTGTACGGCTAGATGAAATTATATTTAGCGCAGCGTCCGAAGTTTCAGCCCTCGATTCTGATTTTAAGTTAAAGTTCGAGATAGAAAACTATAGTGCTGATGAAACGGATATGGAAATTAAAGCAGATGATAAACTGCTTAAAATAGTTATGCTCAATTTATTGAAGAACGCTTTTTTGTATTCTGATAACCAACTTGTGGAGTGCTGCATCAAACAGCATAATAAAAGTATCGATGTAGTAATAACGAACACCGGCCCGGTACCGCAGGTAAAAGATACCGCTATTTTGTTTAACACTTTTTACCGGGGGAGTAATATCCGGACTAAATCGGGTACAGGTATTGGCTTGAGCATAGTAAAACGTGTTTTAGACTATCACCACGCGCCAATCTCTTATAACATCATCGATTCCAATACCAATCAAGTTGTTGTAACATTCTTGTTATAAATTCTAAGTTTATTCTAAGGTCTTTCTAAGCTGCTCCTAAGCAGTGCATACCATATTTGTATATGCCGCCAACGCTTTGATACTAGCCGGGCGGCTAAAAGCAACTATTGATTAAACTACAAAACTTAGAATTAATGAAGTGGGCATACCTCTTTGCAGGCATTGTATTTGAAGTGTTGGGCACTATCTGCATGAAATATGCCGAGGGCTTTACCAAATTGATCCCTTCTATTCTAGTTTTTGTTTTTTACGGCATCAGCTTAGCCGCCCTTGTTTTTGTGCTCGAGAAAATGGAAGTAAGCATTGCTTATGGCATTTGGGCGTCGGCAGGTACAGCGCTTATTGCGGTTATAGGTATGTTGTTTTTCAAAGAAAGTGTATCGCTGGTTAAAATCTTATCGGTGTCCTTCATCATCTTGGGCATACTTGGGTTGGAACTTTTTGAATAGCCTCAAATAAATTTAAACATATGGAAGTATTTTTAACAGGAGCTACCGGATTGGTGGGCGGCGAGGTATTGGTAAATCTTTCGAAACGAACTGAAATTGAAAAGATTTACTGCCTCATTCGCGCTGTATCCCTTGATAGCGCCAAAGACAGGCTAAATAAGATATTTAGTCTACACGGAGATGAATTTGATCAGCGGAAAGTGATACCTGTACTGGGCGATCTGTTTGATGAAAAGCTAACGGCTCAACTCATTTGCGACGAGCAGCTTGCGGGTATTACCACTATCATACACTCAGCGGCAAATACCTCTTTTGCCAAGGTAAAAGATGATTTGGTAGAAAAAGCAAACATTGGTGGCCTTACCAAAATCTTATTATGGGCTAAGCGGCTGCAAAGCCTTGATACCTTCATGTATGTAGGCACAGCTACCATTTGCGGCCGGGATGTAAAGCACCGCCTGGTTACCGAAGAAGAAACCCCGAACTTGAAGGCCAATCATCTCGTAAAGTATACTTACACCAAGATGCAGGGCGAATTATTACTGAAACAGCACTTGCCCGAAAATAAGATCTTAGTCGTGCGCCCGTCCATTATCATGGGAGACAGTCGTAACGTAGAACCACGATCACCGGTGATATTATGGGCGCTGGCTACGATGAACAAGCTGCGCCTGGTGCCTGCCGAACAATACTCCTCACTAGACATGGTACCGGTTGATTTTGTGGCTAATGTAATGACGCAGCTACTGTTTGTAAAGCGTAGTTACAATGTTTATCATATCTCTGCCGGTAACGATGCCTGCACATCAGCTTTGCAAATAGCCAACGTTTTCGACAACTATTTTGACGATATGCTGCCTCACCGGTTTATAGGGAAGGGCATGCTAAATTCCCTGAAATTATGGGCGAAAGGCAAGTTGCCCGTAGGGCACGAGTTATACCAGCATTACGAATACCTGGAACACCTGCAATACGAATTTGAGGATTTGAGTAACCTGCGTATCCTGTTTGCCGGTTTAGATCCATACATTGAGTTTGCCGAATTAGGTCAGCGCTTTGACAATTCACGAATTGTCAAAGACTTAGGAATCACGCCGTCTCAGCCAGGCCATGTGTATATTCACAACTGTTTACACTATATCGAAAGGATAAACTTGCTTGAAGGCGCTATTGATCCGTGATAGTGTTATAAAAGATAACCACTTTAACTATCTAAAAACTAAGTGGTTGTTTTTTATTTAAGTGAGGAAAGGCTGCGCAGCAATGTGCAGCTTTTTTTTTAAGAACGAATGGCCGATACCTGTTGTCTGTACAAGCGCAAATAACCAGAACAGAACGAACTATAGGTAAAGTGGCTTTTGTTGAATATATTATCCAATCACCGAACTTTTTCTTGTCGGTTAGGCGCACCTGCTCGCCAAATGAATCTTGCTGGTTCGGAATCTAAAATGCTCTTCAGCTGTCCCTTTGAAGATGTGTTTCGAAAGAAATTACTTTTTTTATGCATGAACAACGCACCGTAGCTTGTTACAAAACCTCAATGAACTCCGTAGCTGCATAGTGGACAGAATTATAGGCCTTACCATTGTAGCCTCCGTTCACTTTATCGTTGTAAGCCTCCTAAACGAAATGTGAAACAGTGGCCATTAAATTAAATGTTCCTTTTCTTGTTTGCATGTCAATCTCGACATCAAATTTCCAGCCTCGCTGATTATATACGCTGAGGATTGCTTTTGAAGGTCGATGTGCTGATGCTCAAGTGCAGACTAACTAATTAGAGACAACATTGCGAATCCTTTGACGATAATTACTTATCCCATAAGGTCGGCATCAATCAAACAAAATTAAAAGATTGATTTAAAGTTGTTTTAGAGATACTGTATTCGGCTACCTTCAAAATATAAGATGCATAATGCAAAAAGGTGTCTGTTAGACACAAAACCCACACTTCAGGAAATAACAAGGCTTTCCGGATATTTAAGTCTTCCCAATTTTAGCATAGCCTTTAAAAGAATTTTAGGGTATTCTCCAATAAAATTAAGATGATGACATGACATTTAACTCAAAGTTTTCGATAATCGCATCAAGTGGTCTTAGGTGTGCTAAACCATACACGCACACACGCAATATAAAATGTTTAAAATTAAGACTACAAATTTTTGTCGGCTCGTCGTTTCCTATTATTCATAGCCAAGGTATATATTACCTTTGTTAAAATTCAATCCAAATGGCGCAAATACTTTTAGTGGAAGATGAGGATAAAGTGGCCTCATTTATCAAAAAGGGGCTTAACGAGCACCATTACCAGGTTGATGTAGCTACGGATGGCATTGACGGGTTAACCCGTGTGCTGCAAAACAGATACGACCTCTTAATTTTAGATGTCATGTTGCCTATCATTAATGGAATTGATCTGTGCCGGCAGATTCGCCAAAAGCAGCCACAATTACCTATCCTCATGCTTAGCGCGCTGGGCACCATTGATGATAAGGTGAACGGCTTACATGCCGGTGCCGATGATTACCTGCTTAAACCTTTTCACTTCAACGAATTATTAGCACGCATTGAAGCTCTACTTCGTCGTGGCAATATTGCTGACGAAATCAACCATGTACTTACTTTCAGCGACCTAAAACTAAATACCTGGGATAAAACCGCTGAGCGTGCAGGCACTAAAATAACGCTGACAGCAAAAGAATACATCCTCCTGGAGCTTTTCCTCAGAAATCCGAACAAACTACTTTCGCGTGAGTACATTACCGAAAAGGTGTGGGACATAAATTTCGATACTGGCACCAACATGGTCGATGTATATGTAAACTACTTGCGCAATAAAGTCCAAAAAAACTTTAGTACCAAACTCATTCATACCGTCATTGGCATGGGATATATTTTAAAAGAACAATAGTAGCCAGCTAATCATATGAAGATAAAGACCAGGCTTTCGTTATACTTCACCCTCATTAGCTGCGGTGCCTTATTATTTGTCCTGTTGGGTGTATATATAGCCTTTTATACTTTTTCTAAGGATGACTTTACCAACCGACTGTCTGACAGGATTAAGGTAGCTTCGAAGCTTTACCTCGAAGCCGACGAGATCAGTAAGGATTCCTTGGTGCAGGTCCAGCAACAGTATTTGGAAAAACTCCCTGATGAGGTGATCCGTGTTTATGACGAATCGAACCGCTCGGCCTTTAACGCCACCAATGGCATTTACTGGAAAGATGACATTATTAAGCAGGTACGTAAAGAAGGACAGATTGAGTATGAGGAAGGCAAAAGGCAGGTGCTGGGTAAATACTATAAAGATAACCAAGGCAATTTTGTGATCATGGCCTCAGCTATCGACCGCAATTTTAGCAACCGCACAATTAGGCTTGGTAAGATTGCCGCTGTTTTCTTTGTCATATTCAGTACTGCCCTGTTTTTTGCCGGGCAGTGGCTTGCAAAAAACACGTTACAGCCAATCCAAAAAGTTGTTGGTCAAATGCGGCAGGTCCAGTCCAGTAACCTTCATTTACGCATCCAAAGCAATAAAAACAAGGATGAGATAGCCGAACTCATCAGTAATTTTAACAGCTTGCTCGAACGGCTTCAAAACGCCTTCGAGTTGCAGCAAAGCTTCGTCTCTAATGCCTCGCACGAACTGCGTACTCCCTTAACCAGTATACTGGGAGAGGTTGATGTAGCCCTAGACAAACAGCGAACTGTTGAGGAGTACGAGCGTGTATTACGATCAGTGTCAACCGATGCCATGCACCTGCAGGATACTATCACAAGTTTAATGGAACTGGCTCAGGTTGATTTCAATTACACTCAAGCTCTTCTATCACCATTAAGGATAGATGAACTGCTATGGGAATTGCAAGAACATTGGTTGATAAAAAAAGGACAAGGGCTGGTCAATGTAAGTTTTAGCAATTTCCCTGAAGATGAGAATGAACTTATTATCCAGGGAAACAAGCCGCTGCTTCATATTGCATTTAATAATATTATTGACAATGCCTTTAAATATTCGGCCGGGGCACCTGTAGGTATTCGATTTGATTCAAGCCACAATCATGTCCGTATCACCGTCACTGATACTGGTCCGGGTATCAAACCTAGCGATTCAGAGCTGATATTCAAGTCATTTTACAGGGCTGATCATACAAGTGAGGTTCCGGGTACCGGCGTAGGCTTGTATATTGCAAGCAAGATCATCCAGTTATGCAACGGCACCATTCAGGTAGTATCTGACGGCGTTTTGGGCAGTTCTTTTGTAATTGGTTTTGCAAAGACCGTTTAGTTGCCCTAATCGATTTGAAATCTAATCCCGTTCTAATGCAGGTTTAATGCAGGTCTAATTTTGGGGTAATAGCTTTGAACTATCAAAAGTTTAAAGCAAAATGAACCATATACAACGGAGTTTTCAACTCCTTATACCATTGTTATTTACCGTATTGGGTACCGGTGCCTTTGCCCAAACCGATAGCCTCCACCTGAGCTTTCAAGATGCCGAAAAGCTGTTTCTTCAAAATAACCTAAACCTGCTTGCTCAAAAATATAATGTAAACGCTACACAGGCCTTAGTGCAACAAGCAGGTCTGTGGGACAATCCCGTTTTAGCAACCGATCAAAACATAACCGATAACAGCCATAGATTTTTTGACCACAACGGCAACAACGGACAGGTTTTTGTACAGTTAAGCCAGCTGATACAAACAGCAGGTAAGCGTGGCAAACAGATTAGGGTAGCCGAAGATGGCGCCAAAATACAGCAAGCTGCCTTTGATGATTTGTTGCGCAACCTGCGTTACAACCTGCAGTTAGATTTTGCGCAGGCCGCCAACTTAATTGCGCAACGCCAGGTTTATATAACAGAAATAAAATCGGCCACAAGCTTGGTTAACGCTACCGATAAGGCCTATCAAGCAGGAAATACCTCTTTAAAAGATTTGGTACGGTTAAAAGCCTTACTGTTTAATTTACAGAATGAGCTGGTAGAGAGCGAGCGCCAGTTGAACGACCTGCAAGCCGAACTGAAAACCATCCTTGCTGTTAAGGAAACACAGTTTATTGTTCCTCAGATAAATGCGGCACCTACTCCAGCCGTGTTAGACGCAACAGTATTAGCCGAACAAGCTAAAAATACCCGCGCCGACTATTTAGTAAACCAGTACACCCTTGCTCAAAACAACGATAATCTTGCCCTGCAAAAAGCACTGGCCAAACCTGATATTACAATGGGTGCCAGCTACGACCAAAACAGCAGTTATGTACGGCATGTATTTGGCCTGCAACTAAGTGTTCCGCTACCGTTATTTAACCGCAATCAGGGCAACATCAAATCTGCGCGTTTAACGGCACAAAGCCAGGAGTTTGTGCTGAAGAATAACGAACTGCAGGTTAAAAATGACGTTTATAATGCGGTACAGCAATACCGTCTTAGTCAGCAACTTTTGAGCAAGAACCAAACCGATTTTTACGAGCGGTACGATCAGATTTATAACGCCATGCTAAAAAGCTTTCAGCAGAGGCAAATCAGTTTACCCGAATTTGTTGATTTCTTCGACTCTTATAAAGAGACTAAGATCAAGATATTACAGCTTCAACTCAACCTGCAAAAATCCATCGCCGATCTCAATTACGCAGTAGGTATAAACGTCATTGCCGTTCCTTAAATCAGCACACCCATTTCCAGTCCGTGTAATAAAAATTAAATAATAGTGTGTTTCCACACCAACATTGCAATTCTGTATAAAATGAAAACAACAACCTTATATATAGTTATGGCCGCTTTAGTGGCCTTTACCTCATGCCAGGAAAAAAAGACCGGCACCATGGAAACCAAGCAGGTTTGCATAAATGATTCACTGGCAAAAATGATCAAAATAGATACGGCCAGAGAATCATCCATGAAAAACGAATTGAAGTTGACCGGTGAAGTATCGTTTGATGAAAATAACGTAGTTAAAGTGTTCCCTTTTGCCAGCGGGCAAGTAATGAAAGTAAACGTTTCCTTAGGTGATAAAGTAAGCCAGGGCCAGGTGCTGGCAGTTATTCGCAGTGCCGATGTGGCCGGCAATTACTCCGACCTTACTTCGGCCAAAGCCGACCTGGCCATTAGCAAGCGCCAATTAGAGCAAGCCGAATACCTGTACAAAAACGGCATTTCGAGCGAGCGCGATTATACGGAAGCTAAAGAAAATTACAACAAAGCCGTTGCGGCTAACAGCAAAGTGCGCGAACAAATAGCCATTAACGGGGGCGGCAATACTAACGCTGCCGGTACACTCATTGTTAAAGCCCCGCGCAGCGGTTTTATAGTGGAACAAAACATCACCTCGGGCAACTTCATCAGGCCCGATAACAGCAGCAGTATGTTTACCATCTCTAACATGAGGGATGTATGGATTAAGGCCAATGTGTTTGAATCGGACATTGCTAAAGTAAAAGTTGGCTATGCAGCAAAGATAACCACCCTTGCCTACCCAGATCGGGTATTTACCGGTAAGGTGAACAACGTTGGCTCAGTGCTCGATCCCGATAGTAAAGTTATGACCGTACGTATAGCGCTGGCCAACCCCGAAATGCTGTTGAAGCCCGAAATGTTTACCAACGTGGTTATCAGCAACAGTGAGTCGGCAAAGGCGGTAGCTATTCCGGCGGCATCGGTGATGTTCGATAGCGGGAAGAACTATGTGGTGGTTTATCACAGCAAATGCAATTTGCAGGTTCGTGAGGTAAGCATCATTAAATCCGTTGAAGATACCACCTACATCTCATCAGGGTTAAAACGGGGCGACCAAATAGTGTCGAAAAATCAATTGCTACTCTATAATGCCTTGGTTCAGGATTAACTTGGGTTGGAACAAACTAATAATTACTAAACAGGACTTCCTGTAATTACAATAGTCAATGAACAAGCTCATTAAAAACATAATTTACTTCTCGCTACGCAACAGGGCCATGGTTTTTTTCATGACCGCTGTGCTGGCCGTTCTCGGGGTATGGAGTTACTTAAATACGCCTATTGAAACTTTCCCCGATGTTACCAACACCCAAATCATCATTATAGCGCAATGGCAGGGTCACAGTGCCGAGGAAATGGAAAAGCTGGTGACTATCCCTATGGAAACGGTATTAAACTCGGTGCAAAAAAAATCTAATTTGCGCACTACCTCTTCATTCGGTTTATCTTACGTACGCATTATTTTTGATGATGACGTAGACGACTCTTTTGCCCGCCAGCAGGTCATGAGCCGGATAATGAACGTGGAATTGCCCGATGGTGTAAAACCCGAAATTGAACCGCCTTATGGCCCAACCGGCGAAATTTTCAGATACACATTAAAAAGTCGTACCAAATCTATTCACGAATTGACAGCCATACAAGACTGGATTTTAGACCGCCAGTTTAAAGCCATACCTGGCGTGGCCGATGTAAACAGCTTTGGCGGTGAGGAAAAAACTTTTGAAGTAAGCGTAAATCCATCATTGCTGCAAAAATACGGCTTAACCTCGCTCGATGTATATAATGCCATTAACCGCAGCAACGTAAACGTGGGCGGCGATGTAATTGAAAAGAACGACCAGGCTTTTGTGGTACGTGGTATTGGCTTGATTAATAATATAGGCGAGATAGAAAACATCATTATAAAAAATGTGAACAACGTGCCCATACTGGCGCGTAATGTGGCCGATATTAAAGAAAGCGGATTACCGCGCCTGGGCCAGGTAGGCCGCGACAAGCATAACGATGTAATTGAAGGTATTGTAGTTATGCGCAAAGGTGAAAACCCTGCCGAGGTACTGGAACGGATCCGTGCTAAGGTAACCGACCTTAACCGGAACGTTTTGCCTAAAGATGTTCAGATCTCTACCTTTTACGACCGTACCAATCTTATTGATTTTTGTACCGAAACCGTAATACATAACCTTGTTGAAGGTATTGTACTGGTAACTGTTATTGTGTTCCTGTTTATGGCCGATTGGCGTACAACGCTTACTGTGGCTATTATCATCCCGCTGGCGCTGCTGTTTGCCTTTATATGTTTACGCTTAAAAGGCATGAGTGCCAATCTGCTTTCGATGGGAGCGGTAGACTTCGGGATTATTATAGATGGGGCAGTGGTAATGGTGGAAGGTATTTTTGTAGCCCTCGATCATAAGGCCAAAGAGGTGGGCATGGAGCGTTTTAATAAACTGGCTAAACTGGGTCTGTTTAAAAACGTGGGAGCTGAGATGGGCAAGGCTATCTTTTTTTCCAAACTCATTATCTTAACCTGTTTAATCCCCATTTTTGCCTTTCAAAAGGTAGAAGGTAAAATGTTTTCACCCTTGGCCTACACTTTAGGTTTTGCGTTACTGGGGGCATTGTTATTTACTTTAACCCTGGTGCCGGCACTTTCAAGCATATTGCTGCGCAAAAACGTTAAAGAAAAGCATAATCCGGTGGTCATCTTCTTTGAGAATAGTATCCGTCGTATGTTCGGTTTTACGTATCGTAACCAAAAGCTGAGTTTAATCATCTCGCTGGTGTTTATGTCGCTAACGTTTGCATCGGCTAAGTTGCTGGGCACCGAGTTTTTACCGCAATTAAATGAAGGGGCGTTATGGGTAACTGCGCAAATGCCCACGAGCACTTCATTAGAAAGTTCGGTGAATACTACCAACAAAATGCGTGATATTTTGATGAGTTTCCCGGAGGTAAAGCAAACCCTGTCGCAAGTGGGCCGCACCAATGATGGTACCGACCCCAAAGGATTTTTTAACGTTCAGATTCAGGTTGACCTGCTGCCTAAGAAACAATGGAAGCGCCACATTAACCAGGAAGAATTGATTGCCGAAATGGATAAAAAGCTGAGCCAGTTTCCGGGTATTATCTATAACTACTCGCAGCCTATAATTGACAATGTGGCCGAGGCGGTTGCGGGTGTGCCTGCATCAATGGCCGTTAAGATCTTTGGGCCCGATTTTGATGTGCTAGACCACAAGGCCGATGCTGTTATGGGCGTTTTAAAACACATACAAGGCGTTGAAGATTTAGGTGTGCTTCGCAATTTGGGTCAGCCCGAGTTCAGGATAGAACTGGACCAGCAAAAAATGGCTCGCTATGGGGTTGCTACTGCCGATGCCAACTCGGTTATAGAAATGGCCATAGGTGGTAAAGCTGCTTCCCAATTGTACGAAGGTGAGCGCAAGTTCGATATCAGACTCAGGTATCAAAAGCAATTCCGTAATACGCAGGAAAAAATTGAGAACCTGATGGTGCCTACTTTAAACGGTTCAAAAATTGCCATCAAAGAGATCTCTGCCATAAAAGAAGTGACCGGCCCTGCATTTATTTTCAGGGACAACAATACCCGTTACATAGCAGTTAAGTTTTCAGTGCGCGGCCGCGATTTGGGCAGCACCATAGCTGAAGCGCAGCAAAAAGTTGGTAGAGCTGTAAAACTGGAACAAGGCTACAGCTTTACCTGGAACGGTGAATTTGAGAACCAGATCCGTGCGTCTAAAACCTTAACGCAAGTGGTGCCGGGCTGTTTGGTAGTTATATTTTTGATCTTGTTTGTAACTTTTGGTAATGCTAAAGATGCTATACTAGTATTGATGAACGTGCCTTTTGCCTTAATAGGCGGGATATTAGCCTTGCATATTACACATACCAACTTTAGCATTTCGGCAGGCATTGGATTTATCGCCTTGTTTGGGGTATGCATTCAAAACGGAGTCATCCTCATCTCTGTATTCCGTAAAAACCTGTTGGAGGGCATGCAACTGGACGAAGCCTTACTAACCGGCGTGATATCGCGCGTGCGCCCCGTAGTTATGACCGCCCTGATGGCGGCCATTGGCTTAGTGCCTGCGGCCATTTCAACCGGCATTGGTTCCGAGACTCAGAAGCCATTGGCCATAGTGGTTATAGGTGGACTGGTGACCTCCACCATTTTAACCCTGCTGATATTGCCGGTGATATATGCCATAGTATATAAACTGATCCATCGCCGCGAAAATAGGAAGCTATTGAAAAAGCTTAATGTTCTTAAATAGTATAATGAGCAAAGCAGCGTTAAAATAAGACATGACTTAACCAAGTATTAAAAGTGTAAGCCACTAAGCATATTAAGTCCCTTGATGTTAGTTCGGATTCCGTGCCCAGATAGAAAAAAGAATTCGAACCAATTATCTAACATTTTTCATATTTAAAAATATCATGCACTCTAGAATATTTGAATCTGACTTTGCACCCGTGTTCTTTTGATGCTTATGTTGGTGGTCGCAATATTGCCTGACATATGTTATGCAATATTAATGTTACAAAGATCTTTTCATGTAAAAACTTCTCACTTTTATACGTTAAATGTGTTTACCATAGATCGTGCACCAATTAAAAACATATAAACTTATCCTTTCAGTAGCCGCAATGTTGTTCCTTGCCAAGCCGTTCCTGGGGTTTAGTGTGTATGAACAGCTGCAGGATAAAGCACAGGAAAATACTTTGCTGGTTAAAGTATTTGCCAAGCGCAAGCCGGAGTTTATGGAAGAAGCGATTGCGAGATCAGCAGTATTCCAGGCCATGCTGAAAGAAAAAGCCGATATTTTTATCTTAACCATCGGTGCATTATTGCTGAGCATTTTCCCACTATTTAACATATTCGATAATATCTTTGGCCGGCGCCGCAACCGGGAAATACAAGATATTGCGGCAATCGATCCAATCTATCTGCTTACTTGCAGGCTAACTATTTGATGTTAAAACATCCGTTTTTACGGATATTGATCTTACCTACTGTATAACACTTTATACAGCGCATTCCTTTTTTCATCATTTAGTATTCATTAAAATGCTACGTTTTCAACCTAGCTGGTGCCTTGCGTTTTTACTATTGGTTTCCGGTTCGTTATATGCACAAGTTCCAGAAAAGAGCATATCGCTTAAACAGTTGCTCAAAGAAGTTGCCCAAAATGCACCTACACTGCTCACCGACTCGTCGGCTATCTTAATAAGGGAAGCCCAGGCCCGTGAAACGAGTTATAATTGGCTGCCTAACCTCAAACTGAATTACCAGGCCGACCTCGGTACCAACAATAACGTAGGCGGTGGTTACTTTGGCTATGGCATGGTGCCAACCAATAACCGGGGCGTACGCGATGAAAGTAATTCTACCGTTGTTCTTTCTAATCTGGGCATTGCTGCTTTTGATATGGAGATTTATAATTTCGGGGCTTATAAGGCACAGAATAAGGTGGCCAGTGCAGATGTTGCGGTTCAGCAAAATCAGTTCAACACTTCCAAATACAACCTTCAGGCCTATACCATTGACAATTACTTGCAACTTTTAAGACTGCAGGAGTATATTGAAATTCAATCTCGCAATATTCAGCGCAATCAGGAAATCAGACGTTCCATACAGGCTTTGGCCAAAAGCGGCATACGTGCCGGTGTAGATACCAGCATAGCAGAGGCGGAACTGTCCAAATCACGGCTTAACTACATAGAGCTGAAGAATCAGGCGAAGCAGGTCCAGTTAAAACTATCTGCCATCAGTGGGATGCCTTACCATGCCATCGTTCCTGATACCACCGCCGAAACCAAATTGTTCGCCCAGTCGGCTGAGAGCCGTTTGTTTTATGCTGATACGCTTAACCACCCGGTCATTAAATATTACGAATCTTTATATGACAACAGTCTTCAGCGCGAAAACCTCGTCAAGAAAAGCTTTAATCCTAAAGTATCCTTTCAGGCCGCCGCATGGGGCCGTGCCGCAAGTTTAGATGCCAATAACAACTACACCAGTTTGAACAACGGCTGGGGCTTTCAACGGGGCAATTACTTGATAGGGGTAGGGATCACCTATAACTTGTTCGATCTTAAAAGAAAGAACCTCAAACTCACAACGCAGAGGATTAATTCACAATATACGCTTACCAAGTTGAACGAGCAAAAAGTGCTTTTGGCAGCAAGTGCCACACAGGCCGATGCTAATGTGGCTACGGCCATGGAGCGCTTACAAGAAATACCTAAACAACTTAAGGCAGCTAATGCCGCTTACCGGCAAAAGTTCTCACTTTACAAAAGTGGATTGACCGATATTATTGAGCTTAACGCTGCACTGAGTCTTTTATACCGTGCCGAGATTGACTATATATCGGCCAAGTACAGCTACACCCAGGCATTGTTCCAAAAAGCAGTAACCGAAAACCAGGTGAACACAGTTATTAACCTTTTAAACTAAACCAATTATGTCAATGGTTACTTCTGCACTGAAAAGGCCGGTTACAACAGTTATTGTAACCATCAGTCTTTTGTTGTTTTCAGTGCTTAGCGCTATCAAAATACCGATAGATATTTTTCCTCAATTGAATATGCCTACCATGTATGTGATCGAATCCTACGGTGGTATGTCGCCCCAGCAAATGGAGGGTTTCTTTTCTACCCGTTTACAAGATCAGTTTCTTTATGTGAACGGTATCAAGTCTATCACCAGTAAAAATATACAGGGGCTAACCTTGCTCAAACTAAGCTTTTATGAAGGCACTGATATGGGCGAGGCTTCTGCACAGGTGGCCTTACAAGTAAACCGGGCTATGAAATTCTTTCCGCCAGGGGCCTTACCGCCACAGGTGCTTCGTTTCGACGCCTCGTCGTTGCCGGTAGGTCAGTTAGTGCTATCGTCTAAAACACGTAGTTTAAAAGATATTTATGACCTGGCCACTACGCGTGTAAGGCCAATGTTTTCATCGGTTGCAGGTTTATCTGCCCCGCCGCCTTTTGGGGCTAACTCAAGGTCGGTTATCATCAATGTCGACCCTAACAAAATGCGGAGTTACAGCTTAACGCCGGATGAGGTGGTTGGCGCTTTGTCTAAGTACAACGTTATGTCGCCTTCAGGTAATCTGCGGATGGATAATACCATGTATGTGACCACCATGAACTCCTTGATCGGTAAGGTAGAAGATTTTGGCAACATCCCGTTGATCAGCAAAAACGGCAGCCCGGTGTTCGTTAAAGACATTGCGCGGGTAAGTGACGGAGCAGATGTGACCGTGAGTTATGCCCTCATCAATGGCAAGCGCTCGGTGTATATACCTGCCGTTAAAACCGCCGATGCTTCTACGTGGGCAGTAGTACAAGCTTTAAAAAGCAAACTGCCCGACATTCAAAGCTTATTACCCGATGATGTAAAGGTCTCTTATGAATTTGACCAGTCGGTATTTGTGATCAATGCCGTAGAGAGTTTATTGACCGAAGGTGGCCTGGGAGCTATCCTCACCGGCCTGATGGTACTGCTTTTCTTGCGCGACTGGCGAAGCAGTTTAATTGTGGTGATAACGATACCTGTATCCATCATTATTGGGGTAATGCTTTTGGGCTTCTTTGGGCAGACGATCAACATCATGACTCTGAGCGGACTAGCACTGGCTATAGGCATTTTGGTCGACCAGGCAACGGTGACTATCGAAAACATCCACCAGCATTTGGAAATGGGCAAATCTAAAAAGCTGGCTATTTATGACGCCTGTGAAGAGATTTCCTTCCCGCTGCTGCTGATTTTGCTTTGTATCCTGGCGGTATTTGCGCCATCTTTCCTCATGACCGGTGTGCCCAAAGCCATGTTCCTGCCCCTGTCATTGTCAATCGGTTTAACGATGATCGTCTCCTACATTATTGCGCAAACTCTGGTGCCTATCCTGAGTAACTGGATGATCAATGCAGAGCAATACCAAAACGGGCATCACGGCCATATTCACGCCCATGCAGGTGAGGCGCTAGACAAGAAGGAGGAGCAACAGGTAAGCAAGCATTTGAAGAGTGAACAAGATCATCCTCAAGAGAATGATCTGTTTGAGCGGGTTAAATTACGTTACATGACAACCATTCAAAAATGGATGCCTAATAATAAATTGATCGTTCCGGTTTATTTGATTCTCGTACTGGCACTGGCTTTAGGTGGCTTCCTGCTCATTGGTAAGGACATGATGCCTAAGTTAAATAACGGCCAGTTTCAGATCCGTATTAAAGAACCGGATGGTACCCGGCTGGAACGTACCGAAACAAAGCTCAAACAGGTTTTGCAGATTGTAGATAGCACTTCTAATCACCATGTAGCCATTAGTTCGGGTTATGTAGGTTTGATACCGAGTAGTTACGGGGTAAGCAACTTGTATGTGTTCAATACAGGTACGCATGAAGCCATACTACAAGTAAACCTGGATGCTGATTACCATGTAAACATGGATGACTTTAAGGAGGCATTGCGCAAAAACATAGCTTACGCTATTCCTGAACTTCGGGTAACTTTCGAGCCGATCGACATGACCGAAAAGATTATGAGCCAAGGTGCCGCTACGCCAATCGAAGTAACTGTTGCCGGTAAAGATGTGGCGCAAATAGAAGCGTATAGTAAGGACCTGGTAGCCAAGCTTAAAAAAGTGGATTACTTGCGCGATGTACAGATCAACCAACCGCTCAAGTTTCCGGTCGTGAAAATTACGCTTGACCGGATGAAACTGGCACAGATGGGTTTGAATGTGAGTGAAATTTCGCGCTCAGTAACGGCCAGTACATCCTCCAGCCGTTTTTCAGAAAAGAACCAATGGCTGGACGAAAAAGCCTCTAATACCTACCAGGTTCAGGTTCAGATACCTGAATATGTGATGAACAATATGGATGAGATAAGGGAGATTCCCTTGGTAAAAGGGCAAAGCAGCCCAGTTTTAGGTGATGTGGCCGATTTTAAGACCGTTTATGTGCCTGGCGAATATGACCGTATGGGGCCGAGGAGGTATTTGACCGTAAGTGCTAACATCCATCAAAAAGATTTGGGTAGTGCTACCGATGCCGTTCAGGCGGCCGTTAAGTCACTGGGTACACCACCGAAAGGTATCGTTACACAGGTGCAGGGCATGTCGAGCTTGCTGACCGATACCTTATCTAGTTTGCAAAATGGGTTATTATTTGCTATTGTAGTTATTTTCTTGCTGTTGGCTGCTAATTATCAGTCTGTAAAATTGTCTTTAACAGTACTGTGTACCGTTCCGGCCGTTATATTAGGGTCTATCGGCGCCTTGCTGCTTACCGGCTCAACCTTAAACCTGCAAAGCTATATGGGGATGATCATGTCTGTCGGTGTATCAGTGGCTAACGCAATCCTGATCGTGACTAATGCCGAGAAACTGAGACTGGATTACCAGGATGCCACTAAGGCATCAGTTACTAGTGCCTCCATCCGCTTGCGGCCTATTTTAATGACCAGTCTGGCTATGATCGCGGGGATGATCCCCATGGCGTCTGGTATGGGAGAAGCTGGCGAGCAATCGGCTCCCTTGGGACGCGCCGTGATTGGTGGTCTTTTTGCTTCTACCATAGCCGCTTTATTTATTCTGCCGCTGGTTTTCGCCTGGGTGCAGAATAAAACGACCTATGATTCACCCTCATTAATGCCTGAAAAATCTACTGAAGACCTCATCTTAAATAATCATTAATATATGAAAAGTCATTTTATCTTTATAGCAGTGTTAGCTGCAACCCTGTACAGTTGTTCGGGACCGCAAAAGCCGGTTGACCTAACCGACGAGAAAAAGAAAATCGAAAGCAAGTTTGAAACCGGGAGTGTATCTGAAAAAGCTATGTCCAGTTATGTTCGGCTTCCCGGTCAACTGAAGCCGTTTAACGAAGTGAATATTTTTGCCAAAATCAACAGCTTTGTAAAAACAATCAATGTAGACCGCGGCACACTAGTGCACAAAGGGCAGTTGCTGGTCGTATTGGAGGCTCCTGAAATGGCGTCACAGGTACAGTCGGCTAAAGCCCGTTTTTTGCAGGCGCAGGAATCTGCTAACGCCAGCCGCGAAAAATACCGCAGACTAAAAGAGGCCGCAAAAGAGGAGGGAGCGGTATCGCCCCTTGATCTGGATAATGCCTTATCTAAAATGAAAGCCGACCAGGCGGTGGTGATGTCCGAAAGATCGAATGCGGCATCCGTCAGTAATATACAGGCTTACTTGAACATCAGGGCACCGTTTGATGGCATGATCGTGCAGCGTAATGTATCTGCAGGTGCGCTGGTTGGTCCAGGTAAATCCACCGACCAGCCGATGCTGGTTTTGCAGGATACCCGTAAACTGCGTTTGGAGGTTATGATCCCTGAAACCTATGTAGAAAAGGTGGATCTTAAGCAAAAAGTAAGTTTTGTGTTCAATGCGCTTCCGGGTCAGGAAAACAAAGCGTATATCAGCCGATCTGCTAATGCTTTAGGTTCCCAGCGTTCTGAAGCCATTGAAGTGGATGTGAACAATAGAGATCAGCGATTAAAACCGGGTATGTATGGAGAAGTAAAAATCCCGTTGATCTTTGGTGCTAAATCACTGTTGGTGCCAAATAACGCTATTGTCCGTTCTACAGAACGCCAGTATGTAATCAAAGTGGTAAACGGGAAAGCCGTATTTGCGGATGTAAAAGAAGGTATAGCTGGTGACGAATCGACCGAGGTGTTTGGCAATCTGAAAACTGGCGAGAGAATTTTACTTCATGCAGGTGATGAGATCAAAGAAGGCCAGTTAATTCTTTAGAATACCTTATTTTATGTCGTTAAATCTTTCGGGGGAAATCGGTCAACCACTTCAAATCAGTCACAAACTTCGACGTAATTTGTATGGTTAAGCCCCCTAAGGAGGCAGTAAGTTTTTAATTGTCTTCCTTTTCAAGTCCGGATATAAAAACCTGGTTAACTGGTTGAAATTTGAAATGAAGCAATCTTTTTTAATTTCAATTAGCTACTAATATATTTCCTTGTCTTCATTACGCGTTGTCAATTTGAAATATGTTGCAGAAGCATTCAATATACGCTTAATCTGGCTTTTGATTTTCACGAGCCATGGATCCGTAAGGGAACGCTATAAGCGTTTATAAGTGCAGGCAGTTTTTACTTAATAGCTGATCCTGATTATCGTAACGATAAAACTGAAATTTTTACAAAGCAAAAGGCGGGGTCAAAATGAATTTCCCCCGCCTTTGCCGATTAACTAATTTATTAAAGCAACTATTAATAGCCTGGATTTTGATTTATTTTTGCTCCAATGTTCCGGTCAATAGCTGTTTGTGGAATGGGCATAAGGTTGTTAAACTGTTGAATTGATGCTGCCGACTCAGGAGATCCATAACGTTTGGTCCGATCATAAACAAGACCAAGTCTTCCGAGTGTCAATATCCGGAACTCTTCGCCATAAAGTTCACGTGCGCGCTCATCCAAAATGTAGTCAATGCTTACATCTGCAGAAGTGATTAAGGGGGCCTGTGCACGTGCTCTGACCACGTTAATATCTGCAGCTGCGTTTGAGGTTAACCCTTTACCTAAATAAGCCTCTGCGCGTAACAAGTAGGTTTCTGATAAGCGGGCCACATAAAAGTCTCTTACATATCCGTTATCAGGTTGTGCGTTAATGTGTTTATCAGTGCCAAATTTACACCAGTTAGGAAATACGTAAATCATCGTATCATCTCTGGTAGTAAGGAACGATTTAGGGATAAGGTCTTTAGGTTTGAAGCCCGTGCTTGGCGCTATACCCGGGCCAAAGTAATATTTACGTTTAATGCATACTTCGCTATTACGTATGTCGTTCCCGGCATTTCTCCAAATAGTGTAATTAGTATAATTGGTTGGTCTCACAAAACCCACACCGCGTCCGGTCGAATCAACTGCTACACCTGTGGTATAGCCAATTTTGGCTAATCCCCAATAGTTACACCACATCATACGCTCAATAAGCGGCCTGCTGAAACTTGGTACACCACCGTTGACAACACCACCTGTGGGTGTCACCTCAAATTGAGCAACCATCAATCCTTCATTGTTGCCGGCTTGCGTATTTTGGTTACCCATTACAAAGAGATCATAATAGTAATTCTTATCAGCTTCGGCTGCACGGGCACCAAACCTAGCTTTTACTAATGAGAAATTTCCGTCGGTGCCATCTATAACACGTGTTGCAGCGGCTATAGCGCCATCATAATCCTTTAAGGAAATATTCACTTCTGATAAAAAGTGGTCTGCGGCAGCGCGCACTACCCGGCCTGGGCTTGTTGTAGTAAGCGGCAGGTAGGTACGGGCAAATTCAAGGTCTGCTTTTGCAAATGCCCAGCATTCTTCGCGGCTGTTTCTAACAAAATCATCTTTGGCTTCGGCTACCGGCTTATCGACAATTGGAACCCCGCCAAAAATATTAGCCAAGTTGCGGTAAGCAAAACCTCTAAAAAAGCGGGCTTCGGCAATTGTAGCATTTTTTATCGCCTCGCTGGCCCAGGTAACTTCCGGATTGGCAGCACCGGCAATAAGTGTGTTGGCAATTTTAATGATATTATATTGCGAGTTGAACCAATCATTCGTGTAATTGTCCTGGGCTGTAACGATAGACCAGTTGTTGAATTTAGTAGATGCATCGCGCGGGTCAAAGCACACATCAGTGCCTAAACCCAGTATCCATGCATCCTTGGTGCCATCGGCCGAGTTGTAAAACAACTGTACGTTACGATACATTGATGCACTCATTACATCAAATTGTGCTTTGTTAAGCAGTGCATTGCTGGTGAGAAGCACATCAGTTGGCTGCTCTGCTAAAAAGTCGGCATCCTTGCAAGATGACATCATCATAATGCCTACTGACGCTATCGTTAATATGTTTCTAAATAATTTCATAATCCTAAGCTTTATTAAAATCCTAAATTTAAACCAAACGTTACCGACCGCATTATGGGGTTTGATTGGTTAACAGAAGAGTTTGTAGAACCGCCATTGCCACCAATTTGAGCACCATTGGCAGGATCGAGCCCTGTCCAGCCGGTTGCTGTGAAAAGGTTAGTGCCAGCTACATATACTTTCAAATTGCTTACCCGTATCTTTTTCAAGATACTTTGCGGAAAAGTGTAGCTTAATGATGCATTCTGTAACCTGGCAAACGTTCTGGATTGATAAAAACCATAACCGTAAGGGTTGGCATAATTTGGACGAGGGTACTCGTTACTTGGGTTGTTTGGCATCCAGTAAGGCTGATTTAACCAGTTACCCGAGGCTGACAATACAGCACCTGGGTTTCGGCCCCTTAAATTAGTAGACATAAAGAAATTGTCTTTGCCACCACCGATTATAGCATTGATGGTAAAATATAACTGAAAGTTTTTGTAGCTAAATGTGTTAGATATATTGAAGTTATAGTTTTCTTTAGCATAGCCGATAACTGAACGGTCAAGGTCGTTTAACTTACCATCGTTGTTCAGATCTTTAAACTTAACATCTCCGGCTACTGCGCCATAGGTTTTAATATAATCAGCATCTGTAGATTGGACTATACCGTCAAACGTAAGATCGTATATGGCTCCTAATGATTTGCCAATAAAGAAACTGTTGGCAATATCATCATCTTCTTTGCCATCACCATTTGCATCAGCACCATTCAGGTGTACTAACTTATTCCTGTTTATCCAAAAATTAAATCCAGATTCCCATTTAAAGCCGCTGGCGGCTTTAATATTAACGGTATTTAACGTTACTTCTAAACCTTTGTTGGCTACTTCGCCACGGTTAGATTGAACGGTGTTAAAGCCTGTAAAAATCGGTATGAAACGTGTAATGAGCTGATCAGTAGTGTTGCTTTTATACATATCAATATTACCGTATACTCTGTTATCCAGCAATGTGAAGTCGACACCAAGGTTTAACGCATCGGTTTTTTCCCAGGTAAGGGTTTGGTTGCCGAGTGTAGATGGTGTTGTGTAGAAAGCACTGTTTGATCCAAATACAGTATAACCGGTACTTGTTAATGATTGGGTTTGGTAAGGTGATATGCCCTGATTACCAGTGCGACCGTAAGACAACCTTAACTTTAAGTAGTTAACTGCCCGCACATTTTTCATGAAGCCTTCCTCGCTTAAAGCCCAAGCAACCGATCCAGCCGGGAAGACCCCAAATTTGCGTCCTTCGGCAAACGCGGTATACCCATCCCTTCTAACATTTATGGTTGCGTAATATTTACTTTTGTAATTGTAGTTTAAACGACCTATGTAACCAACGTTAGAGTACTTCGAATCATTGGTAGCTCCTGTGATGGTGGTAGCTGCATTTAAGCCATAAAAACCTAACACAGTTGTGCCATTAGTTGCAAAGTTAGCACCATTTAAAGTTATCGAATTTTCATGCGTGTAATCGCGCGTGTAGCCCACCAATGCATCTATATTATGATTGCCAAAAGAGCGGGTGTAGCTTAACAAGTTGTTAAACAGCCACGCATCTGATAATCTATTAGTTTTGTAACCCCGTGCCGTTGATAAGAATTGGGAAGGATTGGCAATTTCTGAGGCTACCAGCGTATTTATATTTCCACTTTCATGATGGAAGTAGCCATAGTCCATTGTTCCCCGGCTTCCGGTTACATCAAAACGGTAATTTAGCCCTTTTAGAAACGGAAATTTCACGTTAATAAAGCCAGTACCTCGAATGCTCGTGTAAATTTCCCGGTTATCATCAATATAAGCAGGCTGTGATAAACCTACGTTACCCCAATACGGGTTATAGAATGATGTACTGCCGGTAGGGTAGCGCTGTAGTAAATTGTCATTTGTGCCAGCAACATATTTGTAACTGTAAGGTGACATGTAAGTTGCCATATACACATCAGGACTTATGCCGGAATAATCGCGCGATGAATAATAGGCGTTTGCACCGTAGCTGAGCCAATCGGTAATGTTATTTTCGAGCTTTAACGTAAAGTTGGGCTTTTTAAAATTATCGTTAGCTAAAACCCCTTTTTGGTCTAAGAATCCTGCCGAAAAGTAGTAATTTGTTTTGGCTGTTCTGCCTGATACACTTACCTCGTAATTTTTAATGGGTGCATATTGGGTTATATCATCTAACCAATTCATTTGGTGTCCCCCGTTATAAGCTTGTTGCTCAAGAGGAGCTAAAAATACCTTGGTTGGATCGGTTATGTCTGTACCTCTGATGGATAAGTTATCTTTTCGCCATTGTAAAAAATCATCACCGGTTCTCATTTTAGGTACCCGGGTCCAATTTTGGATACCGTAGTAAGTGTTGAAATTAATAGTAGGTTTATCGGTTTTGCCTCTTTTGGTGGTAATTAATACAACCCCATTTTGCGAACGAGAACCATATATAGCAGCCGAACTAGCATCTTTCAGAATGTCGAAAGTTGCTACATCGTTCATGTTGATCTCGTTAAGGTTGCCGTTAAAAATAACTCCGTCTAATACAATAAGCGGGGACGTTGCGGCAGTAACAGAGTTTTGGCCACGAACTACAATGTTTGGACTTGCGCCTGCACTGGTAGACGGACCTACGTTTATGCCTGGTGTGCCTTGCAAGGCCTCTAATGGGTTTACGAAAGGTACACTTTCCTTTGGTCCGCCTTCAAATTTAACAGTTGTAACAGCGCCGGTTACATCTTTACGCTTTTGCGTACCGTAGCCTACTACAACAACATCATTTAATTGCTTATTATTTTCTATTAAGGTGGCGTTAACGGTTGTTTTACCAGACACCTGTACCACTAAAGAATCGTAGCCCAGGCTGGTAAACGTTAAACTGCCCTGCGCGCCAACCCTTATACTATACGTGCCATTAACATCGGTGCTCGTAGATACCCCGGTTGACGCTTTTACAGTTACACCGATAAGCGATTCGCCTTTTGCGTCAGAAACCTTTCCTTTTACGGTGGATGATACCTGCGCCCATGAAGCCGAGCCGATAAATAGCAGCATGGCAGCTATGGCACATGATAACATCATCCTGGTTACTCCTAAATGGTAGAAATAACGTAATTGTAGTCGTTTTTTCTTCATACGCAGTGTTTGTTTAAATTAATTTTTGACATTGTTGGTTTATAAATGGTTATTAATTGGTACAGTTAAACGGTATTCATCTGTTGTGGTCTGCACTATGCGCTGCAGGTCTTCATAATTGTCTTCTAGTTTCCTCAATAGCTGAAATTGCGCCCGTGCACGTTGCAGATTATGGTCGGATGACTGGGTTTTAAAATAAATGTCGCCTTCAAGATAATCGGTTAAAAAACGCAGCCCTATCATGTAAGGCAAGAGCAAGGTGCCTATCATGAGCGATTTTACTTCTAAGTCGGTTAATACATTGGCCGTTTCTTTTAAAAAACCGATCGTAAATGCTTTAAATAAGCTAATGTTGACATCTATTTTAGACGTATCTGCTTCATCTTCGGCCGCTGTATTTACAATACTTCGTATAGCATCTCCAAAATCGTAAGCAATGTAGCCGGGCATAACGGTGTCCAGGTCAATCACACATTGAGCCTTGCCGTCGGTGTCAAGTAGCACGTTATTAAATTTGGTATCATTATGGGTAATGCGTAAGGGAAGTTTCCCCGCACGACCTAAGTTAAGAATGGAGCACATCTCCTCCTGGCGTTTCAATACAAATGCAGTTTCCTCGGCTACATCTGCACTCCGTCCCACCGGATCGGCATCCAACACATATTTAAATTTTTGAAGTCTTTTTTCAATGTTATGGAAATCCGGAATAGTTTCGCCCAGAAGATCGGCGTTCAAATCTGATATCAGCGCCTGAAAACGTCCAAAAGCTTTACCTCCTTCTCTTGCCTGATTAATCGTAGTTACAATATCAAATGATAGTGTATTTTTCAGGAAAATGTACACACGCCAGTAATTTCCTGCATTATCCTGGTAGTAGCATTTATTTTCGCTTGTCCTAACCAGGGTTAAAACTTGTTGGTTTGGATCTACACCATCCCAGGCCGACAGTTTCTGTTTAATATGATGCGTAACAATTTCAATGTTGTTTATTAAGATCGCTACGTTTTCAAAAACATGCGAATTAATGCGTTGCAATAAGTAGTCCGGCAGCTCAGACTTTGCATTAATGATATGGAAAGTGTCGTTAATGTGCCCTGAGCCATACGCGTTTATCTCTTTAACTTCTCCCTGTATGTTAAATTGAGACACAATGTCTTTTAAAGTATTAAATGTATAGGAGCCCAGATACATAAGTGTAAATAAAAAAAAGTTTATAGAGAGAGAACCGAGGTGCGTGCTTGGACAACAAGTATATTTGGTGTGTGCGCAAACAAATGTATAAAAACAATTTGTGTGCGCACACAAAAAAAAATATTTTTTGATAAATGTATATTTTTTTAGCGAAGAGTATTAGCTTAGCGGCGTCAAGCAGTGATATAAATCTAACCTACTTGCCTGCCTAAATTATGTCCTGAGGCAAGTCTTAACAAGTATTCACAAAAGCCTGCTTTGATAAGGTACTTATCCAAAGGTGTAACTAATTATAAATTATGAAGATAGGCTTAATTGTGTTCATGATATGCGCAAGCATAAATGCTTTCTGTCAGAATGATGATAAAAAGAAGCACGCCATTGATGTTGATGCAATACGTGAAACTCAATTAACAGGCGATGTTGGCTTAAGACCAACAATAATGTCTGCGCCGGCCAGCGCACAACAGGTGGCGCAACTTCTAAAGAAATTTCCTGGAAAGAGATACCTGACATTTCCGGAGACGCGCCAAAATTCCATTCGGTTGTTAGATTCACTGCCTAAGCCGTGGCTAAGCAGAACAGCTGCCGAGTTAAGTAACTTTAATGGCAGTGCACAACCCGGAGAGTACTACGTTTTTCAGATAGGGGTTTATGCAGCAGCGCAGCAGCTTGACGGACTCACCGTAGACATTGCACCCTTAAGCAATGCGGGTAAAGTAGGCATCACTGATGTCACCTGCTTTAATACCCAGGGTGTCGATATCGCCGGAAAATCATACAAAAAATCACTCACTGTAAAGTCTAAAAATGTTTTACCTCTATGGTTTGGCATTATGGTGCCTGAAAATGCAGCCGGCTTGTATAAGGGCTTAGTTCACATTAAGCCCCATGGCCTGCCAGCAACTACCGTTAATATAAACATCACTGTTAAAGGTAACAAGATTGAAAACCATGGTTTTAATAAGGATGATAAACTCTCCAGATTGGCTTGGCTAAATTCTAAAATAGCTTTAGATAACGATGTTACACAGCCATACAAGCAGTTAGGGCGTAAGAATGATGAGATTAGCGTACTTGGGCGTACCATCAAACTCTCTGCCGAGGGCTTGCCGCAAGATATACAAACTTACTTTGATAAAAACAACCAGCGTTTACTACCAACGAGCGAACCCATATTAGCAAACAAGATGCGGTTTGTTGTGGAGCAGCGCGGTAAACAGCTCCAATTTTCGCCTGCTGCTATATCTTTTACAGATGATTTGCCAGGGGCAACACGCTGGACAACTTTACTTAAAAGTGCTGACGTTAATATTGCGGTGCATGGTACAGCCGAGTTTGACGGATACCTAGGGTACCAATTAGTGGTTACACCGTTAAAAGATATTATGGTGGATGATATCAGGTTGGAAATGCCTATGTCTCCTCAAAAATCAACCTATATGATGGGTTTAGATAAAGAAGGCGGATTTCGACCCGAAAAATGGAACTGGAAATGGGATGTTTTAAATAAAGATCAGGATGAGGTTTGGATGGGCGATGTTAATGGCGGCTTAAAAATTAAATTCAAAGGTGCTAATTATAAAAGGCAATTAGTAAACATCTACTATTCATTTGGCCCACTTAATGAACCCGAATCTTGGGGCAACGGTAAAAAGGGCGGGATTGATATCAATACCGAAAATAAGGGTGCTGTGCTTAAAGCATACTCCGGGAGCCGTTTATTACGTAGAGGGCAAACCTATCATTTTAACTTCGACTTACTGATTACGCCTTTTAAACTCATTAACAAAAGCATCCAGTTTGGCGACAGATACTACCATACCGACATAGATACCACTAAAAATTTTATAAAAACTGCCAGTGAACATGGCGCTAATATTATCAATATCCATCATAAGAAGGACATCTATCCCTTTCTGGATTACCCTTTCATGGACGAAAACTTACCGGATTTAAAAGCATTTATCGATAGTTCACATGTACATGGTTTAAAGTCTAAAGTTTACTATACAACCCGCGAACTTTCGGTTAATGCAAAAGAAATTTGGGCTATGCGTAGTCTTAACAATGAAATAATATTTCCCGGTCCTGGTATTAATACACGTACGCTTGTAAATCCTAAAGGTGTACACCCGTGGCTTGCTGCCAATTTTAAAGAAAACTTTATACCCGGCTGGGTTGCAACCTTCACCCATGGCAAATACAAAGGCAGGCAAGATTTAGCTGTACTTACCACGCCAGATAGCAGGATGAACAATTTTTATCTTGAAGGTTTGGATTGGATGTGTAAAAACATAGCCATTGATGGTATTTACATGGATGATTTAGCTCTGGATAGAGAAACCATGAAACGCGCGCGCAAAATTTTAGACCGCGAACGTCCGGGTGCCCGCATTGACATGCACACCTGGAACCATTACAACGAGTACGGCAAATTTGCATCATCACTTAATGTATATATGGATATGCTGCCCTATATCGATCAGCTTTGGATAGGAGAGGCGCGTAACTATGACACACCCGCAGACTATTGGCTAATAGAAATTAGCGGTATACCATTTGGTTTAACCTCACAAATGTTAAATAAAGGTGGTAATGTTTGGCGTGGTATGAACTACGGTATTACAGACAGGCTTGGCTGGTTCAGATCTAAAACGCCCGAGTATTTGTGGCTGTTTTGGGACGAGCACAACATTGAGAAGAAGGAGATGATTGGTTTTTGGGATAAAAGCAACCCGGTGCGTAGCAATAACCCCGAGGTAGAAGCTACTATTTTTAAAGGCCGAGACGAAGTCTTGATATCCGTTGCTAACTATTCAGACAAGGACCAGAAATTTCAGTTAAATATTAATTGGAAGGCCCTTAATCTTACTCCCGATGAGGTTACTGTCGAAATGCCGGAAATAACTGAATTTCAAGAAAAAAAATCCATCAAATGGAATGATGAAATAAAAGCTGATGCGGCAAAAGGTTATATCATCGTCATTAAAAAGAAAGTTGTTAAAGTAATTCCTTTAGATACCAATCGTCACGGGTAACCCTATGAAATATAAATTTATTATTACACTGTTTTCCTGTTTCATTCTACAGCTATCCATAACCCGTGCGCAATCCGTGTACAAAATATATGTAGCTAATACAGGTGCTGAAAGCGCTTCGGGCACCAGGGAGCAACCCGTAAACACCGTGCAAAAAGCTATAGAGCTTGCATCTAAAGTGCAGGGTGATAAAGTTAAAAAAATTGAGATATGGGTTAGAGGCGGTACTTATTATATTGACCACTCAATTGATTTAATACAAGGAAAAACGTGGACGTCGACCTTGCCGTTAAGTATAGAAGCTTATAACAAAGAGCCTGTAGTTTTTCATGGCGGTGTTACTGTTGGCCACGATAGGTTAAAGCCTGTTACCAGTAAAGCCTACTTAAGCAGGTTTCAACCCGAATTTAGAGATCGCATACGTCAAATTGACCTTAAGGAGCTCGGTATAGACCCTGGTCAGCTGCGCCCGGTAGGTTTTAGCAGACCTTTTGGTCCAACCTGGATGGAAGTATTTGTAAATGGTGCTCCCGGGCAAATTGCGCGGTGGCCCAATGCCGGCACTGTACCCATTGATTCTGTTTTACAAATTGGCAGCACCATCTCTGATAAAAAGGCGGTGGCCGTAAAACCAGCGGAAGTTAAGAACGCCGTAATGGCTATTAAGCCTACTGAAGTGAATAAGGAGATTGTATCTATTAAACCGGTCGACTCGGCTTCAAAAAATACAACGGTAGCGGTTGTAGATACTACAAAAAAGGGCGGTGTGTTTTTTTATAACGATCCGCGCCCATCCAAATGGAAGGAACCTAAAAAAGCTTGGTTAAGTGGTTTTTTTATGTGGGGATATGCTGACGATGCTATACCCGTTGAAAGTATTGATACCATAAGGCGCATTATAAAAACAGCCATGTCTACCCGGTACGGTTTTGGCAGCGGTAAGCCATGGCGCGCCTATTATGCCTATAACATACCCGAAGAGATCGATATACCAGGAGAGTATTACGTTGATACGGATACAAAAATACTATATGTGCTGCCTCCAGCCAAGTTGCGCAGCCTGGAGTTATCCGTTTTAGAAACGCCAATGTTACAAGTGGAAGGTGTAAATAACTTTCAAATTAAGAACATACACTTTACATGTAGCCGCGGAATGGGTATTTATACCGAAAGAACAAAAGGCCTGCGTGTTAATCAATGTACGTTTAATAACCTTGGCATGATGGCGGTGTTTGTAGGTAAATCTATGCTGAGTGTTGACGGCGATAAAGTGGTTACTAACCTAAATGCAAAAGCGCGGGTAACCGGAGATATATTGCAGTATATTTACGACAATACCACCTTTGATAGTGAGGGCGGCAGTGATAACGGTATTCTAAACTGTGAGGTTTATCAAACCGGGGCAGGTGGTATTTATCTTAGCGGAGGTAACCGCATTGCCTTAACCGCTTCAAAGTCGTTTGTAAAAAACTGCCTTATACACGATTATAACCGAATCGCAAAAACCTTTATGCCGGGCATTTACATTGCTGGTGTGGGTAATACTATTGCTAACTGCGAAATATACAATGCCCCTTCGGTGGCTATTTTGCTGCATGGCAATAACCATATAATTGAATATAATGATATACACAGCACTACCCTGGAGGTTGATGACATGGGTGCCATTTACCATGGTCGAGATCCGTCAGAGAGGGGAAATATTGTACGGTATAACTACCTGCATGATTTAGGTGGCTTAAATAAAACCATGGGAGTTTATCATGATGATGGCGCTTGCGGTACACAGGTTATCGGAAATGTTTTCTTTAGAGCCGGTACCGTAGCCGGATTTATTGGCGGGGGGCAGGACAATGTTTATATCAACAATCTGTTTCTGAATACGCGTTATGCATTTCATATCGATAAGCGCCTAACAGGGTGGGCCAAAGGTGTTGTGCAGCCAAAGGGCTTGTTTCAAAAGCGGCTCGAAGCTGTCAACTACACCAAGCCGCCTTACTCAACAGCTTACCCTACACTGAAGGAATATTTTAACGAAGGGCCGGCCGTGCCTCAACGCAATAAGTTCGAAAACAATGTTATGGTAAATATTGAGAAAAAGTTTGAAGGCGATACTACGCTGGTTTATTTCGGTAAACACAATTTCGAAACTATTGGCGATCCCGGATTCAAGAATTATCCTAAACAGAATTTTAAGATAAAACGACATTCTTTAATTTATGATAATGTGCCGGCTTTCATAGCGCCACCTCTTAAAAAAATAGGTTACCGTAAGGTTAAGTGATGCTCTAACCGTTAAGCTATGCCTGTTGAACAACATTTGAAGATCTTTTACCTGCAACCTTACCACGAAGGCACATCCATTGCCGATATTGTATCGGCGATGGATGATTTGCCTAAACACGCCATAGCAAAAGCCCCTTGGGTAGATTATCAATATAAGCCCGACTGTGCTTTTGCAATAGCGCACGGTAACAGTAATATATATATCAAATTTTTTGTTGTTGAAGATGCTGTGTTGGCAAGGTTTACAACACCTAATAGTTTGGTTTATAAGGATTCGTGCGTTGAATTTTTTATAGCATTCAACAATGAGCAAAGTTACTATAATCTCGAGTTTAACTGTCTGGGTACCGCTTACGTTGGTTATGGGTCAGGTAAAACCCAACGGGAGGCTGCGCCAGTTCCTATTGTTGAGCGGATAAAAAGTAGTTGTTTATTGCGTTCTGCTGATGGTAAATTTAAATGGGAGCTTACGCTGGTAATACCTACAGATACATTTTACCGACACAGCAGCCCACAATTATTGCAACTTGATGCTAAATGTAATTTTTACAAATGCGGAGATGATATGCCGGTTCCACATTATTTGTGCTGGAACAATATTGTTTCTGACGCTCCGGAATTCCACTTACCCGATTTTTTTGCGAAGGCCAGTTTTATTCCTCAATCTTAGATGTTGTCTTCGTCCACGTAGTAATTAAAATTCTCTTTAGTAACAATATCCAACGGTAAAAATTTAACGGCTGCCACTTCTTTCTTAAAAACGAGGTGTTCAACAAGCTGGTTTATACCCCAGTAACCTTGTCCCTTTGGGTTTTGATTGATGAGAAAGCTTATACTGCCCTTATTAAGGTAATGAACGTTTTGCGGTAGCAGGTCGTAACCTATAATGTTAACATGCTGAATATTTTGCTGCTCTAAATATTTAGCAATATCATGAGCTTTGGAGGTTGTAACAAAAACGGTTTTTAAATCGGGTGTGTTAGCAAAAATTTGGTTAAGGCTGGCTTTAAATGTGGCAGCATCCTCGCGTTTAAGCTCTGCTTTTATAATGTTATAACGGTCGCTCAGGTTATTATGCAAAAAGTAATTGCGTAAGCCTTGTTCTTTTTTTAGCAAGTGCGCTGCATTGCTTATCTCTTCGTCAATGTGCGCAACCAGAATTGATGCTGGTTGCTGCATGCCGTAATGTATCAGTTTACCGGCTAAAAAACCACTTTGGTAAGAGTCCTGTCCTATGTAGCTTAACGGGTCGAAATCAGCTATTTGGGTGTTAAACAGCACAAACGGAATATTCTGTTTCTTCCATTGTTCAAAAAATGGCAATACTTCCCGGTAAAATATAGGCGATAATAATATGCCGTCCGGGTTACTGTCTGAAACGTTTTGAGCGGCTTCTATAAAAGATTTAACATTGAATGGATCAAACGTAAACTGGTGAACCTGCATGCCAAATTTACCCAAGTCTTTCTCCGCCTTTTCGATGCCTGATTTTGGGGCAAGCCAGTAAGAGTCGACCGTATGATTGGGTATTAAAGCAGCTAAATGATATGTTTTATTGGAACCTAGCGCGCGGGCTATGAAGTTAGGCTCATATTTCATCTCGCTGATAATCTTGAGCACTTTTTCTTTTACCTTTTCATTAACATTGCCACGATCATGTAAAACCCTGTCAACAGTACCTGTAGAAACATTCGCCTTTAGGGCAATATCCTTAATCCTAACATTTACCTTCATGCAGCATTCAGCTCTAATAAATTTGTGTGCAAAACTACTGTAAAAGCAAGTTTAAACAAATACAACCCCGTTATTATCTATTAGTTTTTGTTGTGAACCAACTACCGCGTAAGCAGTAGTACAAATTAAAAAGGTAACAAGGGATCAATAGCATATAGGCGGCCTGATTGTTGGTTAGTCGTGCAAGCCAGCCATAAATCAGGGGCATAATAGCACCGCCTGCAACACCCATAATTAATAACGCCGAGCCCCGGCTTAACTGTGCACCGCTTAACCCTTTTAGTGCTTGCGGCCATATAGCAGGCCATAGTAATGCGTTAGACAGCCCTAGTAATGCTACAAACGCAATAGAGGTTTTGCCGGGAGTAATGATAACCAATACGGCTATAATAAGGCCTAAAATAGCTGAATAAAGAAATGCTTTTTCTTGTGTTATAAATTTAGGGATGGCAAAAGAACCAAATAAGTAGCCAATAACGGTAAATGCCAGTGTATAAGAGGTGAGACTTTTGGCGATGTTTAAATTGAATCCATGATATAGGCCATAGTTGCCGATAGTGTCTCCAGCCAAAACTTCCAGGCCTACGGTGCAAAAAACGGCAACAAATCCCAACAAAAAATTCACACTGTTTTTTTGATTTATCGGTTGGCCGGTGTCTGCGGCTGCAACTGGTTTAATTTCGGGAAGATGTGCGTATTTAATGCCAAATGCGATTGTCAAAAGTATTATGCATAGTACCGTATAGGGCATTATAACCGCACGGGCGAGCTCATTAAGCCGTAATACTTTATTGGCTGGAGAATATTGCGCTAGTTCTTTGATCAGATCCCCGGCGTTGTTTAAGATGATAGCGCCTAAAATAATAGGTGCAATCACACCTGCTAGCTTATTGCAAATGCCCATAATGCTCATGCGTTGTGCTGCCTTATGAGCGGGCCCAAGTAAAGTTATATATGGATTAACTGCCGTTTGCAACAACGTTGTGCCAGTACCCACCACAAATAAACCTAGCAAAAATATAGGGTAGTAACGCATCAAAGCGGCCGGAATAAATATAAGACAGCCAAAAGCCATAATTATCAGACCTAACCGCATCCCCTTGATCATACCTGTACGCTGCAAAATTTTGCTTGATGGAAGCGCCATTATCGTGTATGATATATAAAAGGCAAATGTTACAAGGTAGGCCTGCCACTCTTCGAGCTGACAGGCAATGAGCAAGTAAGGAATAAGTGTACCGTTAACCCAGGTTACAAAACCAAATATGAAAAAAAAAGCACCAACAGTGCCTATCTGCTTTGCATAACCGCCTTTAGCGGTTGGTTCACTTAAATTAGCTGTAGCGTTAACCATGTTTATGATGTATTAGTATGGTAATTACTTATATCTGTTTTTTAACAAGTCTTTCATGTACAAATTTACATCCCACTGATTAGCTACCGGTGTGGTACTAAATGGCTGTAACTGCATATATGGATGAGGGCCAAACTCTGCAGTAACAGTTAAATATTCTGAGCCCTTAATTCTATGCGCATTTATCACCCTATCCCAACAGGCAATATGCGTCGCCACAACTTCCTCCCATTCAGCCGAACGCGGATCAGTAACCTGAGGTCCATGAGCGTGGCCTATACGGGCATGAATATGGTCGGTATGTGCAACGGCCAAATCAACCGCCGTTTGCTGATCGGCCAGGTAACTTTCGGCCACTGCGTACCAGTGAGATATATCGAGTGTTAGTCTCAAATCACGATATTTTTGCAGATATGCCTGCGTTACATGTGCAGCGAAGCTAAACTTGCCGCGATGCGTTTCGTGAACAATTTTTACACCGGTCTCAGCGCTTATTTTTTGAGCGCGTTCAATTAAGTATTCATTTTGCTGAAATGTGAAAAAATCCTTTCCGGTGTGCGACGTAATGAACAAAGGCAAGGCAGCAGCCATAGACCGCAACCGCAGGTCAAATTCATTAACATGCGTTTCAAAATCAGGCGTAACCGTGTCCCAATGCTGCCCAATAAGTTTTAAGCCATGCCTGCTTAATGTTGATTGGATGAATTTAATCTCATTCTCATCAAGTGGTAAACTGGTTTCCACACCGTCAAAGCCGGCGTCTTTAACCTTTTCACAAAAAGATTCCCATGGGGTATCTTCCTGGCCCCATCGGGTGCAAAAAAACAATAATTCCAAAATTATAGGGTAGCCGGGTCAATAATAATGGGAAAAAACTGGCCCTCTATTTTATTCCCCTTCGGAATAGGAGGAGTACCGGGCATAAGTTCCTTGTCAGAATTAGTGATGGTACCGTCGGCAAACATATTTAACACAAACGCCCTGCGCGAGCGTGTTGACTTATTCTCATACGATCCGTGCACCAAAAGCGGATGGTGAAACGTACCATAACCACGTTTTAACTCAATAGGTATGGGGGTAAATGCCGCTTTCTGTTCTTCTGTTAAAAACTCCATTAAACCGTCCATTTCGCCGGCAAGCTCAGGCTTTTCCAAAAGGCCCCAACGCTGGCTGCCCGGTACATAATACATGCAGCCATTTTCGGTTGTTGCATCGTCAAGCGCTACCCAGCAAGTAAGGTGCTGCAGTGGGGAGGTACGCGTCCAGTACGAATAATCCTGATGCCAGGCTACTACGCCTCCATGATTGGCCGGCTTGCAAAATAATTGATCATGCCAAAAACGAACAGCTTTATCGCCCAATAATTGACTTGCAGCCATCACAAAAGCCGGATTCCATAATATGTCATGAAACCCGGGTGTAAGACGCCATGCACCAAGTGCATGAAACAACACCGAATTTTCATCAGTTGATGCATTTGAGAAAAATTGATAGAACAGGGAGTGTTTGGGATGATCGGGCTCGGCAATAGCAGCAAGCTCATTATTAAGTTGGTCTACCTGCCATTCTTCTAAAAATTTTATATTACTTAAGTAGCCATTCTCATTAAAAAAGTCTATCTGATCCTGGGTGAGCTTGTATTGTTCCCACTCTTCTTTGTTTGCAGGCCATTTAAAAAAATCAGATACCAATTGGTGGTGTTCCGAAAGATCTACTAATTGCTGGTTTTCCATATCGATAAAATTTACAATTTGTTTAACATTGGGGTTGGCTGTTGCAGTGTTATAAGGTTTTTATACTGGCTAAAGAAATTCCGGTTATGCATCTCTTTGATAAATTGAAAGGATCTGTCTTCGAATAAGATTTCATAAGGCAGTGGTACTCTTTTTTTATGCTCTGCCGCGCTAATGGTATTTAGTGCATTATAGTCGCCTTTTAAAAACGAGAACGCCCACTGTGCTGCCATGTCATTTTGGTCGTGCATTAGCCAGCTGCTTAAAATAGCTTCTTTGTTATCACCCGTTCCAAGCACATTCATAAGGTACATGCTCAAAAAATCATTTGAGCTATAAGGCGTCCCCGGATGGTTTTTCCTGTAATCTATTATATATTGTGTAAGCTCCGTAGAATTTACCCCGTTTTTCAAAAGCGAAATATAGCTCTCGATAAAGGCCTCTAAGCGCTCATCTACTTCATACGGTTTGCCTACTCCTAAATTTTCGGGCCACTGGCGGGCTTCATTTATATAATGAAGTGCTTGTTGTAAATTGTTGTCTTTTATCTCGTCAAGTGCAGCAAAAACATGAATTTCCTTCCAAATATTTCTTCCTTCAGATGCTCCTTCATTTGGCAGCACGGTAAGTTGCTGCAATAGCTTAATACCCTCGGTAAAGTTTGAGGTATGCATTAAGCAATTGGCTAATTGTAATCCAAGGTAATAATTGCCCGCATTAACGTGGTAACCTTTCTTTGCCATTTGTAATGCTTCTTCCCAATTTTTGTTTACAGCAAGGTAATTACATAAAGAGAACGCGGTTCGCCATTGGGTAGGGGCCAGTTCATATGCCCTATACAGATTTGACAGTGCAGCATCGAAGTTTATTTCGCGCAGCAGGTTAGCTTTTACTATGTAAAAAGTGTAACTATCAGGTTCGTTATTACATTGCTGTAGAAGCGCTAATGCTTCCTCTTTACGCAGCATTTGTATATAAGCCAAAGCAAGGTAGTATTTAAATTTCCAGCAATCGTTTGTATTTATTGCCCATGTTAACGCATCTACATCTTCCTCGCGATGCGAAAAAACAAAATCAGAACCTAATAGAGTACTTTCTTCCAGTAACTTGACAGCTGCTGGTAAGTCGCCTGACACACCTTTAACATAAGCCCTCCAAATACATACCATGGCATAGGCAGGGGCAAAGTCCAAAATCTCAATGCTGGTTTCGAACTGTTTTACGTTGAAGTAAAATAGGCTTAGCTCAAGATATGTTTCATAAGGCATTTCACTTTTAATGCCTGCATTAAAGTCATTGGCGCTCACCGTGCCAAGCTTGTAAAATTCAAAACGCGAAAGGTGATCGAGCGGGTTGGCCTGTATTAACCTTTCTGCCAGCGCTTTTGCATTGTTATGTTTACCTTGCAAACGTGCAACCAACACTTCTAACTGTAAGGCTTGCCAATTGTACACGTTGTACTGAAGTGCCTTTATAATATAGGATGACGATTTTGTTAATTGTTGCTGACTTAAAAGTACCTTGGCTAGCTCGGTATGGCTGGCAGACCGATATTGTATTGACTGACAGGCTATAGAAAACCCATCCTTGGCATCTGTATATAATCCTAACCTGGCGTTAACAACACCGTACAGATAATTTGCTTCGGCATTGTAAGTATCAATAGCTAAAGCTTTTTTCACTAGTGCCAAAGCCTTGGCATATTTAACCTGCCTAATGTATACACCCGCTAAACCGGTTAAAGCTGCCGTGTAGAACGGGTCTTTTTTGAGGCAAAGCCGGTACTCATCAACAGCACGTTCGTAAAAACGTTGTCGTTCCCACTCTTTAGCCTGAATGCAAATAGCCTGTACCGATTCAAAATCGTAACCGGTAGCGATGTCAACAGGCCTGTTTAGCTTATAATCTTGTTCAGTGGCATCAAAAATCAGTTCGTCGTTAAGCCAAACTTTTATGTTCTCAGGTGTTTCTGATATTTGTAGTGGTATGCAGGTTGTTTGTAGCGTAGCAAATACAATATCTTGCTTCAACAACATCCTCCCGTTATCCTCAATCTTCAAACAGCCCTCTAATGGTTGATTAGCGCAAATATTTATTTGGCAGCCATTAGTTGTACAGGTTAAATAAAAGGATAGCTGCTCATTAGCGTAAGTTAAACCGTCTATATCTTTTATAGGAAACCAATACTCTGCCCAATTATCAAAGCTATGCGGTAAGAACGAGCTATGTTTAAAAGGGGTTTTTGAACTTTGAGCTATACTTTGATTAAACAACCGGCCCGATTGCACCTCTGTATACTGCCCATCGGTGTCGGTTAGTAAATCTTCCCATATCATTCCGTACCTAGAGAGCCCCCAGATCCATATTTTTTTACCAGGCTTGTCATCGTACGTTGCTGAATGCCCGAAGCCGAAGTTGTCTGCATGCCAGTAACAACCCCAAAAGTCGGCATATGATCCAACAACGTGATATGACTTATACTCGCCAAAGTTATTTTGCTCATAGTCGGATATCGCACGACCTTCTTCATCTTGAGGCCAGCTGAAATGCTTCCCATCATGTCCGAGCCTTTGATGGCCAGGGAAAACATACTCCAGATCGCCATTAGTTTTAATGCCTATATTGTTCCACTGGTAATAGGATTGCTCTAATTGGCTGTTATTATACCAGCTGGATCTGGTTAGGAAAAATGCGGTATCAGCAGGCAGATTGATTTCAATTAACCAATTAGATCTTGATGGCCAGTCGGTTGCGCTGATAAAGCAACTTACGCTACCATCGGCGTTACTACGGGTAAAGTAATCCACCGGAGCTGAACATGATGGAGTGTGACCTATAATTCCCATATTGGTTTCCATTCCGCCTGATGTCCAGGGACCACGCATAGCTACATCTCTAAATTTAGCTGCATGATTAAAGTAGATAAACTCTTTACCACTACGTTTTTCAACAGCGCCCCATATTTTCCCTCCTACAGCAGGGTTTATCCATAGTTTGATGTGCTCATTTTCCAATACAATCATTTCCCAAGAGTGGGGGGTACCAGCATTCGTGTAACCGTCAAAACGATTGTAGGGGTAAAGCCGGCCAAATTCGGGTATCGGGCTTGGGTCAGAATAAGGATAGGTAGTTAAAGTAATTAACTCTTTACTAACACTTGCTTCCTTTTTACCTTCAGGCATCGTAAATGGTATTATGAATAGAAATTGGTTGGCTATCTTGTTCCAAACCTAACGAACATAAATACAGGATGCAACTTTTTTCGAAAAAAATGTGTGCGCACACAAATTGCTTATAAGCCTTCAGTAGCAATTTTTTAAAACAGAAATTTAATACGAAAACATATTTTTGCAATAGTTAAGATAACAAGCATGCGCTTATAACGTACATATGATTTATTATAGGGTATTAATAAATGAAGAACGTTCGGATTAAGGATATCGCCCAAAAAGCTAAGGTGTCAACTGGAACAGTAGACAGGGTATTGCATAACAGGGGGCGTGTGTCAGACGGTGTAAAGAGACACGTACTAAAAGTAATTGAAGATATGGAGTACGAACCTAATATCCTGGCTCGTACTCTGGTGTCAACTAAGGTGTATAATTTGGCTGTTCTGTTGGCAGACAGCCAGGTGGATTCATATTGGGAGGATCCTCAAAAAGGTATTGAACAGGCTCAAAAAGAATTGAAGCAGTACAGAGTTAAGGTGAACTTATTTGTTTTTGATCCTTACAGCGTTGCTTCCTATATCAATCAGGCTGCTGCTCTCACAGCATCAAAACCCGACGGCATTTTTTTGTCACCCATATTTTATCGTGAAACTTTACCGTTTTTTAAGCAATGGGATGAAGATTCTATTCCCTTTGTGTTGTTTAATACTAATATTGAAGAGTGCAATGCGCTAAGCTATATTGGTCAGGATTCTTATCAGAGTGGTATGTTAGCCGGTAAGCTTGTTGAGTATGGTCAGCCCGATCCTTGTAGCGTTTTAATTGCTCACATAGACGAAGATATCAGTAACTCAGCTCATCTCACTCAAAAAGAACAAGGTTTTCGTGACTATTTTGCTGAAAATTTTTTAGCTGATAAATACACACTAATGCGAACTGAACTTAATCGAGCCGATTTTTCTTCCTTCACCAATCAACTCGATACTTTGATACAAAACACCCCCGACTTAAAGAGTATCATCGTAACAACTTCGAAAGCTTATGAAATAGCAGCTTATCTTGAACAACGGCGTTTAAAAAGTATAAAAATTATAGGATTTGATCTACTTCCCAAGAACATTAACTTCTTAAACCGAGGTTATATTAGCTTTCTTATCAACCAAAATCCAAAAGGGCAGGGGTACTGGGGGATCCATTATCTTGCACGCCATCTTTTGTTCAAGAAAGAAAGTCCAAAGGTGAAGTATTTGCCATTAGACGTAGTAACTAAAGAAAACTTTAGATATTACGCTGGTGATGAAGAATCCGCGCTTTTATAAGTCTAAATAAGCCGTTTAATACGCTGGCTAATCTTCTTGTGGTAACTACAGCTTGTATCTTAATTTGTCCCTTTAAATAAAAAGTGTGCGCACACATTTGTTGTATTGAAAGTTTTTTATATAATTGCAGTCGCTTATTGTGTTCGTACATCAGTTTGTTTTTGTATCGTTAATAAGCACTTCTTAGAATATAAACCGCGAAGCCCAACCGGCTAAAACTGTCTTTATAAATTGTGCTGATGAAAAAAAAGATTATCACGCTTGTTGTACTATGCCTGCAGCAGTTAATGGCCAATGCGCAAAATAGCAGGGTAGATAACTACCTCCCTGTTAGTGTACAAAGCCGACAAAAGATAGAGAAACTTATTAGTTTAATGACGGTTGAGGAGAAAGCACATCAATTGGCTTCCTTTTATCCCAACGCAAACCAAAGACTGAACATTCCGCATATGCAGGCAGGTGAGGCGTTGCATGGCGTTGTGGCATCGGGAACCACATCATTTCCTGAAGCTATTGCTTTGGGTGGGTCCTGGGATACAACCTTGGTTGAAAGCGTAGCAACTGCGATAGCTGCAGAGGCACGGGCATTAGGTGTACATCAATGTTATACTCCCATGTTAGGTGTGCAACGTGAAGCCCGCTGGGGACGTTTTGAAGAAGGTTATGCTGAAGACCCTTACCTCGTGAGCCGGATAGGAGTAGCCTTTATAAATGGTTTACAGGGTAGGGGATTGCAACGCTTTGATAAAAACCACGTAGTGGCTACTGCAAAACACTTTGTGGGCGATGGCGAACCCCTCTTAGGAGAGAATGGCGCCGCTGTAGAAATATCCCTGCGCAGCCTGCACGAGGTGCATTTGCCTCCGTTTAAGGCAGCAGTAGAAGAGGCTCATGTTGGCGCAATAATGCCGGCACATCACAGTTTAAACGGAGTTCCTTGCCATATTAACACCGATATGCTTATTGGCGTGTTAAAGAATGAGTTTGGCTTTGGTGGATTAATAGTTTCGGATAACAATGATATCCGTTGGGTTCAGGACAAGTTTCATGTTACAGCATCAAGAGACGAAACGATAACGAAGGCGCTTGAAGCCGGTGTAACTACCGAGCTTGCCTGGCAGCAACCCTGGGGTAATTTACGCATGTACGGCCCTGATTTAATTAACGGTGTAAAAAGCGGAAAGATACCTATGGCGCTGTTAGATAATGCTGTGCGTAAGGTGCTCGAGTTTAAGTTCTTGCTGAATCTGCAAAATGAAGAGAACCCCATGGGTAAAGATATGAGCTTTATGGAAAAAGGTACAGGAAGCAAGGATGACGGAGCCGATGTCTTTTTCTCGCAGATCAATAAATCATTATCAAGTCCGCGCAAAAATTACTTAAGCGTAATTAACAACAAAGCTCATGACACACTTGCCCTGAACGCGGCACGCAAATCTCTTATACTGCTTAAAAATTCAAATAACATCCTTCCGTTAAAATCAACTGATTTTAAAACTATAGCTGTGATTGGTCCAAATGCCGACACCGTCAGGCTGGGTACTTATTCTACAACAGAGCCGAAGTACTTTGTAACCGTACGTCAGGGGATTGAAAAGCTGGCCGGAAAAAACATAAAAGTACTTTACGATAAGGGCACCGATATTCAGAATCCGAAGCCTGGTTCAATTACTCAGGCGCTTACCATAGCAAAACAAGCCGATATAAATATTTTGGTTTTAGGCGATGATGCAAAAACGGTGATGGAAAACGTAGACCGCGATGATATTGCACTACCCGGACAACAGCAACAATTGCTGGAACAAGTGACCGCTTTGGGCAAACCGGTAGTTTTAGTGTTGTTGCATGGCAGGCCGCCCGGCATACAATGGGCTAAAGAAAATGTATCAGCTATACTCGACGGATGGTTTTTGGGGCAAAATACAGGCACGGCCATTGCCGAAGCCATCTTTGGAAAAATAAATCCGGCTGGTAAATTAACAGTAACCTACCCGCGCAATGTAGGGCAAACACCTGCATATTATAACGCCTTAACACCTGGCAGGCCACGCGAACTTTGGCAGGCTTCATCAGATCCAACTTATCCGTTTGGTTTTGGATTAAGTTACACCAAATTTAAGTACACCAACTTGCGTCTGGCCAAAACAACCATGAGCGATAATGATACCAATTACGCCGAAGTAACAGTAACAAATACAGGTAGCATGAAAGGCGATGAAATTGTGCAGATGTATATCCACGATGAAATAGCTTCATTAACCCGGCCTGTAAAGGAGCTGAAAGGCTTTCAGCGTGTGTCACTACTTCCTGGCCAATCCAAAAACATAATTATACCGATTACGAAAAAGGCGCTAGAATTTTGGAAGGATGGTAAATGGATAACGGAAGCAGGTAGCTTTGAAGTTATGGTTGGAACCAATTCCGTTGAATTAGATACGGTAAAATTAACGCTTACAAAATAACCATTTTAGTGCACCAAGTACTTAACTCATTATATGCATATTTATATAAAACGAATAACAACAGCAACAATAAGGCTATCGGTTTTTATGATGTTGCTGTTGTTGAGCACGGTTGCTTTTTCTAAAGCATTAACGGTTAATTCGCTGTTGTGCGAGTATCAGGTCAATCCTGTTGGTATTGATATTTTGAAACCACGCTTTAGTTGGAAACTAAAATCAACGCTTAGAAATGTATTGCAAACGGCTTATGAATTAAGAGTGAGTACAAACGCCGGAGACATACAAACCGGCAAACAATTGCTTTACACTTCAGGCAAGGTAAATTCTGAGCAATCGGTGTTTGTAAGTTACAAAGGGCCGCAGTTATTATCGCGCATGCGTTATTACTGGCAGGTGAGGGTTTGGGACAACCAAGGCAATGCATCGCCCTGGAGCGAAGTAAACTTTTGGGAAATGGGTTTGCTGAACCCCCGTGAATGGACTGCGCAATGGATTAAGACCAATAACCTGGCCGACACCACCGATGGTGCTAGTCCAATGTTTCGTAAGGCGTTTGATTTAAGTAAACCTGTAAAAACAGCGCGGCTATATATTACATCGCATGGTATATATGAGGCCTTTATTAACGGTCAGCGTGTAGGCAATGAGTACTTTACGCCCGGCTGGACAAGCTACAACAAGCGGCTGCAATATCAGGTTTATGACGTAGCGTCACTATTGAAAAGTGGTGGGAACGCCGCCGGAGCTGTATTGGGAGATGGCTGGTTTCGGGGCCATTTGGACAAATGGAAAAATTTGTACGGCAAAGACCTTTCGCTCCTGATGCAATTAGAAATAACTTTTACCGATGGTTCAAAAACGACAATAGGGACAAACAATGATTGGAAAACATCCGATGGTGCCATCAGGAGCTCATCTTTTTACAACGGCGAAATTTATGATGGCCGTTTAGTAAAATCTGGATGGAATACAAGCGCCTATAACGACGAAGGCTGGCAGGAGGCTACTGTTATAGATAGCAGTAAAAGTAATTTAATAGCCCCGGTGATACCGGGCGTTAAAAAACGCGAAATATTCCGTCCGCTAAAAACATTTGTTACACCCAAGGGCGATACAGTTATAGATTTTGGCCAAAATTTGGTAGGGTGGGTAGTACTAAAAATTAAAGGCAAGAAGGGTGATGTAATTACACTTAACCATGCCGAGGTGCTCGATAAAGAAAACAACTTTTACACACTAAACCTGCGTCATGCCAAGTGTGTTGTAAAATACATTTTAAAAGGCGATGCCGAAGAAGTGTATGAGCCGCACTTTACCTACCAGGGTTTTAGGTATGTAAAAGTTAGCGGTTACAAAGGGCGTTTAGATTCCAGCATGAATATACATGCAGTTGCCCTGTATTCTGATATGAATACCACGGGGAACTTAACAACATCTAATCCGTTGCTCAACCAATTGCAGCATAATATCGAATGGGGACAAAAGGGCAATTTTGTTGATGTTCCTACCGATTGCCCTCAACGTGATGAGCGCTTGGGATGGACAGGCGATGCGCAGGCTTTCGGCAGCACTGCCGCCTTTAATATGAACGTTTCTGGGTTCTTTTCTAAATGGCTTAAAGATCTGTCAGCAGATCAGCGTGCCGACGGTGCAGTGCCATGGGTTATTCCAAACATGATGCCTAAAACGTCGGCCGGTGTAGCTGGTTGGAGTGATGTGGCCACCATTTTACCATGGACTATGTACACCACGTATGGTGATACCCGGATGCTTGAGGAGCAATACCCAAGTATGAAAGCCTGGGTAAATTATATGCGGGACCAAAGCAAAGATAATTTATGGAATACAGGTTTCCATTTTGGCGACTGGTGCTTTTACACGCCCAGCCCAACAGATGATAGCGGCAAAGGCGCCGTAACCGATAAATACCTTATTGCGCAAACCTTTTATGCACACTCTACACAGCTATTAATAAATGCAGCTGCTGTGTTAGGTAAAGAAGATGATGTTAAAAGTTATACCGAGCTACTCAATCAAATTAAACTGGCTTTTCAAAAAGAATATGTTACGGCCAGCGGCAGGGTTTTATCAAGCACGCAAACAGCATATTTGCTTACGCTTGCGTTTGATATGTTGCCCGAGCCTCAACGTGTACCATTAGCTAAACGATTAGTTCAGAACATAAAAGATTACGGCAACCACTTAACAACTGGTTTTTTAGGTACACCTTACATTTGTCCTGTTTTAACGCGTTTTGGTTATGATGATATTGCATACACTTTGTTGTTGCAAGATACCTACCCGTCATGGTTATACCCTGTAAAAAAGGGTGCTACTACCATTTGGGAGCGTTGGGATGGTATCAAGGCTAATGGCGACCTGCAAGATCCAAGTATGAATTCTTTCAATCATTACTCGTACGGGGCTATAGGCAATTGGATGTACCACACTATGGCTGGCCTAAATACCGATGAAAGCATGGTAGGATACAAAAAGATACTTATTGCCCCTCACCCCGGCGGCAAAATAAGTATGGTGGATGCAGCGCTTGAAACAAGTTATGGTTATGCGAACTCAAAATGGGAGGTAAGCAGCGGCATTTTTAAAATGGATATTACTGTTCCCCCCAATACTACCGCTAAAGTGGTACTACCAGGAGCAGCCCGAAAAGGTATAACCGAAAGTGGCAAGTCAATCAATACTGTAAAGGCTATTTCGGGGTTGCAACAAGACAATACGGACGTTCAATTCCAGGTAGGATCTGGCACTTACCATTTCCAATACCCGTATTCCAATTAACATTTAATCTATGCTCATGTTAAAGAAATTTACCTTAATTATCTCCGTTATGCTGGCGTGTGGATGGTCTGCTAATGCGCAAAGCTTTAATATTACGGACTATGGTGCGGTAGCTGGCGGACAAACCCTTAACACCCAGTTTATTCAAAAAGCTGTGGACGCCGCCGCAGCCAAAGGCGGCGGTAAAGTTATTGTACCACAAGGAATTTTTTTAACCGGCACTATTCATCTAAAGAGTAATGTTGAGTTTTTTTTAGATAAAGGTGCGATTTTAACAGGCAGCACCAACCTGTCTGATTATGAACGGACCGACCGTTGGTATGCTATTTTAATAGCTGATAAGCAAAGCAATATCAAAATTACTGGTTACGGCACTATTGACGGACAAGGAAAAGCACTTGCTAAAAATGTAATAAAACTGGTTAAAAACGGGGCTATTATAGATGAGTTTAAATTAAACAGGCCGGATGAGCATTTAAGGCCACAACTTATAGAGATTCAAAACTCTGCACATGTTCAGATTAAGCATGTTACTTTAAAAGATGCCGCATGCTGGGTGCAAACTTACAACAAGTGCACAGACCTGCTGATAGACAGCATCAATGTGCAGAGCACCGCTTTTTGGAACAACGATGGTATTGATGTAGTTGATTGTAAAGATGTTAAGATTAAAAACTGCAACATTAACGCAGCCGATGATGGTATCTGCCTAAAGTCGAGCGATCGGGCATCGGCTTGTCAAAATATTGAAATTTCCAATTGCAGGGTGCGTTCAAGCGCCAGCGCCATTAAATTCGGAACAGCTTCTCTTGGCGGTTTTAAGCAGATTAACGTTCATGATATAGAAATATATGACACGTACCGTGTTGCCATAGCGCTGGAGATTGTTGATGGCGGCACCATGGAAGACGTTATTGTTTCAAACATTAATGCACGCAATACCGGTGGTGCCATTTTTATCCGTTTAGGCCAACGTAAGGGAGACATACCCGGTATTTTAAGACGTGTTAATATTAGCAACGTAACCGTAGATATACCCAAAGGTAAACCCGATGCAGGTTACGATATAGCCGGCCCGCCAGAAGAGGACATTTATCCGCATAACCTTTTGCCTACAGAAATAGTTGGGCTTCCTGGCCATCCGGTACGAGACGTTAAATTAGAGAACATCAATATAACCTACGGTGGCGGTGCTGATAAAAAACATGCCTTCGTATCGCTCGACTCGTTGGCATCTATTCCTGAGAGAGCATCAGAATATCCCGAGTTCAGTATGTTTGGCGAGTTGCCGGCATGGGGAATATATGCTCGCCATGCCGAAAATATACAGCTTAAAAATGTAACCATTAGGTATAAGGAAACCGATTTTAGAGCTGCCATAGTTATGGACGATGTAAAAAAGCTAATCGTCGATGGCCTTAACATACCAACTGCGAGTACAGATGCGGTAATAGTGTTAAGAAAAGTAAGCAACGAGGTGATAAAGAAATTAAAAACACCTGTTGCGGCAAAAAAGGCAGTAGTGCGAAAGTTGTAAATTGTTACTATGAAAAAGCTATGTTTTCTGTTCTTAACGTTGTTTCAATTTTCTCAGCTCAATGCGCATGATACACCTCCAAATGACAGAGCATATTGGCTAAGCCAGCTGGATAAAGTGGCGCGGCCGGTATTCTCAAATTTGGCCGACGATAAATTGAAGGCTAATATGCCGGTTTTAATGGCAGAGCATCCCGATGATAAGGATATTCGCTCAAAGGTTGCTTATTTGGAAGCATTTGGCCGTACGCTAAGTGGTATTGCGCCCTGGCTTAACCTCGAAGGTGGTTCATCTGCAGAACAAAAGCTCAGAAACCAGTATCGCGAATGGGCAGTTAAGGCGGTTGGCAATGCTGTTAACCCTAAGGCAAAAGATTATATGCAGTGGCAAGGTGCACAACCGCTGGTTGATGGCGCTTTCTTCGCTCTTGGACTTATAAGGTGTCCTTGGTTGTGGCAACATCTATCTGCAGAGGTGCAGCAACAAACAATAACTGCCCTAAAAATTACTCGTACCTATACGCCCAATTATAACAACTGGCTACTTTTTTCGGGCGTAATTGAGGCGTTCTTTTGTAAGTATGGCGTAGATTATGATGCAATGCGCATAGATTACGGGATACGGCAGTTTATGGGACAATGGTATGTTGGCGATGGTGTATTTTCTGATGGAGATGATTTTCGTCTGGATTATTACAACAGCTATGTTATACAACCTTTCTTGACAGCAATGTTGGAGATCATTAATACAAAAACTCAATTGTATGCCGACCATTCTGCACGGTTAAGTAAGATAACTAAGCGATACGCCGAAATACAAGAGGTAATGATAAATACCGACGGTTCATACCCAACTACCGGCCGGTCAATTGTATACCGTGGAGCAGCTTTTCAGCACCTAGCAAATATGGCTTTAAAAAAGCAGCTACCCGAAAAACTAGCTCCCTCACAAGTAAGGGCAGCACTTACCGCTGTTATAACTAAAACACTATCTGCACCCCAAACTTTTATGCCAACGGGTTGGCTAAATATGGGTGTATATGGAAAGCAGATAGGGTTGGCCGATTTTTATATCACAACGGGGAGCCTTTATTTATGTGCCAACATCTTTTTGCCTTTGGGGTTGCCGTCTACTGATGAGTTTTGGAGCGCTCCAGCAAGACCTTGGTCGGCCGTTAAAGTATGGACCGGACAAGAAGCCATAGTAGACCACGCCCTAGATATGAAATAGTGTTGAATTGGCTTGAGTGGTAGTTTTGATTTAAAACCGTTTATTTCAGGCCTGCCAATTACCCCAGCGACATTCTTTGCAGTTAGGTTACTTAATTGGCGTCCAAAAGAAATGAGCCGTCAAGTGACGTGTATTTTTATCTTTTGTTATTCATTAGTCGTCCATAGAGCAATACGTGCCAGACTTAGCTCATCACTTTTATTATTAATTGTGAAAAATAGTTAAATTACTTATAGGCACTTTTTTCAAAATTATTGTCTATGCCATTAAAGCCCCATCTTTAATGGACGATAATCGATTTTCAGAACTAATACTTCATAAGCTCAATGCCAGTTTAACAGAAGCTGAGGAAAGCGAATTGCAGTCTTTACTTGCTTCAGATGAAAGCTATGCAAGCCGGTATCGTATGCTCATGGAGTATTGGGAAACTAAAGAAACCGATAACTCCAACAGCCAGCGTCTATTCGAGCAGTTATCTGGCAAAATACGCCAGCAGGATGTTCAGGAGCAGGATGCAAAATCATCAATATTTTCCAGGAACAGATGGCTTTTGGTTGCAGCAGCCTTGCTGGTCTTTTTTGTTTCAGTGATTGTTATCAGTAAGTCGGGTAGGGAAGCAACCGAATCTGAACTTACGGTTAATAACACAGCAATTAATGGCCAAATCTCTGCAGGAATAAAAAAAGTGACCCTGGCAGATGGCTCTGTTATCAAATTAAATAGAAATTCGAGTCTGGCGGCTATCCGTATGTCTGGTAATAGTCGTGAAGTCACCCTAAGTGGCGAAGGTTATTTTGATATTAAAAGAGATGCTAAGCGCCCTTTTACCATACATACTTCTAAGATGGATATCCGGGTTTTGGGCACCTCGTTCAATGTTTGTGCTTATCCTAAAGAGAAACAGCAGCAGGCAGTTTTGATACATGGGTCAATCAAAGTTACGCTTCATAACAAAGCCCGGTCTGTTTATTACCTTAAGCCAAATGATAAGCTTACCATCAACACTAGCAAAAACTTTGAAAGCTCTTTAAGAGAGCCTAATGAAAAGGTAATCTTATCAAGACTGAAACATTATGAAGCCGACGAAGCCCCGGCGGTAGTTGAAACCGCCTGGATGAGCAATCACCTTGTTTTTAGAGACGAAACTTTTGAGGTTTTGGCAAACCGGCTGGAGATACGTTATGGAACACAAATAGTGTTCGAGTCTGAAAAAGCAAAAGCCCTGCGGTTTAATGGCACATTTAAAACTGAAAGCCTGCAGGATGTACTTTACGTTTTGAGCCGTACGGGTAGTCCGTTCACTTTTAAAATCAGGAACGGAAAAGTGTATATCGATTAAGTAACCAAACCAAATATAAACTAAACCAAAAGCTATGCGAAAAAATTACGCTACAAGTTAAAAATGGCACTACCAGGAGGTAGTACCATCAGCTAAAATTAAGACTAACAACACACCGGCCTTTTCCCAGAAGGACGGTATTAATTAACCTTAAATCGTAAAAATATGATTTTTTTTAAACACCCCAAGGGTGTGAGTGAAAACTATTGGCTAATAAAATCGCTGATAACCATGAAATTAACTTTCGTTCTTGCCATTTGCCTAAGTTTTCAAGCTTTAGCTAATGTATATTCTCAAACCAAAATTACTTTACAGCTCAATAATGTTAGTTTAACAAAAGCGCTTGAATTGATTGAAGCAAAAAGTGATTATTATTTTGTTTACAGCGAGCAGGCTAATCTGAACAAGCTAACGGTGAACATCAGTAGTGTAAATGAGCCAGTGCCCAGCGTGCTGAACAGAATGCTCTTAAACTCGGGTTTCACTTTCGAGCCAACAACTAATAATCTCATCATTATTAAACCATCAGGCAATCAACAGCAAGTATTAGGGGTAATATATGATGAAAATAAAGTTCCTATACCGGGCGTGAGCGTGAAGGTTAAAGGCGCGTCGAGAACTTCAATTACAAATGCACAGGGCGCGTTTACTATCGAAGCCAATACCGGCGATGTACTGGTTGTTAGCTACATTGGTTATAAAACTGTTGAGGTGCCGGTAACGGGAAACAATATAACTGTTAACCTGGAATTGGCAGACCAGAATTTGAACGAAGTGGTGGTTGTTGGTTACGGCACTCAGTTAAAAAAAGAGGTAACTAACGCAGTATCACAGGTGAGGGGATCTGAGATTAGAAAGAGTTCTGCCCCGGCTATTTCAAATGCACTGGCTGGCCGTGTACCGGGTTTAATTGTAAACCAGCGTAACGGCGAGCCGGGCCGCGACGAAGCCACCTTGTTGGTTAGAGGTTTAGGAACTACCGGTAATAATTCGCCGCTTATTGTGATAGATGGTGTAGCCAACCGCGACGGTATTTCACGTATTGACCCTAACGATGTAGAAACCATCAGTGTGTTAAAGGATGCTTCGGCAAGTATTTATGGAGCACAAGCCGCAAACGGCGTTATATTGGTAACCACCCGCAGAGGCAAAACTGGCAAGTCGCAGTTTAATTACAGCTTTAATCAAGGTTTTGTTAGCCCTACGCGCCTTGTTAAAATGGCTGATGCTTCATTATATGCACGTACCATCAATGATATAGACCTACAGGCCGGCAGGACGCCAACATTCAATGGTACGCAACTTTCAAATTTTGCAAACGGTACCTCACCAAGCACCGACTGGCAGGCCGAGGTTTTAAAGGACTATTCTGTTCAAAACAGGCATAGCCTTACCATGAGCGGCGGTAGCGAAAAGGTTAAATATTTCTTATCAGCCGGCACCTCGTATCAAAACGGTTTGCAGCAGCGCGATGAAACCACCAAGTTCAAGCAGTATAATTTCCGTACCAATATAGATGCTCAGGCGTCTAAACGTTTAACTATAGGCTTTGATGTCGCAGGCAGGCGCGAAAACCAAAACTTCTTACAACAAGAACAGCAGGTTTTATATCAGAGCGCATTACTGGGCGACCCTACCACGCCTGCCACAATAAATGGTTTACCAACGGCAGGTCGGCAAAACAATAACCCTTTAGCTATTGCAGAAGGTCCGGGTTTTGACAAAACCGAGTTGAATTTAATTAACAGCACATTCCGTTTTAAATATGATGTACCCAAGTTAACCGGATTATTTATAGACGGTTTCGCAGCTTACGATTTTACGCAAACCTTGCGTAAGGTGTGGGCACAGCCATGGACTTATTACAGCCAAAATAACACAGGTGCTGTAGCTCCAACAGTGTTTGGTCCTAATTCATTACAACAAACCTACAACCGCGTCCAATCGCTTACCCTCAATGCTAAAATTAACTATGCCAAAACCTTCGGCAAACATAATCTGTCGGCATTTTTAGCTTACGAGCAAAATGAAATACGCACAGACAATTTTGCAGCTTCAAGGGCAAATTTCGCTTCTCCGTTAATTGATCAGCTTTTTGCGGGTAACGCAGGTACGCAGCAAAATACTGGTTCAGCTATCGAAAGTGCAAGGCAGAACTATTTTGGCCGGGTAAGTTACGACTATGAGAAAAAATACCTGTTTCAAGCCATATTAAGATACGATGGTTCACAAATATTTCCTGAAGGCAACAGATTTGGCTTGTTTCCGGGTTTATCAGCCGGTTGGGTAATTTCCGAAGAAGCTTTCATGAAAGATATTTCATGGCTGTCTAACTTAAAACTGCGTGCGTCGTGGAGCAAATTAGGTAATGACAGGGTTGACCCTTTCCAATTTCTTAACCAGTTCACCTATGGCAGCGGTTACGTATTTGGCGGTAATACCGATGTTCTAGTATTAAATCCGGGCGTTGCAGCTAATCCGTTCATCACTTGGGAAAAGCAAATTACACAGGACATTGGTTTAGAGGCCGGATTTTTCCGTAACAAATTAACGTTTGAGTTTGATGCGTTTTTTAACAAACGTGACGATATTTTAGGTCCACGCAACATTACAGTTCCTCAATACACTGGTCTTTTACTGCCAAGTGAAAACATACAGCGTGTAAGCAACAAAGGGTTTGACGGAACGATTAATTATAATGGCCAAATAGGTAAGGCAAGATACACCGTAGGTGGAAACTTTACTTACAATAAAAGCAACCTCAAATTTGCTGATGAGGGAAATATATACCAGTATGATTATCAAAAGGCAGAGGGTAACCCTTTGGGATCGCCGCTTATTTACAACGTTATAGGTATATATCAAACCGCTGCCGACATAGCCGCCCATCCCGCACAAAATACGCCGCGATTGGGTGATTACATTTACGAGGATGTGAATAAAGATGGGATAGTAACACCCGATGATCGTGTGCGTTTGCCCTATTCAAACATTCCGCAAATACAATTCGGCCTGAATTTAAGCGTAAGCTACCAGGGATTTGACCTTTCGGCCTTAATTCAGGGACAAGCAAAAGCTAGGCAGTATATGGACTATACCGTTAACCTTGGTACCAACGGCCCTGATTACTTCCTGGCCAACGCCTGGAGGCCTGACGCAACTGCAAATCCGCTAGCGCGGGTGGGCCGTAGCATCGCCCTTAACAGTAGTTTTTATCAGGACGTAGCCTTTGCTCGTCTAAAAAATATTGAGTTGGGTTATACTATTCCTCAAGCCGTATTAAACAAGGTAGGTGTGCAAGCTTTACGTGTTTATGTTAACGGGTACAATTTGTTTACTGTTGACGGTTTGAAGAGCAAGGGATTAACAGATCCGGAAAACGTAAACGAAAAAGGATGGAGATACCCGCTTACCAAGAGTATCAATTTTGGCGTTAACTTAACATTCTAATTGAAAGACCATGAAAATTAAATATATACTTTGTGTTCTGTTTTTCAGTGCTTTAACAGCAGGCTCATGTAAACAGGATATCCTTGACTTAAAACCGCTTAACGGTTTCAGCGAAACCGACGTATTTGCAGATGCTGCATTGCTCACACAATATGTTAACGGCGTTTACCGGGGTATGGGCCACCCGTTTGGAGGCGAGGGTGATAAATTTATAGAAGGTATGACCGACGATGGGTACAACCAGCATGGCGGCACTACCAACCCATATCGCCTTTATACGGCAGGGGAGATAGGAAGCGACCAGGGGGAATCTTTAAACGATAATTTATGGTCAAACAGCTATAACCAGATCAGGAGAGTAAATTTGTTTTTTGAAAAAACTACAAATTCTACTATACCCGCCGCGCAGTTGCAGGCACTTGGTGGAGAGATGCGTTTCTTACGCGCATTTTTTTATGCCCGTTTAATGATCTGGTACGGCGGCGTACCTTTAATCACCGAAACTTACAACCTTGGGCAGGAAAGTTATGATGTGTCGCGTAACACACCTGATGAAATTGCTGCATTTGTAGTGCGCGAGTGCGATTTGGCTGCGGCAGTGTTGCCATCTTTTACTGCAACAGATTATGGCAAAGCGAGCCGTGAAGCTGCACTTGCGCTAAAAGCCCGCACATTGCTTTATGCTGCAAGCCCGTTGTTTAACCCTAATAACGAGCAGGCACGGTGGATAGCCGCCCGCGATGCCAATAAAGTGGTTATGGATCTAACCTCCATAAATAATATAACTAATGCCGATGATTATGGTAACGTTTTTAACGGTAAAAGCCGTAACGACGTTATCCTTTCGCGCAGCTTTACTCAAAATAATGCGCACGGCGGCGGCGAATGGGGGATAAACATGTGGTTTTACCCGGGATCGATGAACGGCTGGGGAACACTTGTGCCGACTCAGGATCTGGTAAACGCTTATGAAATGACCAACGGAAAATTGCCGTCTGATCCAACCTCAGGCTTCAACATCAGTAACCCGTATACTAACCGCGACCCACGGTTTGCTAAAACCATTTTATACCAGGGTGCCACTATTTTTGACCCTGAGCAAAAATTAAATCGCGAATTGCAGTATTTTTATGATAAAAACGATCCTACTAATACTGCTAAAAACGGTATAGACGGAAAAGGCGGGCCAAACCAACCTTGGAATAATTCACCTACGGCTTACAACTTTCGTAAGTTTTTGGATGAGGGCAAAAGGGCTCAGCAAAAAGGCGCTGATGAAAACTTGAGTCCATGGATCTATTTCCGCAAGTCTGAGTTTTACCTTAACTATGCCGAAGCCCAGATTGCATTAAACAATGAAGGCGAGGCGCGTAGCGCACTAAATACGATAAGGAGCCGTTACGGAATGCCGGCTATTACCGAGGGCGGTGCAGCACTGGTGCAACGCTACCGCAATGAAAGACGTGTAGAATTGGTGATTGAACAACACCGCTTTCATGATATGCGCCGTTGGAAACTGGGTGCTGCAGTTTTTGCTAAGCCAGCGTTGGGTGCGCTTATTTTGAAAAATGGCAATACGTTTGAATACAATTTAACTAACGTGGTCGACAACACGCGTAAGTTTGTTGAAAAGATGAACCTGGTGCCAATCCCATTCTCTGAAATTCAACGCAGTCATGGTAAATTAGTTCAAAATCCTGGATATTAAAATATCCGGTGTAGCAACCATTTTAAAAGTTGGGAGCTAAGTATCCCGACTTTTAAAATGGTAAGTTAATTACTGAATGTGGTAAAGTTGCTAGCTGATGCCGCCTTATTTAGCCGCGGCCCTTTCCATATAAATTTTCAGTCGTTTGTTGAGTTTTGAAATTGCTGAGAATAAATGGTTTTGGACGGTTTTAGGGGAAATTTCTAACAGTTGAGCTACTTCTTTATATTTTAGGCCATCATCCTTTATTAACTTAAAAACCATGCGTGATTGTGGCGGTAAACTCTCTATTGTATCATCAAGCTTTTTAAAGAGTTCTTTTTTCTCCATGATGAGCTGGGGGTCTGCAGTGTCAATCAGTTCATATTTGCCGGATTGATCGAGTTCTACATAGCGCACCAGCGAGAACTTTTTAAGATAGTTTAAAGATTGATTTTTAACAGCCGTATATAAGTAAGTTTTTGGATTAATTACATGGGTAAGTTCAGTCCTTTTGTTCCAGTACTTGAGAAAAACATCGATTACGATTTCTTCAGCCACCTGACGGGTGTGTACATACTGGATACTGAATTTAATTAAAGGTGCATTTAGTAAGTGAAATATGATTTCGTATGACGCAGCATCACTATGATGGCACACATTGAGCCAAAGCGTCTGTAGGCTATCATCGTTACTGGCCTTAGTCATACTTTTTTGCTGCTAAATACATCAATCCGAAAGTAACGAAATAATTAATAATCTTTTCAAGTAATAATAACAATATTTTTACATGTAGGCAAAACGGTTATTTAATTGTAAAGTGAATTGATAAGACGATTTCTGCGCTCATGGCGAACTTTAAGACTTAAAATAAGTCGTTTGTTTCTACAAAATTTGTCGGCAACAATCTGTCTTAACTTTTTAAATTTTTTAAAAAGATATTAAATATTATATTTACGATTGTAAGGACCTGCAACTTGTAGCAACCTTACAATGAATGTTTAAAGCCTAATCATTATGCCGCTAATTGTGGCTGTTTTTACATGTAATAGATCTAACGGATGTTTTATCGGTCTCTATTATAATTTACATAGGGTTCATCCCATAAGCCGGTTTACCAGCAAATAAAATAGCGGCCAAATTATTAGAGCCCAACATGTCATTTTAAAATGCCAAACAAATGATTATAAATCTATTTCTACGCAAGAATAACTTTTTCAACCGTTTACTGTCGAGTTTATTGATACTTACATTAGCCATAAGTTTTAAACAATCAGCGGCACAATCAAAACACACTTTTGCCTTAGGTGATACCGATTTCCTGCTTGATGGCAAACCTCTGCAAATGATATCGGGCGAGATGCACTGTGCCCGTGTACCCCGCGAATACTGGCGAGACCGTATGAAGATGGCAAAAGCAATGGGGCTTAATACCATTGGCACTTATGTATTCTGGAATGCGCACGAAGCTCAAAAAGGGAAGTTTGACTTCAGCGGTAATAATGACATTGCCGAATTTGTAAGAGTAGCTCAGCAGGAAGGTCTGTGGGTAGTGCTCAGGCCCAGCCCCTATGCCTGCGCCGAGTGGGAGTTTGGCGGTTATCCCTGGTGGTTGCTTAAAGATAGCACCTTGAAAGTTAGGAGTAAAGACACCCGATTTATTTCCGCTTATACCAACTATATAAACAACCTGGCGAAGCAATTAGTGCCTCTGCAGGTAACCCATGGCGGCAATATCCTTATGATACAAATTGAGAATGAGTATGGATCATATAGCGACGATAAGAGCTACCTCGATTTGAACCGCAAAATTTTCCGCGATGCCGGTTTTGATGGTGTTTTATTTACCTGCGATGGGGCAGACCAGATGCCGAAAGGTTATTTACCGGGCTACCTGCCTGCTGTTAACGGTTTAGAAAACCCAGCCGAGGTAAAAGCACTTATTAACAAGTACCATAATGGTAAAGGGCCGTATTACGTTGCCGAATGGTACCCGGGCTGGTTTGATAACTGGGGTAAGAAGCACGCCCGTGTTCCGGCCGAAAGGGCTGCTCAAAAACTTGACGATATTTTAGCTGCGGGTATATCCATTAACATGTATATGTTTCACGGCGGTACTACTCGTGATTTTATGAATGGTGCAAACATGAACGTTAATGACCCTTATTCGCCGCAAGTGTCAAGTTACGATTATGATGCCCCGCTGGATGAAGCAGGAAATCCTACCCCTAAATATTACAAGTTCAGGGAGGTAATATCCAGGTATTTGCCCAAAGGACAAACTTTACCGCCTGTTCCGGCTAATAAAACAGCTAAGGCCATTAACAATATTAAGTTAAGCGCTTACGCCAATGTTTTTAGTTATTTGCCCAAGGCTGTTACAAATGAAAGAACTTTAACCTTCGAGGATCTTAACCAGGCTTACGGCTTTGTATTGTACCGCACAAAGGTATCGTCGAAGGGGATGTTAAAATTAAAAGACTTGCGCGATTATGCCATTATTTATTTAAATGGAAAGCAGATTGCAACGCTCGATAGGCGGTTAAAACAAGATTCGGTTATGCTTGCTAATGTACCGGCAAACGCCACGCTTGATATTTTAGTAGAAAATAACGGCCGTATTAACTATGGCCCGTACCTGGCCGATAATCGCCATGGTATTACGAAAATGGCCAGTCTTAACGGCAAGGAGTTACTTAACTGGAATATGTACCGTTTGCCTTTTACTAACCTCAGCACGTTTAAGTATGCGGCTAAGCCATTCACGGCAACTGCACCGGGTTTATACAAAGGCACTTTTACCTTAACCACAACGGCAGATACCTATTTGGATATGCGGTCTTTTGGTAAAGGCTTTGTGTTTTTAAACGGACACAATTTGGGTAAGTACTGGCAAATTGGTCCGCAGCAAACGCTCTACGTACCCGCAGGATGGCTCAAAAAGGGCAAAAATGAAGTAATCGTTTTTGATGAACTTAAAAATGGCCACCGCATCTTAAATGCCATTGATCATGCTATTCTTGACCAAAACATAACTAACTGATTTTTGCATAGCTGACCCATCTTATGAAAAGACCATTATTTAAAATGCAAATGCTATTACTTATAGCCGCACTTGTGGTATTTGGCGGCAGCCTTAAAGCACAGAATGCTGCATCACGCTTTCCGCTTATACCGTATCCCAAAAAACTGGTAGAGGGCAAAGGCTTGTTTGTAATAAATGCTCAAACCATTATACAGCTTCCGGCAAACGGCACATACAGCGCGGAAGCAGGTGCACTTAATGAGGTTTTACGTATGAACCTTACTATAAAAGCAGGTCCTCGTTCATCGGCAAAAAGTACGGTGATCCAGTTAGTGAATGACGCCGCCATAACCCGTACCGAGGGTTACCGTATGCAAATCACGCCAAAGCGTTTAACCATATCAGCTAATAGTGGTGTTGGCATTTTCAGAGCTATTCAAACAATCAGGCAATTATTGCCCGAAAGTTTAGAAGATAAACTTCAAATTGCTCCTAAACAGCTTTCTTTACAGGCTTTAATTATTGAAGATGAGCCTGGATATGACTGGCGAGGCATGCACCTGGATGTTTCTCGCCATTTTTTTTCAGTAGACTATTTAAAAAAATTTATCGATAGGTTAGCTCTCTATAAATTTAATAAGTTTCACCTGCATCTAACCGACGATCAGGGATGGCGCATTGAGATTAAGAAATATCCTAGACTTACACAGGAGGGAGCTTGGCGCACATTTAATAACCAGGATTCGGTTTGCATGGCGAGGGCAGCAGAAAACCCCGACTTCATAATAGATCCGCAGCATATAATTCAACGAAACGGTAAAACTTTGTACGGTGGCTTTTATACCCAGGCACAGATGAAAGACGTAGTTGCCTATGCACTGGCACGTAAAATTGACATCATTCCGGAAATAGATATGCCCGGCCATATGATGGCAGCTATAAACTCATACCCTTTTTTAACCTGCAATGGCGAAAATAACTGGGGGGAGCTTTTTACCAAACCTATTTGTCCGTGTAACGAGGCCACCTATGAATTTGCCCAGAATGTGTACGATGAAATTATGGAGATTTTTCCATCCAAATACATACACATAGGTGGAGATGAGGTAGATCGTACAGATTGGGGAAAATCTGAAGTTTGTAAAGCATTTATGCAACGCGAGGGCATTAAGGATTTGGCCGGTCTGCAAAGCTATTTTATTAACCGCATGGAAAAATATTTCAATTCCAAGGGTCGTAAGCTAATAGGGTGGGATGAGATATTAGAAGGTGGTATCAGCCCTACTGCGTTGGTAATGTACTGGCGTTCGTGGGTGCCTAAGGCTCCTATAGTGGCTGCAAAAAACGGCAACAAGGTCATCATGTCTCCGGGTAGTCCTTTATATTTTGATGCTAAATATGATAAGAATGCTGATTACAATGTTTACAAGTTCAACCCGGTCCCCAAAGGGTTAACCGATAAAGAGGCCGAAGGCATAATGGGTGCACAGGCAAATATATGGACTGAATATATACCCACCGAACAGCGTGCGGATTATATGTACATGCCCCGTATGACCGCCCTTGCCGAAGTACTATGGACCAACGACAAACAACGCGACTTTGATAACTATCGGAGCCGGTTAATGCAGCACTACAAGCGTTTAGATGAATTAAAGGTGAACTACCGCCTGCCGGACCTGCCCGACATGATTGATACCCGGGTATTTACCGACCAGGAAACTTTAAAAATTAATAAACCCATGGCAAATTTACTGTTGCGCTATACGGCCGATGGTAGTCAGCCTACAGCGACTTCAAATCTTCTTAACGACCTGGTTATTACAACTACCCAAAAAATCAAAGTAGCTGCATTTACCCCGGCTGGTCGCCGTGGCGATGTTTATGAAATCAACTATCAGCATCAGTCACTGGCTCCGGCAGCAACCGCAACTGCTTCTTATAACGGGTTGACGGCAACTTTGCATAAGGGACTGTTTAAACAAGTAAGCCGCATAAGTACTAAACCTGATAGTGTATTTTCTGTAAGCAGTATTGTTGTGCCGCAGAGCATTAAAGCGCCGGCGTTTGCTGTAAAGTATTCGGGTTATATTAACGTTCCTCAGGATGATATTTATACATTTTACCTTACTTGTGATGATGGTGGCGTGCTAACCGTTGCCAACCGTTTAACCGTTGACAATGATGGCTTGCATAGCGCTGTTGAAAAAAGCGGGCAAGTAGCGTTAAAAAAAGGTTTGCAGCGGTTTAAACTCGATTTTATTGAAGGCGGTGGAGGGTATACCTTAAAATTGCAGTATAGTGTTAAAGGACAAAAGGCACAGGATATACCAGAAAGTTGGTTCAAAAACTAAATAATGATACGAAAATCCATCATAACAGTTTTGTTGCTTGTTACTCATGTTTTGGCATTTGGTCAGGCTGCTCCCAAACCATACGGCGTATTGCCCTCAGCCCGGCAAATTGGCTGGCACGAAACCGAGATGTACTGCATCATTCATTACGGATTAGACACCTATACAGATAAAGAATGGGGGTATGGTAATGAAAGTCCCGAACTGTTAAATCCCTCAAAATTCAGCGCGTTGCAAATTGTAAATGCTGCTAAAAAGGGCGGCTTTAAAGGCGTAGTAGTAGTGGCCAAGCATCATGATGGTTTTTGCTTATGGCCCACCAAAACTACGTCACATAACATCAGCAAAAGCCCTTACCGGAAGGGGAAAGGCGATATGATTAAAGAGTATGAATTGGCTTGTAAAAAGCTGGGTATGAAATTAGGTTTGTACTGTTCGCCCTGGGACCGCAACAATGCCACTTATGGCAAGCCAGCTTACGTCGACATTTACCGTCAGCAATTGAAAGAGCTGTACGCCAACTACGGGCAGCTTTTCATGTCATGGCATGATGGTGCAAACGGCGGTGATGGGTATTACGGCGGTGCTAATGAAACACGTAAAATAGACCGTACTACTTATTATGGCTGGGACAGCACCTGGGCCATAACCCGCAAAATGCAGCCACTGGCCAATATATTCGGAGATGTTGGCCCGGATGTACGCTGGGTAGGTAACGAGGAAGGGCGCGCCGGAACCACGCATTGGGCAACTTATACTCCGCAGGCCCCTGATGAAGGCAAATTGCCTGCTAACGGGTACGTAAAGTATTGGGAGGGGGTAGAAGGCACGCGTAACGGTAAATACTGGATACCAGCTGAATGTGATGTGCCTTTAAGACCCGGATGGTTTTACCACAAAGCGCAAGACGGCCAAACTAAGTCGCCGTATTATTTGCTCAACCTGTATTATGAAAGTGTAGGCCGTGGCGCTAATTTGGATCTGGGTATATCACCCAATCATGATGGCGTGATAAGCAGCGAAGATGAGCAAATATTAGAGGAATTTGGTAAATTGCTAAAGCAAACGTTCGCCATTAATTTACTTAAAGGAGCCAAGCTTACCGCAAGTAATGTAAGGGGAGGTAATACAGCAAAGTATGGCACGCAAAATTTGTTAGATGGGAACCGTTACACTTACTGGGCAACCAATGATAATGTGACCAAACCTACGCTGGAGATTGATCTGCAAACTGCCAAAACTTTTAATGTAATACAGCTTCGTGAAAATATTAAGCTGGGCCAGCGTATCGAAAAAGTGGCCTTGGATATGGATGTTAATGGTGAATGGAAAGAAATAGCCGGAGCCACCAGTATAGGGGCTAACAGGCTTATCCGTTTAAGCAAAAACGTTACGGCCCGAAAATTAAGGCTTCGCATATTGCAATCGCCGGTATGTATTGCCATAAGCGAATTAGGTATCTACAAAGAGCCGGTTCATTTATCGGTTCCAATGATAACACGAAGTGGTAAAGGCTTGGTTACCTTAAGCACCGAAGCCCCGGTGAGTAGCATACATTATACTGTAGATGGAACAGCGCCAACGCCACAGTCGCCGGTGTATGACGAGCCTTTTGCGCTACCTGATGGTGGTGTAATTAAAGCCCGAAGTTTTGAGACAAAACAGCAATACAGCGAAATAGCTACACGTCAGTTCGGCCTTATTAAAACAGGTTGGAAAGCGCTTACATCAAGTACTGGTACAGGCACATCTCAGAAAGCAATTGATGATCATGAAGATACGTTTTGGAGTAGTACAGGGCCAGCCTCGGCTGTAACTAATTTGCCGCAAGATTTTGTGGTAGACATGGGCACAAGCCAACTCATTAAAGCATTCACTTATTTACCGCGTCAGGATAAAAAGGCAGACGGCATCATTGATAATTATAGTTACGCTGTTAGTACAGATGGCGTAAACTGGAAAGTGGCTGCCGAAGGTGAGTTTGCTAATATAAAATCTAACCCCATTGAACAAACAGTGCAGTTAAGCGCACCGGTAAGCGCCCGTTATTTTAAGCTAACCGGCAAACACGTGGTTAGTGGCAGCGGCATTACGATAGCTGAAATTGGGGTAAACATCAAATAATACAGCATGAACCAGTGGTATAAAATAGTTATAGCCTTAGTTCTCAATTGCAGCCTTGCACAGGCACAGCATAAAGCAGTAACGCAAGTGCCTAACTTAACTCAGTACGTAAATCCAATGATTGGTACAGGTTTTCATGGTCATGTGTTTGTTGGGGCTAATGTTCCTTTTGGAGCAGTGCAACTCGGGCCAACCAATATTGGTGAAGGGTGGGACTGGTCTTCAGGGTATCATTACTCTGATTCTACTATAGTAGGGTTCCAGCATACACATTTAAGCGGCACGGGCATAGGCGATTTAGGCGACATTTCCATCATGCCAATCACCGGGCCCATTAATGTATTTAAAGGCAGTCTTAAAAATAAAGCTGGTGGTTATTACTCATTGTTTTCTCACGAAGAAGAAGTGGTAAAACCCGGCTATTACAAGGTAAGGCTTAGCAAATACGACATCCAGGCGGAACTAACGGCCACAACCAGGGTTGGTTTTCATCAATATACGTTTCCAAAGTCGTCGCAGGCGCACATTATTATTGATTTGGGTGCAGGCATAGCCGATCATGCTACCGAAACTTACATTAAACAAGTAAATGCCACTACGGTTACCGGATACCGATTTTCAAAAGGATGGGCCAGTAAACAACGTATCTATTTTGCTGCTGTGTTTTCCAAAGCACCATCAGGGTTTGGCATTTATGAAGATACTACGCGTATTACAGGCATTCAGCACAAGGGTGTTAATGTAAAAGGCGTAGTAAGCTATGCCGTGCAACCTGGTGAGAAAATACTGGTTAAGGTAGGCATATCGCCGGTAAGCGCTGAAAATGCTTTACTTAACATTGATAGGGAGTTGCCCGACTGGAACTTTAAGCAAACAGTTAGCGCTGCTAATGAGGCCTGGAATAAACAATTACAAATTATCTTCATCAAAACCGATTCAGCAACGCAGCGGATTAAGTTTTACACCGCCATGTATCATAACTTAATGGCGCCTTCAGTATTTAACGATGTAAACGGGCAGTACCAGGGTACAGACGGCAAGTTACATACCGCACCATTTACCAACCTAACTACGTTTTCCTTATGGGATACCTACCGGGCAGCTAACCCGCTTTACACCCTTACCCAACCAAAGCAAGTTGGCCACATGATTAATTCAATGCTGGCTATATACCAGCAACAAGGAAAATTACCGGTATGGCACTTAATGGCTAACGAAACCAACACAATGGTAGGCAATAGTGCCATACCCGTTGTGGCAGATGCATTTTTAAAGGGCATAAAGAGCTTTGATAAAAACCTGGCCTACGAAGCTGTTAAGGCCACCGCCATGCGAAACGACAGGGGATTGAACTTTGTAAATACCTTAGGCTATATTCCGGCCGATAGTACTGTAGAATCCGTAGCGATGGGGCTGGAATATGCCATTGACGACTGGTGTATAGCGCAAATGGCCTTGAAGATGAATAGACCGTCTGACTACGCATATTTCAAAAAACGTAGCGCTTATTATCGTAATTACTTTAACAAGGAAACCAACTTTATGCAAGGGCGGGTTTCCAACACACAATGGCGCACTCCCTTTAGTCCGTTTGTTTCACGGCACATGAAGGATGATTACACGGAGGGAAACGCCTGGCAATATACATGGCTTGTGCCTCATGATGTAGAAGGCTTAACCGAATTGTTAGGTGGCCAAACAGCATTTAGCTCTAAACTCGATTTGTTCTTTTTAGCGAAAGGCGATATGGGTAAAGAAGTTTCGGGCGATATATCCGGACTAATTGGCCAGTATGCTCATGGTAACGAACCCAGCCATCACATTGCATATTTATATGCTTATGCAGGAAAACCCTGGAGAACAGCGAAACAGGTAAGGTACATACTCAACAAATTTTACACTACCAAACCCGACGGAATTATAGGTAATGAGGATGTGGGGCAAATGTCTGCCTGGTACATATTTTCAAGTTTAGGATTTTATCCGGCTAACCCTGCTAATGGAGCTTACGTTTTTGGCAGCCCTACGGTAAATGAGGCAGTTTTAAACTTGCCTGGCGGTAAGGTGTTCAACATTTCCGTAAAAAATAACAGCCCTGTCAATATCTACATACAAAAGGTTTTGCTTAATGGTGTACGCTACAATAAATCATACCTGCCGCATAAAACAATAGTTGCTGGTGGCAATATGGTTATAGTAATGGGCAGCAAACCTTCGCCAATATGGGGGGTAAACAAGCAAGACAGACCTGTATCAAGCAAAGTATATCAATAAGTCAGCTATCAAGTAAAGATGTTAAAAACGGTAACACATAATATGAACCTAACACAATTAAAAGCTTGCAAAGGCAGGATAATTATAGTTTACTTGATAACGCTTGTGGCTTTTTTGGGGAGTAGTTTATCTTTTGCCCAAAACCGGTACGAACTTAATAGCGGGTGGAAATGTAATCCGGTTGGCAAAGTTACTGAAACGGGTAATATGATATCATCGGCCACTTATTCGTTGGCTGGTTGGCAGCCTGCCGTAGTACCTGGAACGGTGCTAACCACTATGCTGGCCAACAAACAAATACCTGACCCTTTTTGGGGAATGAACAACAAGAAAATCCCGGATATTTACAGCACAGGCGCTCAATACTATACTTATTGGTTTGTAAAGGATTTTAAGGAACAACAGCCCTCAGGCAAGCAGCAGGTTTGGCTAACCTTTAGGGGTATTAATTACAGCTGTGACATATATCTAAATGGCAAAAAAGTAAATGCTACACCCTTTAAAGGGATGTTTCTGCGTAAATCTTTCAATGTAACCAGCTTGCTTTCGGCCAATGGCAATAATCGTTTAGCAGTAATAGTTTATCCTGCCGATGTACCCGGCAATCCTAACGGCGGGCAAGGAGGCGATGGAACTATAGCCCGGAATGTGTCGCACCAGTACACGGCCGGCTGGGATTGGATAAGGCCCATTGCAGATCGTAATACAGGTATATGGGATAAAGTTTACATCGAAAAAACAGGAGTTGTAAATTTGAAGGACCCACATGTTGTCACTTTGGTAAAAGGTAAAAGACTACCCGACGGACCACAGCAACCTGCCTTGATCCAGGTGTCGGCATCACTTCAAAATACCTCGTCCAAAAAAGTAGAAGGTGTGTTGCAATATTCAATAGATGGCAAAATGGTGTCCAAACAGGTAAGCATTGCGCCTAATACCCAGGCTGATGTGGAACTGCCTGTATTTAAGCTTAATAATCCGCATTTGTGGTGGCCCGCAGGTTATGGTAAACAAGAACAATATACTATTAACCTGCAATTCGTTGAAAAGGGGAGTATGGCATCGGATGCAGAAAAGATAACTTTTGGTATACGCGAGATACAAGCCGAATGGAATCCGCTTACTATGAGTAAGCAAGTTTTGGTAAACGGTCAAAAAATATTCATCAAAGGCGGCAACTGGATCATCTCAGATGCCATGCTCCGGTTCTCTGAAAAACGCTATGATGCCGAGATCAGGTTCCATCGGGATATGAACCTCAACTTACTGAGGATATGGGGCGGTGCATTGGTGGAGCGCCCTGAGTTTTACGAAGCCTGCGACCGCTATGGACTGCTGGTAATGCAGGATTTTTGGATGTCGGGCGATTGCAATGGCCGTTGGGTTGACCCTATGAAACTTGAAGACCAGTGGACGCGCCGGCAATATCCGGATGATCATCATTTGTTCCTCGAGTCGGCTGCGGATATGATAAAAATGGTGCGTAACCATCCTTCACTGGCTATATGGTGCGGTGGAAATGAAATCACACCGCCCGGAGACATTCTAACCCCTTTGCGCGATTCAATACTGCCCAAACTTGATGGTACACGCTGGTTCATTGAGTTTTCCAACTCCGACGAAATGTCGTACAATAGCATTGGTGGCAACGGCGATGGTCCGTATACCATACAACCTATTAGTACATTTTGGGAAAAAAGAACCTTTCCTTTTAATTCCGAAGTTGGTTCGGTAGGCGTGGGTGACTACGAATCCTTAGAACGCTTTATACCGAAGGAAAACATGCGGGTACCGGTTCCACGCCCCGGCCAAAATCCTAACGAAGACGCTGATTCTGTATGGACGTATCATACCTATACAGGCGTAGGGTATGAGCAAATGCTTGAACCCTACGGAAAACCGGCAGATATAGAGGATTTTACGCGCAAGGCTCAGCTGGTTAACTATGATCAGTATCGCGGATTGATAGAGGGCTTTAGCTCCCACATGTGGGATTGGTATACGGGTGTGATCATATGGAAAACCCAGAACCCGTGGACGGCCATGCGCGGGCAGATGTATGATTATTACCTGGACCCAAATGCTTGCTTATACGGGTTAAAAACCGGCAGTAAGCCTTTAAACGCAATGTGCAACCCGGTTGATGGTATGGTAATGATTGCCAACAACGATTTTAAGCCGCGCCGTAACATAATGCTTGTTATTAAAACATATGATATTACGGGTAAAGAAAAGCTGTTTACAAGCATATTTGCCTATGTGGGGCCAAGCAGCGTTCAAAAGATCTCGTCGGTAAAAAAAGAAATAGAAGTAATGGCGAAAAATCATGGCGGCTTTTTGCACCTCGAGCTGTTTGATGAGAACCAAAAATCAATAGGTGAAAATTTATACTGGTTCCCTGATGATAAAGGCATGTACTCGGGCCTTAATATGATGAAAAAGATAACGCCGCAGGTAACTGCTCGTCAAGTGCAAAAAGGAAAAATTGAGGTAACGATGAGCAATGTGGCAGGTAATCCCGTTGCGTTCTTTAACCGTTTGTCTTTACTTGATCCCAAAACGGGTAAACGGCTGCTTCCGGTATTTTACAGTGATAATTATGTATCAGTATTACCGGGCAAAAACAAAATAGTTACTATAGATTACACACCCGAAACAGGTGCAACTTTACCGACGCTTTCAGTGAAGGGCTGGAACGTAGATGAGCAAAAAATCACTATTAAATAAACGTACATGAGAAAAATAGTTTATTTATGGCTCACGCTTCTTATTGCTGTTAACGTACAGGCTCAAAATAAGCCGTTATATAAAAATGCTACTGCGCCCGTGAACCGACGGGTAGCCGATTTATTAAACCGCATGACACTTGAAGAAAAGGTTGGTCAGCTATCGGTGCTTTTAGGTTGGGAGATGTATGAGAAGAATGGCAACCAGGTTACGGTAAGCGCAGTGTTTAAAAAAGCTTTAAAAGAGCAGTATACTGGCATGCTTTGGGCTACGCTGCGTGCCGACCCTTGGACAAAAAAAACACTCTTAAACGGACTTAACCCCGAGCTTGCCGCACGTGCTACCAACGCGATTCAGAAATATGCAATAGAAAACACACGTTTAGGCATCCCTGTTTTTATTGCGGAAGAGTGCCCACATGGACATATGGCCATAGGGACTACCGTTTTTCCGACTGCTATAGGCCAAAGCAGCACCTGGAATCCTGCTCTTATACAAAATATGGCAACTGTTATTGCTAAAGAAGCGCGTTTACAAGGCACACATATAGGCTATGGGCCCATACTTGATCTGGCACGCGAGCCTCGCTGGTCGCGCTTAGAAGAAACTTATGGCGAAGATGCCGTTCTGAATAGTGCCATGGGGCAGGCTGTGGTTAAAGGTTTTCAGGGAAATAGCCTGTCGTCGGGTATAAATGTAATTGCTACCCTCAAACATTTTACGGCTTACGGGGTACCCGAGGGAGGGCATAACGGCAGCAGTGTAAGCATAGGTAACAGGGAGCTGCACCAATCGTTCTTGCCGCCCTTCAAGGCCGCCGTAAAAGCTGGAGCATTATCAGTAATGACGGCTTATAATTCTATTGATGGGGTGCCTTGCTCGGCTAACCCGGTGCTTCTTAAAGATGTGCTACGCACCGATTGGGGATTTAACGGTTTTGTTGTGTCTGACTTGGGAAGTATAAGCGGGCTTGAAACTAATCATAAAGTAGCGGCAAGTGCCGAAGCTGCCGCAGCATTGGCCATAAACTCGGGCCTTGATGCTGATTTGAGTGGTTATGGTTATGGGCCTGCTCTTATAAAAGCAGCTAAAGCAGGTAGCGTAGCTACAGCAGTAATTGATACAGCTGTGGCCCGCATACTAAAACTTAAGTTTGAAATGGGCTTGTTCGAAAAGCCTTATGTGGATGTAGCCCTAGCAAAAAATGGAGTTAAGACGGCTAAAAATATCCAGTTAGCAAGACAGGTTGCACACGAGTCTATTATTTTGCTTAAAAATGATAGGGGTACGCTGCCGCTTAAACGAACATTGAAGAGCATTGCCGTAATAGGTCCTAATGCAGATAATATGTATAACCAATTGGGTGACTATACGGCTCCGCAGGATGAAGCAAGTGTAATTACCGTTGTTCAAGGGCTGCGAGCCAAGTTGCCGACCACAACAAATATTAGCTATGTAAAAGGATGTTCTGTTAGGGATACTTCTTTTAATGAAATAGCAAAAGCGGTTGAGGTAGCCAGGAAATCTGAGATAGCTATTGTAGTATTAGGCGGATCGAGCGCACGTGACTTTAAAACCAAGTATGAAAGCACTGGCGCAGCGCAGGTAACTGCAAACACCATAAGTGATATGGAAAGCGGTGAAGGCTTTGATAGATCTACCCTTGACCTAATGGGTAAGCAGCTAAAGCTTTTACAAGAAATAGTTAAAACCGGTACGCCTGTGGTTTTGGTACTGATAGAAGGCAGGCCGCTTGATATAAACTGGCCGGCCGAACATGTTCCGGCTATTATTAACGCATGGTACCCGGGCATGCAAGGTGGCAATGCTATTGCAGATGTGCTTTTTGGCGATTACAACCCTGCCGGGCGATTGCCTGTTTCGGTACCTAAATCTGTTGGGCAGCTCCCTGTTTATTATAACTACAAAAAGCCCAGCCCGCATAACTATATCGAAACTGATTCTAAACCACTATATCCTTTTGGTTATGGCTTAAGCTATGCAAAATTTGACTATAGTAACCTTTTGATTAGTAAAATACAAGGTGCATCAGGTTCTTCTATCAGTGTAAAATTCAATATCAAAAACGTAAGCAATCGTGAGGGGGACGAGGTTGTACAGTTGTATCTGACCGACGACGTTAGCTCCGTAGTAACCGCCAACAAGCAGCTTAAAAAGTTTAGTCGTATACACCTGAAAGCTTATGAAGATAAATCTGTTGAATTTTTACTCAACGAGGAAGACCTGCAAATACTCGATATGAATATGAAATGGGTAGTTGAGCCGGGCAGCTTTTCGGTAATGGTTGGCGCCTCATCGGCCGATGTGAAACTAACCGGAAGTTTCAGTATTGGCGATGGTAAGAAATAACACTGTGTTTTTGAGTATAATTTTGTTACATAATAATATTATCTGTATATAACTTAGAAGTTAATTTTACATAAATTCGTTGGAGCTATTTATGAGCCAATTCAATAAACTCAGCGATTATAATCTGATATCCTTGTTAAGAGAGGATGATGATGCTGCGTTTAAGGAAATTTATGATCGTTATAATAGCCTGCTGTATATTTATGCCTATCGCAAATTGCGCGATAAAGAAGAAGCACGTGACGTCGTGCAGGAGGTTTTTACAACTTTATGGACAAACCGCTGCTCTTTAATTATCCAAACCACATTATCCGGCTATTTGTACCGGGCTGTGCTGAATAAAGTGCTCAACATATTCAGACATAAAGGCTTTTGTGATGCTTACGCCGATCAGTTGCAAAGTATGATGAGTGCAAACTCTACTACTGACTACCTCATTAGGGAAAAGGAAATTGCAGGGCTTATTGAAAAAGAAATTACTTCGATGCCTCCCCGTATGCGCGAAGTATTTGAACTCCGCAGGAAAGAGTTCTTGACTAATAAGGAAATTGCCGATCGGTTAAGCATATCAGAGCATACCGTATCCACGCAAATGAAAAAAGCCCTCCGGGTTTTAAGAGTGCGTTTTGGTGTTGTATCGGCATTCTTATATCTCATTTTCGGTTAACAGATTCGCTTCAGAATCGGTTTATACATCCGCATCTTAACATATAGATTTTTTAAAATAATTATTTTGATAGCGCATACCCAATGCGCTTAAGTCGCGTGTCTTATACATAACTTCAATAATATAATAAGGCTAAGCTAAGTAATCTTTGCCGTTCAGCCTTTTCATGAAGTGAACTACATCTAATGGAAAACAAAGATTTCAAAGACTTATTAAAAAAGTTCAAAGAAGGGACTTGCACTGATGAAGAAAAGGCAATGATAGCCTATTGGGTTCATCATCTTAATCAACAGGGAGATTCTGGACTTTCGGAACAGGACATGATGGAAGCGCACGATCAAATGTGGGATAATATCAAACCTGTTAAAAAACTAACCCGGCGTTTTTATTGGCCCGCTGCAGCAGCTGTACTGGCATTCGCAATGTTGGGTTTGGCAGCTCACTTTTTGTTGAATAATGTAGCTAATAAGGCAAGCAACGCAAACAAAGTGACCGTTACCAGCAAAATTAAACCAGGTGGCAATAACGCAGTTTTAATACTTGCCAACGGAACACAAATCATATTAAATCAGGCATCGAATGGTCAAATCGCCCACCAGGCTGGGATACGTATCAGCAAACAGGCCGATGGGCAGCTTATTTATTCTGTAGCCGGCAATTTTACCCAGGCAGATAGCAGCGAATTAGCCTATAATACACTGCAAACCCCGCGAGGCGGCCAATACCAAATTAATTTACCCGATGGGAGTAAGGTTTGGCTAAATGCAGCCTCGTCATTGCGTTTCCCTCTCCGGTTCAACACAAAACAACGCATGGTAGAATTATCGGGCGAGGGGTATTTTGAAGTTGCGCACGTAAATGCGCCGGGTGGTAAAAGGTTGCCGTTTACGGTAAAAACCATTTCGCCTGTAGCCGGCCAAAATGGGCAGTTGGTAGAAGTATTAGGCACCCACTTTAACGTTAACGCTTATGATGATGAAAGCGTTGTAAAGACAACGTTGTTAGAGGGGAGCGTCCGCGTAAGGCAGTTGAGTTCCAATCAGCAAGCTAATGCCAGTTATGCTATGCTAAAACCCGGAGAGCAGTCTGTTTTAAGTAACGGAGGGTTCACGGTAGTGCCTACTGATACAGAAGCCGCCGTAGCCTGGAAAAACGGATACTTCCGGTTCAATGACGAAAGCTTGGAGAGCATTATGCGTAAAGTATCAAAATGGTATGATATAGACGTGGCTTATCAGAATGAAGCGCTTAAAAAGAAATTATTTGCAGGCGTAACCACTCGTTTTGCAAACGTAACCGAACTACTAAAAATGCTTGAGCTTACCGGCGAAGTTAAATTTAAAATTGAAGGCCGGAAAATACAAGCCTTCGATAAAAAGAACTAATACTGATTAACCAATTAACTTAAACCAAAACAGAAAACTTATGAAAGACTCAACCTAAAGCTTGAAATCTCTATGAGTATATACTTCAATCATAAGTGCTATACAAAACACCCGAGAGGAGGACTGTACTCAATTTTCTTTTGAAATAACGTATTAATATTAAAAATAGACATAAATGCATAAAGTTTTTACTAATTCTTTTTGTAATTCACCGGCAGTTACTGGCCAGCGCTTCGTAATCACAAAAATTATTACGGTATTAATGTTTGCAACATTAATGCAGGTTAGAGCAGCCGGATTTGCTCAGCAAGTATCCATTAACCAGAAGAACATCACTTTAAAACAGGTTTTTAACGAGATAAATAAACAGACCGGCTATAACATCCTGTGGTCATCCAAAAACATAAGGAATGACAAGGTAATAGATGTGGATTTGAACAAGGCTACTATACAGCAAGCCTTAACAGAATGCTTAAAAGGTTCTCAGCTTACTTATACAATCGATAACAAAACCATTGTAATAAGAGAAAGTGAGACAACGGTTAAAAGCGAAGTGGCCAAACCTATCAAAGGAAAGATTACCGATGACAAGGGCGAGCCATTAGTTGGCGCTACCATTAAAGTAAAAGGTTCATCTAAAGGTTCGGTAACCGATGCAACGGGCTCGTTTACGCTCGATGCTTCAGCCGGTGATGTACTTGTTGTATCTTACCTAGGTTACACTACAGAAGAGGTTACTGTTGGCAATCAAGCTGTTCTTTCCATTGTGTTAAAAGAAGCGCAAAACGAGCTTACTAGGGTGGTTGTTACTGCATTGGGTATAAAAAAGCAGGCACGCAGCCTTTCATACAATGTACAGGAAATCAATGGCGAAGAGGTTAACCGTGTTAAGGACGTTAACTTTGTAAATGCGCTGGCAGGTAAAGTGGCAGGTGCTACAATTAATAGCAGTTCGGCCGGTCCGGGCGGCAGTACAAGGGTAGTACTTCGCGGAACCAAATCAATCAGTAACAATAATAACGCCTTGTATGTGGTTGATGGTATTCCAATGCCTTCGCTGTCAAGCGGGCAGCCGGGCGATGTGTTTTCGGGTGCTGGTCAAACCGGCGATGCTATATCTAACATCAACCCCGAGGATATTGAATCGGTTTCGGTTCTAACAGGTCCATCTGCCGCCGCTTTGTATGGTAACCGTGGAGCTAATGGTGTAATTGTAATCACCACTAAAAGGGGTACAAAAGGAAGCTTTTCTGCAACGGTATCTAATAACACCACTTTTACATCGCCGTTTGTAATGCCCCGCTTTCAGAACACTTATGGTTCTGAGGTCGGCAGCTTTTCAAGCTGGGGGGAAAAATTGAGCACGCCAACTTCTTACCAACCCAAAGATTTTTTCCAGACAGGAGTTAACACCACTACGGCGCTTAGCATATCAACCGGTACCGAAAAAAGCCAAACTTATTTCTCGGCAGCAGCAGTTAATGCTAATGGTATTATCCACAACAACGACCTTGAGCGTTACAACTTTTCATTCCGCAACACTACCAAATTTTTGAATGATAAGCTTAACCTTGACGTAAGTGCCATGTACGTGAAGCTTAAAGAGCAAAATATGCTTGCACAAGGGCAATATTTTAATCCGCTTATTCCTATCTATTTATTTCCTCGTGGCGATGATATCCGTAAATACCAGGCATTTGAACGTTACAATCCAACCCGTAACTTCAAAACACAGTTCTGGCCATTCGGCGATCAGGGTTTCCAGATGCAAAACCCATATTGGATAACCGAACGCGATTTGTTTGAAAACAACAAAGACAGGTACATGCTTACCGCTAATTTGCAGTACAACATTAACAGCTGGATGAACATTACTGGTCGTGTAAAAATGGACCAAAATACTTCGATAAATGAACGGAAGTATTATGCCTCAACTGCGGGTTTGTTTGCCAGTGATGCAGGTGCATATTACCGTTATAACTACAACACGCGTCAAACTTATGCTGACCTGTTGCTGAATATCAATAAAACGGTTAAAGATTTTTCTATATCGGCTAACGTTGGTGCCAGTTTAACAGATGACGTATACGATGAAACATCATTTGGTGGTAATCTGCAGGGTGTGCCTAATCTTTTCACTTATGGAAACGTTAATCTTTCGAATGCAAGGCCGTTACAAACCGGTTACCACGAACAATTGCAGGCTGCATTTGCAACAGCACAAGTTGGCTACAAAAGCAAGGTTTATTTAGATTTAACAGGCCGTACCGATTGGGCATCACCTTTAGCTTATACCAGTACTAAGGCAATCTTTTATCCGTCCGTAGGTTTGTCGGGTGTAATGACTGATATATTTGACATCAAGTCAAATGTGCTTTCATTTTTAAAGGCACGGGTTTCTTATAGCGAGGTGGGCAATCCGCCAACCAGGTTTCTTTCAAACCCAACCTATCCTTTAACAAACGGATACCCGCAAACCACTACTTATTTGGCGGCGTCCAATCTTACTCCAGAAAGAACCAAATCATATGAGGCTGGTTTAAATTTCGTATTCTGGAACAACAAGGTTAAATTAGACGTTACCGCCTACAGCTCATCTACCTATAACCAGTTATTTAACCCCTCGCTTTCACCAAGTTCGGGCTACAGCAGCTTTTATGTGAACGCAGGCCGCATAGATAACAAAGGTATCGAAGTAACTGCTTCATTGAACCAAAAGCTTGGTCCGGTTAAATGGACCTCAAACCTGGTATACTCACTAAACCGTAATAAGATCAAACAATTATTGCCGGCCTACCAAAATCAGGCAACCGGCGAGACAGTTTCTATTGATAGTTTAGATATGGGTGGCACCACCAGCTACAAAATGATACTGGTTAAGGGCGGCTCAATGGGCGATGTATATGTAAACACCCTTAAAACGGATGAGCACGGTTATATTTATGTAAACTCGTCATCTCAAACCGTAGCTACTGATCAAAATCGGTATGTAAAGGCAGGTAACGCCAATCCAAGGTTTAACCTGGGCTGGCGCAACGGCTTTAACTACAAGGGTGTAGACGTGAGCTTTTTGGTTACCGCGCGAATTGGCGGTGTAGGTGTTTCGGTAACCCAGGCAGTTATGGATGCCTACGGTGTGTCTGAAACTTCTGCTTTAGCCCGCGACAATGGTGGAGCTGTTGTGAATGGTTATAAAATTCCGGCACAGCCTTACTACCAAACCATTGGCGGCGGTACATCTGGTGTGGGTTCCATGTACGTGTATAGTGCAACCAACGTTCGGTTAGGCGAAGCATCGGTAGGCTACACCATTCCATTAGGCAAATATGCAAAATGGGTTAAAGGCTTAAACGTTTCGGTTATTGGACGTAACTTGTTTATGTTCTACAACAAAGCACCGTACGATCCGGAAAACACCGCCAATACAGGCACCTACTACCAGGGTATAGATTATTTTATGCAGCCAAGCTTACGCAGTTTGGGTTTTTCGGCAAGGCTGCAGTTTTAATAGTTAATAAAGAAAAAGATGAAGAATACAATTAAAACCTATATAAGCAAATTGCCATTATGTACAGCAATGCTGTTAATGCTAAGCAGCAGCTGTACCGACAATTTTGAAGATTATAACACCAACCAGCATCAGGCCACTGCAGAGATGTTACAGGCTGATAACCTGGCAACAGGAACATTTTTTGTGCAGATGCAAAAAAATGTGTTCCCAATAGCACAGCAGCCAGAATTTGGCGACGAAGTTTACCAAACCATGCAAAACCTGGCGGGAGATGTTTACTCGGGTTACATGGGTACAACTAACAACTTCTATTCAGGTGTAAATAATACTACTTATGGTTTAGTGCCACAATGGTACGGCCAGGCGTTCAACAGAGCATTTGTAGGCATTATGCCTGCCTGGAGTGCAATTAGAAAAGCGGCACAAACTGAGACACCACAGGTACTTGCTATTGCTACCATTGTAAAAGTGGAAGCATTACACCGCACTACCGATATGTATGGTCCGCTACCCTATAAAAACTTTGGTAATGGCGCGCTGCAAAACCAGTACGACAGCCAAAGAGATGTGTACTACGCTTTTTTTGATGAACTTAACCAGGCTATACAAACGCTAACCGATTTCTCTGTTAAGTTTCCGGGCGCTACTGCGCTTGCTCAGTATGATTTTATTTACGGCGGAAACGTGAAAAATTGGATCAAGTTTGCCAATTCGTTAAAGTTGCGGTTAGCCATGCGTATTGTTTATGCCGATGCAGCTAAGGCTCGTACTGAGGCTGAGTCTGCGGTTAACCACCCTATAGGCGTAATGACAGATGCCAGCGAAATAGCTGCGCTTCAGCATACTTCTAATCTCGTTTATAACCACCCGCTGTATATTATATCAACAAACTTTAATGATATAAGAATGGGCGCTAACATGGAGTCGTTCCTGAGCGGCTATAAAGACCCGCGCCTGCCTCGCTACTTTAACGCCGCGTCTGATGGCTTGTACCATGGTATTCGTAATGGTATTACCATCACCAATAAAGCTACCTACGCAGAGGGCCCGTTTTCGGGTTTAAATGTGGTATCAAGCACACCAATAGTTTGGATGAATCCAGCTGAAGTTCATTTTTTGCGGGCCGAAGGGGCATTAAGAGGTTGGAACATGGGAGGTACGGCTAAGGCATTTTATGAATCGGGGATACGTACGTCGTTCACTGTAAGCGGCGTAACTGCAAGCGCCGATGCATATATTAGTGATGCGGTGAGCCTTCCTGCTGCTTATACCGATGTGCGTAATAGTGGAAACAACGTAACTGCAACAAGTGCCGATTTAAGCAAGATTACCATTAAGTACGATGAAACGGCCGCCTTTGAAGCAAATTTAGAACGCATTATTACCCAAAAGTGGCTTTCTATGTACCCTGACGGTCAGGAGGCTTGGACAGAGTTTAGACGCACCCGCTATCCGAAGGTTTTCCCGGTGGTGTTAAATACAAGCCAGGGGTTAATCAACACAGCAACCCAGATACGTCGTTTACCTTTCCCTGCCACCGAGTATCAAACCAATTCGGCAGGCATAGCGCAAGCCATATCATTGCTTGGGGGAGCCGATAACGGCAACACCAAACTATGGTGGGATAAGAAGTAGTAATTGAGAACATTTAATCATCAATTAAGAATGAAAAAGAAATTATTGAATCTGTTGCTTGCTTGTTTGGCTGGTGCTTTTACGGCTTGTGATAAACAAAATATGCCTGAGGCTATCGAGATACAAAAGCCCTATACTTATAATGATAAGTATTACGAAAACTTACGCGCCTACAAGAAGTCTGATCACCAGATTTTTTATGGATGGTTTGCCGCTTACAGCCACAAAGAGGGGGTTGTTGCGGAGTATAAAAAGTCTGCCTCATGGGGTGAGCACATTGCCGGCATGCCTGATAGTTTAGACTTTTGCAGCCTTTGGATGGGCATACCGTCAAATAAGCAGAATGATGCGGTTACCACTTATAACCCGATAGCGTACGAAGAAATGCGCAAGGTAAGGGAAATTAAAGGAACCAAAATGCTTGTTCCGGAAATTACCCGCATTGCAAAGTACCCTAATTTTCCAAAGAACGATGATGGTATAAAAATGTATGCCGACTACTTGGTTAAAATGGTGCTTGACAATGATCTTGATGGTTTGGATCTGGATTATGAACCCGAAGGGGACTGGATATCCGGTGATAACTTTACAAAGATGGTGGCACTCATAGGTCAGCAGTTCGGGCCAAAATCGTCCCGTCCTGATAAGTATCTGATAATTGATTATTACACCCAGTTACCGGCAGCTGCGGTAGAGCCTTACATAAATTATTTAGTAAACCAGGCTTACACCCAGGGTACAACAACAACTTCGGCTACTTTTTTGCAAGGCCGTTACAACTCTGTAGCAGCATGGTGCCCTACAAAAAAATATATTGTTACCGAAAACCTGGGCGAATGGTGGGAGAACGGTGGCTCGCCGTTTACCGAGGCCGATGGCAATACGTTTAACAAGGATGGAAAGCAGATGTACTCATTAGAAGGAATGGCCCGCTGGAACCCTACACAGGGTAAAAAAGCCGGCTGGGGAGCTTTTTATTTTGATCGTGATTACAACACTCAAGTTCCGTATGGTAATGTAAGGCGCAGTATTCAAATCGCTAACCCATCGGTGCGGTAACCTAATAATATTTAAATAAAAAAATAAGTCATTATGAAAAAGTTAAGCTATAAAATAAGGCTCGCATTGCCTGTTGTGCTTGGCCTGGTATCGGTACTATTTGCTACATGTAAAAAGTATGTCGATTTCAAGGATGTAATTATGATAACAGGTACCGAAACCAACAAACTCATTAAGTTTACGGTTGAGGGAACTACAGCTACTTATGGTGTAACCGCAACGGCTACCGGAAAGGTAAGCGAAGATGTTACCGTTAATTTTGAAATAGATAGCACACTCATTGCTGGCTATAATGCCGAAACATCTGCCAAGTATGCTATACCGCCAAAAGGTAGTTACGAATTGGTTGGCAACACCGGCATTATAAAGGCCGGAACAAATGTATCTAACGCAGTTTCGGTTAAAATTTTGTCTACCGCGAAATTTGTAGACGGCAGATCGTATGTAATACCGGTAACTATTAAGAGTGTAACCGGTACAACAAGTGTATTGGAGGCATCTCGTACGGTATATTTAAAGGTAGCCCGTGTTCTTGATTTCAACTCAATAGATATTTCCAATCCAAATTTTTACTATCCGTATGCATTTGCGCAGCCTTTGAATAATATTACCAAATATACTTTTGAGATTAAATGCTACATTAACGACTGGCATCCTGGAAGCAACCAAATAAGCCGTTTGAGCAATTGGGGGCCTGTTGACGAATCATTGCCCAACTTGCTGCGTTTTGGTGAAGCTGGTAGCAAAATAAACCAGTTACAATGGGTATCGGCTGGTGGCAGTGCTTTCTCAACCACCGAGTTTGCCACCAAGACATGGTACACCATATCATGTGTGTTTGATGGCAGTACTTACCGTATGTATGTAAACGGAAAGTTAGATGCAAGCTTTGAGGGCGCTCCTAAAACTTACCAGTTAGGTGCACTCGAAATAGGCATGTCTTATGCAGGCTATCAAACAGCACAACGCTTTTTAGGCCGCGTTGCCGAAATCAGATTCTGGGACAGACCACTATCATTAACTGAAATACAGGAAGGACTTTGCGGCGTTGACGCTGGTGCCAATGGCTTAATGGGTTATTGGAAAATGAACGAGGCTTCGGGCAATACTTTCTTTGACCGCAGCGGACATGGCAGAGATATGGCATGGCCTAAAGCCGTAACCTGGATTACTGATATTAACAACAAATGTGCTCAATAAAATAAGCGTATGAAAAGTTTGAATTATAAAAAGATATATACGGGTATTTTAGTATTAATGGCGTTTATTCTGCCCTCATGCAGTAAGGACGATAGTTTTGACGTAGTTGGCGATGAAACTAACCGGGTGTTTTTCAATACCGAAAATTATACGGTTAAGAGTTATAACAGTTTTGTTTTTCCGGTTATACACACACCCACAGGTAGTTTAGGCGATGTTACGGCCTCTTTTCCTGTACGTTCTACACAAGCGGTGAGTAGCGATGTACAAGTGACTTATACGGTTGATAATTCTTTAATTGATAGTTACAATTCGGCCAATGGTACCCAATACATTAAGCTGCCCGATGGTTTTTTAACTATAGGAGCGCTTACCCTGACGATTCCGCAGGGCAAGACAACTTCGGCAGAGCCTGTAAAAGTATCGGTTGCAGCCAGCAAACTGCCCCAATTAACCGAAGCCGGCTACATAGTTCCCTTCAAAATTACGTCGGTAAACGGCAATGGAACACAGATCAGCACCAATCAAAATACAGCATACATGCTTATCAATACCAAGGTAACTAACCTATATAGCAGTCCTGTACTGGCTGATATGACAGGTAGTACCCTTATTGCAAGCAGAACGGGTTGGACCGCTACTTTGGATGCAGTGCCAACTTCGGGCACTTTAGCCAACATGTTTGATGCACGTACCAATACTAACTGGCAGCTAAATCCGGCTAAAGCCGCTAAGCTAACGGTTGATATGGCAAGTAGTCGAAGTAACCTTACTGGCATACGTATTCATACCAGCAGTACGGCCAATGCACTTACATCGGCTATGGTATCTACCAGCGTTAATGGAGTTGATTGGGTATCGCAGGGTACTACTACGCTATCTATTGCGTCAGCCTATCAATATTTTAAGTTCTACTCGCCGGTAACAGCACGTTATATCAGAATCGATATTTTAGGGTGGAGATCAACCTTGCTGTTCCTTACAGAGTTTGATGTATATCAAGCTAATTAGGGAGAAAAATTATACAAGATATCATGCTTTTTAACTTGTACATCAGGCAATTAGTTTGGTTACCAAGAGGCACTTTAATAAGTGCCTCTTTTTGTGTTATGTTTACCAAGCCGATATACCAGTTATTAATTGAGATTTTATACCTATGAAAAGACGAGTATTTATCAAGAATGCAGGGCTACTATGTTCCGCAACACTACTAAATAAATATAGTTATGCTTTTAAACCCGATTTTCCGGTGGTAAGGATACCGTATGCTTCACGCAGGTTTCATAGCCAGGCGGTCGAAAATGCCATTGCCGAATTCAAATCAAAAGTTAAGGATAAAGAATTAGTTTGGTTGTTTGAGAACTGTTTCCCTAACACTTTAGATACAACTGTATTTTATGAATCTGTAAATGGCCGACCGGACACCTATGTAATTACCGGCGACATTGATGCCATGTGGCTGCGCGACAGTTGTGCACAGGTTTGGCCTTACTTAACTTTTGCCGGTAAAGATGAGAAGTTAAGAAATATGATAGCCGGTGTAATAAACCGGCAAACCAGATGTGTCTTAAAAGATCCTTATGCTAATGCGTTTTATAAAAATGAAAAGCAGATTAGCGAATGGAAAAACGATAAAACAGAGATGTTGCCCGGCGTGCATGAACGTAAATGGGAAATCGACTCGTTATGTTATCCTATCAGGCTGGCTTATAATTATTGGACAATAACAGGCGACAATCATCCCTTTGATGAAAACTGGAAAAGTGCGGTTGAGTCTATCTTAAATGTATTTAAAGTACAGCAGCGTAAAACAAATGCAGGGCCATACCATTTTCAGCGAGAGACGGTTAAACCGACCGACAGTTTACCGATGAATGGATATGGTTTTCCGATAAAACCAACCGGGCTTATCTGCTCCATGTTCAGGCCCAGTGATGATGCCACTATATATCCTTTCCTGATACCGTCTAATTTTTTTGCGGTTGTTTCTTTAAGGCAGGCAGCAGAAATGGTATCTGCTATATTTAAAGATAACTTACTGGTTCAAAAGCTAAAAGCGCTGGCCAGCGAAGTTGAGGGCGCATTGCGCATACATGCGGTTGTAAAACACGCAGTTTATGGTAGCATTTATGCTTTTGAAGTCGATGGCTTCGGAAATTATAATATGATGGATGATGCGAATGTGCCCGGACTATTATCTATGCCATATTTAGGTTTAGTTAAACATGATGATCCGGTGTATTTGAATACGCGTAAATTCGTATTGTCGGCCAGTAATCCGTTTTTTTACAAAGGTAAAGCGGGAGAGGGTATAGGCGGACCCCATGTTGGAGCGGCCAATATGATTTGGCCATTGAGTATTATTTGCCGCGGATTAACCAGCGCCAGTGATATTGAAATTAAACAATGTATACAAATGCTGAAAAACAGCCATGCGCAAAAAGGGTTTATGCACGAGTCTTTTGATAAGGACGATCCAACCAATTTTACACGTAGTTGGTTTGCCTGGGCCAATACTCTGTTTGGAGAATTTATATGGAAGGTTTACAAAGAAAGGCCAAATTTGCTATCAGCTTAACAAAGATGTTTAACTTTAGATAATGATGATGAAGACATATTGTTTACTCCTCGATTTAGTGGATGATCCTGCACTAATTGCTGAATACGAATCTGTTCATAGAGCTGTTTGGCCTGAGATTTTGGAAAGCATTAAATCATCCGGTATAACAAAAATGGAGATATACAGGTGTGATAACCGTTTAACTATGATAATTGAAGCAACTGAGGATTTTTCATTTGAGAAAAAGGCGGAGGCCGATGCTAATAATATAAAAGTTCAGGAATGGGAGCAACTGATGTGGAAATACCAACAAGCGTTGCCGGGTTCAAAACCGGGAGATAAGTGGAAATTATCGAATTTGATATTTTCACTTTAGGCTTTAAAAAAGTTGTAAAGTATTCCTGAAATACTAATTCATCGGCTTTATTGAAAGGATGACCGGGCCACCCGGTCATCCTTTTTTTTATGTTGTTATTGTAAAGGTAACAACGCAAGTTGTGATTTGAGTTGTTTTACATGCAAACTGCTGCTGCACATCTTACTTAAATTGCAAGTTTGATTTTCTAATGTGAGTTTAAATATAGCCGTCGGTATAACAGGTTCGATAAGTCGGTGGCCGCTAGTCAATCCTAATACCCCAAATTTTGCGGCATTTTACTGGTTAAATTAGCGTCAATTACATTTTGAGGAATAGGTAACAGCTTGTCGCGGTCGGTTACAAAGGGCGCTGCGAGCTTGTTATAAAGCTTAACTCGTTCTAACCATTTACCTGTACGCAGCAGTGTATAGCGCCGCTCTTCTTCTGAGAAAAGTTCTCTTGATCTTTCGTCCAATATAAAGTCCAACGTCACCTGGCCGGCTGTAACCCTGTCAGTATGAGCACGGTCGCGCAATGCATTAATTGCACCAGCAGCCAGATCGAGGTTGCCTAACTTTAAGTAAGCTTCGGCCAGTATGAGGTAAGTTTCGGCCGACCGTACCATTATCTGATCGTTATACTGGCGGTCAACGGTAACGTCAATAGGGCTTACATAGTCCCATTTTCGAGTGCTGGGCCAGTTAGGATTGGTTGTTTTTTCATTTGATGTTCTGTCCAACTGTATTACATCGCCAAGACTGCGACCTACTGGTATACCGGCTGGATTATTAATGGCATATGAAAAGCGCCAGGCATAATCCGATCCGCGATCATCGTTAGTACTGTACAGGCTCAATGCAAATTTAGTAGGGGCGAGCCTGCCTATGCCGCGGCCGCCATAATCGGCACTGACTGCAAATGGGTTTTTAGACTTACCATCGGTGCCGGTTACCGCTAATGAATAGTAACGATTTACCCAATACCTGCGCATAATATTGCTACCCTCGCCACCTGCCACATTCAATTCGTTTTGTATAACCCATAAAGGCTCTGTGTTTACGGCGGTACGGTTTGCATTGCCATCTAAAAATAGATCGGTAAAAGGTGTTCCGGGTTTGGTAGCGTTGGCGCCATACCGCGTGGTAACTAACCTGTAATTTCCATTAGTAGTAACCTTAAGGGCATAATCACGCGCCTTATCATTTTGATTGGTTGTTAAGTACAGTTCGGCCAGGTAGTGCTGAACGGCTCCCTTAAGTACTTTGCCAGGGTTTGATGGCGACGTTTCCGGCAAGTATTGTTCTGCAAACAACCAATCGGCTTCCATCGCCTTGCGCACGTCTGCAACCGGTGTGCGTTGCCAGTCAGTTTTAATATTGGTGCCCGATGATTCCTCAAGCGTCAGCGGAACATCGCCCCACAGGTAGGTTAAATGCCGGTAAGCCCAGGCTCTGAAAAAGCGGGCTTCTGCCATTGCCATGTTTTTATCATTTTCAGATAGGTTGTTGGGTTGACCTGCTCTATTGATAATCGTATTGGCGGCGTTTATGGTTTCATATAGCCATGACCATATATAGCGATAGTGTAACACTGATGCATTGTTGTTGGCCCCCCAACTATTAAAAACCCGCTCATATGCGTCTTCATAGTTGCCATAAGCGTTATCCACGCCAATAAAGGCAGGTTCTAACATTAAATTAGTTGAGCCACCGTACGTACTGCCCGATCTTGATCGGCGGGCCTCGTCATACAGGCCGTTTATTCCTGCATCAAAGCCGGCTTTGTCTTTGTACAAGTTATCAGCCGTAAGAATACTTGGCGATGATTCATTCAATGCATCTTTTGAACAGCCTGTTAGTATCAATGCTATTATAACAAGTTGTATGGTTTGGGTAATCAGTTTCATAATAACAGATCTAATAAATGGTTATAAACCAATGTTTAAGCCTAGTATAAATTCTTTTTGAAGCGGTATAGCGTCTTGCGTGTTCAGTTCCGGGTCAAGGCCGGTCCATTTAGTGATGGTAAATGCGTTGCGCATATTAAAATAAACCTTTACCCGGCTAAGTTTTATTTGCCTCAATAACTTTCCAGTAAGGTTATAGGATAGTGAAATATCCTTAACCCGTAGGTAGCTGTCGCTTTCAAAAATGCGAACGCCATAGATGTTCGCATTAACGTCGTTTGCATAATATTCATTAGTTGGGTTGGTTGGCGTCCACCAGTTTTTACGGGTGGTATTGTATCTTACGCCTGAGTTGACGTCATCTGCAAGGAAGGTATTACGACGGCTTGTACCTACAACGCCCTGCGCAAAAACGTATAGCGAAAAGTTCTTGTAAGTCAGAGTGTTACCAAGCCCCCAGGTAAAGTCGGGTTGCCTGCTACCAATAATGGTTTTATCCCGGGCATCAATCTTTCCATCGTTATTGTAATCCACAACTTTGGCATAACCAGCTTTAGTGTTTGGCTGCGGCGATTTGCTTAAATCATCTGTAGTTTGCCAAACACCTCCATAGGTATAGTCGAAGTTTACATCGATTGGCTTGTTCAAAAACCAATTGTTCAATGTGTCGCTTTTGCCATTGCCATACAGCTCAACAATTTTATTCCGGTTTATAGATATGTTGGCATTGGAGGTCCATGTAAATTTTGAAGACTTAATGTTAATGCTGTTTAAGCCCAGTTCAATACCTTTATTGGCAGTTTTGCCTATGTTTTGCGTAATAGTATCAATGCCATGAACAGGCGATATTTGGCGTTTTAAAAGCAGATCGCGTGTTTTAGCTGTATAAGCGTCAATGGTGCCGGTTAGCCGGCCTTTAAATAGTCCAAAATCAATACCAACATTCAAACTCTTAGTTGTCTCCCAGCCCAGGTCTGGATTGGCCAAAGAAGTTGGTATATAACCAGGTGCGGTGGCAGAGCCGTTAACGTATGATCTTTCGGCCAGTCTTGCTAAAGTACGATAGGTGCCTACAGCCTGGTTACCATTGCTACCATAGGATAAGCGCAGTTTCAGGTTAGAAATAGCGTTAATGTTTTTAACAAAATCTTCTTCAGATATGTTCCAACCTAAAGCTACGGATGGAAAAAAACTGAATTTTTTATTAGCGCCAAAACCTGAGAAACCATCGCGCCTACCGGTTAGCGTTAGTAAATATTTGCCGTTATAGGAGTAATTTAAACGGCCCATTTGAGATATAAGCGTTTGTTTAGAGTAATTGGCTGATGGCGTTTTTGACAAGGCAACGTTAGCCTGGTAGTAAGTAAGAACATCATTAGGAAAACCAGTTGCATCAAGTCCATTTATTTTGATATTGTCGTACTGGTAACTGTATAGGCCTGTAAAGCCAATGGCATGTTTGCCGAAGCTGCGATTGTAATTTACAATGTTTTCAATCAGTACATTACGTTGCAGATTGGTGCCGAGGCTTAAGTTTCCGTTGTCTTTAAATCCGGTGCGGGTGTCGCGGCCATAATAAGTACTTTGATCGCGGCTTGTATATTCAATACCTGTATTGAGGCGATAGGAGAGCCCTTTAACCGGTAACTGCACATTTAAATAATTTGTACTGATCACTTTATAGGTTTCGTCGTTGTTGCTCGCGAGCGTAGGGGCCAGCGGATTAGCAAAGAAGGTGTCATCGGGCCATGGATACACGGTTAACGTACCGTTGGCATTATAAGCTGTTGTTAACGGATTAAAACGGTAAGCGCCGTAATCCCCGTTAAAAGATGCAGCCAGGCCGCTTCTATTATTATAGGACAGCTGTGTGTTTGTGCCATAGGTTAGCCAGGAGGTAACATTGGTCTCTAAATTTATACGGGTCGATAACCGTTTAAAATTATCGCCCAGGGCAACGCCTTTAACATCCAGGTATGTTGCCGAAACATAATAACGGGAATTATCACTGCCTCCGGTAACTCCCAATGTGTGCTGACTGCGACTGCCTGTACGTGTTGCCAGATCAACCCAGTTTGGAAAGTTCTTGGAGTCATAAACAGCTTGTTCTGATGTGGTAATCGCTGTATTTGGCTCGCGGGTTCTTTTAAAAGTATAAAATTCTTCGGGGCTGAGCATATCAGGTAGATTGGTGAATTTTTGTATGCCGTAAAAGCCATCATAAGAAATACTCGGCTTACCTCTTTTCCCTTTCTTTGTAGTTACTAAAATAACCCCGTTTGCACCTCTTGAGCCATATATAGCAGTGGCCGAAGCATCTTTAAGCACATCAATATTCTCAATATCGGGCGGATTGATGTCTGAGATGCTGCCATTATAAGGAATACCGTCTAACACTATCAGCGGATCATTGGTAGCAGTGATAGAATTTTTACCCCGAATTACAATTGAGTTGTTATTGCCCTCCGCACCTCCGCTGTTTTGATCAACGCTTACACCGGGTAAAGACCCCTGCAAGGCCTGCGCAAAATTAGTGTTGGGCAATTGCTCCAAACGGCTCTTGTCAACCGAAGCAACAGAGCCTGTAACATCTTTTCTCCTTTGCGTACCATATCCCACAACCACTACATCATTAAGGTTGGTTACATCCGAAACCAGCGCTACATTTAAGGTGTTTCCATTGGCTGTAGATACGCCGACTTCCTTGGATGTAAATCCAACGGATTTAAAAATGAGCACTTCACTTGCGCGCGCTGCTATGCTGTAGTTTCCGTTGCCATCAGTGGTAGTTACTTTCGATCTGCCTTTTACCGATACCGTTACCCCGGGCAGCCAGCTCTTGTCTTTCTGGTCGGTTACCTTGCCCGTTATTGTAATATCTTGCGCCAGTGCCGGCATAACGGTTGAAATACCTAATAATAAAGAAAGCGTAACCCATTTTTTAATGAGGTTTTTCATGCGTTTAATCTTGGTTTTATAATTGGTTTCGTAAGCACACAAGCTCCGCATTTACGGTATCAAACTAGCAATCTGAAAATTGTATTCGGTGCTGGTTGTAAATTGGTTAACGTAGCAGGAGCTTCTGCTTGCATCAATCGAAATTAGCTACCAATATTACATATTTAGGCAGTTAATTGGTTCATAAATGCGGGTTAAATGCTACATAAGCAAATACATCGCACAGCATACTGTTGCTTAAAAAATCGCTGCAGATGTTCATTAGCAGGGTATATGTGCTTCATTTAACCTGTACGTAGCCTCAGCCATATATATATCTTGCCCTTACAATTATAATTCTCAATAATCCTATATACTTTAATTAATAATGACTCGAAAGTTATTACTCTTTGTTTTATTGTTGGCCCTGTCATGCCCATTTGTTAAAGGGCAGTCGCGATTGATATGGTCGGTAAATGACGGTTGGAAATACCTTCCTAATGGTGCCGACTTTGCACAACGGCCAAAAGCTGATGACAGTAAATGGGAAACGGTAGATTTACCTCACACCTGGAATGCGAAGGATCCTTTCGATGATGACGAAACATCGCGCAGAGGTATTAGCTGGTACCGCAAAAAAATAATGCTCGACAGTAGATTTAAGAATAAAAAGCTGTATCTGAATTTTGAAGGTGTTGGGCAAGTTGCCGACGTTTATGTAAACGGCGTATTTGCCGGACAGCACAAAGGCGGGTATACCGCTTTCACTTTTGATGTTACACACCTTGTAAAGTTATCAGACAAGCCAACTGAAAATTTAATTGCCCTACAAGTTAACAATGCACAAAATGATTTTTTACCACCATTATCTATCGGTTATGCGTCTTACGGAGGTATTTACAGGGATGTTTGGCTGGTGGCAGCTAGTAAGTTGCATTTTGATCTCTTAGATCATGGTTCAAAAGGGGTTTATATATCAACACCGGCTGTTAGTGCATCGTCGGCTTCTGTAAAAATAAAAAGCACCATCGTGAATGACGCCGAAACTGAGCAGAAATTTCAAATACAGCACATCATTTATAATGCGCAAAATAAGGAAATAGCTAGTGTATTAAAACAAATTGCAGTTGGCGCTGGGCAAAGCATTAAGAACGAACTGGATGTTCCGGAAATTAAGAACCCCAAGCTATGGTCGCCCGATCACCCTAACCTTTATCATGTAAAAAGTATTATCAGGCAAGGCACATTGGTTATTGATGAGATTGATAATCCGCTGGGTTTTCGTTGGTTTTCATTTTCGCCCAATGAGGGATTTAGCTTAAACGGACAAAAGCTGGTATTGAGAGGAACAAACCGCCACCAGGATTTTAAAGACAAGGGAGATGCGCTCACAGCTGAGGACCACTACCGCGACATGAAACTGATTAAAGAAATGGGGTGTAATTTTTTGCGTTTGGCCCATTATCCTCAAGCTCCTGAAGTACTGCAACTGGCCGATAAAATGGGGTTACTCATATGGGAGGAGATTCCACTGGTGAACTATATGAACCCAGTGCCGGAGTTCTTTAGTAATTCGCGCAACATGATCAAGGAAATGATCAGGCAAAATTACAACCATCCATCGGTGATAGTTTGGGGCTCCATGAACGAGGTTTTGTTATGGAGCGAGAAGGCTGAACGCATTCAGGTTCAGGATAATATGAAGTATATAAACAAGCTCAAAAAATATGCTGTAAAATTAGATAGTACTGTAAGAGCAGAAGACCCATTACGTACCAGCACAATGGCTATGCACATGAGCGATGATTATGACAAATTCAAACTATCAGATGTTCCGGGTTTGGCCAGTTACAATATTTATAACGGCTGGTACAGTGGCAAGCCCGAAGAATTTAAACCCATTATAGATGCCAAGCACAAGGCTAACCCCATGCAGGTGCTTTTTATAAGTGAGTACGGGGCCGAAAGTGACAATCAGGTAAATACGGAAAGACCCGTACGCTTTGATTTTACCGGACAATACCAACGCATATTTCACGAAGCGTACATTATGCAAATGCGACAAATGCCCTACCTTGCCGGAACCGCTATTTGGAACCAATTTGATTTTTCGCAGCCTAATGTGGGCGGGGTGAGCAACAACATGAACCAAAAAGGCATGGTAACCTGGGATAGGAAGCCAAAAGATGTTTACTATCTGTACAAAGCTAACTGGAACCCCCAGCCTATGGTTTACATTGCTTCGCGCGACTGGCAAACAAGGGCCGGTTTGAAAAACGCAACTTCAACTATTGTAGTGTATAGCAATCTCGATGAGGTCGTGCTTACCTTAAATGGCAAGCAAGTAGGCACCAAAAAGCCGGATGCATTACATAAATGTGTTTGGACCATTCAGCTACAGTCAGGAGAAAACAAAATTGCAGCTTCGGGTAGTAATACACAGCAGGATGTTACGGATAATTTTACGGTAAACTACCGGATTTATGATGAGAATTTATCAGCCGGTCCTTTTAGAGAGATTGCCGTCAACGTGGGCTCAGATGTTCAATATATTGACGGATCAAACCATATTTGGATTGAAGATCGGCCTTATAAAAGCGGAAGCTTTGGGCACATAGGCGGCACCCCTGCCATGCTTAACATTAAAACTGTTAAGAAGAACACAGCCGATAATCCACTTTATTATTCGTACCAGGATGGTATTAAAGGTTACCGTTTTGACGTTGCCGACGGCACTTACGAGCTGGAATTATCTTTTATAGAAAGCGATAAGATACAGAAAACGGAGCGGGTTTTTGATGTTTTGGTGAACGGTGACCGCCTGATAAGCGATCTGGATTTGAGTGGTGATTGTGGGTTTGGGGTTGCGCTACGCAAAAAGTTTATCATTACTGCCGCTGACAACAAGGGCATCAACGTCTCTTTTAATGCTAAGGCCGGCAAGACAACTTTATCCGGAATTCGGTTAAGAGCGGTTAATTAAACTATGTTCAAACATGAAGAAAATTAATTTCACTATAATGTTTGCCTGCTTCTGCCTTACCGCACTTGCCCAGCCGCAAGGCAGTAACAAAATGGTTATCATTACTTTTGATGGTTTACGCTGGAAAGAAGTGTTTAGTGGGGCCGACTCTGCAAAGCTGTTTAGCCAGGCTATAAAGGCAAAAGATTCAGTACAGCGTATAACCCGCTTTTGGAGTAGAACTCCGCAGGTAGGCAGATCGCAAATAATGCCGTTTTTATGGAGTACAATCAAGGCCAAAGGTCAGCTGTACGGTAATCGCAATTTAAATAGTAACGTCAATGTAACAAATCCGTATTGGTTCTCTTATCCGGGGTATAATGAAATTTTTACCGGGTTTGCCGATAAGCGCATAAACTCGAATGATTATGGGCCTAACCCTAACATTACGCTGCCAGAATTCATCAATCAGCAACCGGGCTATAAAAATAGTGTAGCAGCTTTCGCGTCTTGGGCCGCTTTTGACCGTATCTTAAACAAAGATCGCTGTGGTTTTCCAGTGAATGCAGGGTATACCACGTTTATGGATAAAAACCTAACTGAAGCACAGAAGGCACTAAATAATGTTCAACCTTTGCTACCTAAAACTTTCGGAAATAACGAAAGGCCTGATGCTGTCACTTATTTTTTAGCGAAGGAGTACATGAAGCAGAACCACCCAAAAGTTTTGCAAATTAGCTTTATAGAAACAGATGCTTACGCGCATCGCAACCTGTACTATGAGTATTTGTCGTCGGCTTATAATAATGATAAGATGATTGAGGATGTATGGAGTTATATCCAAAGGGATCCTTTTTATAAAGATCAGACTACCTTGTTTATTGTTAGCGACCACGGAAGAGGAAATGACCAGGCTGATAACTGGACTCACCATAACAGCAAAGAAGCTGGATCTGACCAGGTTTGGTTTGCGGTAATTGGCCCCGGTGTTAAAGCCATTGGCGAAACTCAGAACATACAGGTGTACCAAAATCAATATGCAAGAACGATGGCCGCACTTTTAGGCATTACTTTTAAAAGCCCCAACACTACCGGCCAACCAATAGAAACCGTCTTAAAGAAATAATACGACTACAACCATGATCAAACGCGGTTTAACGATAACCTTATTCTACTTGTTGTGCTTTTGCAGATTTGGAGCCTATGCACAGCAAAATAACATTGCTTTGCACAAACCGGTTCTGGCATCATCAGAAAGCAAAGCATTTCCCGCCTCAAGGATAACAGATGGCGTTATCTCGCGCAACGGCAAATGGGAAGCGGGCACCAGTAAAGCGCCCCATACAGTAGAAATCGACCTTAAGAAATATTATAATATCACTGCAATTACTGTACACAGCGGGATAACCGACCAGGAAAAAAAGCAGGATGAAATGACACAAGCTGCCGGGTTTTGGTCGGTGAAAAACTTTAAGCTGCAATATTGGGACGATGCCAACTGGACCGATTTTCCTAAAGGAGAGGTACATGAAAATCGTTTGGTAGCAGCCGCGTTTCCATTCAAGCCTGCCGTTACAAGTTATAAAATTCGTTTGATTTGTGATGACGGCGAGCCTATTAACATTATGGAAATTGAGGTATTTGGCGCAGAAGCGCCTAATATGCCAGCTCCGCCAACCCTAACGCAGGCAGTTTCCCGTGTAAAAAAAGCCGGCGGTTTACAAAAAGCTACAATAACAGTAACCAATAAGGTTGTTGGCAAAACATTAAAATATGTAGGTTATAACCAGGGCTATTATTTTCCGGGTAGCAACATATCGGGTTGGTTAGAATATGCTAATGTAAATAGCTTAAGGGTATGGGCTACGCTTAACGCATTTGTTCCGGCCAATACCGTCCAGGTTGATGGCAAGGTTACAACGGTAGAAGAGTTTGACAAAAGGAAGAATGAATTACGCTCGTCTCCTGAACATAACCCATTCATTAATTGGAAAGAGCTGACGCCGCTTTACGACAAGCCAGATTCATCATCAACAAATGCAATGGTATATAATTACGCTTTAACCGAGTCAAAGCGCTTGGGTATTGACGTGATATTGCAAATTGGCAGCACTGATTTTAGCAATGACTGGAAAAATAAATGGATGCAGTGGCAACGTTATTATGCACTTGCTTACCATTCGGCTAAAACTGGCGATGTAACCATGTTTGCCATGCAAAATGAACCAAACCACAAAAACTCTGGTCCAATGAAGTTGGATCAATGGATATCGGGCGCACAGATCGTTTCTGATGCTATACATTGCGCAGTAGAGGACGTGAACAAAGCTTATGGCAAGCATTTGCAGGGCAAGTTTGTAGGACCAGTAACCGCCGGGCAGAACACGGACTGGTGGGCGGCTGTAGCTAAAGCCACTCATACCGACTATCACGGCAAAACGGTTGCCTCCAATCTGGTAGACCTGTTCTCCACCCATTCCTATAACTCTCCCGCTGCAGGATATGCGTCGCGCATCAGTAACATCCGAAAGATACTTGAAGAAAATCATCCTGAGGGAAAATCAATGCCCATTATGTACACCGAAATTGGCAGGTGGATGAATGCTTACCTCATCGATAAGGAAGAGACGATGGATTCGCCGTCATTATTTACAGAGTGGGCCGGTATATATGCCAATAATATGAAAAACGGAGGCTACGGTATGTGGGCTTTTAAATTTGCCAATACCGCAAGCGGACCGTACCCCAGGGGGATAAAGTCTGGTCACCACTATATTTGGCAGGGCCGGCGCATAATCGAAGATGCGTATAAAAACCTAGCATTAAACAAGCCGGTTAAAACCAGTACTTCTTCCGCTTCAGCCCAATTTGTTACGGATGGTAATAAAGGGGACAATTCGGCTTGGCAATCGGGTAATGGTGCGGAAAAAGAGAAATGGGTAGAAATAGACCTTGGAAAACCTCAGGAAATAGGGAGCGCAGTAGTGTATACAGGTTCGGCCGACGGTGTTTATACCAGCCCTGACCGTATTAAAAACTTCAAATTGCAATACTTGCAAAACGGCTCCTGGCTTGATATTCCGGGCATGGAAGAAAAAGCAAGTAAATACAGTCAGATCTTCACAATTTTTAAATCGGCTGTAAGAACGAGCAAAGTGCGCTTTATAAGTACAGATGCCGGTAATTTAAAAATTAGAGAGATTAAGCTTTTTGCTAAAGGCGATGAGCCGTCATCGGCTCCCGACTATAACGTTTCGGGAATACAACGTACAGGGGAGGTAGTACGGCTTTTTGCTAAAGGATTTAAGGACGAGCGTAAATTACTTCAAACAAATAATTCAGTGCCTGATGATACCGACCTGGATACTTACACATCCTATGATGCCATATCTGGCAATTATTACATGTGGTTGGTACAGCGTAGTTTGCAAAGCTACCAGCTTAGCATCAATCTTTCAAAGCTCAAAATTAGCGCTAATACACCTATAACTGCTGAAACGGTAAATGGTACTAATTATGGTGAAGTAACACAACTCATTAATCTGGCCAACACGGGTAGGTTCAATCTTACCCTGCCTCCTCAAAGTGTAATGCTCCTCACCATCCCATCTAACATTAAGCCAGTTGTAAATACCTTACAAGCCACTGCCGCTGTAACTGTTAAAGGCGGAAAAGATGCCGTTAAGAACTTCAATTTAAATAAATTTATGTCGGTGCAGTTGGACGCCGCCAACCCAGCTAACAACCAGGTGGCGTACGTTAAATTCAACTTACCCAGTAGTCGCACAACTATAAAGAGATGTATCCTGTCTGTTAGCGGTCATGTAAATGTTGGTGATAGACCTTACCGGCTGCATGTTTACGGCATTCCTCAAACTGTAGACTGGAATGCTAAAACACTAAGCTGGAACAGTGCCCCACTACTGGATAAACAAGAGGCCTTGATACATAACGTTGGCAAAGATGCCTTTGTGGCTGGTGAGATAGCCTTTGGCAAGATAGAGAAACGCCATTACCTTGATGTTACTGATCTGGTTAAAAAACATGGTGCAAGTGGGATGACGTTTGTACTGGTTAGAGAAACCCGGCAATTGGGAGATGATGAAGATAAAGGCAGAACGGTTATCATATCAAATTCCGTAGCAGCGCCTCAACTTAAAATTTGGCAATAAGTAATTGTATGATGAGCAAGTTAAAATACTGCATCTATTTATTACTGCTTATTACAGTACTGCCAAAGGCATACGCACAGAACAGTATAGTGCAATATGTAGATCCTTTTATTGGTACCGAAAACTCGGGCAACGTTTTTCCTGGTCCGTCGATGCCTTTTGGTATGGTAAGGCTCAGTCCCGACTGCCAGGTTGTAAATGGCAAATCTCCTAATACCAACTCTGGTTACGTAAGCGGTGGGCAGGTTTATGGTTTTAGCCATACGCATGTAAGCGGCACTGGCGGCGGCGCCAAATATGGCAATATCCAAATTATGCCTATAACAGGGGCCGTCAACTTGAAGGATCATCAGAGTTCCATAACACAAGAAAGCGCTGCAGCAGGCTATTATACTGCTTTTTTGGAGCGTTACACTATTAAGGCCGAATTAACAGTTACGCACAGTACTGGCTTGCACCGCTACACTTTTCCTGAAACTCAAGACGCTCACATTTTGATTGATGCAGCCTCATTTTTGGTGAAGGGCAGCACTGTGCAAAAACTGGTAAACTCATCAATAAAAGTAATATCACCAACCGAAGTAGAAGGTTTCGGTACGGTAGCCGGTGGGTGGAATGAAGGCGCCCCCTATACCGTGTTTTTTTACGCACAAGTAAGTAAACCGGCCAAAGGCATCCAAACATGGCTTAACGGCGTACTTTCAACCAACCGCGAGGTAAAGCCTGTTAAGGCAGATGGTATTGGATTAAGCGGCGCGGTATTGTCCTATACAACACAAGCAGGCGAGCAGCTAATTGTGAAAGTGGGTATTTCATTTATCAGCACCCAGAAAGCCAAACAAAACCTGGAGAAAGAGTCGTTAACAAAGAGTTTTGACCAAATCAGAAAGAGCGCATCAGCAGCATGGAACCAGCTTTTACACAGGGTGCAAGTAGAAGGGGAAAACACGGCAGAGAAAATCAGATTTTATACCGCATTATACCATGTAATGCTAATGCCGTCAAATCGTACCGGCGAAAATCCTTTATGGAAGTCGACTGAACCTTACTATGACGATTACTACGCTATATGGGATACCTATAGAGTATCAAACCCATTGATTACTTTGATTGACCAAAAACGGCAAGAGGATATTATACGGTCGTTAATTGATATTTATAACCATGAAGGCTACATGCCCGACGCACGTAGCGGAAATGACAATGGCTTAATTCAGGGTGGAACAAATTCTGATATGCTGATTGCCGATGCGTTGGCAAAAAAACTGCCTAATATTGATTATGCCATGGCTTATGAAGCGATGGCGAAGAATGCTGAAACGGAGCCTGTAAGACCTAAAAAAGAAGGTCGCGAGGGTATAAGCAAGTACAAAGCGTTAGGGTATGTGCCTTACGGGATTTCGATAGCCGGTTCACGCACTCTTGAATATGCCAATAACGATGCTGCTGTAGCCTCAGTTGCTAAACGGTTGAAAAAAGAGGCTGACGCTGCAAAATATTTGAAACGAGCGTCTAATTGGCAAAATCTGTGGCGGCCAGTAACTAATCATGGTGCAAACGGTTTTATATGGCCCAAAGATGAAAGCGGCGAATGGGAACCCGACTTTGATTTTTTTAAGCGCGGAACATTCAAGGGTTACCTGTATGAAGGTGATAGCTGGACATACTCTTTTTACGTGCCGCAGGATGTAAAAAAGCTAATTGAAGTTTCGGGCGGCAAACAGGCATTCATCAGCAGGCTTGACACTTTTTTTACAAACAAATATTATGATGTAAATAATGAGCCGGGCTTTTTAACACCATGCTTGTACATATGGGCTGGTAGGCCAGATAAAACAAGTGAACGGGTAAATGCCATTCGTGCCCAATATTACAACACGCTCCGGGGAGGACTGCCCGGTAACGATGATTCGGGAGCGATGTCTGGCTGGTTTGCTATGCATGCTATGGGCTTTTACACAAACGCGGGGCAGGACGTTTATTTGGTTACGGCACCACTGTTTAAAAAGGTAACAGTTAATTTGCTACAGGGTAAAAAATTGATAGTTAATGCTATCAATCTAACTGCGCAAAACATTTATATCCAATCGGCCACATTAAACGGCAAAAACTGGGACAAAGCCTGGTTTAGGCACGGTGATATTATTAACGGAGCCACACTGAATTTGATGATGGGCAGCAAGCCTTCCAACTGGGGGACTCAAAATTTGCCTCCATCTTTATCAGACATCAACAAAAGACCAATTAAACTATAATATATATGAGAAGAATTGCGCTATTTAGCCTGCTTATTTTTACCTGTGCAAACATTTCACTTGCTCAGGATAAAGCCAAAAAGCGGCTTACGCCATTTACAGGTACAGATTACATGCGTCTTGTGGTGGATGCCGACTACCAAACGGCCGGCAACAATAACTTTAAAGTGATAATTAAAGCTGCGGCTGGCGGTAGTATTTTATGGCAAGGAGCTGTAAAGCCACAAACGGTTGATAATGCAGGTAAAAAGCAATTAGCTTTTAACATAACCGGCCTTAAACCGGTTCTTTGGACGCCCAACAATCCCTTTTTATACAATGTAACTTTAGAGCAGTACAGTGCAGGGAAACTGAAAGACCAGCTCAATGAGCGCGCTGGATTTCGGTCATTTGAGCGGCGTGGAGGTAACCTGTTTCTCAACGGCAAACCTATTTTTCTTCGCGGCATAGCCATTAATCCTCCCGGCCGCGGTATACCCGACAAGCTGGAGAAAAGCCGGGCTTTTGCCTTGGATTATGTTAGGTTTATGAAAAGTATCAACGTAAATATTATTCGTATACCTGATGCTGAAGAGTGGTTTGACGTATGCGACGAATTAGGCATGATGGTTTTTGGCGGTAACTACAGCGGAAAGGTTGGTACAGGCGAAAAGGTGGAAGATTTTGAGGCCGTTGGCGACGAAACTGATGGTGGGTTTCCAAAAGATTACGATAAAGGGGTTGCCTGGTACGAGCACAAAAAGCTGGGAGCCATTGCCCATCACCCAAGCCTTATGGTGTATGCTATGACCAATGAAACACCTTTTGTAGGTAAGCGTGCTGAGATGTGGGAAAAGTTCCTGACCTATGCATTTGGAAAGCTTAAAGGTTGGGATGAGACCCGCGTTTACATTGCCAACGCGGGCTATGGTTATGGAAAAACTGGCGACATTTGCGACCTTCACCGTTATTGGGGCTGGTATTATAGTTCGCCGTATACATTTCTTAATATCAGAAACAATGAAGCCATAATTCCTTTCGCAAAGAAAGGCCAGCCTATAACGTTTACAGAATGCGTGGGCAATTATACCGGCCCTGATGGCCGTTATAATTTAACGCCTTGGCACAAAAATCCTTCATCGCAACTGGCCTGGACCGGGCACGAACAACAGGCTCTGCAATCCCAACTGGCCGATGAGCACCAGAAATTCACCATTCGGCAGGCAACAGAATCATTCAGGCAGTTCCGTAATATCAATCCCGACCTGAGCGGTGTGTTTCCGTTTACCATACTCTTTTATAATTGGGATAGTATCGAAAAGTTTGCAGACATGAAACCAAAACCGGCAACAGAGCAAGTTAAAATATCCTATCAGCCTGTGCTGTTAAGCTGGGAATGCTACACACCTAACGTTTACGCAGGGGCAACAGTAAAGACCATTGCTCATATTATTAACGATGATAATGATTTTAGTGACATTAAAAATGCAACCTTGATATATGAGCTTAAAGACAAAACTCATACTGTGGTACTGAAAGACAGTGTAAAGCTCAAAGATCTGCCGTATTACGCTGAACAAAGCTTAAGCCTCAATATTAAATTGCCCGAAAAATTAACTACAGGTGATTACGAATTGGTAGGTAAAGTGATGTCAGGTGCCGAAACCATTTCAAAGAATACCTATAAGCTATTTGTTGCTGACAAACTTTTTACAGCCGTTACAACCACACCTGTCTTATTGTATGATAAAGCAGGCGCAACTAAAAAGGCATTTGATAATCTGCAAATAAAGTACACTGAAGCCTCTTCTTTTAATAAATCTATTGAAGGACAAAACGTGCTGGTTATTGGTGAAAATTCGGCCGATAAAAGCTTATCAGATAATGCTGTCGGTATTAAGAAATTTATTTCGAATGGGGGCAGGGTTATAAGTCTCCGTCAAGATAGCGTTCATATGGCAATGCTAAACGCATTATTGGTCAATCCAGTAGGTAACACCAATACCAATATTGACAACCCAGTTTATCCGGTAAGCAATAAATCACCCCGTAACGGCTATTATGTAAATCCCGAGCGTCCGGACCATCCAATTTTTGCCGGAATAACTCGAGCTAACTTACGAGTGTGGAGCGATTATTCTGATTGGGATGCTACCCAAAAAGGTTTTCCAGCCAACAGGCCGGTAACAGATGGCTTTACGTTTGAAAACAGCGACGATATATTGAACACGGCTATTTTGGCAAATTTTGGTTCTGGATTACGAGGCGTGACCTTAGCCGAGCAGTATTCTGGAAAAGGCAGTATTATGATATGTGGCCTGGACCTGGCTAAGCATGTAAGTGTTGATCCGGTGGCATCCAGACTACTGCTTAATATGGTAAGCTATGCCGGTTCTCCAGTCGGTCATGAGGTTTACCAACTCATCACCAGCCCAATCATTTGGGGCGAGTATCAAACCGAAAAAGGCGTAGTAACCGATATTTATAGCGGGTTTCTGGTTAATTCAACCCCTCGTTTGCCCGAATCATTTACTAAAGGCGTAAGTGTTACTCCCGAGGGGTATCAGTTAGCTGGCGGCAGCCGCTCTGGCTTCAATTCTCGCCCTGGTATACAATATGTTGCCAACGGTCGCAGGCCTTTCGGTCCGTACGTACACAGCTTTGGTGGCCAACCTCAAATTAGCGATAAAAATTCGGTTGTTGGCATTGGTAAATTTTGGTGCCGCATACCCACAGGGCAAAATAATGTAACGTCTGTTGTCTGGAATCCGGGCAAAGAGCCACTTGAAATAAAGGTTAAGGTGAATGCGCTCGCCGAAGTTAGCCGTACCATAAAAGCAGGAGAGAAGCTGGCTTTAGATTGCCCGGTAGACAAAAATGAGGTCAATATAACCTACACCGGCGACAGGCGATTAGTAGTACTCGAAACAGCTTTTAGTAAAAAATAAACCTGATCAAATAACTGATTATGAAGTTCAAAAGAATGCTAATTATAGCGCTGTTATCCGTTCCCACACTGGTTAACGCACAAAAAATAAATCCGGCCAATGGGTTGGGCGAACGCGAATACTTTGTAAAAACTTTAACCCGCATTGCCGACCCTGTTCTGGTTGCCCTGAGTAAGAATGAGCTTAAAAAGACGATGCCGGTTGAAGCGAAGGTAGCCAAAGACCGTGTGTACAGCACATATCTGGAAGCCTTTGGCCGTTTAATTGCCGGTATGGCGCCGTGGCTTGAGCTTGGCCCTGATGAAACGCCTGAGGGTACGCTGCGCAAAAAGTACATCGATATTGCGGTGCAGTGCATCAAAAATTCGACAAACCCTCAGGCCCCCGACTTTATGAACTTTAATCAAGGCAGGCAGCCCTTGGTAGATGCCGCTTTTTTTTCTCAGGCGTTATTACGCGCACCAAAACAACTGTGGGGAAATTTGGATGAGATCACTAAAAAGAATGTAATCAACGCTTTAAGATCCAGCCGTGTAATTTCACCATCTTATTCAAACTGGTTAATGTTTAGTGCTACTATAGAGGCAGCTTTGCAGAAATTTGATAACTCAGGCGATAAAATGCGTATTGATTATGCCTTAAGGCAACATTTGCTTTGGTACAAGGGAGATGGTGCTTATGGCGATGGGCCTAACTTTCACTGGGACTATTACAACAGCTTTGTAATACAGCCCATGCTCCTCGAAGTTACAAAAGAGCTGAAAGATGCCAATCTGGATACTAAAAAGTATTACGAATTAATGCTCGAGCGGTCTCGGCGATACGCTGAGGTTCAGGAGCGGCTAATATCTCCGGAAGGCACTTACCCGCCTATTGGAAGGTCACTGGCTTATCGCTTCGGGGCTTTTCAACTGCTTTCCAAAATAGCCCTCATGAAAGAATTGCCTGAACACGTAACGCCGCAACAAGTTAGGTCGGCCTTGTATGCAGTTGTTAAGCGGCAAATCGAAATGCCTGAAACTTTCGATAAGAATGGCTGGCTGCAAATAGGTCTCGCCGGGCATCAGCCCGAGGTAGGGGAGAATTACATATCCACAGGAAGTTTATACTTATGCTCGGAGGCATTCTTAGTATTAGGTTTACCAGTGAATGATAGCTTTTGGCAATTGCCATATGCCGATTGGACAGCAAAAAAAGCGTGGAAAGGTGAAAAGATTCAAATTGATCACGCCATTGTAGATAAAGAGAACTAACCAACAACCCCATATATTATGAAACTAAAAATATTAATTACTGCTGCTATTGCGGCTTGTAGCTTTCACTTGCAGGCACAAACGGTTGCCTTAAAACCAAAAGCCGACCTGGTGAAGCTCATCAATAAAAATTTAAAAGATGCCAACGCCCAGTACAAAGTGTTGATGACAAACGTGCCAAAGGACAGCCTTCCAGAAACATTTCAAAACAATAGGTCTAAAAGCACTTCGGCCAAAAACTGGGTAAGCGGCTTTTACCCTGGTACTTTGTTCTATTTGTACAAAGGCACCAAGGAGCCGGCTATGTATACTGCCGGGTTGGAAAAGCTTCCGGTTATGGAGCCTATGAAAACCATCGATTCGCATGATATTGGCTTTATGATGTATTGCAGCTTTGGCAATGCTAACCAGATTAAGCCAAGCGCGGCGTATAAAGACGTATTGCTCACCAGTGCTCAAAGTTTGTCTAAACGCTTCAATCCAAAAGTAGGATGCACCATGTCATGGAGTTCGAAACCTGGTGAGTTTAGAGTGATTATTGACAACATGATGAACCTGGAGTTATTGATGTGGGCAACCAAAGTAAGCGGCGATTCATCGTATGCTAAAATAGCAATAAGCCATGCTAATACAACTATGAAAAATCATTTTCGGCCCGATTACAGTTCGTATCACCTGGTTAATTACAACCCCGAAACAGGCGGTATAAACAAAAAGCAAACTGTACAAGGCTATGCAGATAGCTCGGCATGGGCGCGCGGCCAGGGCTGGGGATTGTATGGGTTTACCATGATGTATCGGGAAACTAAGGATAAGAAGTATTTAAACCAGGCAAAAAATATAGCAAACTTTATACTAAGCCATCGCAATCTCCCCGCCGATAAGGTGCCGTATTGGGATTTTAACGCTCCCGATATTCCTAACGCCTATCGCGACGCATCGGCCGGAGCCATTTATGCTTCAGCTTTAATTGAGCTGGCCGGATATGTTGACGCTGTTAACGCCAAAAAGTATATCAACGTGGCCGAAACGATTATCCGTACGCTTTCGAGCGATAAATTTAAAGCGGCACCGGGCGAAAACGGAGGGTTTATACTAAAGCATAGTGTTGGTCATTTGCCTAAAGGCGCCATGATTGATGTGCCTTTAACCTATGCCGATTATTATTTTGTAGAAGCCATGCTGAGATACAAAAACTTAGGTAAGAAATGATTAAAGTAATCTTAAATAAAAAAGCAGGACTATGTTATACATTCCTGCTTTTTTTGAATATAGCTGTGTCGCAACCGCTTCAGAAACGCTATATAAAAGCAGATATGAACCGCTTGGCAGGGAATACCAGCACGGTATTCAATGAGTGCATAGGTGCCGGCAGGGCAAATGAAGGCTTGCGCGCCGATTGGCAACAACAGCTAGCCAGGGTGCAAAAAGACATTCAGTTTAAATATATCCGTTTTCACGGATTATTGCACGATGATATGCGCGTTTATGCAGAGGACAAAACAGGGAAGGTTATCTATAACTGGCAATACATTGACAAGCTGTTTGATTATTTGCTGAGCATAAACATAAGACCTTTTGTAGAGTTTGGCTTTATGCCTGCTGATCTGGCATCGGGCACAAAAACTATATTTTGGTGGAAAGCTAACGTAAGTAAACCTAAAGACTACGCCAAGTGGGATGCGCTTATTGCCGGTCTGGTTAAACACTGGCAAGAACGCTATGGCGAGGCGGAAGTAAAAAAATGGTATTTCGAAGTTTGGAACGAGCCTGATTTACGGGGCTTTTTTGATGGAACGCAGGCAGACTATTTTGAACTTTACGCGCACACGGCTAAAGCAGTCAAAAGTATATCTCCAGTATATCGTGTGGGCGGCCCTGCTACATCTGCAACAAAATGGATTGCCGAATTTTTAACCTTTTGTGATGCCAATCAACTTCCTGTTGATTTTATATCAACACACGACTATGGCACTACATCTGTATTGGATGAAATGGGTACCAAAAAGCAACAGCTTAAAAGTATGCGCGATACCATCGCCAGAGATGTGCAACGCATCCGGGACTTGATTCGGCAATCGGCCTATAAAAAAGCTGAGCTGCATTTTACGGAATGGAACACCTCGCCATCATCGCGCGATCCTATACACGATACTTATCAGAATGCTGCATACATTTTGCATGTGCTCAAAAAAGCATCAGGCTACGCCAATTCTATGTCATACTGGACATTTACCGATATTTTTGAGGAAGCCGGTCCAGGTCAAACACCGTTTCACGGCGGCTTCGGATTAATAAATCTGCAGAATATTGCTAAGCCATCTTATTACGCATACAAGTTTATGAGCCAACTGGGGCCTTCCGAACTTCAAAATGATGATCAGAGTTCATACTTGTGCAAATCATCACAAGGGTTGCAAATTTTGCTTTGGGATTACACACATCCGGCAACAGGTTACAGTTTTAATCAGGATTACTTTAACAAAGAACAGCCTTCGGCAGTAAAGCAAAGCGTTACCATAAAGGTAAACAATGTTAAAAATGGCAAATATAAACTTGAAATTTACAAAGTAGGCTACCAACAAAACGACCCTTACACAAGCTACCTCGAAATGGGTAGGCCGGCGCAATTAAGCCGCAACGATGTGTTACAATTAAGCAAAAAGGCGGCAGGCTTACCGGTACAACAGGCTACTGTTAACATAACTAACGGCAGGTTCGATCATCAACTGAATGTAAGGCATAATGATATCATCTTTATAAAACTGCTTAAAACACAATAAATCTTGTCAAATGCACAAAAACGGCTTTTTTTTATCGTGTAACATGTATATATGAACGATTAGTCATGTTGGAACAAGCGCTTTAAAGCCTACTATTGAAATATGTTTTTGACAAGCCAGTGCAACGCCCGTGAGAAGACTAAGCCAGCGTAGGTCAAACAGTCCTGCAAACAAACCAATTAAACATATTAAACCTAACTAATTATGAACAAAATCTTTACTCCAATTACTACATGTTTAGATGGGTAGCCCCCGCTACGCTAAGCTCCTCAAATTTTAGTTTTCATTGATTTCCTGCTCCAGCATTGATAGCTGTGAGTAACGGTATACCTATAAACTTACCATAACCTATTAAACCTATTTATGCGTAACTACTATTTATATAAAAAAATAGTGCGTTTGCTATTTTTACTGATTTTAACATCAGAGGCAGGTACTGTTTTTTCACAAAATAAAACTGATACGGCCTTTAGTAAGCGGGACAGTTCGTTAAGACAGGAGAAGATCACTTTGCTCAATAAAAGCCAGCAAAAATCGCAACTGCTCCAATCAACGGCTACTGTATACACCAACCAGTTGATCACAACGCCGGCACCTTCATTTTTGCAGGCCCTGCCAGGAAGACTTTCAGGGCTATACACCCGTCAGCGTAGCGGTGTTCAGGATAATGATGATCCCTCCTCAATAATCGACTTTAGGATAAGAGGGCAGAACTCACTTATATTAATAGATGGTGTTCCTCGCAACTTCTCATCAATAGAGCCCGAATCGATCGAGTCGATAACGGTATTAAAAGATGCATTATCAACTGTAATGTATGGGCAGAGATCATCAAATAATATCATCCTTGTAACTACCAAAAGACCGGTGCAAACCGCCTTCAAATTATCGGCAACTGCTCAGCATGGGGTTCAAAATCAAATCAACCTGCCCAAAACAGTTTCGGCCGCCGATTATGCCATATTGTATAACGAGGCCCGTAACAATGATGGACTGGCACCAACATACACCGCCGCCGACATACTGGCCTACAGGAACGGAACCGACCCCATAGGCCATCCCGATAATAATTATAAAGACTTGTTTTTAAATAAGAACGCATACCTGGACAGATACAACATTAACATACAGAACGGCAATAATATTGCTCGCTTTTATGTAGCGTTGGATTATCAAAACGAGGATGGATTTTTAAGAACATCAGACGTTAACTCATACAGTACTAATAATAACACTAACCGCTATATCGTTCGGTCTAACATCGGTATCGACCTGAGTAAAACCTTAAATGTTTCACTCAATGTTTTCGGCCGTATACAAAATGCAACTCAGCCTGGTACGGCAAGCACCACATCTGCCATATATAGCGCCATAAGTGCCACACCAAATAATGCTTATCCAATTTTCAATCAAAACGCATCGTTGGGAGGTAGCACCCGCTACAATCAAAATTTATGGGGGCTTTTAAATAATTCGGGTTATACTAAAGGCACCACCCGAGATCTTTCAACAGATATTGAGGCCACTCAAAAGCTTGAAACATGGCTGCCGGGTTTATGGATAAAAGGCAGTATATCTTACAACAATACTGTCGATCAGACCGTCAACCGGTCAAAAACTTTTGCGGTTTACACCTTGCAAAACGGGGCGAACCAAACATATAATGAGGTAGGCACTAACGGCAGTCAACTTAATACGTTTTCTTTCAATTCGCGCCGAACATACACTTATGGCAAATTAAGCTTGGGATACGATAAGATTTTTAACAATCACAAAGTCCAGGCGCTTGTATTAGCCGACCAGCAATCAACCACGCTCGATCTTCAGTTGCCTGCTATTTATACCAACTTTGCCGGCAGTGTAACCTACAGCTTTAAGGATAAATATTTTGCTGAATCTGCCTTAAGTTACGGGGGTTTTAACCGCTTTAAACCGGGCAGTCGCTTTGGGTTATTTTATGCAATGGGCTTGGGCTGGGATATAGCAAAAGAGGATTTTTTAAAGAATGTTAAATGGGTGAATACAATAAAACCCAGGGTAAGTTACGGCCGTACAGGTAATTCAAACGTGGGCTATTACATCTACGACCAGTACTACGAATATGGCGGCACAACTGCTGTTTACTACTTTGGCCAAACTCCTACCAGCGCCCGCGGATACACCGAGTTAGCGCTGGCTAATCCGAGTGCGACCTGGGAAAAAGCAAATAAGCTTAACATAGGTTTAGATGTGAGCTTATTTAACAACCATTTAAGCCTTACTTCGGAATATTTTAACGACACGTACTTTGATTTAATGCAGGTGCGCGGAACCTCTACGCAAATTATAGGGCAAACCTATCCGGCAGAAAATGTTGGCAAAAATCGTTATACAGGTTTGGAGAACAGCGTTTCATGGAACGGCAAGAAGGGGGCGTTCGGGTATTTTGTGAGCGGTAATTTGTCTTTGTTGAAAAACCGGGTAATTTATCAGGATGAGGTAGCGCAAACTTATGCTTATCAAAGATCCACAGGGTTGCCGGTTGGGCAAACATTTGGCTACATAGCCGATGGTTTTTACCAATCGCAGGCCGAAATTAATGTTAGTCCGCGTGTTGACGGGTTTACGCCTGTACCGGGCGACTTAAAGTACCGCGACTTAAACGATGATGGTGTCATTAATCAGTTTGACCAGACTGCAATTGGTACGCAAAAGCCTTTAATTTTTTACGGCTTAACCACCGGCTTTAACATTAAAGGTTTCGACTTGAGTGTGTCTGTTCAGGGTGTGGCTAACAGAGATATTCTGCTGTCGGGTACCCAGGAGTATGAATTTCAAACAGGCGGTAATGGCCAGATATTTCAGCATCAACTTAACCGTTGGACACCATCTAACGCTACTAATGCCACTTATCCGAGGCTATCACTTGCGGCGCAGGCAAATAATTTAAATCAACGTAATTCAACATTCTGGATTCACTCGTCAGCGTACCTGCGGTTGCAAAATGTTGATTTAGGCTATACGTTGCCGGTATCAATTGCCAATAAAATGAAATTAAGCAGTATACGTGTTTTTGCCAATGGCTTTAACCTTTACTCGTTTGATTCGCTCGATCATAATGATCCGGAAAACAACAACTCGGTTTTTCCACTTCGCAGAACTTTTAACGCCGGCCTGAATGTCAAATTCTAAAAACGTACGACTCATGACAAAGTATATAAATACGCTGTTTACACTAATTGGTACTGCTATACTGTTTACTGCATGCCAAAAGTTAGAAGACAGGCCGCTTGAACTGGTAACAGAAGAGTTTCTTTGGGATTCTAAAGACTCATTAGGCACTAACGCAGGTTACTTTCTAAACAGCATTTACGCAGATCTGCCAACTGGTTATAACCGTATTGGTGGCAATGTGCTGGATGCTGCCACAGATGATGCCGTGCCTACTGAGGATGGAACAACCATTGCTTCGTTTACAAACGGTGGTTACAGTGCAATCTCAAACGCAGATAATTCATGGCAGTCCAATTATGCCAGCATTCGTAAATGCAATTTATTTGTACAGAACTTTAACAAGGTTCACTTTAAAAAGGACCCGACAATTTTTATACAAGGCCAGTACTGGCGGGCAGAAAATCGCTTTTTGAGAGCCATATTTTATTATGAACTCGCAAAACGTTACGGCGGCGTTCCGCTGCTGGGCGATAAGGTGCTTTCCCTGGATGATGACCTTAAATTGCCGCGTAATAGTTTTGATGAGTGCATAAATTACATAGCAAGTGAGTGCGATGCCATAAAGGACAGCTTGCGGGCCGACCCTGTACCAGCTTCAGATTACGGTCGCATAACTAAAGCCGTTGCGCTTACGCTAAAGGCAAAGGCTTTACTGCTTGCTGCAAGTCCGCTAAATAATCCGTCGAACGATATAGCTCGCTGGCGTAGAGCTAAAAATGCGGCTGCTGATGTGATTCGACTTGGAGTATTTTCGCTCGAGCCCAGTTTTTCGAACGTGTTTCTGACCAGGAAGAACAGTGAAGTTATACTGGCCTACCAGCGCAATGTAACTACCGATCTGGAGACCAATAATGCACCTATAGGTTACGTGAGTGGCAGTACCACAAGCCGGGGGCGCACCAGCCCAACTCAAGAACTGGTAGACGCTTTTACTACAATTAAAGGTTTGCCCATAACTGCTGATATTAAATCAGCTTCAAATTTAACCGGATATGATGCAGCAAATCCATATGCCAACCGCGATCCACGCCTGGACAAAACTGTGTTTTACAACGGCTTGCCCTGGCTAAGCCGTGGTGTTGAAACCTTTGATGGGGGCAGAGACCGGCCCGGAGGTTCCGTAATCCAAACCAAAACCGGGTATTATATGCGCAAGTTTTTGGGTGAGCTGGCTTCAAGTACGGCTTACTCTAACCAAACGCACAATTTTCCAATTTTTAGATACGCAGATGTTCTTTTGATGTTTGCCGAAGCCAAGAACGAAGTGGATGGGCCCGGCGCAGCTACCGATTCTGTTTACAACTTTGTTAGAGACATCAGGAGGCGGGCCGGTATACAAGCAGGTAGCGGCCAAAATACATACGGCCTTACAGCGGGTATGAGCGTAGCGGACATGCGTAACACTATTCGCAACGAACGCCGTGTTGAAATGGCTTTTGAGGAGCAGCGATTTTGGGATATACGCCGCTGGAAAATAGCTGAATCGATATACAACAAGCCCCTGCACGGTATACGCATAACAAAAGCTGGTAATGTGTTGAATTATAAGGTTGAACAGCTAAACACACCTTTCCAGTTTTTTGCACCCCGCATGTATCGCTACGCCATACCATACAGCGAAGTAGTAAAAAACACTAACCTAACTCAAAACGAAGGATATTAAATAATGATCTGGTAACAGATGATTAAATCATATTGATATGAAGAAAATACTACAAATATTTCTGCTTGTATTAGGCTTGTCTCCGTGCCTGTTATACGCACAAACAATCGTTCGCGGAACGGTGAAAGATAATTTAGGGCCTGTACCCGGCGTAACAGTATTGGAAAAAGATTCAAAAGGAAACGGTACCACTACCAATGAGCGTGGCCTTTTTCAAATCACTTTAAGAGGCAATTCCAAAATATTAATCTTTACTTCAATTGGCTACGTTACTCAGGAGCTAAATTTAGCCGGACGTACAAATGTTACTATAACGCTCAAAGATGACGCCAAAGGCCTGGAGGATGTAGTAGTTGTAGGCTACGGCACTAAAACCAAATTAACCAACACAGGCGCGGCCAGTAGCGTATCTGCCGCTGATATTCGCAATACACCCACCGCCAATATTCAGAATACGCTGGCCGGCCGTGCGCCTGGTTTTGTGTCTCAGCAACGGTCTGGGCAGCCAGGGCGCACCGGGGCCGAATTTTTTATCAGAGGTGTAAACTCGTTGTCCTCAGAATCGCAAAAGCCGCTGATTATGGTTGATGACGTAGAATACACTTATGACCAGGTGGCGCAATTAGATGCTAATGAAATTGAATCGTTCACTGTGTTAAAAGATGCATCAACCACAGCTGTGTTCGGTATAAAAGGTGCAAACGGCGTATTGGTAATTACAACCCGCCGGGGTAAAATTGGCAAAGCACGCGTAAACTTTAATACCGAATCGGGGTTGCAGCAGGCGGTAAACAACCCTAAATTCCTAAATGCTTACAGCGTGGCACTCTTAAGGAATGAGGCATTAAGAAATGACGGACTTGCAACCGAATTTACCGACGAAGACCTTGAACATTGGCGCGTTGGTGACGATCCTTACGGGCATCCCGATGTCGACTGGTACAACGCTGTTTTTAAGAATAGTGCTTACCAAATGCGTAATAACGTAGACGTTTCGGGCGGGAACGAGCGTGTGAAGTATTTCTTGTCTGCCGGGCAATTAACGCAAAACGGCTTGCTGAGAGATTTCAGTAAGGGAACCGATGCGCCGCAAAATAATTATAAATATCAGCGGTACAATTTCCGGTCGAATTTAGATATGCAGGCCACTAAGGACCTGACGTTACGTTTAGACGTAAGCGGCCGTATTGGAACCATAACCGAGCCCCACATTACTACTGCACCATTAAGCACTATATACAGCTTTCAACGCCTGCCGCCTTATGCCGAACCTTTACTGAACCCTGACGGCAGTTATCCATGGGCATTCCGATCAAGGCCGTCGTTTTATGAAACCAGTTTAATTGGTCGTTTGGCTTTGCAAGGCTACGATAAAACCTATCGCAATGAATTTAACATATTAGTGAATGCCAGCCATAAGCTCGATTTTTTAACCAAGGGTTTGTCGGTAACCGGGCGTATAGCTTATGCTGGCGACGTTTCTTACGACCGGAGCCTTTATCGCAGCAATATACCGGCGTCTTATTACAATCCGGTTAACAACACTTACACCATACATAGTAACGGCCTATACCGTTTAGAACCATTAACGCTGGCTAGTACGGCTAACAACAGCATATCCAACAAAACTATTAATACCCTTGCCCGGCTAGACTACAACAGGTCCTTTGGAGACCATCGCATTAGCGGGTTGGTGCTTTATAATTTAAATTCAGCCACGGCAGCATCTTATAATAGTGCCACAGGTATTACAGCTGTGCAAGAATATGCTCCGGTTTCATCACAAGGTTTAACTTTTAGAGCCGATTACAACTATAAACAACGTTACCTGATTGACTTTAGCGGTGCATATAACGGTACCAGCGAGTTTGTTGGCGATAAGTCGATGGGCTTTTTTCCGGCCGTTTCGGTTGGGTGGAATATTTCAGAAGAGCCTTTTATCAAAAAGCACATTAAATTCTTAGACCTGCTGAAAATCAGGGGATCTGTAGGGTTGGTAGGATCTGACATTACCCGCGACCGTACATACAAAACCGAGCAGATATATGTAACCGGCACTGGATATAATTTTGGCGAAACATCAAACACAGCCATAGGTATAGAGGAAGGCACGTTGGGTAACCTAAACATTACCTGGGAAAAAGCCCGTCAAACGGACATCGGTTTCGATGCACAGTTTTTGCGAAGCAAGCTCTCTATAACTGCCGATTATTTCTTTGAACGCAGGTACGATCAGTTGTACCAGAGAGAGAATGTATTGCAGGTTATAGGCGTAAAACTCCCTTACACCAATTCTGCTGTCACCGAAAAAAGAGGGTATGACGGACAGATCAGGTATAGCGATAAAGCCGGCAAATTTGATTATTCCACCTCATTTACTTTCTCATTCTCAAAAAACAAGATTATCGATCAGGGCGAAGCGCCTCCAAGGTACGCATACCTGGCCAAAACCGGTTTGCCCATAGGACAGGGGTTTGGTTATAATGCGTTGGGCTTCTTCCAAACTCAGGATGAAATTAATAATTACGCACACCTTGCTGATACCCAGCCCGGCGATTTGAAATATGAAGACATGAACAACGACGGCGTGATAGACCAGCAAGATTACAGGGCTATAGGTAAACCTAATCTTCCGCAAACTGTGCTGGGTGCAACGTTTGGCTTAGGCTACGGCGGCTTTAGCGTAAATGTACTCTTTCAGGGAAGTTTCGACTATAGCTACCGTATAGCAACAGCCGGTGTTATACCGTTTCAGGGAAATTTGCAGGAATCGGCTTTAGGAAGGTGGACGCCTGCAACAGCAACAACTGCTACGTACCCCAGGCTAAGCAGTAATTTGGCTGGCCCGAGCAGTCCATCCAACCTTTCGTCGTTCTGGCTGGTGAATGCTAAATACGTTCGGCTAAAGTCGGTTGATTTGGGATACACGATTCCAAAAAGATGGCTAACAAAGTTACGCGTGAGCACAGCACGGCTTTACCTGAGCGGATATGATCTCATTACATGGGCAAATTTCGACTTGTACTCTCAGGATCCGGAGGTAGCCAGTAACGGCAGCGCCGGAACATATCCTGTACAAAAAGTATTTAACCTCGGACTGCAGATTGGCTTTTAATCCCTCAAAACTTATGGAAATGAAAAATAAGTACACGATTTTGCTTACACTATTTGCCGTGTTAGCTATAGCCTCTTGTAAAAAAGGCGGTGTGTTAGATCAGGTTAAAACAACCGATCTGAACGAAGAAAAAACGTTTTCTGACAGTACGCGTACCATACAATTCCTTACACGGATTTATAGTGATATCGGGTTCAGCGCAGACCCTAGGAGGTTTGGCAGTAGTGTGGGAGTATACAGCATAACAGATGAGGTTGAAGGCTCTTTACTGGCAGCCACTGCTTATAACGTTATCTTTCAAACCGGTGCGGTAAGTGCGATTAACATACCTACCGATGCTTGGGTAACCAGCTACGCCAATATAAGACGGGTAAATGTGTTTTTAAAACACCTGCCCGAAACACCACTATCGCCAGGCTTGCGTAACAAGCTGGCCGGTGAAGCGCGCTTTCTGCGTGCCTGGTATTATTTCATCATGCTTAAACATTATGGCGGTGTTCCGTTGATAGGAGATGCCGTTTATGAAGCAACAGATGATGTACCAGGCAAACGAGCAACTTTTGAAGCTTGTGTAAACTATATCGAATCGGAGTGCAACGCTGCAGCAAACCAGTTGCCGCTTACGCAAAATGGCTTAGACTACGGACGTATTACCCGTGGTGCTTGCTTGGCGCTTAAATCGAGGCTATTATTATATGCGGCAAGTCCTTTATTTAATGCCCGCCCAGAGATGGACGGTGTATTGGGTTACACAACGTTTGATGCCCAGCGCTGGAATAAAGCCGCACAGGCCGCTTTAGATGTAATTAACTTAAACCAGTACCAGCTTTTAGAATTATCTACACCGGCCCCTGGTTACGGCTTTCAAAAGGTGTTTACGCTCCGTAAAAACACAGAATACATATTAGCTGCTATGGCCGGAAACAACCGCACGCTTGAGGCCATTTGGGATCCGCCTTCAAGAGCGGGCAGCGGCAGTGCTTACCCTTACCAGGAATTAGTTGATGCATTCGGAACCAAAAATGGTAAACCTATTGCAACCGATCCAACTTACAATCCGGCTGACCCCTATGCCAACCGTGATCCACGATTAAATTACACCATACTGTTTAATCAGGGGCTAAGATTGGGTACAAACAAAGCCATATCACCGGTAAATACCTATGTAAATGCAGCACAGGATGGCTTTCCACTTACTAAAACGGGCTATTTTTTACGCAAATTTTTGGATGAAAACACTATTGCAAGTGCCACATCGTCTACCACTGAGCGTTGCTTTCCGCTAATACGTTACGCCGAAATACTGCTTAATTATGCCGAAGCCGCTAACGAAAGCGGTGATATCAATACGGCCTATACGCAAATTGTGGCCATCCGTCGCCGAGCCGGTATTAATGCAGGTGCCGACGGTATGTATGGATTAACTGCCGGAATGAGTAAAGAAGATATGCGTGTGCTCATCCAAAATGAAAGAAGGGTTGAGCTGGCTATTGAAGAACACCGCTACTGGGACGTAAGGCGTTGGAAAATTGCAGAGAACATCTCGAACAAAACCCTGCACGGCATGAGGATAACAAAGGTTGGCAATGGATATACTTATGAGCGGATTGACATACGTACGCCGGTATTTGTTGCGCCGAAATGGTACTTATGGCCCATACCGCAATCAGAAGTTAACAAATCAGTTGATCTAACTCAAAACCCTGGTTGGTAACAAAGGGCCAATCATAAAACATTAAAACCATGAGTTTAAAAAACTTTAAGTTGATGAAGCTTGAATATGCTACTGTTTGCATGATAGCGTTAATCTGCATACTCTTTTCGGGCTGCCAAAAAAACAAGTTCGACGTACCTGTAAATACCGCCACTATAAGATTTAGTGAGAGCGCCTATACGATTGAGCGCAACGCTTTGGAGCCGTTAACCGTGAGATTACCGTTGTCATTACCTTTAGAAGAGGATGCAACGGCAGTTATTACCGTAGACAATTCCAGCACTGCTGACGCTTCTGAATATGTTGTAACGCCCTCTCTTGCTGCCACTGGTATAGAAATGAAGTTAGCAAAGGGTGCTACAGAGGCAACCTTTCAGGTAGCATCCGCCGACAATTTTGAAGGCGACCGGACATTAGTGTTCAAAATAACCTCTGCAAAGGGTGGTGTCATAGTTTCAAGCACGAATGCTTCTGCTGTAATTAATATTAAGGGCAAGCCTATTATACTGCCGTCTATTGGTACTTCGGTTACAGATCTGCCAAGCTTTGGTAATGTAATTACCACAACAGCCTCTGCTTCGTCTATGTACACTGTTTCTGGCGTCAAGCTAAGTGCTGATGTTACAATTACAGCGTCTGCCAACTTCCAGGTGTCCTTAAACAATATAACATTCACTAATACGGTTTCCATTCCGTTTGCAACAGCCAATGCCAGCCCTGTGCCCGTGTACGCCAGATTTGTACCCAATACAGGCAGCAACCAAGGTATATCAGGTACAATAACGCATTCATCAGGCACGCTGCCAGACGTGGTAGTTAACGTAATTGGGGTCGAATATGGCAATGCGGCGGCAGGTGTGCTGATTATGAAAGATGATTTTGAATATGGTTCAACCGCCGGTAACCTAAAGGATTTGAGCAGCGGTAATTGGACTTTATTTTCGGGCACGGTTAATCCGGCCAGGTATATTACCGCTGGCTTAACCTTTCCGGGTTACGTTGGCTCTGGAAAGGGCGGTGCTGTAATATCTGAAAATGGTGCCGGTTCAAGAGAAGATTACAGCCGTAGCTTTACGGCTCAAAGCGACGGCGTACTGTATACAAGCCAACTGGTTAATTTTGCATCTTCGCCGGCTGCAGGAGATTTTTATACTTCATGGCGTGATCCTGCTGCGGCTTATTTCAACCGTATTTATGTAAAGGATAACGGCGGTAAGCTAAACTTAGGTATAGCAAAATCATCAGCTACCACTTCTTATTCAACCACGGCTTATGAATATGGCCAAACCTACCTGTTGGTTACTAAATATGACTTTGCTTCAGGCATATCGTCACTGTACATCTTGTCGTCTGCACCACCTTTAATCGAACCTGCGGTTGCTGATGCCACTACAAATGTTGGTGCTGGCCCGGCATCGCTAATCAACATTATTATCAGACAAAATACCGGCGTTTTAACCACAACAATGGACGGTATACGTGTAGCCACATCGTGGAAGCAAGCCGTAGGCCTTTAATATTAATGTATCTGACACAGATAATTTATAAGATCACATTCATCTAAACCGATAAAAAGTATGAGTACAATACTCACTATACGAGCCGGCAGGTGTTTAACAGCCTTGTTTGGAATATGCTTGCTTACCTGCTTCATGATAATAAGCTCGTGTAAAAAAAAGGAGCAGGACGAGCTCAAAATACCATCACGTGCAAGCTTTAGCAGTACCGCGTTTACCATTGAGAAAGATAATGCAGATCCGTTTCCTGTAACAGTTAAAATTGCACGTCCTCTTGATAAAGCAAGCTCCCTGGTTATAAAGGTTGAGGCAAGCGGTACAGCAGCTAATACAACTTACAATACCAGTCCTTCTGCTAAAGAGGGACTCATAACCTTAGATTTACCACAAGGCGCTACAACAGCATCGTTTACTGTGCAGTCCGCACATAATTTTGATGATAGCAAGACAATAGTATTCAGAATTATGTCGGCCACCGGTAGTGCTGTGCTAAACGATCTCAACTTAAGTACCACCTTAACTATGAGAGGCAATAACTGGGTTACCCCTGAAATGACTACTTCGGTTGCTACACTTGGCAACTTTGGTTCTGTTAAAGTGAATACGCTATCTGATGCAAAGTCTTATACACTTTCTGGTAAAAATTTAAGTGGAGTTGTTTCCATTACAGCACCCGCCGGCTTTAAAATATCTACCGATAACACTACTTATAGTTCCTTTTTAACGGCCGACGTGAACAACAAATCGGTGACTGTTTATGTGAAGTTTAGCCCGGCAATGGGCCAAAATCAAAGTATTACAGGTGCCATTGTGCACAGTTTAGCCGGCATGAATGATGTTAGCATTAACGTAAGCGGTGCTGAAGACGGTAACATACCTTACGTGCCCGAAGTGCCTTTGTTGAATGAAAACTTCAATTACGGTGGGGCATCCGACTTTATAGCCCGTTTAACTGGAGATTGGGTAGCTTATTCTGCACCGGCGGCAATCCCAGTTATTTATGTGCCTCAAGGCCTTTCGTACACAGGTTATGGCAGTTCTAATATTGGTGGCGCGGTAACCATTCAACACGGAGATTTTTCGAGAGAAGACATTGCCCGAACATTTGCGCCTAAAAACAGCGGCAACTTATATGCTGCGTTGTTAGTCAACGTTACTGAGGCCGGTGCTGGTGATTTCTTTTTTGCGCTTAGAGATGCAGCCGGTGGCTTTTTTAATCGTTTTTATGCTAAGGATGATGGCACAGGGAAACTGGTGTTTGGCGTGGGCAAGAACACCACGGTTCAGTACGGCACCGGAAGTTATAAATATAACAACACTTATTTGGTAGTCATTAAATATGATTTCGCCGCCAAAACTACTGCTATGTATGTGGTAGACGGTGCTGTAACAGATGTAGAGCCTGCCTCTCCAACTATACTTTCTGCAACCGGCACTGCACCAACCAGCTTAAACGATGTGGTTATCAGGCAATCGGATGGTGTTTTAAGTGCCACTGTTGACGGTATCAGAGTAGCCACTACCTGGAAAGGCGCATTAGGACTATAACCATTAATTAATCACAATGAAGACATTACATAATACTTTAGTTCGCGTACTCGTCATAAGTATAATTATATCAGGTATTTATGCCTGTAAGGATAAAGAGATGTTTGATGCGAGCGATAAAAGAGAATACATAAGTGCTGCTAACAGCGTAAATGCCTACTCTGGGTACAAAAGGCTGCAGTTAAAGTTCAACGTTTCCAACACGGCCGCCGTTAGAGCTAAAATCTACTGGAACAACCGTAGCAATTTCATAGAAATACCAATTCATGTTGCTTCGGCTAACGATACTGTAAGTACGATCATCGGTCCGCTTGAAGAAGGTACTTACAGTTTTGAAGTAATTACTTACGACAATAAGGCCAACACTTCAGTGCCTATAAAAATTACAGCAACTGCGTTAGGACCAAATTATGCGCATACCTTGGCCAACCGGCCAATAAAGGATATATTTTATGAAAACGGCAATGCAACCATTTATTGGGGTAGCGCAGGCGCCGAACTTTTTAACGAGGTGATTTATACTGACAATAATAACGTGCAACGGCGTGTAAAGGCTGCTCAGGGAAAGGACACCAGCAAGTTATTGAATGTGAAACCTGGTGAATTGGCTACTGCATTACAATACCGCACCGCTTACATACCGGCAACGGCTATTGATACTTTTTATGCTGACACAAGGTCTGAAGCGATTACAACGGGCAGTCTTAAGGATTTAGCCAAAGCTAAGAATGTCTTATTCGGTAGTTTAATTAGCTATGGTAATGGTATTACGCACGGTGTGGTTAATGATGGCTCGCCAAACGGCATATACAAGCAAATTTGCGATAATGAATTCAATTTTGGTCAGGCCTCATGGGGAGGCACTCGCTGGAAACGAGATGGAGGATCGGATTTTAACGACGTTAATGCAGTAATAAATTGGAGTAAGGCGCACTACAATAAGGTTTTTGCACAATTAATAGTTGGTCCTAACGGCTATATGCCCGATTGGTTTAAGAACGGAACTTTTACACCCGCTGAAATGGATGGCCTTCTGAAAGGATTAGTAAAGGAGTTTATGGAAACCAATGATAACAAATCAAAAGTGGATGTATGGGGGGTAGCCAATGAAGTATTTAGTAATGATGGTACCTACGTAAATATGAAATGGAACGACATGGGCTGGGAAGACGATGCATCGGGCTTAACCGGTACAGATAAGATTAACCTAAAGCATCCGGTTTTTATTGGTAAAGCTTTTATGTACAGCAGGCAAATGACCCAAGCTTTGCTCGAACTGCGTGATCATGATTTCGAATACAATACTTCTGCATCAGCCTATTATACCAAGCACAAAGCGTATTACCAATTATTGAGACACCTAAAGGCCAAAGGCTATCCGGTAGATGTTGTGGGCATACAAGCGCATTACAACTTAGGCAGTGGAATTGGCGGTGGTTATGAGCTGTTTAAGAAAACTATTGAGAAGTTTAAAGCTACCAATGTACAAGTACATTTAACGGAGCTGGATATTATAGCCCCTAAAATTAATAATGCCTTACAGCCCTGGACCCTTGCCCTTGCCGACCAACAAAAGACTGATTACTACAATGCTGTTAAAGCCGCAGTTGAGGCCGGCGTTAGCTTGATTTCACTTTGGGGTGTAAGAGATAACAACGATCCAGGATGGCGTTTTGGGCAGTATCCGCTTTTATACGACGAGAGCTATAACCGGAAACCGGCATATTATGGTGTGCAGAAAGCATTATTTGATGCTAAAAAATACAGTGCTAATTAGAAACAACCCTTGTTATGAAGAAATTGAATAACCTCCTTATTATTTTTTTGATGGTTGGGATAATTTCGGCCTGCTCCAAACGGCCGGGAATTATGCCGCCAACACCTGTAGAAACCAGCAGTAATGCTCCCGCAAGTAATTTGAATACAGCTATAACGGTTGATTGTAGCCAAACCCAGGGCGATGTAATGCGATTGGAACAGGCTAATGTGCACTCAACTACATCGGCGCTGCCGGGCGAGAAAGCACGCATTTGGCTGCAAGCGTTAAATCACAAAACTATACGTACTTGGTTGGCTTTGAGAACTATAAACAAAGAAGGGTATAATTACAAATACGATGGAAACGTTGGCGCCGAAACTTCGTTGGCTTATTATTCAACCTGTGCCGACTCACTGCTTATTGCCTTAACGGCTTATACGCCGTCTGCAACTTTTCCGCTGCCAGGTAATGGCAAGGGGACCGCATTTCAAAACTTTATTAAGCAAACGGTAATCTATTACAAGAACAAATTTCCTAAAATAAAATACATACAGGCAGGTAACGAGCCAGATTATAACGGCGAGAGCGCGGCCGACTATTATGAAGTGTACAAAGATTATTACAAAGCTATTAACGCTGCCAACATTGAGTTAGGCTTAACGGGTGCCAACCGTATTATGCTTAGTAACGGCGCATTTACCAGTACAACTACTTTTAGTGAGTTGGTGTCATACACTAACCAATTTTTAACGTTTTATGCGGCTGATGCTGACGCCAGTAAAAGGTTAGATTTTTTTAGCATGAATTGCTACACAGAACAAAGTAATCCTAAGCTTTTTGAAACTGCAAAGCCACAAATTATTGCAGCTATGGCCTCCAAAGGAATAAATGCCAGACAGGTGTTTGTAACCGAGTATGGCCTGGCCGGAGGCAACTTTATTCCAACCGTATGGAACCAGGCCCAAATCATGACAGCATGGGCTCCCGCACAAATAGCGAAAGCATTTTATTTATACGAGGGAGGAGCTGACCGTGTATTTAACTGGTGTATCAATCATGCCGATATTTTGCACAAAAGCGAACTGGCCGATTTGACCAATGCCTATCCCAATCCCTATGGTTATGCAATGGTGTTTGGCCGGGAAGTTACAGCGAGAGGCACGAGGGTGAAAGCAACCGCGAGTAAACTTAATGCCCAGGGCTTGGGTATTAACGCGTTGGCCGCAATGGGCAACAACAAGGGCATTGCTGTTTTGGTATGGAATTACAACTATACCTCGTTTGTTGGCGACCAAGAGGTTAATGTGCAAATAAACAACATACCACAAAGTGCTTTTAATGGTAAGGTAAATGCAAAAGTTTATATGATCGATTCTAAGAATAATAACATTTACAGCAATCCTACGCAAACTTCGCTTAAATCCTCTTCAGACCAGGCGTATAACTATGCGGCAACTCTTAATATGCCTTTGAAGCTGGAGGGCAACTCAGTAGCATTGGTTCTGCTAAATCCATAAGCTAATACTTGACTTTCTACCTACCTAATCACAATCAAAAAAGGCTTATTCATTTGAATAAGCCTTTTTTGATTTATTAGTAAGTAGCCTTTATACGATCAGACGCCTCTAAATATTCAGTCCAAAGCTTAGCGCCTTCAATATTATGCCCTAGATTGGGTTTAGGGTTTATAGGAGTTTGCGTGCCGTTGCAACTTATAAATTCTCGTATTTGTGTATAAGAACGGTGTATGTTAAACGGAGCTGCGGGCGTTTTAATCCAAGTTGGTATATACCATTTGTCGAATGGTGGTCGTTCAGCTCTTAAGATCTCCACTTCTAATTTTTCTAGCGGTACCGCAGCATCTGCAATGATATTCCAGGCCTTATTTTCATCTGGCTCATGCAAAGCATTCAATAACATCAAAGCAGCTTGTGTAGGCCGTTGGTCTACCCTTAAGCCAAATTCAACATGCTCAAAAAAGAATTGCTTTTCTTCACGATTTAAGGTTGGTAACAATGTGTTGATCGTGTTAATAACCGACTCATATTGTGCGTTTCTGCGCCTAAGCTCATTCACTTTTACCTGATCGGGCTGGTTGTAAGTTTGATGCGTAAAACGTTTATGCAGTAATTCTAAAATAGACTCGAATTGTACAGCTCCAAAGTAGGTCTTGTCTGAACCGTTTATTAACGAATAGTACTGGTCATAACAGTGCATAATACTTTGGCTATCGGTAGTGCTTGCAAAGTACTCATCAACCCACCACTTTAAATAAGCTTTATGAGGCTCAGGCTTATTGAGCACTGCGGCAGCGTTCCAGCAAATGTCAGCTATCATACGGCCTTCCATAACATGCTCACGCAATTCAGATACATTTACCAGCATAAATTCTGTGGCGCCGGCATCAACAATTCGTTTAAACTGTTCTGCGACACGTTCCGGCGTAACAACATGAGTGCCTTGCTTTGTAGGTGGGCCGCCGTAGTAAGCCAAATGGTAATAAACTCCGTGTTTCCACTTGTCGGTACCAGATGGTAAATCTCTCATTACCCCGTCGTTGTTGTCTGGCCAAACCAAAATTACATCGTCGGGCACGTTAAAATCTTCAGGGTGTTTCTTATATTTTTCTAGCATCTCGGTGTAGAGCGTAAAATGAAAGGCAGGAGGGTCATTTGCCGGAGCCAATTCTCTTACAATTTTAACCTGAGCATCAATCGCTTCTCTAAATACCTTAGCTTGCTCTTTTTCGGTCGTATCTTTCGGAAACTCATAGGCATGGTCGTCCGTGCCGCGCAAACCTACCGGCCAAATGGCATTAACGCCTTTGTTTTCTTCAACCCCGCCACGCCAGTACCTTATCATGTTATCCTTGCTTTTAAACCAGTCCCAGTCGGTATTAACGCCTCGTCTTTCGGCGAGTTTAAAGCGCTCTATACCAAACGGATTTGAAAGCAATATGTCGTAATGATGGGAGGTGAAATACAAGCCCCAGTCGCTGGCGCACTTTTGTACTTCATAGCGGCGGTGCACTCGCACATAAGGTGCCACCATATTCATTCGTAAACGCAAGGCCGTTTCAAAAAAGTTTTGATACCACTTTAAAGGCACATCGCCTATACGTAGGGGAAACCCATACCGATCAAACGGCCGTGGCAGCACATCCTCGTCATCATGAAAAAAGCCGCGGTATTTCACAGTTGGCGGCGCTTCGTAATGATTTGTGCTTTTTAATGTAAGGTTGGTGTTTTTTAAAGCCTGATAACCTGTCCATAAATAAAGCGGATCAATACCTAAGCGCTCGCTTAAATGGTATGCGGCATACGCTGTTCCTCTAAAATCAGCTCCAATAAGCCAAACTTCATTGTTATGGGTAACTATTTGGTAAGCTTCTTTTTTGCCTTTAAGCTTACTCGAACTGATCTGAGACGGTAAGCTGCCGCTCCCAAATGTTGATAAGATAACGTTAACTTTACTTTCGTCTTTTTGTGACAAAATAGGTGGTTTGTAGCCGCTTATTTTTGCAATATCATCTGTTAAAAATTGGGCTGCCTGCCTTACGGCGGTATGCTCTTTATTATTTACAACTATCACACAGTTGCTTAGCTTAACGTCGCCAGCCGCACTTTGCCCAACCCTGACCCACGAGCCCCTTGTTTTTGTGCTATTGTTTCCTTGTTCCTTATTCCCTGTATAGAATGGTATTTGTTTAGCCTTTGGAGCTCCTAAAACATCTGGCAAACCAACCGAAAGCAAACCTAACGTGGCCGAACAATTTTTTATGAAGTTTTTACGTGAAATCTTATTCATTTTGTAAGATTTAGTTTCGTGCTGTTATTAACAAAATAATACCGAATACATACAAGCCCAGCATAATGTAGAGCTGAATATTGGTTTTACGCTCGGCGTTTTTAAATTCTTTCCAGATAAATATGCCCCATATTGCGGCAATTACCGTTGCGCCTTGCCCGAGTCCGTAAGAAACAGCCGGACTAGCCTTGCCGGCTGCCAGTATATTAAGTGCCATCCCGATATTCCAAATCACACCGCCAATAATGCCCATAGCATGATCTTTAGCGGAGCCTTTAAACCAGGCGTTCCATTTTATTGGTGTGCCTGCAAAAGGGCGGTACATAATAAAGCTGTTAAAAATGAAGTTGCTGGTAAAAATTCCGATTGCAAAAAAAACGAGTGCTGTATAAGGAGTTAGTTTGCCAGTTTCCGGGTTTACCGCGTTAGTGGCCATTGATACAGCTACATACTTATAAAAGAAACCTAACAAAACGCCGGCGATAATGGCAATGATTAGTCCTTTTATGGAAAAATTTGCTGTGTTTTTATGAAGCTGCTTATAGGCGTTGGCATTGAGCAGTATAGCTGCGGCAATTAGCATTACACCTGTAAATAATATATAGGGATTGCCTTCGGGCCTTGCAAGGTAATTAACAATTACCCCCAGCATAAGCGCAATACCAATACCCGTTGGAAAAGCCACTGACATGCCTGCAATGGCAATTGCGGCTACCAGCATAATATTAGCTAAGTTAAAAAGTACACCGCCCGTAAAAGCTGAGATAAGATTTTTCTGATCGGCCTGACGTAGATCGTCTAAGAAATGCCGCCCCATATCGCCATTGCTGCCGGCCGTGAATGCTAATAAAACTGAGAATAGCATAATCCCTATAACATAGTCCCAATAAAAGAGCTCAAAACGCCAGGAAGTGGAATTGAGCTTTTGCATGTTGGCCCATGAACCCCAACAGACCATAGTAATAAAGCAAAAAATGATGGCGATTGGGTAACTTTCAACAATAAACATAATAGTGATAAGGTTTAGTTCAATTAATTTCTTTTGCCCAAGGGGCTGAAGCTTGTGCGCCAATACGTGTTACCGAAATAGCTGCTGCTTTGCATGCATATTCAACAGCATTGACGAAGTTTGATTGTAAGGAAAGACAATGGGCAAGGGCGCCGTTAAAAACATCTCCGGCAGCAGTGGTATCAACCGCGTTTACACTTGGTGCTGGTATGAGCAAGTCGTGCTCATCAGTACTAAGCCAAGCTCCTTTACTGCCCAACGTAATAACTACATTATGCACCCCCCGTTTCATTAATTCATGTGCACATTGTTTTGCAGTGGCCTCATCTGTAACTTCCATGCCCGTGATAAGCTGCGCTTCGGTTTCGTTTGGCGTAATCGTGAAAAGATCTTTTAAGAGCTCATCGGGCAGTGAGGTGGCCGGGGCTGGGTTAAGAATAACCCTTCGACCCAACGCTTTGGCAGTTTGTACAGCATGTACAACTGTATCCAACGGAACTTCAAGTTGCATTAGTAATATGTCGTTTATGCTAAGCAGGTATGGCAAGTTGCCGATATCATTAGGCTTTAAATAGTCATTCGCACCTGGAGCAACTACTATCGTATTTTCGCCAGAACTGTTAACGGTTATCAATGCCGTTCCGGAAGCGTTTTGTGGGTCGATAATTACGTGCGATGTATTAATAGCTTCCTCATTGAAATTCTTTAAAGCTGTTTCACCAAAAACATCGTTACCTAATTTGGTAATTAAAGTTACTTCGGCCCCTAAACGCGCCGCTGCTACCGCCTGGTTAGCGCCTTTGCCACCGGCATTAAGTAGAAATGTTCCACCAATTATCGTTTCGCCAGGTTTAGGGAACCGGCTGGTTAGGATGGTCATATCGGTATTTGAACTGCCGATAACTAAAATTTTGCCCATAATTGTATTGAGGTTTAGTTTATTGGAAATTCATACGCGCCTAATCCCGGCTTTTTTGCAGACACCGGATAACCATCCAAATCATGTTGGTAACCTAATCTTGCGCCTTGTCCCTTTGCCGGACTGCTAGGCGTAAGCCTGAAGTTGCGGTTTGTAATGTCTATAAATTTCGGGTCGGCAATTAAATCACTGTTATCAGGCTTAATACCTACCGGATTTTTATTACCCGGCGAATAATACAGATTATTACTACGCGGATGCTGACCAATGGAAACGCGTACATGCCCGGTGACTTTTTTTACCGGGCCGAAAACACCCAAATCTGGCGAGATGTAGAAGATGTTGTTTCGTACATTATAAAACGTAAGCTCCGGATTAAACGTCCAAAATATATACCGGTCTACGTTTGGCTCACGTGTACGTACAACGGTATTGTTAAATACATTAACCTTATAGCCACCACCGCCAATAAACTGGTTTTTGTCATCGCTCAGATTATAGGCAACTGTAACGCTATCTACATTGCGAGCAGCAATTTCTAGAAAGCCATGGTTATTAACAGAAATGTTATGATGAATATTTATGTTGCTGGCTTTAAAATCATCATCAACGCCATCAAGTTCTACCACTCCGCCGTCAGACCCGTAAGGCCCTCCATAAGCGCCATAATTTTCTATACGGTTGTGTGAAATTTCGTTGTGGCCTGACACGACCATAATGGCGATAGGTCCCCATGAGTAAGCCATCATCTCGCTGGCATCGTGCATGTAGTTACGAGTTATTAGATTATGCGTGCCCTTTACCTTTACGGCAACCGGAGTATGAAAAAATTCACAATTTTTAACGGTGTTATAGCGTGTATTTAAAGCAAGGTAAACAGCGCCCATTTTCTGCACATTCTTGTTGTTTTTGTCAGACCCGGGAGGGTTGGTGTTGTCATGAAAGTACAAGCCATCTATAACGATGTAACTGGCCTCTATCCGAAAGATGTTTCCGTTTAAAGTTTCCCAAGTTGGATTAGTAAATGAAGGCGGCGGACCAGCGCCATATTTTTCGAAGTATGGTGTTAGCTCTGTACGTGGTGTTTTAAGTATTATGTCGGCACCGACACTGTAGGCCGAAAAAACAATAGGTTTAGCGGCAGTTCCCGAACTGGTAAAAATAAACCCACCGGTATAGGTCGAACCCTTGGCAAATAAAATGCTGTCGCCAGGTAAGAAATGATCTTTCTGCAGATTAGTGAGACCTTTCCAAGCCTGGTCTTTTGTTGTGCCGCTGTTTGTATCATCACCTGCTTTACTATTTACATAATAATTAGTTGCATGAACATAGGCGCACAAATGAATGAACGAGCAAGTTAAAAGCGCAAATTTTAAGAATCGCATGTTTTACAATTGGTAAGGTAAATGTAGCCTAACACATACGTTTATGAAAAGGTATATCGTACAAATGTGCAGGGTAATTGTATCAGTGTATCGCTGTACTGCATTATTGTACATGCTACTTTCGGCATGTAGTTTTGATAATTATACCATGAGGGTTAATGATTAAGCATCCGTAAGTTGCAGGCACTTACTTTAAAGATATAATGCAGAATTTAGAACAGACTTTCAGATGGTTTGGCCCCAATGATGAGGTTACTTTAGCCGACATCAAACAAACGGGAGCAACAGGGATCGTAACCGCACTGCATCATATACCTTGTGGTGATGAGTGGACAATGGATGAAATTGAGAACCGGAAGCGTATGATTGAAGCATCTGGTTTAAATTGGTCTGTAGTTGAAAGCGTAAATGTGCATGAAAGTATAAAAGTGGGGGAGCCTGACAGAGACAAGTATATTGAGCGTTATAAAAAGTCACTAAAAAACCTTGCTGCTCATGGCCTTAAAGTAGTGTGCTATAATTTTATGCCGGTGCTTGACTGGACGCGTACTCATTTAGACTTCAGATTACCCAACAATGCCAGCGCCTTACGGTACGATTCGACAGCACTTACTGCGTTTGATTTATATATTTTAGAAAGGGCAGAGGCGTTCATTTACACATCCAAAGAACAACAGGCGTATGCAAGGAAGTATTTAGACGCATGTACTGCAAGTGACATACAGTTGCTCAGCAATACCATTATGGCGGGCTTGCCAGGCACCGATGATGTTTTCACAGTTAGTGAATTCAAGCAGCACCTAAGGCGTTATGCAAATGTTGACAGCAAAAAGCTAAAAGAAAACCTAGCCTACTTTCTAAGGGCTATAATTCCAACTGCCGAAGAAGTAGGTATTAAAATGTGTATACATCCTGATGACCCTCCATTTCCGATATTAGGTTTGCCACGGGTGGTTTGTACAGAGAGCGACTTGCTGGATGTTGTAAACTTTGCACCGTCGCCAAGTAACGGCATTACTTTTTGTACCGGATCATTGGGCGCAAACCAGCAAAATGATTTACCAGGCATGGTAGCAAGGCTAGGCAGCCACATTCATTTTTTACACCTGCGGAATGTGCAGCGCGAACCTGATGGAAGCTTTTATGAAGCTGAGCATTTAAGCGGTAGTACAGATATGGCTGCAGTAATGGAGAACGTTATTTTAGAGCAATTAAAACGTGTTGCAGCTGGCCGTACTGATATAGCAATACCCATGCGTCCAGATCACGGTCACAAGCTGCTTGATGATTACAATAGAAACACTTATCCGGGTTACAATATAATTGGCCGCCTAAAAGGCCTCGCCGAATTGCGCGGCTTAGAAATGGGCATCAAAAGTATGCTGTAAAAAGATCAGTTTAAATGCTTAGGCTGGATTGAACCGCCTAAGCATTTGCTTTTATTTAACAACAGCCTGGTTGGCAAATTCTTTAGGCGTAAAACCAAATTCATCTTTAAAACAGCGCCTGAAATAATCTATATCTAAAAAGCCAACCATATACGCTACTTCATTTACGTTTAACTTGTTCTGCTCTAAAAGTTGCGCAGCACGTTTTAACCGCACACTCCTAATAAACTCTACAGCAGTTTGGTTAGTAAGCGCTTTAATTTTACGGTAAAGTGTAACTCTGCTCATACCAACCTCTTTGCCCAATTCCTCAACGCTTAAGGTTGGCTCGGCCATGTTGGCCTCAATATACTTCATTACACGTTCTAAAAATTTTTCGTCGGGTGAGGTGATGGCTGCATTAGTTGGCTGCAGGGTAATCTCCCGTCTATAACGTTCTCTTAGCTTCTGTCTGGAGTCTAACAAATTCCATACACGGGCTTCTAACATGGTGAGGTTAAAAGGCTTCGTGATATAGTCGTCAGCGCCGGTTTCCAAACCCTCAATGTTAAATATGATAGGTGTACGCGCTGTTAATAATATAACCGGCACATGGCTTGTACGTGCATCAGCTTTTAATTTACTGCAAAGCGTAATGCCATTCATTTCGGGCATCATTACATCGCTTATAATGATATCCGGAACAAGTTCTAACGCTTTTTGCAGCCCCACAGCTCCATTTTGAGCAGTATGAATCTCAAAATCGGGCTCAAAATGCGACGAAACAAATTCCTGAACTTCCAGGTTGTCTTCAACTATAAGCAGTATTAGCTTTTCCTTTCCTGCATTTTGTAAAACTTGCTGTTTGCGCTTCTGTATGGCCAATCTGGATGCAGATGAGATCTCACTTTCGCGATAGGCATCCAAGTCTTCACTGTTTTTATAATCAGCAATCACTTCATCTTCTGATAAATGCTCTTTCCCTACGCGAAGAATAATTCTGAACACCGTTTTTCCCTGTTGCTGCGGTGTTGCAACTGTGCTTTCTACGTGCATGGTGCCTTTATGCAGTTCTACCAAGCCTTTTGAAAATGCCAGGCCAATACCCGTTCCTTTAGTGTTAATACCCTTGTCGTCAAAATGCGTAAACTGATCAAATATCTTGTCTATTTGGTGAGGGGGAATACCTATGCCATTATCTTCAATTTCGATGATTAGATTTGAAGGTTGCGTATCAAGCTGTTTGATGTATACAATAACCTGTCCGCCTTCGTTAGTAAATTTCAGTGCGTTTGATAATAAGTTGTAAATTACTTTTTCCAGCTTATCACGATCATACCATATCCTTATTCGCTGTTGTTCGGTCATTAACTTAATGCGAATGCGGCGGTGATGTGCATAAGATTCAAAGGCCATTAAAATTTCCTTCACAAAACGCACAATATTACCTTCTGCAGCCTGCAGCTTCATGTTTCCCGATTCAAATTTTCTAAAATCAAGCAATTGATCAATCAGCCGCACCAGCCTCTCTCCGTTACGTTGTATAAGCCGCAATTGGTTTTGAGTTTTATTATTTCCCTCATTTAAACCTATCAGCTTATCAATCGGTGCTAAAATTAAAGTAAGGGGTGTCTTTATTTCGTGCGATATGTTGGTGAAGAAGCTTAGTTTGCGCTGGGCAAGTTCCTGGTCCTTTTCATGACTCATGTGTTGAAACTTCAACTCATGTGTAAGCTTACTGGTTTTTACCAAATGATAGTATACCATGTAGAGTACCAAACCTAAAATGCACACATAAAGCAAATAAGCCCACCAGGTTTTCCACCAGGGAGGAAGCACAGTGATATGAACTGTTTTAATTTCATCCGTCCAAACGCCATCATTATTAGCTGCCCTGATTTGAAAAACATACTTCCCAGCGTCTAGATTGGTATAAGTGGCTGTTCGCTGATTATTTACATAATGCCATTCATCATCGTAAAAACCGCGTAAACGGTAAACGTATTGGTTCTTGTCGGGGTTCAGGTAATTTAAAGCAGCGAATTTAAATGTTATAAATGCCTGGTCATGTGTTAGTGTAATATCCTCGGTTTCGTCTATTGGTTTGCTAAGTGGTGAATTTTCAGCACCCAAATTAGCCGGATTGTTTTTGATCAGAAAGTCGGTGATAACAACTTTAGGCTTAAACGTATTGTAAATAATTTTATTAGGGTAAAAGGCAGTTAAGCCGTTTATACCACCAAAAAGCAGTTCTCCGTCTTCGCCGGTTTCTGCCGCGCCCGATGAAAACTGGTTGCTTTGCAAGCCGTCGTCAACCGTGTAGTTCATGATGCGCAGTGTGTTTTTACTAAAAGGAAGCGTAAAGCTTTTGAATATTATTTTCGATAGTCCCTGGTTTGTGCTTAACCATAGGTTTCCATCAACATCTTGTTTTATAGCATGTATTACACCATTGTTCAGGCCTTCATTAGTGCTTATGGTATAAAAATGTTTCGAACTCCGGTCATAATAACTTACGCCGCCACCTTTGGTGCCTACCCAAAGCCGGTTTTTGGAATCAGCAAATAAAGACAGTATCGTATTATGCTGTAAGCTGTAAGGTTTACCATCATGATGTAAAAACTGGGTGAAACGGTTGGTTTGAGCGTCAAAGTAGCTCAAGCCATGTTCGGTACCTACCCACAACCCATCCTCCGAATCTTTAAGGAGGCAAAAGCCGGTGTTGCCGCTTATGCTATTACTGTTGTTAGCATTGTGAAGGTAGGTACTGAACTTACCATCTTTGCCCATAAATTTTAAACCCCTGCCATCGGTGCCCATCCAAACGCCGTTTTTTGCTGCCAATACAGCAAAAACTTGTTTGTTTTCTGGTTTGCTGTCGTTTTCGGTTATGTCAAAATTGGTGATTAGTCCACTTTTAGTATCCATATAGCTTAATCCATCGTAGGTGCCTATCCAAAGATTTTCTTTTTCATCTTTAGAAAGCGATTTGACAATGTTTTGCTGCTCACTGTTAATGATAAAAGCTTTTTGAATTCCTTTATTTCTGTCGATATAATTGAGCCCGCCGCCTTCGGTACCTACCCAAAGTGCGCCATTATCGTTTATTATAGAACTTACTACCCGATGGCTTAACCCGGCCTTATTACTTGATTTTTCTCCTATGTATGAAAAATTATTTCCGCCGGATGAAAAGAAGTTAAGGCCTCCCGCATAGGTGCCCAACCAAATGTTACCTGCCCTGTCTCTAAAAATATTTCTTACCGAGTTGTGACTAATGGTTTTAGTATCATAAGGGTTATACTTATGGTTTGTAAACGTATTGGTTTGCATATTTAAAATGCTCAACCCATCGCGCGTACCAATCCACATTTCTGTGTCACTATAAGGTAAAAGCGACCTTATAATATTTGTTGGCAAACTTTTGTTATCGCTTTTGCTATGCAGGTAATGTGTTGTTTTATTGGTTAGTATGTTATAGCGGTATAAGCCGCCACCTTCTGTACCAAACCACAATTCGGCATTTTTACTTTGTTTAATAACCCTAATGTTGCTTTTGCTAAGGTCAATATTCTCTTGGAGGCCTGCCGGCAGTGGCATTGGCTTTTGAGTTGAAAGATCGATACGTTTTAGGTTTTTGCCAATGCTTACCCATAATGTTCTGTCGGCATCCTCAAAAATAGCCTGCACCCGTTTGCTGGTGCCTGTACTTTGGTTGGAAGATTTTATAGTGTAATCGACTACCTTATTTGTTTTATAATCATATCGTTTTAAGCCACCAAAAGTGCCGATCCAAAGGTTCCCAAAGCTGTCATATAAAAAAGAGGTAATAAATTCGTTCGTGCCCGACTCGCTATTAGTGCCGGTACTTACTTTTCGGAAACTCTCTGTGTGTTTGTCAAAGCAATTCAAACCATCTGAGGTGCCAACCCATAAATTACCCCTGGGGTCCTCCAGGAGGGCATTTATTTGACTATGACTTAAACTTTTCGAGTTATTGTCCTCATGCTTATAAATACTGAATTCGTAACCATCGTACTTATTCAGTCCATCCTCGGTACCTATCCAAATAAATCCGGTTTTATCTTGCGTTACACAAAAGACAGTGTTTTGCGACAGGCCCTCGTTAATGGTAAGGTGTTTAAAATTCAGATGTTGTGCCCATGCCCGTTTGCCTACCGATGCCATTAGGAAGGGTAGCATAACCAACATCATTACACGTAGCAATGTAGTCTTGGTTTTCAAGATCAATGAAATTTATAAATGGTTATTTAAAGATACTAAAAAAATGTAGTGCCTGTAACATTTACCGTTAACAGATATGCCGCTTTTAATTGCAGTATATAAACTGACATTGATATAGATGTATTTGCAAGTAATTTAAAATCAGTATTATATAGATTTTGTTGCCTATGGTTCCTGCGCTATTATAGGACATGTACAAGGCCGAGACGACACTTTTGACCTGTAGAATTGAACAATACATCAGGAATACGGATACCTGCAATTACAACATTATTATGAATTACCGTAGATGATAAAACGTTCTCTACTGCAAAAGCAGACATAAAGGCAAGTCCGGTAATTGTTCATGTCGAGCAGGTGGCCATACTTGTAGCTGTTATCCATACAAGCAGTGGGAGAGGGTTGGGCTATTTATCAACGACAGGCTCCCGGTCTCTTTTAAGAACGAGTAATTGATAGCCTTACTTACCCGGTTTAGGTAGTACTTGGTTTTTAGTGGCCCAAGCGTTCCACAGGCTATCTAATTCCTTAACCTTTTTGGGGTACCTTAACGCTATATCGGTTAATTCGGTTTTATCCTTGTCCATATTATATAACTCCCACGGCATGTCTGAGCTTAGCTTAACCAACTTCCATTTACCTGCTCTTACTGAGCGTCCGTTCACATGTTCGTTGAAAATAAAATCATGAGCTTTACCAGGCAAGTTTTTAAAAGCCGGCACCAGGCTAATGCCTTGCATGGGGGTTATGTGATGGCCTTTGTAAGTAGAAGGATATTCCGCTTTTGATAACTCTACAACGGTGGGCATAAAGTCCATCACGTGTTCAACCTTATCGGTTATGCTTCCTTTTTTTAACTTCAGGCCCTTTGGCCAATATGCAATAAATGGTGTACGTACCCCACCTTCATAAGATTCCCTTTTCCAGTATCGCAGAGGAGTGTTGGCTACATTGGCCCATTCCTGGCCTATAGAGGCGTAAACGGTTTGCGGTCCAGGCATTACGTCCTTGTTTTTTGGATAAATAATGAGTTGGCCACTACGCGTTTGACCCGGTCTGTCAAAACCAGGCTCAAGCACTTGCGCAACTTCCGGACTGGCCCCGTTATCACTTAAAAACATGATTAGCGTATTTTCCAATTGTCCGGTTTGACGCAGTGTTTTAATGATGCGTCCAATGCCCTGATCCATACGGTCAATCATGGCAGCATGTACCGCCATCACCCGCGCATCCCATTCTTTTGTGAGGTTGCTTTCCCAGCTCTTATTGCCATACAGAGGCGACAGGGGCTGCGTTGCCGGATCTATCAGCCCTTGTGCTATCATCTTCTTGTAGCGTGCTTTACGTATGGCCTCCCAGCCTGCCTCGTAAGTGTCTTTATACTTGTTGATGTCGGTAGGTAATGCTTGTACCGGCCAGTGCGGTGCATTGTGTGCTACGTATAAAAAGAAGGGTTTATTTTCCTTGCTAAACCGCTGGATGTATGACGATGCCGTGTCGTTAATGGCATCAGTGTGATAATAGTTTTTAGGAAGCTTTTCAACAGGCTTAGTTCCGTTGACTAAACTAAACGGATCAAAGTGATCTATTACGCCCCATATGGTGCCATAAAACTTCTCAAACCCTCGGCTGGTGGGGTACTGCTCAATAGGAGAAAACAACGGGTAATTAACTTGATGGTTGAGCCACATCAATTGCTCTTTAGGATCGCTCTTTTCAACCGTGTTAGATACATGCCATTTACCTACCATCCCGGTGTGGTACCCTGCCTTTTTAAGTACCTCGGCAAGTGTAACCGTATTCTCTGTAAGATATCCGCGGTAAGCTGGCTGGTGCTGATCGCGCGTCATGCTGCCGATGCCTGCTTGCTGGTTATATAAACCAGTTAGTAAGGAAGCCCTGCTTGGACAACAACGCGATACGTTATAAAACTGAGAAAATCGTAAGCCATTAGCAGCTAGGTAGTCGAGGTTAGGTGTATTAATCTCGCCGCCAAAAGCACCGATATCTGAATATCCTAAGTCGTCAGCCAGTATAATAATAATATTAGGACGTTTATATTTTGACTTCCGTGGTTGAGCAAATCCAACAGCAGCTGCGGCAAATAAGATAATAAAGACTTTTATGCAGTTTTTCATAGCGTCAGTCAAGTTGAATGTAAATATATAATTGCAAAGCTTTCATCTAACAGGCTGTATCGTGCAAAGTAGACAGTAATATGTTGCACGGCCACGGTCTCTGAACATCTATAAGACCGGGAAATCTGAACGATTTGACGGGTGCGCTACGCAATTGCACCTATTATATTGCGATACCGATATTAAAGATGAAAAACTTATACCTTCTGATTGTTGCTATCCTTTCAGGGGCTTTTGCATTTGCTCAGCAAGTGCCACGTCCCGAGTATCCCCGTCCTCAATTTGTTCGTAACGATTGGGTTAATCTTAATGGCACTTGGACTTACGCCCTCGATCAGGGAGACTCTGGCTTAGAGCGAGGCCTCACAGCAAGTAAAGGATTTCCTGGTAAAATTACCGTTCCGTTTTGTCCGGAAAGCAAATTATCAGGTGTAGGTTACACAGACTTTATCAATGCCATGTGGTATCATAAAAATATCAGTATACCGATAGGCTGGAAAGACAAAAAAATATTACTGCATTTTGGAGGGGTTGACTACCGCTGCGACGCCTATATTGACAGTCAGTTAGTGGCTACTCATTTTGGCGGCACATCTGCCTTTACGTTTGATATCACATCTTTTGTAAAAGCCGGCTCGTCGCACAATCTGGTGTTATCTATAAAAGACGATACCCGCTCAGGCATACAACCGTTGGGCAAGCAAGCTTATAAATACAACTCCAGCGGGGCAAGATACACACGTACCACCGGTATTTGGCAAACGGTTTGGATGGAGGCGGCAGCACCACTCGGACTGGAAAGTTGTAAGATTATACCTGACTTAGATCAAAGCAGGTTTACGGTTATGCCAGCTTTCTTTGCTTTTAGAGGACAAAGGTTAAGAGTTACCGTGAAAGACGGAGACAGGATAGCCGGTCAGCAAACTATACCCGCAAGTAACAGCGCTATGGCCGTCATTGAGCTGGAAAATATAAAACCGTGGAGCCCTGAGAATCCATTTTTGTATGACTTTATATTAGAAGTGCTGGACATGAATGGTGAGGTGATTGATAAGGTAACCTCTTATGCTGGAATGCGTAAAGTACATATTCAAGACGGTTGGGTTTATTTGAATAACCAGCCCCGATATTTGCGCTTTGTACTGGACCAGGGCTTTTATCCGGACGGCATCTGGACTGCACCTACCGACGAGGCCATGAAACATGATATTGAATTGAGTATGCAGGCCGGGTTTAATGGTGCCCGTTTGCATCAAAAAATATTTGAGGAACGTTTTCATTACTGGGCCGATAAAATGGGGTATTTAACCTGGGCAGAAGCAGCCGATTGGGGAGGCGACCGCACTAAGCAGCTTACCATGAAGAATATTACCGAAGAATGGATTGAGACTGTGCAACAGCGTATCAATCATCCATCCATTATTGGATGGACACCGCTCAATGAACTTTGGATAACCGACGAAACAGAGTACCCTCGCTTTAACGAAGGTATTTATAATTTAACAAAAGCTTTAGATCAAACCAGGCCCATAATTACCGCTGCCGGTGGAGAAATTTACAAGGCAGATATTTGGAGTGTGCATGACTATAGCCAGGATGCAACAACGTTTGGACAGAAGCTGCAACTAAAGACCGGGAAGTTTGATTTTTCACAATACCACATATCGAAAAAGGCACGGTATGAAGGACAGCCAATAATGGTAAGTGAGTACGGGGGCATAAAATGGCTTAGTGATCAAAAATATGCAGGATCGTGGGGTTACGGAAAAGGCCCTAAATCGCTGGACGAATTTTATAGCCGGTTGGAGTTGCTGACCGGTACAATATTAAAATCTAAACACATAACTGGCTATTGCTTTACTCAGTTGACGGATGTTGAGCAAGAACAAAACGGTATTTATACCTACGATAGAAGGCCTAAATTTGACATGAAAAAAGTTCGTAAAGTATTTAGTGCTATACCAAGTAATAAATGACGATCTAATTGGCGGTCAAAAACCAGCCGTTGTTTATGAACTGGGCAACAAGAGCCAGTAATGGCAAAAATGGGCACCTAATCGATTATAGTATAGCGCGCAAAGCGGAAAATTTGACATCACGTAACAACTCAAAAATTTAAAATCTTTTTAAATATTTTAAAAAGATTTTAAATTTCTATATTTACAATTCGCAGAAAACACAATGCCAGCCAGCGAATTTGATTCAAAAAGCAAAAAAGTAGTTAGGTCGTTGTACCACGGTAAAAACTCGTGCGCAACTATAAGTGCCGAAGTAGGCTTAAGTATACCTAGCGTTCAGAAAATAATAAACGCACTTTTACAAAAAGGTTGGATTTCGGAAAGTGGCGTGGGAATCTCGAGCGGAGGACGAAAGCCTGCTACTTATGTTTTAAACGCCAATAGATTATATATTCTATGTGTAGCAATGGATCAGTTCACCACAAGGGTTGGACTCACCGATTTACGAAACAATTTTATAGCACCGGTTCATGAGTTTGAACTCAAATTGCACAATAATGTTAATGCCACGCAAGACCTTGTTAATGGAATTGCACTGTATTTAAAGTCGGCCAATATAGATAGCCATAAAATTATCGCAGCAGGTATAGCTATGCCCGGGTTTGTTAATGAGGCCGACGGTATCAATTATAGCTACTTGCCGGTAGATGATGGGCATAACTTGAAAGAGTACCTGTCTGAAAAGCTAAAAATGCCAGTCTTTATTTTCAATGATTCGAATGCCGTAGCTCAGGCCGAATTAAAATTTGGCTTAGGCGCAGCCTTTCAGGAAATGATGGTAATTAACATAGGCTGGGGTATAGGTTTAGGTATGATCATTAACGGCAAAATGTATAATGGCTACAGTGGCTTCGCTGGCGAATTTAGCCATATTCCCTTAGTTAAAAATGGTCGGTTATGTACCTGTGGTAAGCATGGTTGCTTAGAAACCGTTGCCTCATTAATTGCAGTTGAAGAACGAGCAATTAATGAAATGCGAGAAGGGTTGTATACCACTAGTTTAACCAAACTTGGCAGGAAAATAACCGCACAGGATATTTTGGAAGAGGCCGGTAAAGGCGACCGTTTTTGCATCAAGCTTATAGCCGAGGCCGGCTATCACATAGGCGAGGGCCTGGCTATATTGCTTCACATAATGAATCCGCAAGTAATAGTACTAAGTGGTAAAGGTGCAGCGGTAGGTAAACTGTGGCTGGCACCCATACAACAAGCTATAAATGAGCATAGCATACCTCGTTTAGCGTCGTTTACCGAAATTGTTATATCCGAATTGGGCAATAACGCAGAACTGATTGGAGCCGCATCCTTTGTGATGGAAAACATACATAGCATAACAATAACAGAGTAATAATCACATTAACATCTTATATCCTATGGCACGATTAAATCTACTTGAAGAAACACGGTTTGAGAAGCTTCCGGTAAGCATTTATCCTAACGCACAAACAGCCAGCATAGTGGTGGCACAGCGTATAGCAAAATTAATACGTCATAAACAGGCAGAAGGCCGTAAGGCTGTTTTAGGACTGGCTACAGGTGTAACACCTATTGCAGTTTATAAAGAATTAGTACGCTTGCACTTGCAAGAAGGCTTAAGCTTTAAAAATGTAATTACATTTAACCTGGATGAGTATTTTCCGATGCAAGCTGGTTCGGCACAAAGTTATGTAACCTTTATGCATGAAAACCTGTTCGACCACATTGACATTCCCGCCGAAAATGTTCACATTCCCGACGGAACACTGAGCCAGGATGAGGTAGCTGCATTTTGCCTTAACTACGAAAAGCAAATCGAGGATTTAGGCGGTTTGGATTTTCAATTGTTGGGTATTGGTCGTACCGGCCATATCGGCTTTAACGAACCCGGCTCGGCTCCTAATTCAGGTACAAGGTTGGTTACCCTTGACGACTTAACCCGAAGTGATGCCTCGCGTGATTTTGGTGGAAAAGAAAATGTACCCACCAAAGCCATCACTATGGGTATAGGTACCATTTTTAAAGCCCGCGAAATCATACTAATGGCATGGAGTGCTAAAAAAGCACCGATTGTAAAAAAAGCTGTAGAGGGCGAAATCTCGGGCGACGTACCGGCTACTTATTTACAGCTTTCGGATCATGTAGAGTTTATATTAGATGAAGGTGCAGCATCAGAGCTAACCCGCTTTTACACGCCTTGGCTTGTTAAAGATTGTACTTGGGATGCTCAATTGAAAAAGAAGGCGGTTATTTGGCTGGCCAGCGAACTCAAGAAACCAGTGCTCAAACTAACCGAAGAAGATTATAATAATCATGGTATGGCACAACTTGCTGTAGAGCAGGGACCTGTCTACAATATAAATATCGATATATTCAACAAAATACAGCATACCATAACAGGCTGGCCGGGTGGCAAACCCAATGCCGATGATTCGCAGCGGCCCGAGCGTGCCGAACCGGCAAAGAAGCGTTCGCTGATATTCTCTCCGCACCCTGATGATGACGTCATATCAATGGGTGGTACCTTTATTCGTTTGGTAGACCAAGGGCATGATGTACATGTTGCCTACCAAACATCGGGCAACACCGCCGTATGGGACGATGATGTACTACGCTATGTTGAATTTGCTATAGACTTTAACCAGAGCATAGGCAAAGACACTACAGAGTTGGAGGGCATTTACGACAACATGCGCGATTTTATTAAACAAAAACGCCCTAACCAGATAGACTCGCAGGAGATACGTAACGTAAAAGGCATTATACGCAAGGGAGAAGCAATTGCCGGCGCGCGTTACGCGGGCTTGCCTGATAGCAGTATTCATTTTATGGCCCTGCCTTTTTATGAAACCGGTAAAACCAAAAAAAATCCGGTAGGAGAAGAGGATATTCTGTTAACTATAGAATTGCTGCAAAAAGTAAAACCTCATCAGGTATTTGCTGCAGGTGATTTTGCCGATCCGCACGGTACACACATCGTATCATTTAATATAATACTGGCTGCCTTGCAACGCCTTAAAGCCACAGAAGAATGGGTTAAAGATTGCTGGTTATGGCTGTACAGAGGTGCATGGCACGAGTTCGAAACACATGAGATAGAAATGGCCGTACCGTTATCACCGCAGGAAGTGATCAGGAAACGTCAGGCTATATTTAAACATCAGTCACAAAAAGATACGCCGGTTTTCCCGGGTGATGATGCCCGTGAATTTTGGGTAAGGGCCGAAGATCGTAACCGCGAAACGGCTAACCGTTATAACGAGCTTGGCCTTGCCGAGTACGAAGCCATGGAAGCGTTTGTTAGATATAAATTTTAACTGCACTAATTTGTAGCAGAAGAGCACAAAATAAAAAGTTCTTAAACCCTGGATACGGTAATTTATACGCCTATGAGGTAGATTATTCGGAAACTGTAATACGGTGGACGAGGGCAATCTACCCGGACTGTTATACATGCCCTATCCAGGGTTTTGCTATGAAATTTACATCCCTTAGTTCGGGCTTTTTGCAGCTTGTTTGAGTATATAGTAGTCAATGTAAAAGGTTCCGAAAGGAATCATGCAGGCAATAAGCACCTTCCAGGTAATCTGCCGGAATTTCCAATTTTGCTCCACCCCAACACTCAGTGTACTGATTACAAAATACAAAAACAATAAGCCGTGTACCGGTCCCAGCGTTTTAACTAATGCGGGGTTGTTGCTGTAATATTTTAATGGAACACCAATAAAAAGCAGCAATATGAGCGATGTTCCTTCCAAATAGCCAACCAGGCGTAAACGCCCAACAGGTGTTTTTATCAAATTATTCATGTTTGTTAGATTCATTTCTTGATATCAAGGTTTTACTTTAATTAAACTGTATTTCTCCAACGTACTTAAAAGCTTCTTATATAAGGCCTGCTCGTAAGTGGTGAAAAAGGCCAGGGGATGGCAATGAAAATGACCGCAAGGCCTAAACTGAACCACTTGAACATAATCCTATACTTTTCTACCCCATCTTTGGACCGTTTAGCTCTGGCAGAACCAATCGTAATTAAAATTACAGCAACCAACATCATGGCAAGGTGGAAGTAACGAAAGAAGTATTGCTCGTTGATTAAATTATGGGGACTGTCTAGTAAGTGATATTTCACAACCGGGCTTTGTATATAAATTGACATGCCCAAAACCAGTTGAATATGTATAATTGTTGCTGTCCAGTGACGGAGGTTGTCGGCGGCTGCTGTAAACTTTTTCTTACTTATAAAGCCGTTGTAAGAAACGTAGATGGAATAAATAAGGCTGCCTAAAACGAGCCAGCGCCACAACGAATGAAGAGAAATGAGGAATGGATACATAGATTAAAAAATTAACATACTAAATGGTATGTTTTTGGTGAAAAAAATTATATAAGTTGATTAAGAAATTTTTTGTATTCACTCAGAAAAGCTTTGTAAGATGCCTGCCCCAGTAGTTTGCCGGTATTTCGTATACCTGTATAATTAGAAATAATAAAAGTTGCCAGATGCGAAGGATTGTGCTCGCCGCCAATCTGCTTTTTTTGTTGTGCATTTGTAAGCGTAGCTTCGATAGCAGTATGCCACTGCATCATAATACGTAACAGGGCTTTTTTAAACAGTGGATTAAGCGGTGCCATCTCTTCTATCATATTTACAGCAGGGCATCCATAATTTATATCGAAGAATGATTTTTCCAAAAGCAGGCTCTCCATCATATTATAAAGATTAAGCCGAATATCTTCTGTTTTATTCAAGGTCGATTCCATATACGGAATCAAACCCGGATACATTATTTCGTTGATAATGGCCAGCCCCATATCCTCCTTATTTTTAAAATGGTAAAAAAAGGCGCCTTTAGTTACTTGAGTTTTCGCAATAATATCGTCAATGCTGGTAGACTGATACCCTTTACGGTAAATCAACTCAAACGCTTTTTGTAGTATGTTCGAACGTGTTAGCGCAGCTTTTGACATAAAATACTAACTGGTATGTTTTGCAAACAACGGCATTTCTAATTTGCCTAACAAATTCTTAATGTCATGATAAAGCAATTGTTATTTATAAGCTAGCCTAGATAATAGCTGTTGTTGAATGAGCTATGCTTTACTCAACACGCCGTGCTGGTTTTTAAGAGGTTTTTGAACGCTTGCTTTTGCAAAACGGTACAACAAAACAATAAGAAATGCGGTGGCAATAATGCCTGGTTTTTTAAATCCTTATGCTGGTATTAGCTCTTTAGCTAATTTAATATTTGCCTGCCTTCTTACTAAAACAAAGGCAAAAAGCACACCTATTAATGCCATAACCATACCTACAAGCGACGGTGTATCATAACTTAAACCGGCAGCAATAGGTAAGCCGCCAAAAAATGCACCTAATGCATTGCCAATATTGAAAGCCGCCTGCGTAGCTGCCGCACCCAGCATCTCCGCGCCTTTAGCCGTTTGGATCATTAATATTTGGATGGGCGATGCAATAGCCATAGACAAAGCACCGGCAATAAAGGTAAGCAACAAGGCAATAACCTGATATTCTGAGAAAAAGTAAATACACAACAGTGTAATTGCCATGGCCATAAGCAGCCATGTACAAGCCTTAGCAGGTTGCACGCGGTCAGCCAGTCTTCCGCCAACAAGATTACCAACTACCATGCCTAAACCGGCTAAAATTAATATCCAGGAAACGCTACTGGCAGAGAAACGGGAAACTTTCGTCATGAGGGGAGCTATATAACTTATCCACGCAAATAAGCCACCCGTGCCAATTGCCGTTAGCAGAATAACAAGCCATACTTCAGCACTTTTAAATACCTTTAACTCAGACCGTGCATCGCCCTTTCTTTCTACCGGAAGTGCAGGCATCCAGGCGGCAAGGAACGTTAGGGTAAGCAGGCCAATCAAAGCAACTATACCAAACGTATACCGCCATAAATAATGATGACCAATCCAGGTTCCCAGAGGCACTATAGCCAGGTTGGCTATAGTGAGGCCGGCAAACATCATAGATATGGCCTGTGCCTGTTTGCCTTCATCGGCCAACCGGCTGGCCACAACTGCTCCTACACCAAAAAAAGCTCCGTGAGGCAACCCAGCAAAAAATCGGGCCATAAGTAACGTAAAATGCGTAGGGGCAAAGGCCGATACTGTATTAAAAATAGTAAAGATCAGCATTAAGAACAGCAATACTTTCTTGGGTGGATAGCTACTGGTTATCATTACCAGTAGGGGAGCGCCTACCACAACGCCAAAAGCATAAGCAGAAATCAAGTGTCCGGCAGTTGGTATACTGGTATGCAGATTCTCGGCAATGTCTGGCAGCAGGCCCATCATCACAAATTCGGTGGTGCCTATGCCTAAACCGCCAAGTAAAAGCGGAAATAAACTTTTTTTCATTTGTTCTTCAATAGGCCGGCAAAGATAAACAACCTGTTACAAGGCTTTATTGGATTAGTGTAAAAATTACACTAATAGTCTTGAGCAATTGAGGAGAATAGTGTCGGAAAGCGTAGTAGAAAGGGCCTGAACACGGGAAATGAACCTGCGCTGTAAGATTTAATTTAGGAAACGATAATGAGCATGGAAAGGATGATGGATACCGCTTCCGAATTTTTGTAGTTAACGAAGTACTAACATCACATTTTATGAATGAGCGCATAAAAATGACCTGGCCATTACCTGTACTAAACAGCACTGATGCATATATTGCAGAATGGAAATCGGAATAGACAGCTTTGCGTCGGCAATGTACGGTACAAATGCACTCAGCAGTGTTGATGCAATGGAACAACTATTAGAGCGTATTGTACACGCTGATCGAGCTGGACTTGACGTGTTCGGTATTGGAGAACATCACCGCAAAGAATTCTTAGATTCAGCGACAGCAGTAATTTTGGCGGCAGCCGCAAGTCGTACCAGTCGCATTCGGCTTACCAGCGCAGTTACTGTGCTCAGTGCCGCAGATCCGGTTCGTGTGTTTCAGCAATTTGCAACACTCGACCTCATTTCCAAAGGTAGGGCAGAAATGGTTGTTGGCCGTGGTTCATCAGTTGAAGCTTATCCGCTCTTCGGTTTCAAGCTTGATGATTATGATGCTTTGTTTAGTGAAAAACTTGATCTTTTATTGCAAATACGCGAGAATGAATTTGTAACCTGGTCTGGCAAATTTCGTGCTTCAATTCCAAACCTTCCGGTTTACCCACGGCCACTTCAAAATAAGATGCCCATTTGGCTGGGAGTGGGTGGCACGCCGGAGTCTTTCGTAAGGGCGGGCTCTCTTGGTTTGCCTTTAATGGTAGCCATTATCGGAGGCAACACTTCTCGTTTCCGTCCACTTGTTGATTTATACCGTGAGGCTGGCGCACGTGCAGGATTCTCATCAGAACAGCTTAAAGTAGGCCTGCATTCTCCGGGTTATGTAGCCGAAACCAATGTGAAAGCCATTGGCGAATACTACCCCGGCTATGCCGAACTTTGGACCAAACTAGGTCGCGAGCGCGGCTGGCCGCCAGTTACGCGTACGCAATTTGATCATTTAGTAGGGCCGCAAGGTGTACTTTTGGTAGGCGGTCCTGAGCAGGTGGCTGAAAAACTTCTCCATCATAGTGAAGCCCTGGGCGGCATTGATCGTTTTACCTTTCAGATGGACAACGCAGGCCTTACCCATGAGCAATTGATGCGATCAATCGAGCTAATTGGACAACGAGTCATTCCACAAATCAATAACATTGGCTGATTAGTGATCTAAATCAAGATAGCTTTGAGTTAGCAGAGAAAAGATGGTAATTTGCGTACATGAGTAAATTAGATGCTGCTTACAAACTTTTTGATGAATATAATAGGAAAGACCCACGGGTTTTTGAGTGGGCAGGGGAGACTTATCCGCAAGAGTACTTTTTTGCCATAAAATTATATGAATGGGTATTAAAGCTTAATCCTGATGCTGGTGAGGAGCTGCTTTTAGCCTCGCGTAGTCAGCATATTGGCCGCTGGGAAATGCCTCGTGATAGTTATCTAGAAGGTCGCGATTCATACCTCAAATGGCGTAAAGAGCTTGCCCTGCACCATGCCTCAATTGCTACCCGGTTGATGCAGCAAGTTGGCTATGCCGATGTGCAGGTTAAGCGCGTAAGCGAAATTCTTTTAAAAAAGCGTATTAAAACAGATGCAGATGTTCAAACAATGGAAAATGCATTGTGCCTTGTGTTTTTAGAATTTCAATATGAAGAGTTTCGTAAAAAACATGAAGATGATTTGCCGAAGGTTGTCAACATCCTCTGGAAATCGCTATTGAAAATGGATGCACACGGACATCAATTTGCCCTGTCTTTGCCTTATTCGGAGGCAGGCTTAAATGCGGTTATTGCGGCCATGCAAAAACTTAATTAATCTTTGGCAAAAAGTAATGGCGCATTCTTGCAGCTGCACTTTTAATGCAAGTAGTTAAAACAAACGAAAATGTCACCAATACTTGAGTATAAAGTTTGCATGTTTTTGCATGTTTTAAAATTAATTGCGTAAAATTACGCAGGCTATTATTTCAAGTTGTTCGCAGAAACATTGGTCACGCCGTTTAATTCAGCTGATTTCTAAAATTTAATGATATGTTCGGGTACAAAAGACATCTATTTTGTTCGCTTCTCTTATTAGTATCTACGCTTGGTTATAGTCAACGTTTGCGTGATACCTCCGTTGCACAACAGTGGGTGGATAAAAATTTCAAAAGCCTGTCCAGGAAACAGAAAATTGCGCAACTGATGGTTGTTCGTATGTCCGAAAAGAGGGGTAAGGACGTAGTGTTTTTCGACAAAGAAGTTGAATCTTATATAAAGAAATACAAAATAGGTTCTGTATGCCTTTTTCAGGGCAACTCCTTGCAGCAGGCTAAAGTTTTAAACCATTTGCAGCAGGTTTCCAAAGTTCCGTTATTGGTTTGCATCGACGGAGAAACGGGTGTAGGTATGCGATTTGGCGATATAAAGCCTTTTCCCGATCAGCTAACTATTGGCGCTACTAATGATGCGGCCATATCGTATCAAATTGGAAGAGCCATTGGCTTACAATGCAAAAATGCAGGTATTCAGGTTAACTATGCACCCGTTATAGATATCAATAACAATCCAAATAACCCTGTTATTAATTTTCGCTCATTCGGTCAGGATAAATACAAGGTATCGTTGTTCGGTAGCAGAATCATGAAAGGCATGCAAGATGCCGGAATCATGGCTTGCGCCAAACATTTCCCGGGCCATGGCGATGTTGCAGTTGATTCGCATCTGGACTTGCCTATAATCACAAAATCGTTGGCACAGCTCGATTCCCTTGAGCTTTTTCCTTTCAAAACACTTATTAAAGATAAGGTTGGCAGCATGATGGTTGCTCACTTATATATTCCGGCAATTGATACCACGCGTAATAAAGCCACTTCATTGTCTAAAAATAACGTAACTGGTTTACTGCGCGAGCAGTTTAAATTCAGTGGTATTACTTTTACGGATGCGCTCGAAATGAAGGGAGTAGCGAAGTTTTATCCGCAGGGCGAAGCGGCAGTACAATCTTTGATTGCAGGCAATGACATGCTGTGTTTACCCGGCGATATCAAGGGAAGTATTAAAAAAATTCGTAAAGCTATACGTAAAGATAAACTAAGTTGGGATGATATAAACGCAAGGGTGAAGAAAGTGCTACTGGCAAAATACAATCTTGGCCTTGACGCTTTACAGCCCATTGATACTCTTAATATCGCAGCAAGGCTGAATGCTGACGTTGATGAGCTTAAAAAGACTGTTTACAAAAATGCCATTACACTGGTTTGCCAAAATGATAGCAATGTACTGCCATTAAAGCATTTGAATAAAATTGCATACGTAGGTATTGGCATTGAACAAGAAAATCACTTTGCGAAAAAATTACATGAGTTATACAACGCCGATTGCTTTTATCTAGGATACAAAAGCGACAGTGTTAAAGCCAGTCAGCTTTTACAGCAAATAGGCGATAAGTATGATGGGATAGTAATTGGTATGCATAAATATGCTAAATACCCAGCAAAAAATTTCGGTATAAGTAATGCGTCTGTTTCACTCATACAACAGTTGCAGCAAAAAGCTAATACGGTGAGCTTTGCATTCGGCAACCCCTACGCAATAGTCAATTTTGCGAATGCCAAAAACATAGTTGCCTGTTACGAAGATGATGATCTAATGCATGATGTAGCGCTCGACTTGTTGGCCGGAAAAATCACACCCAAAGGGAAACTGCCAGTCACAGTAGGTAAGTATGCTTATGGCACAGGTATCAATACCAATTTTTATCTGCCTATTGTAAAGCCGGTTCTGGCTGGTTTGGATAGTGCGTCACTTTTAAAAATAGATACAATTGCAGCAAATGCAATTCAAAAAGGCGCCACACCTGGTTGTGTAGTTCTGGTGGCTAAAAACGGAAAGGTCGGTTTTTACAAAGCATACGGCCACTTGAGTTATGATGGTGCAGAAAAAACTACATTACAAACGGTTTATGACTTAGCGTCGGTAACCAAAATCAGCGCGACTAACGTTTCGGTAATGAAGTTGTATGAGGAGGGTAGGCTTGATATACAAAAAACTTTAGGCGACTACCTGCCTTGGGTGCGTGGAACTGATAAAGCCAATTTAAAGCTTTTTGACGTTTTGTTACACCAGGCAGGTCTAGTATCCTTTATTCCGTTCTATCGTGAAACTATCGATGTGAAGACCGGTCAGCCAAAATTGGGCTTTTATAAAACTGAGCCAATCGGTAACTATACTACAAGGGTTGCAGATGAACTATATATGCGTAAGGACTGGGTTGACACCATTAAAGCTAAAATACTAAAAAGTAAACTTGGCCCGGCAAATAAGTATGTTTATAGCGATAATGACTTCATTTTTCTGGGTATGGTTGTTGAGCAAATTACAGGTTTAACGTTAGATGCGTACGTGCGTAAAACCTTCTATCTGCCGCTAGGAATGACAAGCACAACCTTTAAGCCCAGAGAGCATGAGCCGATTAACTTAATTGCACCAACTGAAAATGAGAAATTTTTCAGGTTGCAGCAGCTGCGTGGCGACGTGCATGACCCTGGAGCCGCTATGTTAGGTGGAGTTGCCGGCCATGCAGGTTTATTCAGTAACGCGTATGATCTTGCGCAGCTTTATCAATTACTGTTAAACGGAGGAGAGCTCAACGGTGTAAGATTGCTGAAAAAAGAAACGATAGACTATTTTACTGGCTATCACAGTAACATTAGCCGGCGTGGAATAGGGTTTGACAAACCAGAAAAAGATAATGCAACCAGTAAGTCACCTTATCCATCACTAAGTACATCGCCACTAACGTTTGGGCATACGGGCTTTACCGGCATAGGTGTATGGGCCGATCCCAAGTATAATCTGCTATACATTTTTATGTCTAACCGGGTAAATCCTGATGGGGGCGATAATAACAAGTTGAGCTCACTGAGCGTTCGTGGCGATATCCAGGAAGTTATCTATAAGTCTATTATAAAAGAAAAAGACAAACGCTCGGCTACTATAGCTACCAGGCCGCTTGGTAAAAAACGTAAAAATTTAAAATAGCAATCAAGGTTAAATTACTGACACTATACTTGCATACTTCTCGATAAGAACACTCTGCGGATCCAGGTCGGTAAGCAGGTAATCAATTGCGCTTAAATTGCAAATTTTCATTTTTTGCATGGAATCAAGCTTTTCAGATATGCTTAATAGCGCTGTTTTGCTTGCAGAGTTAATCATTGCCTTTTTTACCTGCACTACCTCCCAATCTGAATCAGATATACCATGGGTGATAGATATGCCGTTGGTTCCTAGAAAACAGAGGTCTGCCTTAATTTCCGATAGTTGACTTATCACCTGCGATCCGGTGACTATATGGGAATTGGCGGCAAGTTGGCCAGCTAATAGGTTAACAGCAATGTTTGGATGTTCTGCCAATTCCAAACCTACTAAAGGGCTTATTGTAAAGATGGTACAGTGGATATTTTCTGGAAATATGCGAGCCAGCTCAATCATTGTTGTACCGCCACCAACCAACAGCACCATGCCGTCCTCAACTAATCCTACTGCTTTTCGGGCTATTTCTTTCTTGCCATCCTTGTTATAAATTTCGCGGCCCGAGAAGGGGTAGTGAAAAGACTTAGATAATGCGCCGCCATAAACCTTCACAATTTTGCCAAGTTCGGCTAATTCGTTTAAGTCGCGTCTAATGGTATCCTCCGAAACATTAAGCTGAGCACTTAGGTCAGTCGACAATACTTTGTTGTGAATGTTTATCTGGCTTATTATATGTTGCTGCCTTTCTTCTTTAAGCATAATTTATAAATGTATAAATTTATTCCAGCTTCATAGTATATCAGGCAAACTTCATTAAAAGTCTAATTTTGAGACCATGTTTTTTATGCGTTTTCTTGCATGTTTGATTTTGAAATAATATATATTTGTGCATGTTGCTGCGTTTTTTCTCGTTTTAATATAACAATGGCAACTCCTAAATAACATACTTCGCTAAATGGAACCCACTACAGAACAGGTATCCCAATATACCGATCTTGATAAGATGTCAATCAACGATATCTTAGTTAACATTAATAATGAAGACAAAACAGTGCCACTGGCAGTTGAAAAGTGCTTGGATAAGATTGGCGCTTTAGCTACCGCCGTGCTTGAAAAGATGAAAGCAGGTGGACGCTTGTTTTACATAGGCGCCGGTACAAGCGGACGCTTAGGAGTAGTCGATGCTTCGGAGTGCCCGCCCACGTTTGGCGTTTCGCACGATTGGGTAGTAGGCATTATAGCCGGTGGAGACACTGCTATACGTAAAGCTGTTGAATTTGCAGAAGACGATGCTGAGCAGGCCTGGAAAGATTTACAGGAGTACAATATAACTGAAAATGACGTAATTGTTGGTATTGCAGCATCAGGCACTACCCCCTATGTATTAGGCGGTTTGAAAGCAGCGAACGAAAAGGGACTTATTACAGGATGTGTGGTGTGTAACAGCGGAAGCCCGATAGGCAAGGAAGCAAAGTACCCGGTGGAAGTTGTTGTTGGACCAGAATTTTTAACAGGCTCAACCAGAATGAAAGCAGGTACTGCTCAAAAGTTAGTTTTAAATATGCTTACCACATCCGTTATGATTGGTTTAGGCAAAGTTAAAGGTAACTTAATGGTTGATATGCAACTTACTAATCACAAACTGTACAACCGTGGTGTGAACATGATTATGAAAGTGACCGGCAAAGACGAGCAAACAGCTACTGAGCTTTTAAAGCTACATGGTGGTATACGCCAGGCTATTCAGGCAGTGCAGGGCCAGTACACTGAATAAATACAGCACCTCACAACTACAACACACTACAAACCTAACCTTATCACTTTATTCAACAAACGCCCATGGCAAGATTAAATCTACTGGAAGAAACGCGTTACGAAAAATTACCTGTAACCATTTATGACCATGCCGCAACTGCAAGTATAGCCGTTGCACACCGTATAGCTAACTTAATAAAAGCTAAGCAAGCCAAAGGCGAATTAACAGTACTTGGCTTGGCCACAGGTGTAACACCCATTAAGGTTTACGCTGAACTGGTGCGTTTGCACCGTGAAGACGGATTGAGCTTTAAGGATGTAATTACGTTCAATTTGGACGAATACTATCCTATGCAGCCGCATGCCGAGCAAAGCTACGTCACATTTATGAATGAAAACCTGTTCAATCATATTGATATAGATCCGGTTAACATTCATATACCTAACGGTACGTTGCCTAAAGAGGATATAGCGGCGTTTTGTTTATACTATGAAAAGAAAATTACTGCTTTAGGAGGCATTGATTTACAATTGTTAGGTATCGGTCGTACCGGCCATATCGGCTTTAACGAACCCGGCTCGGCTCCCAACTCAGGGACACGGCTGGTAACGCTTGATGATTTAACAAGGCACGATGCTTCGCGCGATTTTGGTGGTAAGGAAAATGTTCCCACCAAAGCCATTACCATGGGCATTGGTACTATCTTTAAAGCCCGCGAAATTATATTAATGGCTTGGAATAAAAAGAAGGCGGCCATTATAAAAAAAGCTGTTGAAGGTTCAATTTCAGCAGAGGTGCCTGCAACTTACCTGCAATTATCTGAGCACGTAGAGTTTGTAGTAGATAAAGATGCTGCATCTGAATTAACACGATTTGATACACCGTGGCTGGTGAAAGATTGTGTTTGGGATGAACCAACAATTAAAAAGGCCGTAACTTGGTTGGCAAGCAGCCTGAATAAACCTATCCTAAAGTTAACAGAAGAAGATTACAATAATCATGGCATGGCTCAACTTGCCACTGAAAGGGGGCCGGTATATAACATCAATATCCATATTTTTAACCAGGTGCAGCATACCATTACAGGCTGGCCCGGTGGCAAGCCGAATGCAGATGATTCGCAACGGCCGGAACGGGCCGAGCCGGCTAAAAAGCGCGTTATCATTTTTTCGCCTCACCCCGATGACGATGTGATTTCTATGGGTGGTACTTTTATTCGCCTGGCAGATCAAGGACATGATGTACATGTAGCTTATCAAACCTCAGGCAATACAGCTGTTTGGGATGATGATGCATTACGCTTTGTTGAATTTGCTATTGATTTTAATAAGTCGCAAAACACCGACGAGAATGTGCTACAGCAATTGTATTTAGGCATGCGGGAGTTTGTTAAGCAAAAGCAGCCTAATCAGATAGACGCTCCCGAGATGTCAACGGTAAAAGGTCTTATCAGGAAAGGAGAGGCCCTGGCCGCCGCACGTTTCGCCGGATTACCCGATGAGAATATTCATTTTATGGATCTTCCGTTTTATGACCGTTCAAAAAGGCATAAAGACAATAGTTACGAAGCCGACGTGCAGCAAACCATTGCGTTGCTGCAGGAAGTTAAACCCCATCAAATATTTGCAGCCGGAGACTTCGCCGATCCGCATGGTACACATAAAGTTTGCTTTGATATATTATTGCAAGCACTAAAGCGCCTTAAACAGGATGAAGAATGGGTTAATGACTGCTGGTTGTGGCTATATCGTGGCGCATGGCATGAATTTGCTATACATGAAATAGAGATGGCTGTGCCACTTTCTCCTCAAGAGGTACTCAGAAAACGGCATGCCATATTTAAACATCAGTCACAAAAAGATGTTCCGGTATTTCCTGGAGATGATGCACGGGAATTTTGGGTTAGAGCTGAGGACCGTACCCGCGAAACCGCACAGTGCTATGATCAGTTAGGTTTGGCCGAGTATGAAGCCATTGAGGCTTTCGTAAGATGGCGAATTTAAATAAAAACTACGTTATCTTAGATGTCATCAACTTCACAGGTTTAGCATGAAAAGAATAAGTCTCTTACTGATAGGTGTTTTGCATGTTCTCACATTAAACCGTGTAGCTGCCCAGCAAATAAGTATTGTACCGGCTCCGGCTTTAGTAACTTACAATAAGGGCCAATATGTGTTGCCTAAGGTGATTACTATCCAGGTAAACAATCTGTCTGATAGTGTAAGAAATGTTGCTAATCAATTGGGCGAAAAGCTAAAAAGATCAACAGGTCGGTCCTATGTCGTTAAGAGCACGATGGCCTATCAACCGGGTTCAATCCGCTTGCTAATTAACAAAGCACCAACAGCAACATTAGGAACAGAGGGCTATCATTTAAGTGTTACCACTAAGGGGGTAACAATCACATCTAACAAATCTGCCGGGCTGTTTTACGGTTTCCAAACGCTTATTCAGCTTTTTCCTAAGGAGGTAGAGAGTGCAACTGCGAAAGCTAATGTAACGTGGAAGGTGCCGGCCGCGAGCATTACCGACTACCCCCGCTTCAAATGGCGAGGTATGATGTTTGACGTAGCCCGCCACTTTTTTACCAAACAACAAGTAAAGCAGTTTATTGATAATATGGTGAAGTACAAGTTTAATGTACTTCACCTGCATCTTACCGATGATCAGGGATGGCGCTTGCAAATAAAGAGTTTGCCCAAATTAACTGAGGTAGGGGCTTGGCGTGCTGAACGTACTGGTCGTTGGGGAGAATTTTCAAAACCCACCCCTGATGAACCTAAAACCTATGGCGGCTTTTATACGCAAGACGACATGCGCGAGATTATTAAGTATGCGGCAGATAGGTATGTAAATATTCTTCCGGAAATTGACATTCCGGGCCATAGCCTTGCTGCTGTAGCCTCGTACCCTGAATTGACATGTACACCGGGTACTTACCAGGTTAATGCTGGCGAGCGATTTATGATATGGAAGGGCGGAACTTTTTATGGGCTATTAGATAATACGATTTGCCCGGCTAATGAAAACGTGTATCCCTTTTTCGATAAAGTATTTACGGAGGTTGCCGCTTTATTTCCGTTCCCCTATATACATGTAGGTGGTGATGAATGCTACAAGGGCTTTTGGGAAAAGAGCGACGCATGCAAGCAACTGATGCAGCGCGAAAACCTAAAAAATACAGAAGAACTACAAAGCTATTTCATTAAACGGATTGAGAAAATCGTATCGGCCAAAGGAAAAAAAGTAATGGGTTGGGACGAGATACTGCAAGGCGGTTTGGCACCTGGAGCTGCAGTAATGAGTTGGCGAGGCATGCAAGGTGGGGTAGAAGCAGCTAAGATGAACCATGAGGTTGTGATGACACCTAATACCTTCGCTTACCTCGATCTTTACCAAGGCGACCCAATGGCCGAACCTCCTACCTATTCGATGGTGAGATTACGCAAAGCCTACGAATTTGATCCACTGCCTGCAGGTGTTGATCCGCATTTCATTTTAGGTGGGCAGTGTAATTTATGGAGCGAACGCCTTTCAACGATGCGCCACGCCGAGTATATGTTATGGCCTCGCGCTTTTGCAATATCTGAGTCGGTATGGTCTTTACCAGCTAAAAAGAACTGGAATAACTTTGTAACCCGTATCGAACAACAATTTGAGCGCCTTGACGCTGCCGAAACTAAATACTCGCTTAGCATGTACGATCCTTCGTTCACTGTGAGTAAAGACACAAGTAATAATATCAAAATCTCACTAAGTACCGAGGTTTCCGGATTAGACATCTTTTATAGTTTTGATGAAACTAATCCTGATAGATTTTACCCTAAATATCAGTTGCCGCTCACCGTACCCAAAGATGCTGCGAACCTCAAAGTGATTACCTATCGTAACAACAAACCAATGGGAAAGCTCATTAACATGCCTATAGCTGAGCTACGAAAACGGGCGGGTATTGTGGAGATAAAGCCAACGCCAACGCTTTAAAATTGAATGCTGACGCAGCTAATGTCAGGCTGCCTTATTTGGGCGGCTGTGCACTGGCGGGCTTCGACTGCTTTTTTAGTTGTATTTGAGAGTTTTTTAATCAAAATATATCTTCGCGGCCTACAACTACATGCACTTATTATTTTACCGCTTCAGGCTTCTAACATTTAGAAGTATTAAAGGGATGCTTACTGGCGGCTTTGGCTTGGTTTCAGGTGTCGTTGCATTTCGCATTGAAAGCATTCATATCGACCGAGCTTATATCACTGCTGTCTAAAATGCTAGATATTACGAGACAAATAGCTCGTGATAAATAAAGCATAATGTGATTGGCAATTAAGGCTTTACCAAGGTAAAGCAACTGCACAAGACATCCTTCATGGCAAAGTTGAGCTTGTCGGCTCTGTCAAACTATGCCGCCACATCGAAAATATCCGCTCAATAAGTATATAGTCGGTGCAGCATTAGTACCGGTTGCAAGTAAAGAACAGCAGCATACGTAATGGAATAAAGCGCTTAAAAAAAGTAAGTACAGAAATGTCACATGTGCAATGGTTTACCAACGCTAGTTAGACCCACATTAGTTTAAGACACGCTCTTCTTATCATTTAAAATGTTAATACTTGCTTTTATTATGTAAAGCTTTTGTTGAAAATTTTATAAAGAATATTTGTATTTGATGAATTTTTGGAAAAAAAATTAAGATTTGATAAGCATTTTGCTATTAATTAATAGGTAAGTCGGTAAAAAAGGGAATTCTTTCTTGAAAAGTATCGCCTAAAACACTGCTTTAGGCCATTAACGTCAACATAAACAGTAATTTATGCTTGCTTATTGCATATCTCTGCACTTTTTAGCAACATGTGCGCAAAAGTTTGCATTAAATTAAAATCTTTTTAATATGTTTATGCAAAAGTTGACCAAGTTTGTTTTCGAACGAGTTGTTGAGCTGAATGCTTGCTTCATCTTCTTCTCTCACGCTTCAACTTTTTATCCCTATGCACTTATTGATTAACTTTTAATATAGAACATGCAAAAACAATTACTCTCATTTATTTTGGGGTTTATCTTGCTTGCAGCCCAGGCAATGGCCCAACAAAGGGTAGTGACCGGCACGGTACTTGACGCCACCGATGGTTCCCCGCTCCCCGGAGTTAACGTAAAAGTCAAAGGTAGCCAAATGGCCACCACAACCTCGGCTCAAGGCCGTTACTCTATCAGTGCTAGCTCGGGGCAAACACTGGTGTTTTCTTTTGTGGGCTACAAAGCTCAGGAAGTCAAAGTTACTACTAGTGGAACAGTAGATGTAAGGTTACAGACCGATGCAACGGCATTAAACGATGTGGTGGTAACAGCTAACAATATATCTCGTGACAAACGAAGCCTTGCCTATTCTGTACCCGTTGTTAAAGGCTCTGATGTGGCTGAAACCCAACGTAACGATTTTTTTGGCGGTTTGCAGGGTCGGGTTCCCGGTTTATCCATTAACAGTACCAATGGTAATCCCGGTGCTTCTGCACAGATCGTGTTAAGGGGTTTTGTATCTATCAGCGGTGATAACAATGCACTGATTGTGATGGATGGTGTGCCAATTAACAACACCACGCTGAATCAAACCCGTGAGTTGGTTAGCGGCGCAGCCAACCGTGACCAGGATTTTTCCAATAGGGCCATCGATATTAACCCTAATGATATTGAAACCTATACTATTATGAAAGGCCCCGAAGCAACGGCCTTATATGGTAGTGCAGGTGCCAGCGGTGCCATAATTATTACTACCAAAAAAGGTAAAACAGGCGCTGGGTCAATCAGTTACAATAATTCATTCAGGGTAGAGCAGCTTAGGAAGTTTCCTGAGCAGCAAAAGATTTATAACCAAGGTAGTGTTGGTGTGTATGATGGTACAGCCACTGTATTTAACGGACCGGCCTATCAACCCGGAACACAACTTTATGACAATTTTGATCAATTTTTTAGAACAGGTTTTACCCAGAAACATAATCTATCTTTTGAAGGTGGGACAGATAAGTTCACGTATAGGTGGTCTAACGAGTATAGCGATAGCAGAGGAACCATCCCAAGCACTACATATAAGAGGTTTTCATCTAGATTAACCGGTACTGCTCAGATTTTTCCTATATTAAAGGTAACCACATCGTTCAATTATGTGAATTCATCAAACGATAAGGCCAACAAAGGAACAAACGGATTTTTGATGTCATTGTACAGATTTAATCCATCATGGGATGTAACTAATTATCAGGATGCAAACGGTAACAGGCTGTTGCATACCGGATCGATATATGGCGAATGGGACAACCCCTTTTGGGATGTTTACAAAAACGTAAACAATGACCGTACAAATCGTTTACTGGGCAACGTTAATTTTGAATTAAATCCTTTGAAATGGTTGAAATTTAATGCTGTTTTAGGCACCGATGTGGCTGTAACTAATGGTTTGTCAGTTTACCATGCACAATCCTACAAAGGTTCAGGATCAGCTACTGCGCCAAACGGTGGCAAAATTTTAACTTACCAAAGGTTGGATAAAATTTACAACGGTGTATTTACCGCTTCTGCACGTCAAAAATCTGGTGATTTTAACGCTACTTATGTTTTGGGAACAACATTTAATGATTTCAATTCATCTACCAATTCCCAGCAGGGGCAAAACATGTATGATCCTAATTTCTATAGTATCAACAATACCTTGCCTACTACTCAGCGCACTTTGAATTACATAAACCGTTATCGTACGGTGGGAGCGTTTGGACAGGCTATTTTGGGTTACAAAACATTATTGTATTTAACCTTGAGTGGCCGTGTTGACGGTGCGTCGAAGCTTATGAATCCGGTTGATTTTAAAGGTAGTGACCCATACTTTGCTTATCCATCAATCAGTACGGCTTTCAACTTCTCGGATCTAAGCGTTTTCAAGAATAACTTACCTTGGTTAGATTATGGTAAACTGCGGGTTTCATATGGTTTAACTGGTAAAGAACCATACAGGGAATACATACTGGCTACTAATTATGTCGGTGCAACAACAACAGGCGGTGGATATGCAGTATCTTCCACACTGGGAAATCCTAATCTGAAGCCCGAAACTTCGAAAAACTTTGAAACAGGTATTGAGTTACAGTTTTTCAAAAACCGGTTCAGTCTGGATTTTAATTATTATAAACTGCGAAGCGAGGATCAGATCATTCTACCGCGTTTGAGCTATGGTAGTGGTGGTATATTAGAAATGATGAATGGCGGTACAGTAGTAAACCAGGGTGTTGAAATACAGGCCAAAGTAGCTCCTTTCAGGCAGAAGAGTTTTAGCTGGGACATGACCTTTAACTTTACCCTGAACAGAGGCAAGGTACTTTCTATAGCCGAAGAACTTCCGGAATTATACGAATCAGATACGCAAATACTCGCAGGTGTTAGAGGTGCCGTGCTCCCCGGTGCAAGTACCGGAGCTATAAGTGGCACACGGTTTGACCGCAATAAATATGGCGATGTGTTAATCGCCCCAACCACTGGTTTACCGCTATCAAGCGATACCCAGTATTATCCCATTGGCGACCGTAACCCTAAATTTAATCTGGGCTTTGTTAACCAGTTACGCTACAAAAGCTGGAGCCTGTCATTTTTGTGGGATTTACGCTACGGCGGCGACGTGCTCAACGGTACCGATTATGAAGCTTATACCAGAGGTACGAGTATTAAAACTCTGGATAGAGAAACACCGAGAATTGTTACAGGTGTGTTAAAAGACGGATTAGAAAATACAGCTAACCCAACCCGCAACACCATAGCAGTTACGCCTTATTATTCACCAGCTTATTACACTACCAACGTAACCGGGGAGATGTTTATTGAGCGTAATATTAAAACCTTACGTCTGCGCGATATAACTCTGAACTATGATTTCTCACAATCTATGTTAAACCGTATAAGGTTTGTTAAAAGCTTAGGTGTGTTTGTAACGGTAACCGATGCCGTTATGTTTACAAACTATTCGGGCAACGATCCGGAGAGTAACCTGAATACTCCAGGTGTTGGCGGTATTGGTGGTTTTGGTTTGGATTACGGAAACGTTGGTAAGCCAATTGGTGTTAACCTTGGTTTAAGGGTAAGATTATAAGAGCAAAAAACAATGAGAAACTTATATAAAACAGCAATAGTATTAACAGCCATGGTGTTGGGCACCGGTTGTAAAAAATATTTAGATATTAACAGTAACCCCGCTGTACCTCAGGTTGTAGGGGCAGAGCTTTTGTTGCCCCCAATCATTTACCAGATGACAAATGGCACCACGCAGGATAACCGGGTGATTTGGAAAATTACACAGAACATGGGCGGCACTTCTACTGCTGATGCCTCTACCATTTGGGAGAAACATGGTTATCCGTCGGCAAGTGATGTTGGCGGCGTAATATGGCGCATGACTTATTTTGATTTAGGTTTGAACCTAGAGAGCATGATAAAAGATGGTTTGGAAAAACAGAAATATGAATATGTAGCCATTGGATACGCCATTAAAGCATGGGCTTACCAAATGACAACTGATTTGCATGGGCCCATCATTTTAGATGAGGCTTTTACCACAGGGCAATTAAAGTTTCATTACCAGGACCAGCCAGATGTCTATGCAAAGGTAAGGGAGTGGGGTAATCTAGCTATTAAATATAGCAATATGAAAAGCCCTGTGAGCTATGCGGCTACATTGAGCGGTGTTTCGGGCGATGGCATATATAAAGGCGATATGGCCAAATGGCGGAAATTTGTTTATGGCTTGTTTGCACAGCAATATAGCCACTTAATCAATAAACCTCAATTTAAAACTAATTACGCGGATAGCGTTGTTAAGTATGTAGATCTGTCGTTCGCTAACGAAACGGAAGATGCCACAGTTGGGTTTACGGCTTCCGTTGCAGCCGATTCGAACCCAATGGGCCCGCAAATGGGATTAATGACGGCAAGTACAACTTATTATGCAAGGCCAACTACTACCATCCTGAACTTGCTTGCAGGCGGTGTTAGGGGTACTGCTACCGTTGATCCTAAAACATCAGTTGATCCGCGTTTATCCAGATATCTGCAGCCAAGCACAACTCCGGCCACTTTAGGTAACTATCAAGCCATTACGCCAACTAAAGGGAGCGCTACAACAAACGTCCCAATAGTTTTAGGTGTAATACCAACGGGTGGTACCACTTACCCCGGCCGGTATATTTTTACTGATAAAGCACGGTATCCAATTATGACCTATAGCCAATTACAATTTGCTAAGTCTGAAGCTAATTTTATTAAAGGCAATACTGGTGATGCATACACAGCATACGTGAACGGTATAAGAGCAACATTCGATTTCTTTAACCAGTATGGTCGTAGTGCCAACACGCCTGATCCGGCTATTTCAACTGCCGAGATAAATGCTTACATGTCTTCTAGCGAAGTGGCGCAAAATGCCGGGGATTTGAGAATATCAGACATAATGCAGCAAAAGTATATTGCGCAATGGGGCTGGGCAGGTTTAGAAACCTGGTGCGATTTGCGTAAGTATCATTATGACGCTACCGTATTCAGAACTTATTATCAGTTAACTGCAGGTGAGCTTTCCACAAATAACGGCGGTAAATTTGCGTATCGCTTTAGGCCTCGTTATAACTCTGAGTACGTTTGGAATGCAGATGAGCTGGCAAAATGGGGTGCATTAAACACGGATTATATGACTAAGGAGCTTTGGTTTAGCTTATCTAATTAATAACACTATAAAAGAATAATGATGAAGATATTATCTAAGCTAGTTATAGGTGCGGCAGGTTTACTTGCCATAGCAAGCTGTACGAAGAATCAAATAGATTATGGTGAGGTGGAAAAGTTAACAGGCGATGAAACGCTTTTGAAAATTAACAACGTATCAATGTATTATAATAACCGTTCAGCCATTTTTAAAATAAATGGCAAGCGGGTTAGCGGATTACTTACTGCAAGGTCACCGTTTCCTGGTGGTGGTTATAATACAGGGGGCGATTCTAAACCGGATTTCTTGTCGGTACCGTCAGGAGATGTTAATCTTTCTGTTGTTCTGCCCAAAAAGAAAGACGATGGCACCGACTCTCTTGTATTATATAATACAACCCTGAATCTGACTGCCGGTAAAAGATACTCCGTACATCTTACAGATACGGCTGCCGCAACCAAGAGTTTACTAACGGAGGAAAATTTCACCATGCCTGACTCGACCGTTGTTCGTTACAGGTTCGTAAATCTGATGCCTAATGTGGCCGCGGTAGACGTATATTATGGGGTGACATTGGCCACGCCTACTAAGCCAAGCGTCGATTCATTGATATTAAGCAATGTGCCATTTATGCAAATGACACCAGAATTTAAATTAAAGGCTGGTGGACTTACGGCTGGGGGAGTTCTCGGATCTTGGAAAGTAAGGCCTGCCGGTGCTGCTAATACAACAGCAACAGTATTAGCTTCTTACTCAAGTGCAAGCACCGTGCTGGACAGACGAGTATACACTGCTTTTGCATGTGGCTATAGCGGCAAAACTACAGCGGCTCAAAAGCCTTACATATCGTTTTACCTGGTAAGGTAGATCGCACCTAAGGTAATTTAGCTCCGCACAAATAGATAGGGACCCTAGCTATTTTGTGCGGAGCTTTTTAGTTTCTCTACAAATGAAGTACGCTAATTCCAGGCAAGCAGCTAACAGTCTGATTATTTCATGTTACAAGTGCTTATAGCAAAGCCCGTAATTTAGCCAGCCCGCTGCTAAAGATGTATTGGTACGGCGCTTAATAAGTTAGCTTTTACGTCAAACATCTATGTTGCAAGCATATAAAGCGCAAGACCTTATAAGTGATCCACTTAAGCAATTAATACATGGTGTTATGAATTTTTAATTTAGCTGGTGTTGGATGAGCGCTTGCACGCGAATCGTTACCGCATTTACCAAGCAGTGTATAAATTATAATGAATATAATAATGGTAGAAAAGCAGCCACCTCCTAGTTTTTTGGCACCGTAGCCAGCTATTAAGGCTCTAAAAAAGTTATTCATAAGTATCTTATTTATCATGGTGAACACCATTTACCTTAAGATAGTTTTACTTATGTATATAATAGGTCCGTAGCTGCTGAATGGTTGCTTAGCAATTCGTCTTTTATAACGGATTGCTCGTTACATTATATTTATTGGTAGATTACTGCAAGGGCAAAGTGAACCAGAAAGTTGTGCCTTTTCCCAATTCAGTGTCAACATCTATTTGGCCGCCATGCTTTTCAACAATTTCTTTACTAATGTACAGGCCTAAACCTAAGCCAGAAAACTGCATGCCTGTATAGTCGGCCCGGTAATAGCGCTCAAAAAGGTGAGGTAACTTGTCAGGTGATATACCCGGACCTTTATCAATAACTGATATTTTAACCGCACTAACCTGCTTTTTTACTTTGATAACGATGTCCTTTGAACCCGGCGCATACTTAACGGCGTTGTTAACCAAATTTACCATTACCTGGTCAATCTGCTGCTGGTCGGCAAATACTTCAGTGCTGATATCGCCTTTCAATACGGTGTTAAATACGCCGGCATTTTTAACATGCTGACAGCAATCTGTTAACATATCTTCCAGCTTAAAACGAGTTTTATGTATCTGCCATTGACCATGGCTTAATCGGTTAGCGTCTAAGAGATCTCCGATAAGGCCGCTTAATTTGCTAAGGCTTTTGTTAGATTGTGAAACCAGTTTATTTACTCTTTCCAGCGTAAGGTTGTCCTTCATGCGATCCAACATTTGTAAAGAGGCCTTCAAACTTGTTACGGGCGTTTTAAGTTCATGGCTTGCAATGCTTATAAATTCTTCTTTTTGCTGCAATAGCTTGCGTCTGTTGGTAACATCCGTAAACGTACCAATACCACCGGTTATTTTACCTGTTATAGGATCTGTGATAGGAGCAGCGTTTATGGAGATATAAATACGCTCGGCATTTGGTGGTTGCACAGCAATCTCATGATCATAAATAGATGTACCCGTACGTAGCATAACCGCCATTGGATGATCTTCGGGTGGGAGCGGCGAACCGTCCACCTGTAGATGCTGCCATGGGGATTGATTGTAACCACGCTCCTTCGACTCGTGTCTTGTTATACCTAATATGCGCTGCGCTATATTATTTGCGTAAACCATATGCCCATCGGTATTTACAATACCTACACCTTCGGCCATAGTGTCTAATATACTTTGCAGGCGTTGTTCGCTAGCGCTTAGCTTATCGTTAATAGCTAGTTGCTTTTCCGTCTCCTGAAGAGTTGCCAACCGTAGCTCCGTTTGTTCCATGGCCACTGCTGCAAGTCCTTCTAAAACATCTTTGTCGTGGTCCGAAAACTTACGAGGTTTAGTATCCACCAAGCACATTGTACCAATGGTGTAACCGTCAGCAGTAATTAATGGAGCACCTGCATAAAATCTTAAGCCGAACGGGCCATGCACATAGGGATGATTGTCGAACAAAGAATCTTCGGTAGCATCCTCAACAACTATAGTTTTTTGATGGAGCACAGTCAATGCACACATGCTTTCCCCGCGATCAACATTTAACATTTCTCCAAGACCAACATTCGCTTTAATGAACTCCTCATCACCGCCCATGAAAGAAATATGTGCAATTGGTACCTTAAAAATGGTTTTTGCAAGTTCGGCAATCCTCGTAAATGACGGCTCAGGCGCAGTGTTAAAAATGCAGTATCTGTTCACCGCTTTTACTCGTTCAACATCGTTATCAGGAATAATGTTGATGCTAAAAACGCTTTTCATTTTTCTCCAGGTGTTATAAGAATGTTTTGTAGAGTTGTAAAGGTAAAATTTAAACCAATAATTGACAAGTTTTAATTATATGTGATGAATTGTAATTCTTGAATAAAAATGTAGTTTCGCTTTGGTTAAAATTACACTAAGCGCTATTTGCTAAATTGAAGGTATTACTGAAGGTTGTACAAAATAAAATACCAGAATCTTCTTGCTGACGTTAAAATTTAAGTAATTTTAATAAAACCATTATAAACCCGATGAAGGGTCTTGTTATTTATCTAAACATTTTATTTACCACCTGTGGGCTATCTTTTGCTTATGGGCAAAATAAGACTGTGCCTATAAAGTTTGAGATTTATAACGATACCTTTCAGACGGATGTTGACACCTCCGTAATAGCAGCCTTTGTAACACCTGTTACGCCGCATGCCGTTAAAAGCTTTTACAACAAACTAAGCACGAGCAGTTACGAATCATTGATAGCATCGTTGTTGGCATATAAAGAAAAGCATCAACTCAACGATTGGCTTTACTATCAATTAATAAGGCGTACGGCTCAGCAAATTAGCGCTAAATCTGATAATTATGCCCGGTACACGTTATATAAATGGTTTTTGTTATCCAAATCGGGATATGACGCACGGTTGGCCATAGCCAATACGAAGCTCATTTTTTACGTTTACAACAATGAAGATATAACCGATATACCGTTTTTTATGATAGAGGGTAAAAAGTACATGTGCTTAAACTATCATGATTACCCAAATGCAGATTTGCACCTGGAACCGCCATATCCGGTTAAGATTGAAATACACGAAGCCAGCAATTCGTTTTCATATGAGGTAACACGCATGCCCGATTTTAAAGCCGAAAGTTATTTTGAAAAGAGCCTTGGCTTTGTTTATGACCATAAAACCTATAATTTTAAGATTAAGCTGAACCGGCAGGTAGACAGCATTTTTACCAATTACCCTGGTGTAGATTTCAAGACCTATTTTAATATACCGCTTACCCACCAAACCTACAGTTCGCTTATACCACTGTTGCGGGCTAATACAAAAGGTATGAACCAGAAAAAAGGGGTAGATTACCTGATGCGTTTTACCCGGTATGCTTTCCTGTACGAAGATGATGCGCAGAACTTTGGCAAGGAGAAAAGGCTATCGCCGGAAGAAACACTTTTTAATAATTATAGTGACTGCGACGACAGGGCTGGTTTGTTCTTCTACTTGGTTAAAGAGCTCTACAACCTCCCGATGATAGCCTTGCTATATCCAACCCATGTAACCATAGCTGTGCAGTTTGATAAGCCCGATAAAGATGCCATAATGTATAATGGTAAGTTATACTCGGTATGTGAACCTACTTTACAGCCTGAGGATTTACGTATAGGTCAGGTTTCGTCAAAGTTGAAGAATACGCCTTATCAGGTAGTGTATCATTATGAGCCCCTGCAAAAAGGGGGGGCTCACTAAAAAGGCCGGTCAGGTAACAAGCGTTTACTTGTAATCCGGCCGGCCTTTTCCATTTATCATATGGGTTCTATTTACTCAGTAATTTGAACTGACTTTCTTTTACATCCCGAGAGTTAGGGCCGATGAAAACTTTAAAGTCACCTGGTTCGGTTACGTATTTCAAGTCCTGGTTGTAAAACTTAAGGTCGTCTTCATTTAGGGTAAAAGTTACCTGCCTGCTTTCACCGGGTTTGAGGCTGATTTTTTGGAAGCCTTTGAGTTCTTTAACCGGACGTGTAGACGTGCCCACCATATCGCGGGTGTAAAGCTGTACCACTTCTTTACCTTCAGTACTGCCAGTATTGGTTACGGTTATGCTGGCGGTAATAGATTGCCCCGGTTTAAAGCCCGCAGCGCTTAACTTAATATCACTGTAACTAAAGGTGGTATAGCTCAAGCCGAAGCCAAACGGATACAGCGGATCATTGCTTACATCCAAATAATTGGAACGAAACTTAGTAAACCAACCACCCGGAGCTAAGGGACGACCTGTATTTTTATGGCTGTAATAAATGGGTACTTGCCCTACATTTTGTGGAAATGTAATGGCCAGTTTGCCCGACGGATTGGCATCACCAAACAAAACATCAGCAATGGCATAGGCCGCCTGCGAGCCTCCAAACCAAACATTTAGGATAGCTGGCACCTGCTCACTTTCCCATTTAATTGCCAGCGGGCGACCTGTAAACAGCACCAGTACTACTGGCTTACCCGTTTTTAGTAAGGCGGCAAGTAATCGTTTTTGTACATCAGGTATTTCAATGTTGGTACGGCTCGAGCTTTCGCCGCTCATTTCCGAGCCTTCGCCTAAGGCAGCCACCACAACATCGGCTTTTTGTGCAGTGTTAACGGCATCTTTAATAATTTCCTCTTCAGGGCGGTTGTCACGCGGAATATCACGGCCAAACATTGTAGAATGCTGCTGAAGCGTGGCATCTCCGGTTAGGTTTGAGCCAAAGCTATGCAATATATTAACCTTGTTGCCCGCTACTGCTTTTAAGCCTTCCAAAAGCGAGGGAGTACTTGCAAAGTCGGCGTTTACACTCCAAGTACCCGGCATGTTAGATTTGGTATTAGCCAGCGGACCAATGACAGCAATTGTTCCGGCTTTTTTTAGCGGAAGTGTTTTGTTCTCATTTTTTAACAACACAAAAGTTTGTGCAGCAGCTTGTCGCGCAAATTGTAGATTGGCGGGCGTTAAAATTTCTGTTTTAGCGCGGTCTTCGTTGCAGTAGCGGTAAGGATCTTCAAACAGGCCTAATTTGTACTTTGCCTCTAAAATTAAACGGCATGCATTATTGATTTCTGCTATGGTGACCTTGCCTTCCTGTAGCGATTTTCTAAGTGTTTTTAAGTATCCCTCGCTTACCATGTCCATATCTGTACCGGCCTTCAATGACAGTCCCGACACGTTCTGCAAATCTCCTAAGCCGTGTTCTATAAGCTCACTTACACCGGTGTAGTCAGATACTACAAAACCTTTAAACCCCCACTGTTTACGTAACAGATCATTTAACAACCACTTGTTTGCTGTTGCGGGTACGCCGTTAATATCATTAAACGATGCCATTATACTGCCTGCGCCTGCATCAATAGCGGCTTTGTAAGGTGGCAGGTAGTCATTGTACATACGGTCGAGGCTCATGTCGGTTGTGTTATAATCCCTGCCAGCCTCGGCAGCGCCGTATAAGGCAAAGTGTTTAACACAGGCCATTATGGTATTGTACTTTTTCAGATCGTCGCCCTGGTAGCCTTTTACCATCACTTTGGCAATTTGCGAACCCAGGTACGTATCCTCGCCACTGCTCTCGGCTACACGTCCCCAGCGGGCATCACGCGAAATATCAACCATAGGGGAGAAGGTCCAGTTTAAGCCATCGGCACTGGCCTCTATAGCTGCCACACGCGCCGTGCGTTCAATCAGTGCTAAATCCCAGCTTGCGGCTAATGCCAATGGGATTGGGAAGGTGGTTTTATAACCATGTATTACATCCTGCCCAAAAATTAACGGAATTTTTAAACGGCTCTTATTAATGGCAATTTCCTGCGCTTTACGGATCCGCGCTGGCGTGGTAAGACTAAATATGCCGCCAATCTGCCCATTAGCAATTTTACTTTCAACATCAGTACTTACGGCAGTGCCGGTTGTTGCTTCGCCTCCGGTAACCAGGTTTAGCTGGCCTATCTTTTCATCAACGCTCATTTTAGCCATCAGCTGGCTAACAAACGTGTTCATTCTTGCTTGTTCGGTAGTTACAGGCTTTTTAGTTTGTGCCTGTAAAGTTGCAGTACTAAAAGCTAAGCTCAACAGTAACGAAGTTGCTTTTTTCATAATTGTAGTTCTATTTTTTTTGCAGATAAGGAGTCAATTCTTTAATCCATATATCGTAGCCTGCTGGCTTCATGTGCAACATATCGGACAAGAATAACTCTGGTCGGAGGCTGCCGTCTTTGTTGTGCATTTTAGAATCAACATCCACGAACTGTGTGCTTTGGTAATGGCTGAGGTATTCTTTAATAAGTGCATTGGCATGTATTACAGCCGAAGCATACTTTGTTCGCGATGGGCTTTGTTTCATGGATACGTAGATGATGGGAACGTTATCCTGATTATTGCGGATGCTGGTAAACAGGGTTGCAAAGCGGTTAAGCGTTTCAATGGCACTTGCACCGGCCGCTACGTCATTTTCGCCGCAATAAATTACAACCTGCCTTGCAGCGTACGGAAATACCACATCTTTTACATAGTTGTTTACATCAATTAAAGTTGATCCACCAAAGCCGCGGTTGATGGCACCGTAGCTTTTATAAACCGTTTCGAGGTCTGTCCATTTAGTGAATGATGAACTGCCGATAAACAATATACCACCCTTAGCCGGCATGTTCAGGCTGTCTTTCTTTTTAAATGCCTGCACTTCTTTCCAAAAAGCAGGTTTTTGTTGTGCTTGAGCTGTAACAAAGAGGCCGGTAAAAATTAATAGGGCAATGATTCTCAATTTCATGGTTAATTATTGTGATTGTTTGGATAATGATGATTTACTGATGCCATTTTCATTAAAGGCTTCAACCGTAAAGTAATAAGTTTGATCTACATTAAGGCTCTTTAAATCTAAACTGTTTTTATCATACACCAGCCATGAACTGTAAAGCTTGTTAGGCGCTATACCCCATTTAACGTTATATCCTTGGGCGCCTTTTACCGCATTCCAGGTTAGGAGCGCTTCGCGACGGTCACTTCCGCGCCTGGCTTTGAAGTTAGCAGGCATTTTAGGTGCAACGCCCTTGCCTTTACCAAACACCCTGAAACCGGATATGGCCAAATAAGGCGTAGGTACATGGAGGTTATGATAACGTATATACCTTGCTGTAACCGGTTCTGCAAGCTGCACATAATCGTTAGGGCTATCGGCAAAGCTGTCTTTTTTTTCGATTATAGTAATCCAGCTCTTTCCGTCCATACTACTTTCAACTGTGTAACGATGGTATAAGCCAGGTAGCCTGCCATAAAGGTTCGACTGATAATCGTGGTAGTTAATTTGAACCGCATAAACCGCAGATGGCTTTTGCATATCTACCTGCAGCCATTGTTTATCATCATTTTTAGCAGCTATCCAAAAAGATTTTACATTTTCATCCAGCGCTTTATCGGCAGTATATTGGGCTGATAGGGCAGATGAAGCAGTAACCGGCTTTTTATAGTTCAACAGCATCCACCCGGTAAAACCACCTTTTTTGGCAGGCATGGCGGGGGAATAGTGCGGATAATCGCCGTACTCCGTGTTAGTATACATTAGCCCATCAGCGTCGAAACCCGTCGGGTAAGCACATAGCCGGCGTTCCCAATTTACATTTACTGATAGCGACATGGATGAGAAGTGCCAATATTGATTACCCGGCCCCAGCACCGTACTGCCATGCCCTGCGCCATTCATAAACCCCCCGGGTTTGTAAGAGATAGGGTTGTTAGGTGCGTAGGAGTATGGCCCCAACGGGTGGTCGCTTATGTATACACCATCGCCATAAACGTTAAATTCTGTACCTGGCGCGGCATATTGCATATAGTACTTGTTATTGTGCTTGGTTAGCCAGGCTCCTTCCATATAGCCTTTTAGCTTAGTATCCGAATGGTTTTCACCAAAGCGCTCCCAGCCGTGTTTTTCACCGTCCAGCTTAAACAGTTCGGTTATCTCTTTGGCGGGTTTGAAATTGTTGGTGCGGTCAAGCTCACGGCCTTTTATAGGAAATGTGTTTGATGATCCCCAAAACATATATGCTTTGCCATCATCATCAATAAACAGGTCGGGATCTTGCAGGTCATTCAAAATGAACGGAGTTGCTTTCCAGTCGCCTTTTTTGGGATTGTCAGTATACAGGATGCTCATGGAACCTGAGGGATCTCCAGCTACATATAATACTGAATCTTTATAGTTGTGCGCTGCCGGTGCATTGCATCCTTGAAAGTACCACTTTTCGGGCGTTATAAAATCCCAGTTGGCCAGGTCTCTGGAGTGCCAGTAACCCATGGATCGGGTAACAAACATATAGTATTCACCCCTGAACTTAACCACGGCAGGGTCGGCGCCCGAGCGGTAAGACAACCCATCGCCGGCATTATAAATCATGTAGGTATAATCGATATTAAGCGGATTACAGTACGTACTGTTTTGGTTAAACTGAGCCCAGGCGGCAGGACTCAGTAGCAGGCAAAACAACATTTTAAAAACATACTTCATGTTATTTTAAGTAAGGGCTTTTAAAATCGAGCTTTTTTAATCCGGTTTTTATTTCGGGGCAGCTCATAAATAAATTCCACAATAAGCCCGAGCGGCCATTTTCTATCATAACTGCTATAGGTCCTTGGTCTATGCCCAAATAACGTTTTGGATACCAGTTAGCAGTTTCGCTAAAAGCATCGTAAAAGCCGTATTTCCCCCAAACCTTATCGCCTAAATCTTCATATAAATGCCGCATCATTTTTAAACTGTATGCAGGTGTATAAGGATAGGAGGCAAGTGCGGCCGTTGGCGATATTACACCTAAATCTTCGGTAGGGCTGTGGCCTGCATAACCGTTAACTGAATAGCTGGCTGTTAATCCCCAGCAATCAGCGCCGTAGCCTTTAAAGCGTTTAGGGTTGTCTATACAATACGCACGATGTATAAGCGTATGGTTTTGGTTTTCCATCCAGTAATTGGCATAGCGGTCTGTTAAGCCTTTGGGGCTTAAGCCCAGATATGAATACTGTGCCCAAAATAACGGCCCAACATTACCCGGTGAACCATTGTGCTTTAGCCGGATAGGGTAACCGTACACTTTTATATTCGTATCTATACCGCCTTTACGCGCCCAGCCCTCATGATAAACCTGGGCGGGAACGCCATGTGTGGGCGAGGAGGCAGCCATAATATACATGATAAGGCATTCGTTGTACCCTGTTACGGCAAAATTCATTTTCCATCCAACCCGTGGCGACCAGTGCCAATAAAGTACGTTTTTATCGCCATTCCGGTACCAGTTCCAGTCAATCTCTTTCCAAAGCTTATCAATACGGGTAGCCAGCTGCTTTTCGGCAGTGTTGCCATTTCTAAAGTACTGCCGCACACATAACAAACCTTGAGCCAGGTAAGCTGTTTCTACCAGGTCGCCACCGTCATCATTTGCACCAAAGGGTTTCACTTTACCGGTTTCGCCATACATCCAGTGCGGCCATGCGCCATGAAATCTGTCGGCCTTTTCTAAAAAGCTAATTGCTTTTTGCAGGCGCTGAAAACCGGCTTGCCTGGTAATATAATGACGGTCTATAGCAGCAATAATGGCCATAACACCAAAACCAGCTGCACCGGTTGCCACTACGTTTTTATCGTTTAGCGGATAGTCTCCATCAGCATGATAGCGCTCGCGGGCCAGGCCCGAGTTAGGTTCGGCGCCATCCCAAAAGTATTGGAACGTTTGCCGTTCCACCAAATTAAGTAACTGCTCATCGGTAAGTTTCTTTTTAGAAGTAATAGCTTTAGTAGATTGCCCTAACGCCGTTCCGGTGCTTAGAGCAATTGCTAACAAAAAGAGAGATATTCCAATATACTTCATTAAAAATTAAGGTTGACGATTAGCAGATCGCTATGGGTTGAGATTATTAACTTAAGCGTTCTGCTTAAGTATAACAGTAAACTTAAATTGAATAGGTGGAGCTGCATTAATCGCTCCACCTATCTAAAAATTAGTAACCCGGATTTTGTTTCAGATTACCGCCGCTCAAATCAATTTGCTGTTGCGGTATAGGGAACACGGCCCTTGTTGCGTTCCAGGTTTTTCCATCGGCAGTAAACGCCGCGGCTGCACGGCCCGGTTGTACGGCATCCTGGCGCACCAGGTCAAAAAAGCGGTCTTGTTCCATGGCCAGTTCAACACGGCGCTCGTGCCAAATTTGCTGTAGGGTAGGTATGCCGGTTAGCTCGGCAACCTTGGCTCTTCTGCGCAAGGCGTTAATATCAGTCCGGGCTGCACCGCCCTGGCCAATTTGCGAAGCTGCTTCGGCATGGATGAGCAATACTTCGGCATAACGAATAACCATTACATGTTTAGGTAAACGATCAGGATTGCCACAATTAGGCTCAGCCTCGCGGCTATAATAGGCTTTGTAGTTGTAGCGCTGATTTTGTACCGAATCCTGCGTAGGAACCCTAAAGCCATCGTACAAGATAGTGCCAACTGAATTAGCACCGTTAGAAGGATTAATTGTTATAATGGTCGCATTTTTACGAACATCATTTGGCTCATATTCATTAGCCAGGCTTACCGAAGGATTGTTGAAGCCATAACCACGGTCTACCCAGCCGTTCTTACCACCGGCGCGAGGGCCTTGAGCAACGGTAAATCTATCAATAGCAGCGTTACAGGCCAGGTTTTGGCCGGCCTGTATTTCAAATATAGACTCACGGCTATTATTACCTGACTGTCTGAAGAGTTGTGTAAAATCGTTCAGCAATCCATAAGTGCCATCTGTAATAACGGCTTGCGACGTGTTATAGGCATTTTGATAATCTTTGTTATACAAGTATACTTTAGCTAACAGCGCCTGAGCTGCACCCTTGCTTGCACGGCCAACATCGGCACTGTTGTTGGCAATTACAGGCAGGTTATTAGCTGCAAAGGTGAGGTCATCAATAACAAACTTATAAATATCGGCAGCTGCTGCTCGCGTTTGGAACTGCGGTAAGTTGACTTCGCTGGCAGCTGGTACGCGATTTAACAAGGGTACACCGCCGAAAATGCGTACAAGGTTAAAGTAAAACATGCCGCGTAGAAAACGTGCTTCGCCTATAAGCCGGTTCTTGGTGGTGGCATCAAACTGTGCATTCTGTAGTTGTGATAGCGCCTGGTTGGCACGTGCAATGGCTTGGTAGTAGCCTTTCCAAATATTATTTACCACACCGTTATTACCATTGGCTTGCAATTGATCAATTGCATTAGCATCGCCATAATCTTGCGGCGTACTGCCCTTGTCGGCATCGTCTGATGCAATATCGCCCAATATGGTAAACTGAAACCCGCGCACATCGTTGCCAAACGCGTCGCCGGCAAAAAATATATTGTAAATACCGGTTACTAAGTTTGTCGCCACATTAGGATCGGAAATGATTTGTTCTTCGGTGATCTGAGCTTGTGGATTGATGTCAAGTGAGTCTTTACAGGAGTATCCTGTGCTCAAAAGCAGCGTCGTAAAAGTGGCAATTGCCGTAGCTTTATATAGTGTTTTCATGGATGACGGTTGGATTAAAATTCAACATTAAGACCAAAAGAGAAAGTGCGTGTTGTAGGGTAGCCGTTAAGATCTATACCCGAGTTAAGCACATCTGTTGTTAAAATTTCCGGGGTAAAACCGGTATATCGTTTAGCGGTAAACAGGTTTTGAGAGGTAGCATAAATTCTTACCCGGTTTAATTTAAAACGTTTTAACACATCAGCTGGTAGCGTATAACCCAGTGTCAGGTTATTCAGTCTTAAGAATGCGCCCGACTCAACGAAGTACGTTGATGCTGGCAAATTTTGAGCAATAACTTGCGGATTTACACTTGACGGGTTACTTGGCGTCCAACGGTTTTGTACATAATCGGCTTGTACGTTATCACTTGGGTTTGCTCTGAAAGCTTTACGGCCGTTGTAAATTTTATTACCCCAGTTGCCGTAAAAATCAGCGCTCAAGTCCCAGTTTTGATAATCGAGCCCGACATTGAACCCACCGTAAAATTTGGGTTGGTAAGAACCTACATAGGTACGGTCATACGTGTCAACTACACCATCAGGTACACCATTAGGGCCGCTTAAGTCGGCAAACATCATACCGCCAACAGATTTGCCGTAGCCATTAAGGTTATATGCAGGCGCGGCGTTAACTTCACTTTGGTTTTGGAAAATGCCGGTTTGCTGTAATACGTAAAAACTAGCTATAGGTTGGTTGTTGTCGGTACGGGTAATGCTTCCCTGGTTACCAATGCCGCCGCCAACAAGCGCCTGGCCGCCGTTTAGGCCTATTACCTTGTTTTTATTATAGTTGATGTTACCACCAATGTTATAGCCCAGTTTACCTATTTTATCGCTCCATTTGGCAGAGAACTCAATACCTGTGTTTTGATAAGAAGCGGCATTAGTTACGTAGATAGCATCTGGGTCGCCCAAAATACCAGGAATACTCACGTTAGTTAACGCATCGCGTACTTTTTTACTATAGTAATCTATTTCACCAGTAAGTTTGTTTTTAAAGAGGCCATACTCCAAACCAATGTCCCACTGATCGGTACGTTCCCATTTAAGATTAGGGTCTTTAATATCCTGTATAGCTGTGCCTAATGATAAGCCATTGTTAAAGAAATAGGGTAGGTTAGGTGTTGCTGTGGTTACAAATAAACCCTGGCTAATATTATCATTACCTAACTGGCCCCAGCTACCCCGAAGCTTTAAGTGACTGATGAGGTTACTGCTTTTAAGGAAGCCTTCTTCTGACAGCACCCAGCCCGCACTAACGGTAGGGAAGTAACCGAACTTTTCGCTGAACCTCGAGCTGCCATCAGCCCTGAATGAGGCGCTGAACAGGTACTTGCCTGCATAGCTGTAGTTTACCCGGCCAAGATAAGATAGCCTTTTGAACAGGGTGCCATTATTAGCATAAGTGGCACCAACCTCAGGATTGCCCACATCAAGGTACCACAGGTCTTGACTTTCAGGCACGTCGCGGCGTGTGCCGGAAAGCAATTCGGTGCGTATGTATTCTTGTGTATAACCCCCCAGCACAGTAAAGTTGTGCTTGCCAAATGTCTGCTGCCAGGTAATCGTATTGTCCCAAATGGTACGGAACGATTCATCGTTTTGTACCAGCAAGGTGCTGTACGGGTTAAATTGCTGACCGCCGGCTACCGTAAAGGTATTTTGATCGGCTGCGAAGCGGTAGTTGTAATTACGCAATTTGTTCCAGTACGTATCTGCGTTAAGTGCTGTACGCAGGGTTATTGACTTGATCGGTTTGTATTCGAGGTAAATATTGCCCTGTACACGGTTGTTAATGGTTTGGTTGTTTGTTTTATTCAGGCTAAGCAATGGGTTGCCCAGGTTGCCCCACAAACTGGTATTACCATAACGGCCGTTATCATCAATAGCCGGAATAACCGGTGCTGCCCGGTAAACATTACTATACACACCTTCCAGCGGTACAGGGCGCTCTTTACTGCGGGTTAAAGATAACTGTGTACCGAAGGTTAAGTTATCGGTTATTTTTACATCGATATTAGAGCGGAACGTGTAGCGGTTAAAGGCATTGGTTTTAACTAAGCCATTGTCGGTAAAAGTACCTACGCTAAAGAAGTAAGTTGTTTTTTCACTGCCGCCCGAAAGTGACAGATTGTGGCTCATTTGAAGGCCTTTTTTCAACACCTCATTATACCAATCGGTTGACCCAGGTGTAGTAAGTGGAGCTGCGTCAGAAGTTAATATAGTGGGGTTTGCATCGCGCAGGTAAGAAACATATTGCTCGCGGTTGGCCATCTGCACCCGGTTTGATAGTTCCCTGAAGCCGGCATTGGCATCATAGCGCACTACCGGTGGCCCGTTCTTCCCTTTGCGGGTGGTAATAATTACAACACCGTTAGCCGCTCGTACACCATATATAGCTGCAGATGCATCTTTAAGTACATCTATACTTATGATATCGTTATTGTTAATGTTACGGACATCATCCGTTAGTACGCCATCCACAACGTACAAAGGGTTTGCGCCCCCCAATACTGACCCGGTACCACGTATACGTAACTGAGGTTGAGAGTTGGGCTGACCCGAGCCAATTACCTGTACGCCTGCTACCTTTCCCTGCAAAGCTTGGGCAGGTGTTTGTACCGGCTGTTTGGCCAGTTCGGCACCACCTACATTGCCTACAGCGCCTGTAACGTCGCGCCGGCGTTGGGTGCCGTAGCCTACAACCACTACCTGTTCCAGGTTGCGGGTTGATGAGCTGAGCATAATATTTAAAGTGCTTTGACCATTTACAGAAACTGACCTTGTCATATACCCAATATAAGTAAATTGCAGGGTGGCGTTGGGCGCAGCGCTAACTGAAAAGCGACCATTAACATCAGTTTGGGTGCCTGCCGTACTGCCGTTCACCTTAACGGTAACGCCGGGCAATGGCGATTTGTCAACGCTGTCAGTTACTGTTCCGGTAACTGTAATGCTTTGCGCTAATACCGAAAAAGCGGAAAAGCAAAACACGACAAGAAGGATAATCCTTGTAAAAGTTTTTTTCATACTGTAGATAAATTAGTTAATCGGTGAGCTGATATCGGGGAGTAACAGCAAGGCGAAATTGAGTTTGATTTTTTGTTTGTACAAGCATTTCTACTTTCACATTATTACATCAACGTTCAATTAAACACTGGTACAAACCATATGTTTAAATATTTTAAGCTTAAAATGAGCTTTTAAAAGACTTGTGATGATAAAATAGATAACATGTAAATGAGTTGCAAAATGCTTAGCAGAAATGGGAATTAAGGTAGTATGAGAGGTAATGATGTAGTGCTAAAGCTCCATGAGAAACTCTACCAGGTTTTTATCATGAGGTATATTTAACTTCTTACGTAATCTGTACCGCCGAATTTCGACACCCCGCAACGTGATATTAAGTAGCGATGATAATTCTTTGCTACTCATATTCATTCTTAGATAGGCACAAAGCTTTACGTCATTCGGTACTAGTTCCGGATGTTGTGCTTTAAGTTTCTTGAAAAAGTTCTCGTGAGCTTCGTTAAAGCTTTTCTCAAAAAGGTTCCAATCTCGCTCATCGTTCATGCCATCGTTGATTACCTTTTGCACTTTGTTGATCTGATCTGTGGGTAGCCTTTTGCCATTTTCATCTTTTAGCTTTGCCAACTCATCACTCAGTTTTTGTAGCAATTCGTTTTTGTAAGCTACTGATAACGCTGAGTTAGACAGTTCGCGGTTTTTAGCATTTAGTTCAGACTGCAATTTTTCTGTTTGCAGCCGGTGTATCTCCCGCTCAGTTGCTTCGGCTTCAACTTTCAATTTTTCGTCTTGTTCTCTTTGCATTTGCTTGGCTATCCGCTGATGATCTTTTGCCAGCTTTCTGCGGTAGAGCTTTTTGCTAATCAAGACTAACACGCCAATTAATAGCATGTAAAGAATATAAGCCCATTTGCTAGCATACCAGGGTGGCAATACTTCAAAATCAAAACGGCTTACAGGGCTCATCACCGCATGGTTGATACGCGCACGCACTTTAAATATATAAGACCCAGTAGCCAGATTGGTGAAATCTTTTTGCGTAGCAGCACTCCAGTCTGACCATTGTTTGGAGTAACCCTCCAGAAAATATTGAAATCTCACATGGGCCTGGCGGTAGTATGGCAAGGCGTACGCTATTCGAAGATTGTTCCGGTTATTGGTTACTTTTAAAAGTGCGCCGGTACTGCCGTTTTCGCTTAAGGTTTTGTATCTATCAGTAATGTCATCAATTCGCCTTATAAGTACAGCCGGTAATTTACTGGAAACGTTTTTAGCATCGTCACCCGCTGCATCATAAATTACGAAACCATCGTCAACACTAATAAGATAAACAGAATTACTAATGCGACTTATGTTTTCATAAGATTGAACCATACGGCCGTCTAACACACTGAAGCGGGTATTATCAATGGGTAACTTACCAGGTTGCGAAAAATCGACCAAAGCCATTTTACCATGGTTTATAAACCAGTATTTATGCGCACCAGCATTAATAATTTTATTTGATGTAGCGAATGAGCCTAGCTTTTTATTTAAAACTACATATTTGCTAAAGCGATTACTTAGTTCATCGTATGTATAAAAGCCCGAACTTGAAGAGAAGACTATTTTGTTTTCTAAGTTGAATACATTGATGTTATAATCGCCTGGCAAACCGTTCTTTTCGTCAAATGCACGTTTTGCAATTACTTTCTTATAGTCGGTGCTTAATGTCAATTTGCTTAAACCTTTGTAAGCGTTACTCACCCAAATATCGCCCTTACTATCCTGCTCCACATGCCGTGATGGTTCGTCAAATCCAGCAATTGCGCCTTTCAATACCCACTTACCTGCGGCATTCTTATTATACAGCGCTAGTCCATTATAAGTACCCTGAATTAGAAAATTGGGATTTGAATTGAGCCTTTTAATGGTCCAGCCGCCGTTCATAGCCGAGATTCTTTCAATTCGGTCACCTACAACTTTGAATGTGCCATTATTGTGGCCGCAAAATAATTGCCCGTCTAATAAACTAAGGTCCCAAACCTGACCCTGGGAATTGGCAACCATGTGAAAGTTGAGCGAACTATTCTGTTGAGGCCACTCACTGTAAAACAGGCCTTGATTGGTACCTAGGTAAATTTTATTGTTCTGTATTATGCTTGAATAAACAGTGCCTAAATTACCGGTTTTATCAAAGTAGAAGTACAGCGGAGAACTTAGCTCGACACGGTCAATTCCATTGTCCAGCCCTGGCTAAAGATTTTCGTTACTGTCTGCATAGAGGCTGAGTACAGTGTTGTTTTGCAAGCCACTTATTTTGTTGATCTGCTGCACAATCCGGCCATCCTCATTAATAATGATGATTCCGTTAAGGATAGTTCCATAAACAAAGTACTTGCCCAGTACCCGCGCTCCATTGTTTAGCTGATTAACTTTTAAAAACGGATTTGCGGGTGTATTAAATGTGTTAAATGCTTTACCATCAAAAATGTATAGCCCCGATTTGTTAGTGCCAATAATAAATTGGTTGCTTTTGTAAGGCAACATGGAAAGGACACCATGAATCTTTTCACTGCCAGGGATAAAACTAAGCTTAACACCAACTAACTCGTACAGGCCTTTGTTAATCACTTCGGCAAAAAAACGACTGCCACATTTGTGAAGAAACAAGAATGGTGTCGGTGCCTTTACAACGTCGACATGGTTGTTTTGATAGATATAAATATGAGAGAATGATTGAAAAATAACCCGGCTACCATCAATATATATCTTCCATATCTCGCCGGCTAATGCACTCTGCCTGGGTATTAAGGAAGCTAAAGATTTAAAAACAAGTTTGTTTTGCTGGTAAGACCAGTAGCCAAACTCGCCAAAGCCACCGGTATATATACGTCCTGAATCATCGGCTGCTACAGCCCTTACAATTTGCCGATGTGGCATAACATATTGCTGCCAGTAACGGCCATCATAAACTAACAGTCCTTCTCCATTGCCGAAGTACATAATGCCATTCTTATCCTGAGTAACCGACCAATTTTGATTGCCTGAATTATAGACTGATTTATGATAGTTTTGAATATAAGGTACTCCAAGGCTTTTTATCTGCGCTCCGTATACAGAATTAAAATTTATAAAAAGCAGAAAGGCTATAAACAGACTTGGTATAGGTTTATGCATAGGAAGCTTGGCTCAGTAATGGAATACAAAGTAAGTAAAACAATTACTAAAACTGGCATTGCCGGTACCTTAAACGGGGCTGTTAGCTTTGAAAGCAAACCAGGCATGGCGTTGAACAACAAACGCGTAACCAGGAAAAGAAGCCAGCAAGTACCTGCAAATAAAAGTACTGACGGAAACCTCAACCCAAACGCATTAAGCCCAAAGAGTTGAGTGCTCAGACGGCCTATCCAAAAAAACAGTGGTGGCTGATCAAAATAACTTAACTCGAACTTTACAGCACCTCTGAAATAATAAGACTCACCTATACCCAGTCCAGTATAAGCAGCAATGAATAACCGAACGATAAAAAAATAACAATTAAAACAAGTGTATTCGCGTAAGCATTGCTCTCGGTTAGCTTTTTCATTTATACCAAAATTTTTGATGAAAATCAAAGTGCTGAAATGAGTAAGCGAGCTATGTATAGACGTATCGGCGGTGAAAAAAGTTAGCGAACGCTAAAAACGGAAAAATATGTAAAGTGCCGGCAAATGATTTATCCACTTTGATGGTGGCGAAGTTACAAATTATTGGATAATGCAAGTTAATTGTCGATTAATACGGCATAAATTTTTGAATACATGTTACACTATTACAGCAGTTTCACAAATGTAAGTAGGAACTATGCCGGTGGCATTAATACTGGTAGCCGCTTCATCTGGTAGGGTATTACCTGAGTACACTAACACGGTATCTACGCCAAATTTATTGCCACCTAAAATGTCGGTGTGCAGTGTATCACCCACCATTACTATGTCTTTTTTACTAATGTTGCTTTTTTCACGAACCAAATCATAAGCAAACATGAACATCTGTGAATCAGGCTTACCAAACCGTATGAATTTTTTCCCCACAATGTGTTCAATCATATTTGCTAAAGCCCCTACGGCAATAGCTACATCATTTTTAGTAACCGGGTATGCAAAGTCTGTATTGGCCACTATAGCAGGTATAGTTCGCTTACGTAACAGGTTAACAACCTGATTTAGATCTCCAAACCAATTAAAACCCTCATCGTCCAAAAATACGAGTGCATTTACTTGATTTATGTTAGTGTCATTAATGGCACTAACCGGTATGGCCTTTAACCCGGCACTTTCTATGTAATAGGCAGATCCATCAGTACCCAGGTAGGCTACTATTCCATCGGGTACTTTAAGTTGTAAATATTCCTGTGCCAGCATGCCCGAAGAAATTACTTTTTCGGGAGTTATCCGCTCAAGCCCCAGTTTGTTAAAAGATTCAGCAAGCTGTTGCGGGCTGCGTGAAGCATCATTGGTAACTATATAATAATCCTTTTGATTTTCTTCAAGATAATCAAAGGTGTTTATCATCCCCGGAACGAGCCCTTTGTAATTTTTTATAACACCGAACGAGTCAAAGAAAATTACCTGATAACGGTCAACAACACTTTTAAAATCAATAGGTAGCATAGAATATGAGCTAAAATTAGGGTTTTAGTTTGAGCGCACTCAGTAATACCTCGGCATCAAAGTCACGATCTACTGAAGGTAAATATATATCATACGCCTCCTGCTGTAGCTTTACGGCATATTGCTCGTTAAAAAAATGCTTGCCGTCTTTTATCACATAATTTAAAATGAAAAAACGATAGGCTTCTTTTAAAAAGTAAACTTCATTTATAGAAAGCGGGTTGTGCTTATGGTATTCTTCCAAAAACATAATAAAACGCTTCTCCATCATGGTGGTGACGAGGTAACTGAACACGGTACGATCGCCTGCATCAGATACAACCCGGCTGAAGAAGTAAAAATCCATCATACGGGTGCTCATTCTAAACCAGTCATAATCCCAGCGGGAGTAAAGTTCTAATTCAGGTGTAACTGAGAAGTTGCCAATGTTCCAGTCTATAAATACAGGTATTGTTTCAAAGGTGTTTGCGGCATATTTGGCCCGGCCTTTCAAATATTTATCACAATGATACCTAAGCTGGTCCGCATTGCTCCGGGTTCCGAACCTGCTTTCGTCTCGCCCTAATTGTTCCAGTAAAGTGTTGATATCCGTGCGCATTGTTTTTGACGACTTGGGCAGCACTTTGCTGGCTCTCGAACATGCTTTATGAAACTTGGCCAACTGCTGTGCAATCTTACGGATGTGATGATCTTCCAACCTGCGTGGAAGGCGTTCCATAATGCGGGTTGGGTTGTAGAAAACCACCCAGGCATCTGTACCACTTAACCGGTGGCGGTAAATATATACACGGTTATTTTTGAGTAACGATTTGGCCAGAAAGTTCTCGTATGGGTATAACAGGTTGTTAGATAAACTGTGGATAATACGGTGGTCTTCCTTAAAATATTCGTGCTTGCCAAAATTTGATAACTTGGCAATTATAATATCGTCATCCTCAAAGGTGATGCGAAATACGAAATTGGTTGATACATTGGCGCTGATGTCATCAATACTTCTGATAACTTTAGAAGCATCATAACCTTCCCAAGCTTTCCGTACAATCAGCTTACTTAATTCGTGGTCCATAATTGGTGATAACCCGTTTGGGTTAAATTATCTCAAAATATCTTTTTAATTCCCAGTCGGTAACTTGTTTACTAAATTGTCGCCATTCCCAAATACGAGTATGCGCAAAATGCTTTGTAAATGAGTTGCCAAATAACTCACGTGCAATAGCCGAGTTTTTCATGGCGGTGGCAGCCTCCAGCAAATTGGACGCGATGCTGCCGTTGCTTTTATCTAAATAGCCATTACCTTTAACAGGGGCAATGGTAAGCGGCAATTTATTTTTTATACCATATAATCCCGATGCCAGCGCAGCTGTCAAAGCCAGATAAGGGTTGGTATCGGCACCCGGAATACGGGTCTCAACACGGGTTAATGCCGACGATGAATTTAATATACGCAGGGCAGTAGTACGGTTGTCTATACCCCAGGTTATAGTAGTTGGCGCCCAAGCACCTTCAACCAGTCTTTTGTAACTGTTTATGGTTGGCGCATACATTGGCAAAATGTGCGGCAAACAATAGAGCTGACCAGCAACATAATGTTTCATGGTATCGCTCATATTATGTTCATCGGCAGGCTCATAAAATAGGTTGGTAGTTTTATCCAAACTCCATAAGCTTTGGTGCACATGGCCGCTGCAACCGGGTAGAGTTTCTGTCCACTTGGCCATGAAAGTGGCGGTGATGCCATGTTTTGATGCAATTTCCTTAACAGCATTTTTGAGCAAAGCAGCTTTATCAGCTGCGGCAACTACATGGTCATGTATAATGGCAGCCTCATAAACGCCCGGCCCCGTTTCGGTATGCAAACCCTCTAACTGGATGTCAAACTGTTCGAGCAAATTAACCAAGTCAAAATAAAAGTCGCTTTGCTGAGACGTGCGAAGTATTGAATAACCGAACATGCCTGGTGTTAACGGTTCCATATCAGCAAAGCCTTTTTGCTGTAATGATTGTGGATTCTCCTTAAAATTAAACCACTCAAATTCCTGCGCAAACTCCGGATGAAAACCAAGGGCTTGGCATTCATCAGCTATTTTTTTAAGAAGCGTGCGGGGGCAAGGTACATTGTCATTTCCCTCGCCGCTAAAATCGGCCATGAAAAACGGCATATCATCTTGCCACGGAATTGTGCGAAAAGTAGATAGGTCAATACGGCATTGTTTATCGGGATAACCGGTATGCCAGCCGGTGACATTTACGTTATCATACCCCTGGTCATTACTATCCCAACCAAACACAACATCGCAAAAACCGTAGCCTTTGTCTAGTCCTGCCTCAAATTTTTTTCTATGGATCACCTTGCCCCGCAAAATTCCATCAACATCGGCGAAGGCGAACTTTATATGATGAATATCATTCTGATTTAAATACTCCAGAATCTGTTGTTTATCCATGGGGTGGGGTAAGGTTTATACACGTGCGGCCAAGTTAGGTATTCGAGTGTGATTTTGCTAAAAAAGTTAAAAAGTAAGCCGGGTACTATTATATATAGTATTCTGCCGGTGAAAAGAGGTTTCTTTTATAACGACTATAGCTTATAGGTGGCTTTAACTAATAATAAAATCAACTTTCATCAATAGTATCCGTAAAAGCGAAATAATAATTATATTTACATGTTCGTATAAATGCCCCTAAGAAAATTTATACTATTGACTATTACTGCGCTTTATTTAACCATTGGTTATAGTAGGGCGGAGGCACCCGGTAACATCCCAACCGGTAAGGCATCTTCTGCGCTTAACATGGTCGATTTTGACAAATTGATAAAGCGCTATCGCTACTTCAAACCCGATTCAGCTATCTTCTTTGCCAATTTGGCGCTTGCACAGGCCCGTCAGCAGCATGATGATAAAAGTATAGCCAATATGCTTAATCAACTCGGGATGATTGACGACAATAAAGGCGATTTTGAGACGTCGAGACCTAAATACCTGGAAGCGCTCGCTATTCACCGTAAAACGCAAAATGCTGTTGGCGAAGCAGCCGTTATTGTGCGCTTAGGTGTGGTAGAGCTTAGAAAGGGTAACTACGACAAAGCAATAGGTTACTTTTTGCAATCATTAAAAGTAAGCGAACGCAGCCATAATACAGCTGGCCGTATGGAAGCATATTTAACACTTGCAGAAGGCTATATGGGCCAGCGCAAGTTCGACATTGCATTGAAGTATCTAAATACCGCCGAGCGCATAAACAATACTATTCCATTTTCCAATCTATCACTTAATATATATAACAACTTTGGTGTAATTTATCGTGAGCTGGGTATGCCCGCAAAGGCGAAGGCTTACCTGGAGAAAGGAATTATGCTGAGTGATGAACCGCAATATCAAGGATTGAACATTACGCTGATAAATAATTTAGCTAAAGTTTATAATAAGGAAGGTAACAAGGCGAAATCCATAGAGCTACAAATAACAGCCTTGCAAAAGGCGCGCACCATTCAAAACTACCTGCGCGAATTGCAAACATTAACCGGCCTTGCCGATACCTATGGAGCTGCTAATGCTAAACAAGCATTATATTATTATAGGCAGGCATTAAATCTTGTTGAAGATAAAGGAGCCTACAAACAGCAGATTGATATATTGGGTCGCCTGTCTGAATTATATAAGTCTGAAAAAGATTTTAAGACTGCTTTGTCAATGAAAGAGCTGCAAAACCGACTTGCAGACAGCCTGTTTTATAAGGCGATGGCCAAACAGGTGGTTAGTTTGCAGTCTGAATACCAACTATATAAATCTAAGGCTAAAGTTAATGAACTTAAGCAGGTTAACAGCAGCCAGGAACAACAGCGTAACTTCTACATCGGCCTAACTGTTGCAAGCATACTTACCTTACTGGTTTTTGCCTATTATTTTTATCGTACAAGTAAGTTAAATAAACTACTAAACACGGCCAACACCGACCTGCAGGATTCGAACCGGGTTAAAGACAAGCTGTTCTCCATACTGGCGCATGACTTAAGGGCGCCGTTTGCTTCGGTAATTGACCTGTTATTTTTGCTCGATGATGACGATATCAACGGCGAAGAAAAATCGATGTTGATTAAAAGGTTAACCGCCGCCAGTAATGTATCATTAGAGACGTTGAACATGCTGCTCAAATGGGGCGAAATGCAGCTTAAAGGCGTAAGACTTAACAGTATGATTGTGCAGCCTAAACCAATCATACAACGAACTGTAGGCTTGCTCAAAGAGGCTGCTGAAAAGAAGATGATACAAATTCAGGATAAAGTAAGCGATAGTGTAGCCGTTATGGTTGATCCTAACCATTTTGAATTTGTATTGCGCAACCTACTATCAAACGCTGTAAAATTTACAGCAACAGGTGGGGTCATACAGATTGAGGCTGTGGTTAATCAGTTTGATAATCGTGTGCTATTTTCGGTAAAAGATAACGGCATTGGTATAAGTGCAGAGAGACTTCCGCTTGTTTTTGATATCGAAAACGTAAGCACCAAAGGCACTAACAATGAAACCGGTACCAGTTTGGGTTTGGTGATCTGCAAAGAGTTTATGGAGCTTAATAAAGGAAAAATATGGGTCGAAAGCCTTCTAAATCAAGGGTCCACCTTTTATTTCTCACTACCTTATTTTAAAATAGCAACTGAATCCAAGGCAATTAACATACCTGTATCCAAAGTATCAAGGGCTGGTCGGAAAGAGTCTAATAAACATTAACCGGCTACAACAACCTGCGCAGTATTACGGCTGGTTTGTTCGAGCAGTACGATCTTACCTTCAACCAACTCCTTAAGCAAACTGTATTGGTAATGCCTTAGTGTGATTAAGGATAAGCGGTTGTTATACTTTACGTTGAAATTTTCCCTTAACTCCAACAAAAGCTTCTCAAAACGTTCTTCAACCCAGTCTATACATACCGACAAACTCAAGGCTGATGTTTGTAATACGTTGATCTTGACATGATTTTTGGCAAATAAAGAATAAATCTGGCTCATTTGGCTTTCGGAAACAAACGAGTAGTCTTTTGCTGATACCGAAAGTAATACCTGGTTTTGTTTAATGATAATAACCGCTTTATCAAAGTGCGTTTTACCAGTCTGGCTAATCTTTGTTCCTGCTGCATCCGGGTCATTAAACGACTTTACGAGCAAAGGAATACCTGCATTGTATAATGGCTTGATCGTTTTAGGATGAATTACACTGGCTCCATAATAAGTCATCTCGATGGCTTCCGTGTAAGATAGCTCGTCGAACTTTACTGTATCGGTAAACAACTTTGGGTCGGCGTTCAATATGCCTGGCACATCTTTCCATGTCGTTACCGATTGGGCGTTAAGGCAGGCAGCAAAAATGGATGCTGTATAGTCAGATCCTTCGCGCCCCAGTGTAGTGGTAAAATTTTCGGATGTGCCACCTAAAAAGCCCTGCGTTACTATAATGCTATTTTCCAGCAAGGCCGGTAAATCCTTTTGTATGCTTGCACAGGTTTTATTCCAATCTACTAAACCTTCGCGGTAATTATTATCGGTATGTATATAACCACGTACATCTAACCAACGACTTAGCTGCCCCGCATGCACTAAATAAGCATTTACAATCCGGGATGAAAGTAATTCGCCAATTGACACAATTTGGTCATATATAAAATCGTAACTGTCGTGCGGCTCATCCTCCAGCATCCAATCAATTTCAACAAAAGTATTGGCTACTTCATCAAATACCGGATGAGCGTCATCAAACAACTCATGTAATACTTGATAATGATATTGCTTGATACCATCGTAAAGCTGATGTACATTATCCTGCTGGTTAACATAAGCGCGGGTCAAATCTTCTAAAGCATTGGTTGTTTTTCCCATTGCCGACACCACTATAAGCAATGGCTCAGCAGCGTGCTTTTTTACAATCAGTGCCAGGTTGGCTATACCCGCAGCATCCTTTACAGACGCGCCGCCAAATTTAAATACAAGCATTATCTTATTATAAGTATCGGGCTACAACTGTATGGGGTTGCAGTAAGGTTTTAATTTCAGAATATGGAACTTCGAGGCTTGTTTGCCCGGCTGCATATGGCTTAATTTCATACTGGTTGTATAAAAACTTGATGCCTATGGGGGTAATTAAAAAATTTTGGTTCAGGCTAAATTTCCCGTCCTTAAAAAAGTAATCATCTTTCAGGGATTTTCCGGGTGTCAGGTTTTCCTGTTTCCGAAATATCTTTTCTGCCGTTTTAGTAAGTTCGGCTTCATACCCGGGTGTAAAAATATCGGACATCAAAATCTTTTTTTTGCCTTTTACATCCCAGTTCAAGTAACGGATAACCGTGCCTCCATGAGCCCCGCCGGTAAACTGATAACCATTATATTCCATTGTTACAAGGCTTGAATCTTGCCTTATAATATTCACTTTGCAATCCAGTTCAAAGTGCATGGTAGATGTAGGATTTTGTTTCCTGAAATCTTTATAGTCCTGTAAAAACTGCCAGGTTAATCGCTGTAATCCGGCAATACCTTTTTGTCTATCCATTAACATAGCTAAACCGGTAACCACCGTATCATTCAATAAAGGCTGGTTATCAAAAGCCGGATAATTAAACTTCACGTAGGTGCAGGTGCTGTCGGGCTTCCCGGCGCAATCATCGGCCTTGGCATTTACAGCTTTAAATTGATAGGTCAAGGTATCCGTATAAACGTCGGGCTTACCAATTTTAGGGCTGCTAATGCACGATGCCAAACAGTTACAAATTACGCTCAGCAACAACAAATATTTCAATTTCATGGCTTAAAGGTTAATAGCTGTTCGCTAGAAAGGGAGGCATTCAGCCAACCTGCTTCAAGACCAGCCTCGTACTTTTTATAAAAATTTATAGCAGGCTCGTTCCAATCCAGCACTTGCCAGCTCATGCCGTTAAAGCTCATTTCACTGGCTTCTTGCAATAATCGGTTAAATAACAATTTACCAATGCCACGGCCACGCATAATTTCTGTCACAATTAAATCTTCCAGATACAGGCGACTTCCTTTCCAAGTAGAGTAGCGTACATAATATAAGGCAAAGCCTACAATGAAATTGTCAACCTCAGCCACAAAAGCTTTCCAAACCGGGCGTTGACCAAAGCCTGCTTCCTCAAAGTGTTGTAGGCTTACGGTTACTTCTTGTGGCGCACGTTCATATACGGCCAGTTCATTAATCAACTCCATCAACCGCGGACAGTCTTGTTTCTGGGCTACTCTTAAATGTACCTGCATGTTAATGGCCTAATTGTTTTTCCAGTGTTTAATCACCCGGTCGCCGAAGATTGTACTGCCTAACCGTACCATAGTGCTACCTTGCTCTATGGCAATTTTATAGTCTGATGACATCCCCATTGACAGTGTATCAAAACTATCTTCTTTCCTGAAGTAGCTTTGCGTTACGCCGTCAAAAAATGTGTCTAATTCATAAAACTCTTCTTTAATCTGTTTTTCGCTATCGGTATTGGTGGCAATGCCCATCAGGCCTCGTATACGTATATTTTTCAGCTCTGCAAACTCGTCTGATCTTAATAATTCGATTACTTCGTCAAATCCTAAGCCATACTTGGTTTCTTCATCAGCTATATACACTTGTAGCAAGCAATCAATAATTCGTTTGTTTTTAGCAGCTTGCTTATCAATTTCCTGCAAAAGCTTTAAGCTATCAACCGAATGGATAAGGCTAATAAAAGGTGCAATGTATTTAACCTTATTAGTTTGTAAATGACCTACTAAATGCCACTCTATGTCTTTTGGCAACTGTTCATATTTCTCCACCAGTTCTTGAACCTGATTTTCGCCAAACAGACGCTGACCGGCATCATAAGCTTCCTGTATCTCGCTGGCAGGCTTGGTTTTTGACACCGCAACTAATGTGACGTGCAGTATATCCAATTCACTTTTCAGACGTTTAATGTTATCGGTAATGCTCATTTATATTCCGTAAATTTGCTCATTAATTATTAGCCTGCTAAATTACAGAATGCACTTATATAAAAACTTGTTTTTTTTAGTCGCTATTTTTTTTGTGTCTTGTGGTGATGATGTACCAAAAGGCATACTAACACACCAACAAATGGCCGGTGTGCTGGTTGATGTTCATATCATAGACGGTAGCCTGATGGAGATTGCCCAGCAACCCGACACATTATATAAATACAGTGCAAACCGTTACCTGCAGGTGTTTAAGCAACATGATACTGATAGCGCGCAATTCAGAAAAAGCTTCAGTTATTATGCCAACAAGCCCGATCAGTTGTTTGATATATACGAAAAGGTGCTTCCGATTATAAAAGCGAAATCTGATTCGGCTACAAAAGTTAAAGTAAAGGCTGATTCATTAGAGAGAATAAGACAGAATAAAATAAACGAAAAGATTGCCAAACGCATAGCCGATTCCGTTGCGCGTCTTAACAAGGCCAAAGCCGATTCGGTTGCTAAAATTAAAAAGATGCCTAAGCAGCATATTAAGAAGGCGCAAGCGGGGCAAGGTAAATTATTATAGATACTAGATGTTATATCCGGACAATAGTGCAGATAAATTAGGCTTTACCGAAGTAAAGGAACTGATAAAAGCACACTGCCTGAGCACCATGGGCCAGCAAATGGTGGACAAAATACAGGTGATGAATAATTATGATCAGATACATAAGTTTCTGAGTCAGGCCCAAGAATTTAAAAACATATTGCTAAATGATGCGGCTCTGCCCATCAACCATTTTTTTGACATCAAGACTCTTGCCAGTAAGGTTAAGATAGAAGGGACCTTCTTATCTGAAGAAGAGTTTTTTCAGATACAAACCTCACTGGCAACTGTGTTTGCTGTAATTGGTTATTTTAACGAGCGGGAAGGGCTATACCCTAACCTTGAAGCCTTATTTGAGCACTTACCCATAGAGAAGGCCATTATTAAAAAGATTGATATGGTGCTGGATGCAAAGGGTAAGATACGGCCAAATGCGTCGCGCGAGTTGCTGGACATTACTTCAGGCATTGCCAAAGCTGAACAGGAAGCCCGTCACAAAATTGATCAGATCTTTAAAAGCGCCTCTTCTAACGGCTGGACAGCCGACGGCTCACTTACCATTAGGGACGGTCGCCTGTGTATACCTTTACTAGCCGAAAACAAGCGTAAGTTAAAAGGCTTCATTCATGATGAGTCATCAACCGGCCAAACGGTTTATATGGAGCCGGAGGAAGTATTTAGCCTCAATAACCGTATACGTGACCTCGAATTTGAACGCCGCCGCGAAATTATAAAGATATTAACGCAGTTAACTGATGAGTTGCGACCCTACGTGCCGTTGCTATTATCCTATCACAGCTTGTTAACCAAGTTAGACTTTGTTCGTGCAAAGGCCTTATTTGCTATAGATATTGAAGGTGAGATGCCCATAGTAGTTAACGAAGCCAAGTTGAGGCTTATAAACGCGAGGCACCCTTTGCTATTCTTAAGTTTTATAAAGGAAAAGAAAACCGTAGTACCGCTTAACGTGAGCATTGATGATGGCGTGCGTATAATTACAGTATCAGGGCCTAATGCCGGTGGTAAGTCGGTTTGTATGAAAACGGTTGGCTTGTTACAATTAATGAGCCAAGCGGGATTGCTCATACCTGCTGATGAAAATAGCACGGTTGGCGTATTTAAGCAGGTATTTGTAGATATTGGCGATGACCAATCCATCGAAAGTGATTTAAGTACCTACAGTGCGCATTTATCAAAAATGAAGCACTTTGTAGAGATGGCCAATGGTAGAACTTTGATTTTGATTGATGAGTTTGGTACCGGTACAGACCCTCAATTTGGTGGACCCATTGCAGAGGCGGTTTTGGAGTCGTTAAATCAAAAAAAGGTAAGAGGAATGGTAACTACACACTACTCAAACCTTAAAATATTTTCGAGCAACACCGAGGGTATAGAAAATGCCTCCATGTTGTTTGACAACCAGCAAATGCGGCCGTTGTATCAATTAGAGGTAGGTAAGCCAGGTAGCTCTTACGCTTTTGAAATTGCTCAAAAAATTGGTTTACCGCCGCAGGTGCTTAACCTGGCCAAAAATAAAGTTAGTGCTGGCCAAAAAAAGGTAGATACTTTATTAGTTGATCTGGAGCGGGAAAAGAAAGAGATTTACGATACCAAGGTGCAGCTTGACCGTCAGCAGCGGCGGGTTGATAATTTGCTTACCGAGAACGAGAAGCTGAAAAGTTACCTGGAAGAAAATCAAAAAGCCTTAATACGGGACGCGAAACAACAGGCCAAGGATATCATAACCAATGCTAATAAACTGGTTGAGAATACGATAGCCGAAATTAAAAGCAATCAGGCTGATAAAGAAAAAACCAAGGTATTACGTGAAAACCTAAACCGGGAGGTGGAGAAGAATACAGTTAAGGCTGCTGCGCCAGCAAAACTAACAGGCGATGAAGACTTAAAAGTAGGTGATTGGGTTAAACTGACAGACTCAAACACTACCGGCCAGGTAATGGAGATTGCCAAGGATAATGTAATTATAGCCATAGGTGATCTGCGGACGGTAGCTAAGCGCAAGCGCGTGCAAAAGGTATCGCGTAAGGAAGTGCCAAAAGAGATTCGCCGTGCAGGAACCAGCGCATCATCAACCAGTGATGTAGCAGGCTTTAGCCCCGAGATTGATGTACGTGGTATGCGTGGAGAAGATGCTTTGCATGCTATTGAAAAGCTATTGGACCGTGCCCTGATGATGAGTTTCGGCTCACTTAAAATTATACATGGTAAAGGCGATGGCATACTACGCAAATTAATACGCAACTATTTTAAGAAATACGATCAGGTTAGCCACATGGAAGACGAACACCAGGATAGGGGCGGTGATGGTATTACTTATGTTTACCTAAAGTAAGGGTAATGAAAGTAGGTAAAGGGGGACCATAAAACCAAAAAGCGGCTGTTGATCATCAACAGCCGCTTTTTGGTTTAGTTAAAACTGATCTTTATGTTGCTCTACAATTTCTTTTAAAAACGCATAAAAGGGCTTGGCAAACTCCTTACGGCGCAAGGCAAATTCTACGTTTGTTTTCAAGAAATCAAGCTTGTTGCCAATATCATAACGTTTACCTTCAATAGTGTGCGCATACATGCTTTCACTTTTTAGCAGGTTAAGCATGGCATCAGTTAATTGCACCTCGTTGTTTTTTCCCGGAGGCGTTTTCTCTAAGGCGGTATAAATCTCTGGTGTTAAGATATAGCGGCCTGCAATGGCCAGATTTGATGGAGCCTTGTCAACATCAGGCTTCTCTATCAGCGTATTCAGGTTCATCAACGTGTCAGACAGCATATCGCCACCCACAATGCCGTAACGCGAAACTTTATCATGCGGAACGGTTTCTACTGCAATAACCGTGCTTTGATACTGTTCATAAATGTCTATTAATTGCTGCGTAACTGGTATCACAGAGTTGATGATGGTATCACCTAATAACACGGCAAACGGCTCTTTACCAGTGTGATGGCGGGCATAGCAAATAGCATCGCCCAAACCGTTAATCTCTTTTTGGCGAATGAAGTGGATATTAGCCATGTCAGATAAGTGCATGATCTCGTCATACATTTTATCTTCTTTCTCCAGCAAACGCTCTTCTAATTCCGGATGACGGTCAAAGTGATCTTCAATTGATCTTTTCCCTTTTCCCGATATAATTAGAATATCTTCAATGCCTGAGTCAACCGCTTCTTGTACCACATACTGTATAGTAGGCGTATCAATTATAGGGAGCATTTCTTTTGGAGACGCTTTGGTTGCGGGCAAAAACCGGGTACCTAATCCTGCCGCTGGAATTACTGCTTTCTTTACCATAATTATATCATATAGGGCTTTATTACCCTGGCGTTAATCTTTTTTAAACTGTAAACCAGCTTCTTCAACATCTCATCATCCTCGTAAATGCCTATAATTGCCCCGCCCGATCCTGTAAAGGAAGCCGATGCGCCACAATTACGGGCAGTATTCACCAACTCCATATTGCTGTCGCTAATGCTCATTATTTTGCAGCGGTTATCAAAGTTGGCGTTTATTAATTGTCCTAATAAATTGTAGTCCTGGTTCTTGATAGCCTCTGCGCCTTCATCGGCCAGGTTGGCAATCGTTTTTAGGGTGCTTATTACATGCTCGTCGCCCTTGTCATATTTAGAGCGGATCTCGTTCAACACTTTGCCTGATACTTTGCCCAAATCTGTTTTGTAGGCAATATATAGTTTAGGTAACAAATTTGGATCAATAGGGGTGTAAATGCCGTAACCGTGTTCATCCATCTGTACCTTGTTAAAATCCATATGCACACAGCCTTCATAGCATTGTATTACGCGGTCTTGCAAGCCTGCGTTAATGCCCATTTCCTGCGTCTCGGCTTGCAAAGCAATGTTAGGCAGTAAATGAACCGGAATATCAATATTATAAAAGCGCATTAATGCTTTCAGCGTAGCAATAATAATAGCACTAGAGCCGGCCAAACCAACCTGTCGTGGTATGGAAGAATGATAGCGTATAGTGAAATTTTTGTTGGATAGCTTAATACTGTTTTCGTCGCAATAGTCGCAAAACTTCTTAATAGCAGCTTTTATAATGGGGATGCCGCCGTTATAGCCAATTAGGCTAACGGTGTCTCTTAGGTGATAAACGTTTCTAAATGCGTTGGCATCAGCCTCTTGCGGCTCAATAACCAGTTCGGGCGACTGATAGAGTAGTATGTGGGCTCCAAAGTTTTTGATGCTTAAACTTATGGTTTTTCCGAAGTAGCCATCGCTGGGGTTGCCCAGCAATCCGGCTCTTGCGAACGCCCTCGAATCAATTATCATAGGTTGAATATAACTTTTGCTAAAAATGCAGATAAATTCGAAATATCAGAATGATAAAGAGAAATTATATATTTTCAAGAAGTAAAATTTGAACGGCTTTATGGTCGAATCTTAAAAAAGTAGCGTTGAACCGAAATATATTATCTTATTCTGGAACGGTATTTAAAATATTATTACGTGATGCAAAAGTGAATTTTAATTATTCATATTGCATGCTAATGGAACTACACTTTAAGTGACTAACTCTTTGGACAGCTGCGGCACCGTTTGCCTTTCTTATACTTTTTGCAGCACTTTTTGTAAACGCAGTCCAGCTGAAAAGTAAACTCTTTCATCAACAATGGTTGATTAACGTTATATTCGGCTGGTGTATTTGTAAGCTCTTTATCCATGGCACTTTGCTGTGACAAAGGTAGTTTATAATTATTCTAAATAAAAGAACTGTTTTCAATTTAATATTACTGGAATGCATAAAATATGCTTTTGTTTACTAGTTAGCTTAGCAACAACGTTGGCTGCTCATGCGCAAGATGTAGTTGTAAAAAGTAATGATAATCATATACATTACATGGGCAGGGTAGACATACAGCCCGAACGAACTATGCTGGCCTGGTCTGGCACGAGCGCAAAAATTAATTTTAACGGCACCGGTGTTAAAGCTGTATTGCAGGATGAAGGCGGCAATAATTACTACAATGTAATTATTGATGGTACAGTTACGCAGCGCATTCAGATTGACGCTCAAAAACATGCTTATACTTTAGCGGCAAATTTACCTAAGGCGAACCACACTTTGGAGTTGTTTAAGCTAACAGAGTGGGCAATGGGTAAAACCTGGCTGTACGAATTTGATCTGGATGCAGGTTCTGCACTTTTAGCTGCGCCGGCTATTAAGAAACATAAGATTGAGTTTTTTGGTAATTCTATAACCTGCGGCTTTGCTGTATTGGATACAACCGGAAAAGATCGTGGATCTGCTCCTTATGAAGATAATTATCAGAGTTATGCCGCTATAACCGCCAGGCACTTCGACGCCGAATACTATTGCACGGCTCGGAGCGGTATAGGCGTTTTGGTAAGCTGGTTTCCGCAGATTATGCCGGAGATGTACGATAAAGTCGATCCGTCTAACTTGCAACTGAAGTGGGACTTCACCCGTTATACGCCTGATGTGGTTGTAATTAACTTGTTCCAAAACGATTCCTGGCTGGTAGAACACCCAGAGCATCCGGAATTTAAAGCGCGTTTTGGTGATAAAAAGCCAACGCCTGCGCAGATAGTTGCCGCTTATCAAACTTTTGTAAAAACCATTCGCTCAAAGTATCCTAAGGCTCAAATTATTTGTGCCTTAGGCAGTATGGATGCCAGCCGCGAAGGTTCGCCATGGCCGGGATACATAAAGCAGGCCATAGTGGGTTTAAAAGATAAAAGTATTCAATCATTCATATTCCCTGCTAAAAATACGCCCGGCCACCCCAGTAAAAAGGAACAAATAGATATGGCTAATCAGTTAATTGGCTTTATAGAGAAGAATGTAAAGTGGTAGTTTAAGGTTTAAGTTTGCTGTGGCACGATTTGAGTTTTCTTCAACCCGGAATGTAATCATGCTGAAAATTAAATGCAGTGGTATTGAATCAGCCAGGGAAAATTAAATTGAGCCTTTGCCTGTTGAACTTCTTTAAGTATTCATTAAACGCTTCGTTTTCCGTTGGTGTTGCATACAAACCACTATGGTTCTTAAAGGCAGCAAAATGTACTAGGTTTCCGTTAAAATAATTACTTAATGCGCCCGTGAGGTATATTTCTACTTTTACAAGGGTAATGACGCCGGGGGAGCGTCTATAAAAAAAGCGCTCTGTGAAATTCACAGAGCGCTTTTTAAACAGTAAAAATTTTGCTTACTGATTCTCCGGACTGTTGCTACCATAGTCTGGCGTGCCTTTATCGTCCTCTGGCTTGTAATAAGCGGTGCCTTCCGTATCAGATTCATCCTGACCTACTTTTTGGCGGTCGCCGTCATTATCTGCTGTTCCTTCTTGGGTGCGGCCATTGTCTTGTTCAACACCGCCTACTTTTTGTTGCTCGGGCTCTTCACGGTAGCCCGGAACTTCTTCTTTTCCTTCGTTCACGTCTGGTTCTCCTTGTTGGTCTTGTGGTTTAAAATTTTGATTTTCGGGGTGTTCCTGCAGGGGTTCTGTACGTTTAAAATAATCGTTACTGTAACCCGCAGTGCGCGATGGGTTGGCTAAATCATCACCCGAACGGTTTTCACTCATCTCGCCAAAACTTTGTCCGCCCATGCCGTGGCTTTCATAGCCGGGCTGATCGGGGTTGTGCTCTTCGCCGCCAAATATGGTGCGTTTCAAATCGCTTTCATCCAAATTACTATCATCCTTTACCTCATAACCGCCTGCTGGTGCATCGGCCGTTTGCTCGGTATGGTGAGGATAATCTTTGGTTGGCTCATCATCATAGGGTACCATAGGTTCTGTTTTTTAGATGTATATTAAGTAAACAACCAGATGGAAAAAAGTTTTGCTTTAAGCTTTAACGAGTAATGTTTGTAATGGGTTTGGGTAACCACAAAATGGAAGCCTTACCAATTTAATTTAAAAGTGTATTAAATACACAATTATGTTTGCTATTCTTCACCAAAAATCGTCTTTTTATGGCCAGTAAATGCCAGGCGTGTAGCTATGATATCGCCACCGCCCAATTAGCATTATAAACCAAAAATTGTAAAGCGTATTTTCTATGTCTACCTTAACTAAACGTTTGCTTATCCTTTTGCTTTTGTTTCAGGTTTTAACTGTGCACGCACAACGGATCAAAGCCAGTATAAATACTAACTGGCAGTTTTATAAAGGTGATATTGAAGGCTTTCCGGCAAATAACACCAACGTTAAGTGGGAAACCATATCTATTCCGCATAGCTGGAACACAGCCGATGTAACAGACGACGAAAAAGGTTATTACCGTGGTACATGTTGGTACACCAAGCGCTTAAGCATTCCGGCATCCTGGCAGGACAAATATGTCAGCGTTTATTTCGAAGGTGCTTCGCAGGTTGCTGAAGTGTATGTAAACGGAAAAAAGGCTGGTGCACACATTGGCGGTTATAGTGCTTTTAATATACCGGTTAAGCAATATTTAAATTTTGCGCCAAACTCGGTCAATGTCATTGCTGTGAAGCTTAACAACAAGCATAATGATGATATTCCACCATTATCAGCCGATTTTACTTTTTTTGGCGGTATATACCGCGACGTTTATTTGGTGGCTACCAATCCGGTTCACTTCGATACGGATGATAACGCTTCAGCCGGGATATTTGTAACCACGCCGAATGTATCGGCTGTAAAAGCTGATGTAAACATAGCCGGAGCATTTGTAAACCAATCAACCAAAACCAGGAGTTTGCGGGTCATTACTCGTATTACAGACAATGAAGGGAAGGTAATTGCGCAAAAACAAACATCGGCAAAAGCAGGAGCAGGGCAAAAAGTAAGCTTTACGCAGAATATTGTAAACATCATGCAACCCGCCTTGTGGTCGCCCGAAAGCCCTTACCTTTATAAGATTAATTCAGTTTTAGTTGATGCTGATACCAAAACACAACTGGATGAGGTAAACAATCCGCTAGGGTTTCGCTGGTATGATTTTGATGCCCAAAAGGGTTTTTTCCTGAACGGAAAACATTACAAGCTAATGGGCGCCAGTCGCCATCAGGATTATAAAGACCAAGGTAATGCGCTGCCTGATGCTATGCACGTGCGCGACGTTGAACTGTTAAAAAACATGGGTGCCAACTATTTGCGCGTGGCTCATTATCCGCAAGATCCGGAAGTTTTGCAAGCCTGCGACCGGCTGGGGGTACTGGCTTCGGTTGAGATACCTATTGTAAATCAAATTACCGAAAGCGCAGCGTTTGCACAAAACAGTAAAAATATGCAGGTGGAAATGATTCGTCAGAACTTTAATCATCCAAGCCTTATCATTTGGGCCTACATGAACGAGGTTTTGCTGCGTTTGCCTTATGCCAACGGATCTGTGGAACGGCAAACTTACCTTAAAAACGTAGCCCAACTAGCACAGCAACTCGAAGATCTTACCCGAAAAGAAGATCCATACCGGTATACCATGATTCCTAATCACGGCAGTTTTGAGTTATATAACAACGCTGGCCTAACCAAAATACCGAAAATTGTAGGCTGGAACCTATACCAGGGCTGGTACGGCGGCGATTTGAACGGCTTTGCCCAGTACCTTGACCGACACCATAAAGATTTGCCCGATAAACCGTTAATAGTTACAGAATACGGTGCCGATGCCGATCCGCGTGTACATAGCATGCAGCCTGTAAGGTTCGACAAATCAAACGAGTATGCGGTTATCTATCACAAGGCTTACCTCAAAGCCATGAACGAACGGGCATTTGTTGCCGGCGGGGCGATATGGAATCTGGCCGACTTTAATTCAGAACAACGTGCTGAAAGTATGCCCCACATTAATAATAAAGGTATAGCTACTATAGACAGACAACCCAAGGACAGTTATTGGCTGTACAAAGCCAACCTATGGAAAAAGCCTTTTGTATCCATTGGCTCAAAGCGATGGACATTACGCAGTGGTATAGCCGAATCAACAGATAAATTGCAGTGTACCCAGCCTGTCGAAATATACAGCAACCAACCCAGTGTAATGCTGAAGCTGAATGGTAAAGACTTAGGTTCGGTTAACACCGTAGATGGTGCTGCGGCATTTAATGTGCCCTTTATAAACGGCGAGAACAGGCTGCAGGCAATAACTTTTGTTAATGATGAGCAGGTTGCCGACGAGGTGTTGATCGATTTTAATCTTGTACCCGCCAATCTTAAAAGCACCGCTTTGCCCTTTACTGAGTTGAATGTAAGCCTGGGCGATAAACGCTTTATTGTAGATGAAGTGCAACAGCAAGTATGGTTACCCGAAAAAGCCTATGAACCTGGCAGCTGGGGCTATATAGGCGGTGAGGTGTTTACGATGAAAGGCAACGGACGTATCAGTTACGGATCTGACAAAAACATACTGGGTACTGATAACGATCCGGTGTTTGAAACGCAGCGGGTAGGCATAGAGCAATTTAAGCTTGATGTGCCCGACGGTACTTACGAGGTAACACTGCACTTTGCCGAACTGCTCTCTAACCAAAAAGGTGAGGAATTAGTCTACAACCTTTCAACAACAGGCAGCGTTGCCAAGAAAGATGAGATCAGCACACGTGCATTTGACGTAGCTATAAACAATGTTACCGTAGTGGAAAACTTAAGCAACAGTAATTACCTCGAACCCGATAAAGCTTACAGTAGTAAAGTAATGGTTAATGCAAGCCATGGGAAGGGCATCGTTATAAATTTTAAGGCGCGGACCGGGCAAACTATACTAAACGGTTTACAGGTACGTAAACTATTTTAGAATGAGGCAATATATTCACCACAAAAAAACAACCGGATAAACGAATAATAGCTCAAGGGGCGTTAACTTTACAGTTTCGAATATTGTAGCATGGATATACCCCGGTTATTAGAAGATATTTTACCTAAAGAACGTGTTAAGGCCAGTCTCATCGATTTGGTAGCATCGGCATCTGATGCAGGTTTTTATTACATGCGCCCTAAGGCTGTAGTACTGCCTGTTAACGAAACTGAGATTCAAAAGCTGTTTCACTTTTCAAAACAGCATCAAGTGCCACTGGTGTTTCGTGCGGCCGGTACGAGTTTGTCAGGTCAGTCGGTTACGGATGGTATATTGGTAGATCTAAGTCAGCATTGGCGTAAGATCAGTATTGAAGACAACGGCGGTAGCGTTCGTGTTCAGCCAGGTGCTATTGGCGCTATTGTGAATACTTACCTTAAAAAGTATGGGAAAAAAATCGGTCCCGATCCTGCGAGTATAAACTCGGCTATGATGGGTGGAATCATCTCCAACAACTCCAGCGGCATGTGCTGCGGAGTTGCCAAGAATTCCTATCACACGATTAAGCATATCAGCTTTATACTGCCAGATGGTAAGCAATTTTCGACCGAGAACCAAGCTGATTACAGTCGCTTTGATGCCGAGTGTGAGGTTTTGGCTGAACAATTAAAAAGTATGCGTAGCCAGCTAATAGGCAATCCTGAGCTGCAAGCCATCATCCGTAAAAAGTATAAAACCAAGAATACGGTTGGCTATGCTGTTAATGCCTTTTTAGATTTTGAGCATCCGCTGGATATATTAGGGCACCTGTTGGTAGGGGCCGAAGGTACTTTGGGCTTTATTGCCGAAGCAGTGATGAATACTGTGCCCGATTATAAGGCAAAGTCTACGGCTATGTTATATTTTCCAAGCATCTATTCCGCTTGTCAGGCCATTGTGCCACTTACCCAATCGGGTGCTGAAGCGGTTGAGTTGATGGACAGGGCTTCGCTACGCTCAATTGAACATACACCCGGAATGCCCGCTATAATTAAAGAGCTGCCCCAAAGTGCTGCCGCGCTCTTAGTAGAATTTCAGGCAGATACAGCGGAGGAAGTGGAAGCAAAAATAGGGCAATTTATGGAAGTTGCCGCTCAACTCGATTTGTTGAATGAGGTGAAATTTACCGTTAACCCGGTGGAGCAGGCGCTGTTATGGAAAGTACGGAAAGGGCTTTTTCCGGCGGTGGGCGCGGTAAGGGCAAGCGGTACTACGGTAATTTTAGAAGATATAGCCTTCCCGGTTGCCACCTTAGGTGATGCCATACTGGATTTGCACCGGCTGTTCGAGAAATACCATTATCAAAACGCCATTATTTTTGGTCATGCTAAGGATGGGAACATACACTTTGTAGTGACCCAAGCATTTGATACCCCTGCCGAAATTGAACGTTACGATAGGTTTATAAGAGAAGTTGTGAGCCTGGTAGTAGATAAATATCAAGGAACTCTTAAAGCTGAACACGGTACAGGCCGCAATATGGCGCCATTTGTTGAAACTGAATGGGGGCCGGAGATTTACGAGATTATGAAAGCGGTGAAACTTTTGGTTGACCCTGAAAATCTGTTGAATCCTGGTGTGATCATTAACCATGATAAGGCCGCACACATACGCAACCTTAAAGACTTGCCGCAGGTAGAGGAAGAGGTAGACCGCTGTATGGAGTGTGGTTTTTGTGAACATAAGTGCCCTAGCCGCGATGTAACGCTAACGCCCCGGAAGCGCATTGTGGTAAGGCGCGAAATAACCAAACTTAAGCTACAGGGTAACTTTAAACAGTATAACGAATTGGTAGAACAATACCAATATCCTGGATTGGATACCTGCGCCGTTGATGGCTTGTGCGCCACGGCCTGTCCGGTTGATATTAACACCGGCGAATTGGTAAAACGGCTGCGCAAAGAAAATCACTCGGGTGTGGCTAACAGCTTAGCTTTGTTTACTGCCAAAAATTTTAAGGTAGTAGCAGCTTTGGTTAAAACTGCGTTGTACATGGGCGTAACGTTTAATAAAGTATTTGGCGTAAACACCATGAAAAATTTAACCGCAGGTATTAAGAAAGTTGTGCCGGCTTTCCCACTGTGGTCAAACCAGTTGGCTGTTGCGCCGTCATTACCTAAATTAAATAAGTCTACCGGCTTGGCTGATGCCGTAGTATATTTCCCGGCCTGCATCAACAGGGTGATGGGGGAGGCTCATAAGGGGCAGAAAACAGTTATGCAAACGTTCTTGGATGTTTCGGCCCGGGCCGAAATACAGGTTATTATTCCGCAGGGATTAGGCGGTCTTTGCTGTGGACAGATCTATTCGTCAAAGGGTTTTTCAGATTCGCATGCTTTTACCGTCAACCAAACGGTTAGTCATCTATGGGAAACAACGCAGCAGGGTAAGCATGCCATAGTTTTAGACATTAGCTCCTGTACGCAAACGCTACGCAACTGTCGTGGCAAGCTTACAGATGAAAATAAGGCCAAATATGACGCTATGCGTATTTTAGATAGCATAGAATATGTACAAGAATATATTATTCCTAAAACGCCTGTAGTAAGTAAAAAAAGCAATATTATGTTGCACCCAGTATGCTCATTAACCAAAATGGGGCTTGAAAATGCCTTTTCGGTGGTGGCAGGACACTATGCCGAAAAGGTGACGGTACCAGTACATGCTGGCTGCTGTGGTATGGCTGGCGACAGGGGTTTCTTATTCCCCGAACTTACCAGAGCTGCAACGCACCTCGAAGCTCATGATGCCAGGAACGAACCGTGCAGCGGTTACTACTCATCTTCCAAAACATGTGAAATCGCCTTGTCAGATGCCGTGCAAAAGAATTACCAATCAATTCTTACCCTGGTTGACGAATGTACTGCGCCGGTAAAGTAGCCAACGGCCGGCTGCCGTTCCAAGTGATTAACAGATGTCTTATACGCCTTGCTTTTAGATAGCAAAGCGGATAAGACCTCTCACTGTCTGTTTGTGAATAGCGGGAAAAGGTGCAAATCAGGCAGTTGTATCGATCAATTCAACTCGGCACCGTTCCTGTCCTAAAAGCTTAATTGCTTCCTCCATTTCATCGGCATTTTTTATACGGTTCTGTTCCTGATCGTAATAACGTGTTAACTCTTTGCGGTGGTAGGCTTCATAAAAACGCTTAATCTCAGTTTGGTTTTGCAGTATGAGCCCCGGTACTTGTACAGGCATATGATCATCGCCCATGGCTACCATGGTAAAGTAGCTGGAATTGGTATGTTTAATCTCCTGCGTTTTTACATTCTCCGTTTGTACCCTGATGCCAATTACCATTGATGAATTGCCTACGTAGTTAACCGAAGCCAGCAGGGATACAAGTTCGCCAACTTCTACCGGCGCCATAAAGTTTACCGTATCGATAGAAACGGTTACACAATAATTACCGGCATGTTTGGCAGCACAAGCATAGGCTACTTTGTCCATTAATCCCAATATAACGCCACCATGTACCTTTCCACCAAAATTGGAGTATGATGGAATCATCAGCTCTGTTAAAGTTGTCTGTGAGTTTTTTACGGTTTTATAGGTTTCCATGACATGCGTAAGCTTGAGTTATTGGTTAAATATACCATTTTCGGAGCAGTTTAAATGCCAGGGAGTTTTATCTTCAAAAAGTCAAATTAGAGCTCGTGTTTTTTTAGTGAAAACCTGCAGCCTAGCCATGTGTTAAACTTGAACGATTAAATATGTAAAGATCATTCATATATTCACTTAATTATTGACATATGTCAACGTTACTTTATGTCTTTTATCAAATGTTTGCAGGCAAGCTTTGGTCAGCTTTGTAACGCTGCATTTAGCAGCTAAATTACCATTCAACTAAATAGAATAACCATCATTAAAAGTGATATAACATCCAATCATGACAAAACAAGCATTCTCTCAGGTCGATGAACTCAGCGTAAACACCATCCGGTTCTTATCGGTTGATATGGTCCAAGCTGCCAATTCGGGCCACCCCGGTTTGCCGTTAGGTGCGGCGCCTATGGCTTATGTACTTTGGAGCCGGTTCTTACGCTTTAACCCGGCCGAGCCTAAATGGCCAAACCGCGATCGTTTTATTCTTTCTGCCGGACACGGATCTGCCTTATTATATAGCTTATTACACCTTTACGGTTATGACCTTCCGTATGAGGAACTGAAAAAGTTCAGGCAGTTAGGCTCAAAAACGCCTGGTCACCCCGAATCGACAATGACGCCGGGTATCGAAGTAACAACTGGTCCGTTAGGACAGGGCTTTGGTAATGGGGTAGGTGTAGCCATTGCCGAAGCACATTTAGCAGCCCTGTATAACCGCGAAGGTCATAATTTAATAGATCATTACACGTATGGCATCGTGAGCGACGGCGACTTAATGGAGGGCGTAGCCTCAGAAGCCGCTTCTTTGGCGGGCCACCTGAAATTAGGTAAGCTGATTTACTTATATGACGATAATAAAATATCGCTTGATGGGCCTACAAGCCTGGCATTTACTGAAGATGTACAAGCACGATTTGATGCGTACGGATGGCAAACCCTAACGGTAGAGGATGGCAACGATTTAGCAGCCATTGAGCAAGCTATTTTAGAGGCACAGGCCGATACAGAGCGCCCAACCTTAATTTCAGTAAAAACTATTATCGGTTTTGGTAGCCCAATGCAAGGAACCAATAAGGTGCACGGCGCTGCCTTAGGCGAAGATAACGTTAAGAAAACTAAGGAATTTTTTGGATGGGATCCTGAAAAGACGTTCTTTATTCCGGAAGAAGTAAAGCAACTTTTATTGGAGCCGGGTCAACAAGGTGCACAATTACAAGCAGAATGGAACGAGGCTTTTAAAGCTTACAGCGAAGCTTTCCAAACCGAGGCTAAGCAATTTGATATTGCCTTTAAAGGTGAGCTGCCTGAAGGATGGGACGCACAGTTGCCTGTATTTTCGCCCGAAGAAAGCCTGGCTACGCGTCAGGTATCAGGTAAAACGCTGGAAGCCTTACGTAAGTCGGTGCCATTTTTAATTGGTGGTTCTGCCGATCTTGCAAGTTCAAACGAGACGCCTAAAAGCGGTGACGAGAGTTTCCAGCCCGGCCACTACCAAAACAATACGATATGGTTCGGCGTACGTGAGCATGCCATGGGCGCTATCATGAACGGCATTGATGCGCATGGCGGTACACGTGTGTATGGCGGTACCTTCCTTACCTTTTCAGATTACATGAGAGGTGCTATCCGTTTGGCTGCTTTAACACATGCTCCTGTTACTTATGTGTTTACACATGACAGTATTGCACTAGGAGAAGACGGCCCGACTCACCAGCCGGTTGAACAAGTTACCGGTTTGCGTACAGTGCCTAACCTAACCGTTATTCGCCCGGCTGATGCTAATGAAACCGTGCAGGCCTGGCGTATTGCTATGAGCCGTAACAAAGGTCCGGTGGCGCTTATATTGTCCCGGCAAAAGTTACCGGTGTTAGATCAGAATATTTACCCTTCGGCCAGTAATGTAGAGAGGGGCGCCTATATACTGAAGGATAGCGATGGCGAGCCCGATATCATCTTGATAGCAAGTGGCTCCGAAGTAAAGTTGGTTTTAGGCGCACAAGAGCAGCTTAGTAAAGAAGGCGTCAAAGTACGTGTAGTGAGTATGCCATCATGGGATCTGTTCGACTACCAAGACGAAGAATACCGGAACGCGGTATTGCCACCAAGTGTTACCAAGCGTATAGCAGTTGAAGCCGGTGTTACTTTTGGCTGGTACAAATATGTAGGTATCCAGGGCAAAGTAATTGGTATCGACTCATTTGGCGACTCGGGCGAAGGTGAGGCTGTTTTAGAGCATTTCGGCTTTACCGTAGATAATGTTTATCAAACTGCCCAGCAATTGTTAAATACAAACCCAACACAACCATGAAAATAGGTATTGCCGCCGATCATGCCGGTTATGAGCAAAAGCAAAAACTGGTACAGCAACTCACCGATATGGGTTACGATATTACCGATTACGGAGCTAATACCTACGAACCAACGGATGACTATCCGGATGTTATTATTCCGCTAGGCATGGCATTGCTCCACAAAGAGGTTGACCGTGGCATTGCCGTTTGTGGAAGCGGGGTTGGCGTTTCGGTAGCAGCTAATAAAATACCGGGTGTTAGAGCCGCCTTAATAACAGAAAGTTATTCGGCCCACCAGGGCGTAGAGCATGATGATATGAATTTGCTCTGCGTTGGAGGCCGTGTAATAGGTCCCATGTTAATATGGGAAATAGTTCAGGCTTTTCTGAACGCAAAATATGACGGCGGAGAGCGTTTTCAACGCCGTTTAGATAAAGTAATCGCATTAGAAAAACAATTCAAATCATGAATCCATTAGCACAAATTCCAAACTTTGGCCAAAGCATCTGGCTTGATTATATCCGTCGCAAGTTTATCGCCTCTGGTGAACTGAAAGCGCTTATTGATAATGATAATTTAAGGGGCGTAACCTCAAACCCAGCCATATTTGAAGAAGCCATTGCACATAGTGATGACTATGTGGATATTATTCAAACGTTGGCTAAGTCAGGTAAATCGGCCGAAGAGATATTCCTGGCCATTGCCATAGAGGATGTACAAGCCGCGGCAGACCTTTTTAAAGAAGTATACAAGGAAACCAATGGCCTTGATGGTTATGTAAGTCTTGAGGTGTCACCTAGTTTGGCGCTTGATACAGAGGGTACTATAAAAGAGGCCCGCTCATCATGGCAAGAGCTTGACCGACCAAACGTAATGATTAAGATTCCCGGAACCAAAGAGGGTTTACCTGCCATTACGCAGGTTATTGCCGATGGTATAAATGTCAATGTAACTTTACTTTTTGGATTGGAGAGATACAGGGAAGTGGCTGAAGCTTATGTTGCCGGGTTAGAAGAACGTGATGCAAAAGGAGAGAGGATTGATAACATCGCCTCCGTGGCCAGCTTCTTTCTAAGCCGTATCGACGCAATGGTCGACCCAATGCTTGAGAAAATATGTGAGGAACAAAATAATCGGTCGTTAGTAGCCAAACAATTAATAGGTAAAGTAGCTATCGCCAGCGCACGTGTTGCGTATCATATTTATAAAGAAGTGTTCGAGTCTGATAGGTTTAAAGCCCTTGAAGCTAAAGGAGCCAAACCGCAGCGTTTACTATGGGCAAGCACCAGTACCAAGAATCCGGCTTACCGGGATGTGATGTACATTGAGGCTTTAATTGGCCCGAACACGGTGAACACCGTACCTAAGGACACTTTGAACGCGTTTCGCGATCACGGCGTGCCTGCTGATCGTTTAGAAGCAGGCATAGAAGAAGCACAGTGGGTGCTTTACCAACTGGAAGATGTAGTAGGCATCAAGCTTATCGACATCACCAAAAAGCTTGAAGAAGAAGGTATTCAGAAGTTCATCAAACCATTTCAGAGCTTGATGAGCGTACTGGAAGAAAAACGGGCAGAAGGCGCTGTGTCATGATACAGGATTCAAGCCCAATAAAAGCGCTTTTACTGGACATTGGTGGGATTTTTCTCACCAATGGCTGGGACCGCGGCTCTCGTAAGGCTGCTGCCGATCACTTCAACATCAATTTTGAGGAAATGAATGAGCGGCACCGCATTATATTTGATGCTTATGAGTCGGGCAAGAGCACTTTGGACGAGTATCTTAACTTATTAGTATTTTACGAATCGCGTCCATTTACTCCGCAGGATTTTAAGAGCTTTATGATGGGGCAGTCTCAGCCTTACCTTGATATGATTTCGCTGGTTGCACAGCTCAAACAACAATATGGTTTACAAACTATTGCTGTTAACAATGAGGGTAAGGAAATTAATGAATACCGTATAAAGCAGTACAACTTGAAATCGTTTATTGATGTGTTTGCTTCATCATGTATCATTCAAGCACGAAAGCCCGATAAGAGTATTTATACGACGGCGTTAGACCTGTTGCAGATTAAGCCAAAAGAAGCTATATATTTGGACGACCGGTTGGTGTTTATACAAGCTGCCCAGCAGTTAGGAATCAATACCATACATCATATTAATACGGAAACCACCCGAAGTGCTTTTAACGCCTTTGGGCTGCGTCCTGAAGCAGTGTAAGGCAGGAAATTTCAACTCAAAACACAATTATTTTATGAAATCATATGATTTTGGCATAGTAGGTTTAGGCGTTATGGGCCGTAATCTATTGTTAAATATGGCCGATAACAATTTTGCGGTAGCTGGTTTAGACCTTGATGCTGCGAAGGCTGAATCTCTTGAAAAAGAGGCTGCAGAAGGCCAGGATGTAAAGGCTACTACGCAAGCGCAGGAATTTGTAAGCCTCATACGCAAACCACGTGCAATTATGTTGTTGGTGCCAGCTGGCAAGCCGGTTGATAGCGCTATAGGCAGCTTGTTACCCTTTTTAGAAGAAGGCGACATTGTAATTGATGGCGGTAACTCTTATTTCCCGGATACAGACCGCCGTGTGGCTGAACTTGCTGAGAAAAATATCCACTTTTTCGGCATGGGTATTTCGGGTGGCGAAAAAGGTGCCCGTTTTGGCCCAAGCATGATGCCGGGCGGCGACCAAAATGCTTATGAGCGTTTACGCCCCATTTTTGAAGCTATTGCTGCTAAAGTGAATGGCGAGCCTTGCGTAACGTATTTGGGCAGTGGTTCGGCTGGTAACTATGTAAAGATGGTGCATAATGGTATCGAGTACGGTATTATGCAACTTATATCTGAAGTGTACGACCTGATGAAACGTGGTTATGGCATTAGTGATGAAAAAATACAACAAACTTTCGCGGATTGGAATCAGACCGAATTGCAATCTTTCTTGATTGAAATAACCGGCATTGTACTCAATAAATTTGATGAAGAAACCGGTGAACGTTTAGTTAACAAAATTTCTGACTGGGCTAAAGCTAAGGGTACCGGCAAGTGGACTTCGCAAAATGCAATGGACCTACAAGCGCCAATACCGGTTATTGATGCTGCAGTTACTATGCGTGATATGTCAAAATACAAACCCGAGCGTATTGAGGCAGCTAAGGAACTTACCTGGACAGCAACTGGAGGCGAGATTAGCGAAGAGCAGTTGATTGAGGAACTAAGACAGGCCTTTTACTTTGCCATGATTACCATTTATGCACAGGGATTAGCCCAATTAACCATTGCTTCCAAAACCTACAATTATGGCTTAAACCTGGAACAGGTAGCTAAAATTTGGCGTGGCGGTTGTATAATTCGGGCAGTTGTGCTTGAGGATTTCCGGCAGGCATACGTTCGTAACCCTGAATTGCCAAACATATTGCTGGATAACGAAATTGGCGGCAAGTTGGTAAACAAGCAAACTAACATCCGTACTGTAATTAAATTAGCTGTAGATAAAGGCATCCCAGTAGCGGCTTTTATGAACTCACTTGCTTATTTTGATGCTTATCGTAGTGAGCGCTTAGCAACTAATCTTATACAGGCGCAACGCGATTATTTTGGCGCACATACATACGAACGTACTGACCGCGAAGGAACTTTCCATACACACTGGGATTAATTGTTTACCTATTCATTACTATAATTTTACAAGCATGAAAACAGGTAATAAAGCTAAACCAGCAATCATCGTTATTTTTGGCGGTACTGGAGATTTGGCTAAACGTAAATTAATTCCGGCTTTCTACAATTTATTTTTAGAAAATTGGATGCCCGAGCAGTTTGCTATCATTGGTCTCGGTCGTACAGAGCTCGACGATGAATCTTATCGTGGGCGTTTAAAAGACGGTTTGGCTGAGTTTTCAAGAACCGGTGCTCCGGCCGACGATAAGTGGGCCAAGTTTAATCCGAGTATCACTTACTTTCAATCTAACATAGATGATCCCGAATCATACAAGCAATTGGCCGAAAAGCTGGATGCCTTAGATAAGCAATGGGGAGAAAGAGCGAACAGGTTATTCTATCTTTCAGTAGCGCCAAGATTTATCGAAGCGGTTACTGTTAACATCAATCAATCGGGCTTAGCCAGCGTACCCTCACAAGATCGCATGGTGATCGAAAAGCCGTTTGGCCACAACAAAGAGACGGCTATTGAGCTTAATCAATTGCTTACCCGTACTTTTCAGGAAGAGCAGATTTACCGTATTGACCATTACCTGGGCAAAGAAACGGTACAGAATATTCTGGCCTTCCGCTTTGCAAATGCATTGTTTGAACCGTTATGGAACCGCAACTATATTGAGTCGGTGCAAATAACGGTTGCTGAGCAGGTAGGTGTTGAAGACCGTGGCGGCTATTATGAAAGCGCAGGTGCACTAAAGGATATGATTCAAAATCACCTGCTGCAAATATTGTGTATGGTAGCTATGGAAACACCAGCTTCCTTTAAAGCTGAAGAGATCCGCAACCGTAAGGTAGATGTGCTACGTGCTATCAGGCGTTTTAAACCCGAGGAAGTGCATCATTATGCTGTACGTGGTCAATACAACGATGGCTGGATGCAGGGAAAGAAAGTAGCGGGTTACCGGCAGGAGGAGGGCGTGAACCCCACTTCTAACACGGAGACTTTTGCAGCTATTAAATTTTACCTGGACAATTGGCGCTGGCAAGGTGTACCTTTTTACCTGCGTACTGGTAAACGCATGCAGGAAAAAACATCATCTATCACTATTGAATTTAAGCCGGTGCCACACTCAACTTTCTCAGATGGGCAGGCTGAGAACTTGATGCCTAACCGGTTGACCATTAATATTCAGCCGCAAATGGATATCAGGTTGAGGTTTATGACTAAACGGCCGGGGCTAGAAATGAGCTTAAATCCTTCAGAAATGATTTTTGATTATGATACCTGCTCAACACAGTCGCCGGAGGCTTACGAAACGTTGCTGCTTGATGCCATGCAGGGTGATGCCACCTTGTTTATGCGTTCGGATCAGGTAGAGGAGGCTTGGGACGTAATCACGCCTATACAGGAAATTTGGGAAAATCGCGAGTCGCTTGATTTTCCTAACTACGCTGCAGGAAGCTGGGGACCCGAAACTGCCGAAGCATTGATAGCACGCCAAGGTCATGTTTGGGCTTTGAACGCGCATAACAAAACGCACCATTAATTGCCACAATAATGATTCGCATATTCAAAAATACTCAGGAATTAAGCGATGCCGCGGCACAATTATTTGTGCAATCGGCACAGGAAGCCATTGCCGAAAAAGGTAGCTTTACAGTTGCTTTAACAGGTGGTAGTTCGCCCGTTGCCTTGCATAAGTTACTGGCTGCTTCGCCATACGCTGAACAGGTTGAATGGCAACATGTCTTCATATTTTGGGGAGATGAACGCTGGGTTCCAATGGAAGATGAGCGTAGCAACGCCAAAATGGCTTTTGATACACTGCTTAACCACGTGCCCATCCCCACAAAACAAATCAAACCTATGTATGATGCAGCGGACTCTCCCGAAGCGTTTGCTGCGGAGTACGAGCAGTGGATACGCGAACAGGTTGGTGAAGAGGGTGCGTTCGACCTGATATTTTTGGGTATGGGTGACGACGGCCATACCGCATCCTTGTTTCCTGGTACCGACGTGTTGCATGAGCAAGACAAGTGGGTAGCTGCTTATTACCTGCAGCCGCAGGATATGTATCGTATTACCTTAACTGCACCGCTCATTAATCGGGCAAAAAGGATAGCCGTGCTTACCTTCGGTGAAAAGAAAACGCATGCGCTACATGAGGTAATAGAAGGTGAACGCAATCCTGAAAAATATCCGTCTCAATTACTAAATCCAACTCACGGAGAATTGATTTTTATGGTTGATGAGATTGCTGCATCGCAGTTATCAAAGCCAGCCAATTAATATGTATTCATTTAAAGAAGGCCGGTTAATCGGCTTTCTTCATATAGTAGTGCTAATTTAAAAATCCTTTAATCGAAAGTATCACTACAGGTGGTTACTTCTAACTTATATATTCCCAAGCACTTTGATATCCGCCGTGTTGTTCGGTATAGGTTATAAAGTCGGCGTAAAACGGTAACTGCGCTAGGGTAGAGCTATCGCCTATTACTACCAGTTTTTTACGGGCACGGGTCATAGCTACATTCATGCGGCGTATATCTGATAAAAATCCAATATCACCTTGGTTATTACTGCGCGTCATGCTGATGTATACCACATCACGTTCTTGGCCTTGAAAACTATCAATCGTGTTTATCGCTATTTTTTCACCATAATTAATTAATTCTGGATGATTAGCCAATTGGTCCCGCAATAAACGTATTTGTTCTTTGTAAGGTGATATAACTGCAATACTCGGAAAGTTAGTTAAGTCGTAATGACCGTTGAGTTGCTCTACCAATTGTGCTAAGTGTGTAAATAGAAAGGCGGCTTCTTCAGGATTGGTTGAACTTGTTCCTTCCATCTTTTCGTCAAAACCGCAGCCCGCTGTATCTACAAAGTTGAGCGGTAAATCGCCTTCAAACAACAATTGTTGCGCTACTGATGAATTGGCCATAAGTCTGTCCTGGTAAAATACTTTTGATGAGTAACTCATAATCGACTCGTTCATTCGGTATTGCTCTTCCAATAAAGTAACTGCCTCGGGATGATGCAAAGTACACTTTTCAAGTAGCGTAGTGCTTAATCCGCCTTTTGCAGCCTCAGCCGATTTAATGGTGGGCGGAAGCTGATAATGGTCACCGGCTAAAATCACTTTTTGAGCTTTAAGTATAGGTATCCAACAAGCAGGTTCCAATGCTTGTCCGGCCTCGTCAATAAAAACGGTCTTAAATTTCAGATTACGGATGGTATAGTGGTTTGAACCTACAAGAGTAGCTGTTATTACTTGCGCCTTGGCCGTCAAATCATCGGTAATGTATTGTTCTGTTTTTCCCACATCTTTCATAATGCGGTGCGCCTCATCAAACAAAGCCTTGCGTTGGTCACGTTCTGCCTTTCCAAAGCTGCGCTTGTATTTATGCGCCATATTCTTGTACTCGGCCGCTTGTTTCTTCAACTTTTTTATTTCCTTCATGTGCGGATGATTGGCAATCTGCTCATCAAGGGTAAGCGCTGTTAACCTGTCTGAAACACGAACAGGGTTGCCAATACGCAACACACGTAATCCTTCGGCCGCTAATTTTTCGCTTAACAGATCAACCGCAGTGTTACTGGGCGCAACTACCAAAACCTGTTCTCCTTCTTGAGCAATCAACGTTTTAATGGCTTGTACCAGTGTAGTTGTTTTGCCTGTACCCGGCGGACCATGAACAATGCATAAATCTTGCGCGTCAATGATTTGATCAACAGCTTTATTCTGCGAATTATTTAAGCTAACGGTTGAGGTGTAACTGGCCCGGTTTAAGAAAGATGGTGGCTTTTGTCCGGTTAGTACTTGTATAAGACTGGAGTCAGACTGTTTATCAGACAATACATCAGCTGTTTTAAGTGCATCCTGCATTTCCTTGTAGCTATTCTCATCAAACAGCAGGTCTATACCCAGCTTGCCATCGCGCGACCAATCTGGCAACTCATCGGTAAGCAGAGTAATCTTTAGCCTATCCCTACCCACATAAGCAATCGTGCCTTCCACGCGGTTATTCTTCGGATCGTGGTTGGAAAACAAAGCCGCCGAAGCGCCAAACCTCAACTGGTGGGTAATCTCCTGATGCGTGGTTCGTTCAACTTCAACAGTCAAATAGTCGCCACGGCTAAGTTCAGTTCCTCTTATGGCAATAGGATACCAAGTTAGGCCGTTAGTCCGGCGATCTGTAGCCGAACTGGTCTCGGTAAGTTTTAAATAAGCTTTGCGGTCGTCATCACGTTCAATATTTAACAGGGTTAAAAGCTTTTTAAAATAATCCATGCGACAAAGTTAATAAAGCCGGCAGCTTTTGGCGTAGCGGCTTACCTTACGGCTGTTTTGCATAACAAAACAATTGATTACATTTAAGGGCCACATAAATTTTTAATGCTGTAGCTAAACATTCTTAGAGATAGTTGTCTAAAAAATTAATGTAAAACACAACAAAGCCGCAATTAAAATGTAGTTTACACCGCGTGCTGTTACAACTGCGGCAATATTATTGCGCATATAATTTATCTTGATTAACTAAATGAGTAAAGTATTTACCATAACAGAAGGGTTGGAAAACCTCGGCGCTATGCGCACCGGCGGACAAGGTTCTGTATATAAGGGTCGTCGTACAGGTACGTTGTATACCGCTATCAAACTATTGCCAACCCCCATTCTTACCGAAAGCGAAGACGATAAAAACTACAGAAATTTTCAGAACGAAGTAGCCAAGCTGCAAAAAGTGAATGAGCAGCCCAACCCCAACGTTGTAAAAATAATGAGCTGGGGTTTGTCAGATAGCGGCTCTTTTCCATTTATTGAAATGGAGTATATAGATGGTCCTGATCTTTGCGAACTGCTCCAGCCACCGCACGAAAAGATATTTGCGCTGAAAGAGCTCATAAAAGTAGCCGACCAATTGGCTGGCGCACTGGCTCATTGCCATAAGGTTGGCGTAAAGCACGGAGATATTAAAAGCAATAACGTAAAATATAACGTACACACCGGCAACTATGTACTGCTCGATTTTGGTTTGGCTATCATGACCGAAGATCAACGCCGCAGTAGTATGCGTCATGCTGGTGCTATAGAGTTTATGGCACCTGAGCAGCATGAAGGACATATGCTGCCTCAAACTGATGTATACAGCTACGGGGTTATATTATATGAGCTACTATGTGGCGAGGTGCCGTTTCCATTGAATGGCAATGGCGAGACGGCACGTAACACGGTAATGGTGGCTCATATGGAAACGCCTATTCCCGATCCTTTAAGCAAAAGGCAGGAAAATTTACCTGCGGCGTGGTCGGCCGAGAAGCGGGCACAGGAAATGCAAGTGCCGTATTGGCTGCTGCGCATTATTGTAAGGTGTTTGGAAAAAGACCCGCAAAACCGCTACGCAAGCGGCGTCGAGTTGCAGGAAGCTATCGTAAACAGCAGCTTGCAAGCCACTGAAAATTATGCTCAGCAGCAAGAAGTGTTAAGCACAAGTGCATTGCAAGCGGAGAACGAGCGTCTGCAAGCTCAACTGCTGCAATATCAGCAAGGCCAAAACGACAATGTGGAAGCTAATGATGATGAAGAGGAAGGCTCAAACGTAGTGCTGTCTAAGCCAATGTTTATCTTGTTCATTACCTTATTGGTTCTTTTCATGGGCTTTTCTGTGTATTCTGCTTTCTTTAAGCGTGAGGCAACTGCAATGCTATCTGGTGGGGCCGACACTACACAAACAGATACGAGTACGACCCCTCAACAAGATTTCAAGGTTAATTCTACAGATGTTGAAATCATCAAGCAACGTGCAAAGGATTCTATGCAACGGGTTGTTGATAGCGTGATCAGAGTGGAGCGCAAAGCACAAGAAAAACTAAAAGCGCAGAAAGACAGTGTAAAGAAAGCCGAAGCAGATACCACCGAAACAACTGAGGAGGAGCCGTTTTAAAGGTATTGCTCTAAGATCTGTTTAATGGCATTCAAACATCTGCGGTTGTTTAGATGTTGCGTACACATTATAATTGCATACTACCAAATCTACTCTAATGGATTCTAAACCTAATTTTTGGCAACGAATAGGCATTCAGGACTGGTTTCTGACCAAAGAAGGAACCGAAGCGCTTAACCTAACACCAGCCCTTACACCTGATACTATCTATAAATATATCGTTGAAAAGTTTCGTGAGTCTATCGGTGAGTTATCTTTTGCTGATAGGGTTGTGTTTTATCACGAGTTTATCATCAGCTTTAATGCCGATGATTACAAAGAATTTAATGAAAATAAGCAGGGGATTATAGGGCTTATTGTTAAGGAAACCGTAAAGCGCTTCTATGAGATATTAAAAGAATACCGTGATGCCGGCAAAACTGTAGAGCCATCCGGATCGAAGTGGGTTTTCAGGGTAGTATCTCACCCCGACTATGCACGCGGAGATAAAGGCTTTATAGGCAAACTACTTCCTGATAATAATAATACAGTAGTACCAAAAGAGGAAAATCTTAGGGTAACATTTATTCCCCGGCAAACCGGTATAGCACAAACCTTTGATGTAAACCAGGATGTTTTAAAAGGCTTTACTTACTATAGTGATGGCTATTTCGAAATACCTTACGAAGAGGAGTTGGAGTATGATGCGAAAGATAACACCAAACCAGGTCAGGCGCTTATTGCCCGCTTAGAGACTATTATTCCAGATCAACAGTTTGCTGGTAAAAAGGTAGAGTTTCTGATGAAAGATGAAGAGATCATTGTAACGGGCAGTGAAGATACCCGCGATGAGGCAGATGTTTTCAAAATACCGTCAGACTGGGTAAACGTGCCACATCTTGCTATAAGGTTTAACAAAGCCGATGGCAAGTTTTACCTGGCCTCTTTTGGCGAGATGACAACGCTTAATGAAGTACTTATTTCCCGTAGCGATGTGAACGCACCCGCCTGGGTCGAGTTGCCTGTTAACTCGCGTATGTTGCTTAATGGTATCATTGGCCTAAATCTTTTTAAATCATAGCTGTATGTCACAAATTTTATCTATAGGGCTATTAGTACTGGTTGTAGGCCTGCTGGCCACTCATTTTTATGACATCAAAAATTCGGGAAAACGTAATGGCTGAGAACTATTTTGGATTAACCGATACCGGCAAAGTCCGGGGCAATAATGAAGATACTTTCATTGCACAAAAAACAACGAGTAACCTGGTTTTAGCCTGTGTGATTGATGGCGTAGGCGGGTATAGTGGCGGCGAAGTTGCTGCGGCAATTGCCCGCGATGAAATTATTGCACAAATGGACAAAGTAAACACCGACTTTGTACCGGCCATGGTGCAGGCTTTCAGATTAGCTAATAAAAGTATATACGCCCGTAAACAACAAGAGAAGGAATTAGAGAGTATGGCTTGCGTAACAACGCTTGCAATGGTTGACGTGGAGAAAAACCAGTTCTACTATGCGCATGTTGGCGATACGCGCTTATACCTTTTACGTGATGGCTCTTTAGTTAAAATATCAAAGGATCAGTCTTTTGTAGGTTTCTTGGAAGATTCGGGCAGATTAAGCGAAGCTGCAGCTATGAGTCATCCTAAACGCAACGAAATTAACAAGGCCTTAGGCTTTGATGGTGCTATTGATACTGACGATGCTTATATCGAAACTGGTCAGTCGCCTTTCTTACCAGGCGATATGCTGTTGCTTTGCAGTGATGGGTTGTCTGACCTGGTGGACAGAAACGAGATCACAGGCATTATCACACAGGGTACGTCGTTACAACAAAAAGCATCTCAGCTTATTGAGTCTGCCAACAACAAGGGAGGTAAAGACAACATAACTGTGGTACTGGTGCAGCATCCCAAAGCTTCCCAACAGCCGGCAGCTACGGTACCACCAACGGCTTTAAAAAAAAAGGACTTTTCAGTTAGGGAGGATAAGCCCAAGGTAGATAGCGTAGTAGAAAGTGCTAGTACAAAACAAGAGCCTGCTAAAGTTATAGTAAAAAATAACAAGGGGTTATCCGTTATATTGGCTGTGCTGTGCGTGGCGTTCTTGGGTTCTACGGTGTGGTTTTACAGGCAGTGGAAATCTAGCGAAGCTTTGGTAAGCCGGCCTGTTGCAGATACGTCTAGTGTAAAAAACGCACACAATCCCGATGAAGTAAAGCTTCAGCAAGCTATTGATAAAGTAACCGGTGATACAGTGGTATTGTCTGATACGGTATTTAAGCAGCCAATAATCATTAGCGATAGTATACACATACAAAAAGACACACTTTATATACGGGCAAAAGGCAACGTATTGTTTAAGCGCGATTCGAGCTATAACGGTCCGGCCTTGGCCTTGTCTGTTAACTGTAAACACATCGTGTTAGACGGTGTTAAATTTGATGGCTTTGCCATTGGTATTCAATCTCATAACACCGCACTTGAGTTGAAGAAAGTACAATTTTTAAACTGCCTTCAACCTTTACTAAAGCTTTATAGTTTTGATCTTAAAAATCGCGTTACCAGTTCTTTACCTGCAGTAACCTATACTACTGATACTTTGAAAAATACTTCTACAAAACCTAATGGAAACAAATAAAATTGAGACCGGCGGCCGTGGTAAGGAACGGGTGTTTTTATTGCTAATCACCATACTATTTGCATTTTTATTTTACCGTTTGTACACCGTAGTGCAGTTGCGCTTTGCTGATGTAGATAAGCGATTGAAAGAGGGTACCATGGTGAACCTTAATGATAAAAATCCGGCGGCACGGTTCCGAACGTTGCTGCAAAAAGGTTACTACTTTGAGGATAAACGCGACATAGACCTAATAGAGGCTATTGTTGCAAATGGCATTAGTACAGGCGAAAAAATTGACAACATTGGTGAGCTCAACAAGCGCAAGTATTACATTAATGCTGACGATGCCAATGAAAAGGGTGGCGAGTCATTTAAACAGAGGGTAAGCGCTTCGCGCTCGTTACTTGGATATACTGGCGATGACTCGTTAAGATTTATTCAAGAGAGAAGGAGCGCACCTGAGCTGCCAGCCGTCGTTGACCTGAATATGGGTACGCACAGCATAGGTGGAAAGATAATTAACAAAGAGCAACCGGTTGGCGGCGTATTGTTGCGTTTACAGATGATCTTACCGCAGGATAGCATTTACAACGATGAAACCGGTGAAGAGGTTAGGCCCATGACTGAAAAAAGCAGCACCTATACCAAAATTTATCTGCCAGATAGCGCCGGCAAAAAGCATCTCCAGTCTTTTACAGCATATGCCCGTACCGATGGCGGAGGGAAATTCCAGTTCAGGAACCTCCCTGATGGAAAAGCATTTAAAGTATTACCATTACAGCCTGGCTACCAGTTTGGTACATCGCAGGGCGTACAAAACCTTGATGAGGACGTAACGTTCAATTTTCGACAGTCGCCCCATACGTTTAAACTGTTATCCACTCGGGATTTTAATATTCTAAAGAAAGAGAAATCGCTCATTATCCGTGCACCGCAAGAGTTTAATAAATGGTTTTGGATAATTGCGGGTTGCTTTGTGGCAGGGTTCTTCATCATACATCTTATTCTTTCTATCCGCTTTAACGGGGCCGATCAATTGATACTACCTATCATTATGATTCTTACCGGTATGTCATTCCTTACGTTGCTAAGCTTGCAAGATCCGCTTCGCGACCGCTTTTTGGCTAAGGATATGCTTACTTACTTGGGAATGGGTGTAGCGGCTATCACAGTGATGTTGCTGTTTAACCTGCGCCGATTTACGGTTGATACCTGGGTTTACCGTATGGGTATTTTTAAAAATGTGCCCAGTGCAGCTAACGGCTGGCCGTGGGTTGTTTTAGCGGTGGGCCTGTTGGCCCTTACTATTGTTTTTGGCACCGGGCCTGAAGGGAGTGGGGTAAAAGTAAACCTGTTTGGCTTTCAGCCCAGCGAGATTGTTAAATATCTGATCATCTTTTTCCTGGCCGGCTTCTTTGCCGCTAATGAAAAGCTGATAAGCGAATACACCAGTTGGACAAAGCGCTGGTCGTTTTTTTCATTTGCATTAGTAGCTATATTAGTAACCCTGACGCTTTTCTTGCTGCTGGGTGATTTAGGACCGGCAATGGTGGTATGTTTTACCTTCATCACGCTATTCTCTTTTTCTCGGGGCGATTTTGCATTTATGGCAGGCGCGGTAATTATTTACGTGCTCACCTCCTGGGTGGTTAAAAACGTATGGCTGTCGGCACTTATAACGGCCGCCATAGTAGCCTTGCTCATGCTGTTTCAGCGGCGGCAACTTAGCGAGTCGGCCGTAATGGTATTAGTGATCATGGCAGCGTTTTTAACCATCGATCAGATACCTTACCTGGATAAGGCTTTTCCCGGACCTGTGCAGCGCTTGGTTGACCGCAAAGCTATTTGGCAGGACGCCTGGAACAACGAAGTGTACGGCGGCGACCAGGTAGCCAACGGCCTTTGGGCCATGGCCAGCGGCGGTACCTCGGGGCAAGGCGTAGGTGAGGGCTTTGCTAAAACCATCCCCGAGGCACATACCGATATGATTTTGCCTTCTATGGGCGAAGAATTCGGCTGGACAGGTATTGTATGTATTTTCCTGCTTTTTCTCTTATATCTTCACCGGGCCATATTAATTGGCCGGCGTACGGGCACGCCGTTTCTATTTTACCTATGTGCAGGGATAGGTATATCAACTTTTGTACAATTCCTGCTTATTGCAGGCGGTTCAACCGGTGCACTGCCGCTTTCTGGTGTCTCTTTACCTTTTCAAAGTTATGGCGGTTCATCATTAGTGGCTAACATGCTGGCTTCAGGCTTCCTGTTGTCGGCCTCATTGGTAAGAGGTACGCCAGTGCAGATGACTTACATTTCGAAACAACAAGACAGAAACCTGGTGCCGGCTCTTATAGCTGCTTGTGTAGGTGTTTTATTGCTAACGGTCAATGTGTCGCGCTATCTTTTTAACAACAGTAAGTGGGTAGTACAGCCTGCGTTAGTGGCCGATAAAAGTGGTGCACGTATGTTTAGCTATAACCCACGCATTGCTATATTGATGAACCGTTTGCAAGCCGGTAATTTGTACGACCGTACTGGCGCTATACTGGCTACCAGCAAGCCCCAGCTTATTCGCAAACAACGCGGTAAATTGGCCGGGGCCGGTGTAGCTGGATACAATCTTGATTCGGCCATGCATAAACGGCTCGATCGTTATTATCCTTTCGAAGAGCAGGCGTTTTTTTGGACAGGCGATGCTAATACGGGTGTGTTTAACGGTAGTGCGAACGGCTACTTTGCCGAATATGAACATGCGGCCGAGCTGCGTGGCTTTAAACTACCCACCACCAGTTACAACACCATAGCCAGCCGCTATCGCGAGGACCGTTTCCTGGCGCGTGGCGTAAAGGAAATGACGGTAGTGAAAAAAGACTACAGCGCGTTAGCGCCGCTACTGCTCGCCGGCATTAACAGTAAAGAAGTTGAAGCATTCAAAAATCGTAACCGCGATGTACAGCTTTCTATTGATGCCGGTTTGCAAACCAGTATACAACGTTCGCTGGCCACTGATACTTCACTGGCCGATAATCGTGTGTCGGTTGTAATAATGGAGGCTGGCACCGGCGATGTGCTTACTTCGGCTGTTTACCCATTGCCGCCCGTACGTAACTGGGAAAAACTGACCATGACTTATGCGGAGCAAAACCAGTTGGCACAATGGATGACGACATCCGACTTAGGTTTTACCACGGCAACACAGCCAGGTTCAACAGCTAAAGTATTAACAGGGTTGGCGGCGTTTAACAAATTAGGGCACGTTGCAGCCAGCAAAACGTTCACCGTAAGCGCTGCTGAACGTATTCGTACCAAAGGCATAGAACCCGATGAAACCGGCGTTATCAACCTGCAGCGGGCCATTGTAAAATCAAACAACGTTTACTTCATTAAGCTGGCTAACGAAGAGCATTTGCAGGAACAGATGGCAGATCTGTACCTCAAAACCGGTATGTTTTTACATGGCGTAGGCGGTTATTATTACAACCGCGAAACTGTAAATACCGCGCAGGAAGAGAAATGGCGTGAGCTTTGGCGTAAAACAGAATTTAACACTAAGCCCCGGTATAATCCAAATAACATTCGCCGTACCCGGGCTAAGGGCATATCTGGCATGGCTTGGGGGCAAGGCGAACTTATTGCTACGCCAGCAGCCGTTGCCAGGCTGGTATCTAGCGTTGCTAATAACGGTACTTTGCTGCAAAACCGGTTTGTGTTAAAAGTAAGCGACGCCGAGCAGCTAGTTAAAGCAGGTACACAACTGGTAAGCAATCCGCAATATGCACAACTAATGCGTAGTTATATGATTGAGCAAAGTGCTCCTAAAGCTTATACATTGGGGATATCTGTGGCTGGTAAAACCGGTACGCCCGAAAGGATATGGAAAGGACAACAAATAAACGACGGTTGGTATACTTTTTTTGCGCCCAAGGCTAACGGAACCGGCAATATGGTGGTTTGTGTACGTGTGGAGGCTACCAAGGGATCTTCTGATGCGGTTAAATTAGCCGGAAAACATGTTGTGCCTTTTCTGGTTAAAAAGGGTTACATTAAAAGTATTGTTGAACAAACAACCAAACAAGAGCCGGAGCTTATTGAAGAGTAGCAAACGAGCCAGTATAAATTTAAGGACATAAAGTATGTTTAATTTTTTCAAAGGTAATTCTGACGAGCGCCCTACCGATGTAAAGGGTGTACGTCATGCATTACTGCAGTTTGTAAAACAGGAACTCCAAAAGGCTGAAGGAGGTGAGGGCAGCAACATAAAGGGCTTATGCCTGTACATCAATGGTAACGCTAACGACCAGCATATGTACGAGACAGCAGTATACGCCGAAGACAAGGAGCAGTTCAGAGCAGAGATTCAGAAAATTGCAGACGATTATGACCTTTCTTTACCGGCAAACTGGACATTGGATGTATATTTTGATGAAGAAATACCTGCCGAAGCTATAAAAGCGCAAAATGTAGATGCTGCTTTCTTTATCAAAACCAATAAGCATTTCATCAAACAAACAGCTACCGCTTATTTAGTGGTGTTAAGCGGCGACACTGGCCAGCAGACTTATGAGATCAGCTCTACAGCCGGAAAAATTAATATTGGCCGTGATAAAAAAGCGCAGGCCGATGATGGTTTTTTTCGCACTAATCATATCGCGTTCCCATCCGATAGCAGTAACCAGAGCAATAAATACGTAAGCAGGCAGCATGCCCATATCGAATGGGACAATGACAGAGCACACTTCATTATTTATGCAGATGAAGGCGGCGTGCCTCCGCGTAACAAAGTGAAAATTCGTATAGAAAGTACCGAAGAATTAGTGAAACTGCATTCTACCGAAATAGGACACCCGCTTAATGAGGGAGATCAGATCATTATTGGCGAATCAGCAGTATTGCAGTTCAGTTACAAACCATCTAACAATGGGTAAGGTCTTTACCATATCCGAAGGACTGGAGAACCTGGGCGCCATGCGCACCGGCGGGCAAGGGTCTGTTTATAAAGGCCGTCGCACAGGCACCATCTATAGCGCTATAAAACTGCTGCCTACGCCCATCCTTACTGAGGATGAAAACAATAAAAACTACATCAATTTTCAAAATGAGGTTGCCAAGCTGCAAAAGGTAAATGAGCAGCCTAATCCGCATGTGGTTAAAATTCTGAGCTGGGGATTAACTGATAGCAGTTCATTCCCTTTCATAGAAATGGAATACATTGAAGGCCCCGACCTTTGTGATCTGCTGAACCAGCCACATGAACCTGTTTTTACGCTTAAGGAACTTATTAAGGTGGCCGACCAACTGGCCGGCGCCTTAGCGCACTGCCACCGGGTAGGCGTAAAACACGGCGATATTAAAAGCAATAACGTTAAATACAATGTGCATACCGGCAACTATGTACTGCTGGACTTTGGTTTAGCTGTTTTGACTGATGAACAGCGCAGGAGTAGTATGCGCAATGCCGGTGCCATAGAGTTTATGGCGCCTGAACAGCACGAGGGGTACATGCTGCCGCAAACAGATGTTTACAGTTATGGTGTGGTGTTATACGAGTTACTTACCGGGCAGGTACCGTTTCCCCTTAATGGAAACGGCGAGACGGCTCGAAACTCGGTAATGTTGGCACACTTAGAGTCGGCTGTATCAGATCCGTTAATGAAACGCGGACTGAATATGCCTGCTGATTGGTCGGTTGAGAAAAAGGCGCACGAAATGCAGGTACCAGAATGGTTGTTAGAGGTAATATCCAAGTGCCTTGAAAAAGATCCGCAAAAGCGTTATGCAAATGGTATAGAATTGCAGGAAGCGGTGGTTAACGGCACATTGCAGGTAACTGAAAGCCGGTACACAAAACAACAGGAGGTGTTAAGCACGAGTGCCCTGCAAACAGAGAATGAACGCCTGCAAGCGCAATTGCTTCAACACCAACAGGCAGAAGATGAAGTTCAAAAAAAATTGTCGTCTTTGCAATCAATAGCATTAGAAGCTGGAGGTGTATACAACCCCAATAAGGGTGTTTACGAGCGTAATAAAGCTATTGTATTCTTACCTAAGCGGCTTTTTTTGGGTATAGCAGGAGCCGGCTTATTATTTATGCTACTTTTTGTCTTTTCTTTTTTTAACAAGAATGAAGGTAATGATACCAATGTGGCTCTAACAAAGCCATATCGCTCGCCATACATTTATTTTAAAAAGCCGTATAATTATGACAGCGTAGCGCGGGCTCGCGCTGCGGCTATTGTTAAGCCAAAAGAACCAGGCGTTTATAAGCAGCCAATTGTTAAGGCTAAAAAGTGGCAAAAAAAGAAGCGGAAGAAGTTTTTAGGGATATTTTAGACGATTGCTTTTACTATCATGCCTTATTGTAGGTTGCTGCTTTTGCCTATTATACTTACATTTATCTTATGGAGGAGTCAGAAAAATTAAACCGCATTATTGAGGCCCGTATGAAGCTAAAGGCCCGGTTTGAGGAAAAGATGGCGCAAACGCCATCTGTGGCTGATGATACTCCCCGCGGCTCTGGCAATCCTAACCGGCATGGTATGCCGGCGGTACCCATTGGTCAAACTACAACCACCAAATGGCCGGTTCTGGATTTAGGCTATCAGCCAAACATTCCACTCGATCGCTGGCGGCTCACCATTGATGGCGCTGTTGAAAACCCGGTAAGGCTTACCTGGAAAGACTTTATGGCATTGCCACAAACCAAGGATACATCCGATTTTCATTGCGTTACTACCTGGTCTAAATTAAACATGCACTGGAAAGGGGTGAGTATGCTTGATCTGGCAGCCTTGGTCCACCCGCATGAAACGGCAACCCACATCATGTGTTATGGGTACGATACCTATACCACCAATATATCGCTTGAGGAAGCGCTAAAGCCCGATGTACTTTTGGTACACACTTTTGAGGGACAGCCACTACCTGTAGAACACGGCGGCCCGGTTCGTATGATCACACCCCAGTTATACGCCTGGAAAGGTTCTAAGTGGATTAAGCGCATTGAGTTTATGACTGAGGACAGGCTTGGTTTTTGGGAAGACCGTGGCTACTCCAATACCGCTTATCCCTGGCGTAATGATAGGTACAGCGATTGATTGACGATTAATCAGGCATTAATCCGTTCAATCAAGACAGCTTTATCAAGGTATAAATTTATTTTTGCAGGTAACATCAGTCATGGAGCCGGTTCAACCACACCCACATTCTTTTCCTGTAGTATACACCATACCTAATGTTACGGTTAGTTCGCTTACAGAGGTTGTTATTGCCCGGCACGGCGGTAGTTATGATTCGTTGGATACAGAAATAACCGCTGAGTACTTAAGTATAGATCATGGCATTTTCAAAGTTCAACTGCGTTCAGACGGATTTCCAGTGGTAGATGTGTTGCAACAAGGTGAACATTTAATGCTCACCTGCCCATGTAAGCAACCCAAAACCCAACTGTGTGAGCATCAGGCAGAGGTTTTACGCCAACTCATTTACAAGGAAGATTATCGCCTTTTTTTTGATGAGCGGCTTCGGCACGATCTGCAGCTTAAGCTGGCAGTTGATTACGGATTACAGGACGAGCCGGATTTGGATCGTTATTTTGATCTGCGGCATAGTGACAGTAAAACGGTAATTGAACTTAAGAATGCTGCACTATACCCTGTTACGCCCGAAAGTTTAAACATAGTAAAGGGTTTGGTTTTACCGGAGCAACCACATGCTTTTTACCGGACCGGAGAGCTGCAGGATGGCACCACGCGATTTTTGGTTTTGAAGCAGCATAAGTATTACAAGCACTTGATGCTTGAATTGTATGATGCGCCGGTAACGCGCGATGGAAAGATCAAAAACCCGCTTAGTCCGGTAAACGCATTAGAGCTGATATGGGATACGAATGATCCGCTTGAATTAAAATTCTATACTGCAATATCCCGTTTTCAAAATAGTGTCGACGGTAAAGTAACAGCCTCTGCGCTGAACAGCTTAAAGGCTGCAATACGTAATCCGCTGAATTTACCATCTTACATACATCAAAGCGCGGTATCAGAAAAGGTAACGGCAACAGCCTTGCAGCAAGTAAGCTTAAGCGTTATTATTAACAATATAGAGCTGACTGTTGAACAAAAAGGCCATTTTTTTGAAATATCGGGTACCCTTTTGATAGGTGATAACACGCTTAAACTTACAGATCTCGAAATCAAATTCGGCTATTTTGTACAATTAAATAATAAGTTGTTTTTGGTTAAGGACCTGCAAATGCTGGGCACCATAAACTTTTTTAAACGCCGTGCCGAAAGTTTGCTCATACACCAGTCTAAGTATAGCCTGTTTCAGGCACAGATATTAAATAAGCTGGAGGACGGCACCAAGATTAATTATCGTTACATCAAGCCGGCCAATCAAAGTCAGTTGGCCGAGCAGGGATTTACCAGAGATGCAGAAAAAATCATATACCTGTCGGATTTTGGTCAGCATGTAATGATTGTGCCTGTTATGCGCTATGGCGAGGTAGAAATTGCCATACGTTCGCAAAAGCAAATCAATGCAATAGATCATAAAGGTAAATATTTCACGGTGCAACGTAATGAGGAAGCCGAGCGGAATTTTACCGCTTTACTGCTCAAACAACACGCCGATTTTGAAGAACAGCTTACTGATGACCTGCAATACTTTTACTTGCATAAAAAAAAGTTTTTGAATGAGGATTGGTTTCTGAACGCCTTTGAAGACTGGTATGCTGATGGGATCACCATATTTGGCTTTAATGAGTTAAGCGGCAATAACCTCAACCCGCACAAGGCAAAAATATCGGTAAGGGTATTAAGTGGTATAAATTGGTTTAACACAGAATTAAAGGTGTATTTCGGAAAGCGGCGTGCTGCCTTGAAGCACCTGCATAAAGCTATTCGGAACAAAACCAAATTTGTACAGTTAGACGACGGCACTATGGGCGTTTTACCGGCCAAATGGGTAGAACGCTTTACGCAGTATTTCAATACCGCCGAAATAGGTAATGATGAACTGCTTTATACACCCAAGGCAAACTTTACATCCATTGCACAATTATACGACGATGCTATGCTGGATGAAGAAGTAAAAGCAGAAATATATAATTACCAACAAAAGCTTAATGACTTTAATGAGATACAATCAGTACAAGTTTCGCCCGAGCTGCAAACCACACTACGGCATTATCAGCACCAAGGGCTTAACTGGTTAAACTTTTTAGACGACTTCAATTTTGGAGGCTGTTTGGCCGATGATATGGGTTTAGGTAAAACCATACAGATTATTGCTTTTATACTGTTGCAGCGGCAGAAAACTAAACACAACACCAATTTGCTCGTAGTACCCACCTCGCTTATCTTTAACTGGCAGGCCGAAGTGCAAAAGTTTGCGCCTTCAATCAGAATTAACACAGTTTACGGCGCAGGTAGGGTAAAAAGCGTTGAGGACTTTGATGGGTCCGAGCTAATCTTAACCTCCTATGGCACCTTGTTGAGCGATGTGAACTTTTTGAAAGAATATTACTTTAACTATATTTTTCTGGATGAATCACAAAATGTTAAAAACCCCGATTCACAGCGGTACAAGGCTGTGCGCTTGCTCAAATCACGTAACAAAATAGCCATTACCGGCACACCTATCGAAAACAACACTTTCGATTTGTACAGCCAGCTTTCTTTTGCAAGCCCGGGTTTATTAGGGAGCAAGCAGTATTTTAAAGAAATCTATCTTACACCCATTGACCAGTTTCAGCAAAGTAAGCGTACAAAGGAGCTCCAAGAGAAAATTAGGCCGTTTGTGTTACGTAGAACAAAGGAGCAAGTAGCCAATGAGTTACCCGAAAAAACCGAGATAGTGTTACACTGTGAGATGCAAACCGAGCAGCGTAAAATTTATGACGCTTACGAAAAAGAGTTCCGTGAATTTATTTCGGCCACTACGCAGGAAAGTCTTCCTAAAAAATCAATGTACGTTTTGAAAGGCCTCACTAAGTTGCGTCAGGTTTGCGATTCGCCTTTGTTGTTGAAAGGAGAGAAGCTGCCCGGTAATGCTTCGGCAAAGATCGATGTACTGATGGAACAGATACAAAGCAAAGCACCGCATCACAAAATTTTGATCTTTTCGCAGTTTGTTACCATGCTTAACCTGATACGCGTGGAGCTGCAACGCCATCATATTGGTCATGCATTTTTATCAGGCAACACCCGGAACCGGGAAGGTGTAGTAAATGATTTTCAGGAAAACGCAGAGACGCGTGTGTTTCTGGTGAGCTTAAAAGCAGGCGGAACAGGATTAAATTTAACAGCAGCCGATTATATATACGTTGTTGACCCCTGGTGGAACCCGGCGATAGAAAATCAGGCAATAGACAGAGCTTATCGTATTGGCCAGAAAAAGAACGTGGTTGCTGTAAGGTTGATTTGTCCGAACACTGTTGAAGAGAAGATGATGCAATTACAAGAGACCAAGCGTGAACTTGCTGGCAGCATCATTACTGATGCCTCTGGCTTTAAGTCGCTTACAAGGCAAGATTTGTTAGGCATAGTTACCCATACCTAGGCGTCTTTTTTCTTGGGAGTATAGTTTGCCCATTGTTTTACATATTTATTGTAAGGCAACTTGTACGAACGAGCTTAGCAGTAAAACACGAGATCTTTTCTAGCTTCCTTTCAAACTTGTTTTAGGTGTTACAATAGTAAGCGTTATTGAATCAATTTTATATTTGCTTACGAAGAGACATTTGAAGCAGAAGCTAATATGTTATATGTCTTTCTTAAAACACTGCCTGAAAACGGTGACTTGATTCCTGTTATTCCAATAGTTGAATGGAGAATGGTTTAAATAATGATATTAAATCTGCATGTTGTCAATAGTCGGCATTAAGTTAAATAGTTGTTAATGTTCAGCGCAATATTGGACAGGTTGTAGATGTTTTATATGTTTACGCAAATAACATTGCTATGAAAGCGCCAAAAATCTATTTTTTATCTGTTACTGTTTTATTGGGCCTCTCTTTTGGAGCTTGCAAAACTAAAAAATTGCCAGCCAAACCAGCCCAGCCACCAGCTGCCGCACAACCCGCACCGCCGCCACAAGCACAGGCGCCGGCGCCAGCACAGCAGCCTAAAGAGGAACCTGCACCGCCGCCAGCTAAACCAAATTTCAATTTCAGTAATATTCAGTTCGAATTTAATTCAGCCGTGCTAAAAACAGGCTCGTATGAAACGCTTGATAAAGTAGTAGGAGAAATGAAGAAGGACCCGTCAGCGAAATTTACCCTCAATGGTCATTCGTCTGCAGAAGGAACGGCTGAGCATAACCAGTCATTGTCGGTAGATCGAGCCAACTCGGTGAAATCATATCTTATAAATGGCGGTATAAATGGTGCTAATTTGACTGTTAAGGGCTGGGGAGAAAGCAAGCCTATAACAACGAACACAAATGAGGAAGCCCGTGCGCTTAACCGCCGGGTCGAAATTAAGCTTAACTAAGCTTTTTTAGAGTTACCAGCATCGTACACCCTTTTTGACAAAGTCATGCCTTCATTGCTTGAAGGCATGACTTTTTTTGTTTAATGCCTTTTCTTAAGGTTTGTGAACGCTCAAAGCAAATGGCTGTAAAATGTGATCTTCAATCATTTCTTAATGTACGTTAAGAGTGAACGGCTGCAGAGTGCCGACATTTGAACTATCAAAACAAACAAAGATGAAAGTTATAGCACAACTGATCGCATTAGGTTTTCCGGAATCAAACCCAGCACAAATATCAGCAGCATTATGTATGAGTGCAAGTTACCTCAAAATCAATTGGAGCAAGTTCAAATAACGGTCATATCATCAATCAGTAATCAACAAAACCATCATAACAAATTTAAAAAATACAACCATGGAAAATTCAATAAACGGCATACATCACATCACAGCTATTGCTGGCAACGCCCAACGCAATTTTAATTTTTACAGCAAAGTATTAGGCCTGCGCCTGGTGAAAAAGACGGTTAATTTTGATGACCCTCAAACTTATCACCTGTACTATGGAGATGAACAAGGCACTCCCGGTTCTATCTTAACCTTTTTCCCTTGGGAAAACATCATGGCTGGTCGCCGCGGCACCCGGCAGGCTACCGAAATAGGTTATTCAGTGCCCGAAAACAGTTTCGACTTTTGGGTGAAACGCTTTGAACAACACAATGTAACTTACAACAAAGTAGCCGAAAAATTTGGCGAACCTTATTTAACCTTCCTGGATCCTGACGGTCTTAAACTGGAATTGATAGCATCTAAAACAGCAGATTACCGTTTGCCCTGGGAAACTGCAGAAGTGAATGCCGAAAACGCTACCAAAGGGTTTCACAATATAACCATCACTACTAACAAAATGCAGCCAACTGCCGATATTTTGACCGGCGTGTTTGGTTACCGTTTACTGGAGCAACACGTGAATCGCTACCGTTTTGTAACTGATGCGGTTGATAATGCAAACATTGTAGATTTGGTTGAGGTACCTGGTGAAGCGGCTGGTCATGTAGCTGGTGGTTCTGTTCACCACGTAGCCTTCAGGGTTAAAAATGAGGAAGTGCTGATGCAGTACCGGGATAAAATTGCCGCACTGGGTTTGCACATTACCGAAAAAATTGACCGTAATTATTTCTATTCACTATACTTTCGCGAACCAGGAGGCGTACTGTTTGAGCTAGCTACCGATAACCCGGGCTTTAGCGTTGACGAACCTGTAGCCGAATTAGGCACACATTTAAAGCTGCCTGCACAGTACGAAGAGTACCGCGCCAGTTTGGAAACTACTTTACCAAAATTGATCTAATCATGTACACACATAACAATCAATATAAAAAAGCCGGAGCCCCTGCAGCTAATGCGAAGGGGGCCCTGGTTATGTTGCATGGCCGTGGTGGCAATGCAGCCAATATTTTGAGTTTAGCTGCCGAGCTAAATGTGGAAGACTTTGCGCTTTATGCACCACAAGCCAGTAACAATAGCTGGTACCCGTACAGCTTTATGGCGCCCGATAAGCAGAACCAGCCGGCGCTCGATTCAGCAATTGGAGTTATTGATGATTTGGTCCAACTGATAATAGCCGAGGGTATTCCGGCTGAAAAAATATTCTTTATAGGTTTTTCTCAGGGGGCGTGTTTAACTTTGGAGTATATAAGCCGTAATGCTAAACAATACGGCGGTGCCGTTGCATTTACCGGCGGCCTGATAGGTGAGCAGTTACAGCCCGAGAACTATACGGGTGATTTTGGCGGAACCCCGGTGCTGATAACAACTGGTGACCCCGATCAGCATGTGCCGCTAACTCGTGTGGAGGAGAGTGTCGAGATTTTGAAGCAGCACCATGCACAAGTAACCTTAAAGGTATATCCGGGCCGGCCACATACCATAACAATGGAGGAGATAGATTTAGCCAACCAGTATGTTTTTGTGTAAAGTTAACCAAGTACCACCCGGTAAAAATAAGTAGAAATAGAGCAATGAAATATCCAGATATTGAACTGGTTAATAATGAAGCCATTCACAATTTTGAATTGGTTGTTGACGGTCACCGGTCATTTATCGATTACAAAATTAAGGATGAGAAAATATATCTCATACATACCGAAGTGCCGGCCGAATTAAAAGGAAAAGGTGTTGCTGAAGCTATTGTTGAAAAAACATTCAGTTATATTGAGCAGCATCATTTAAAGCTAGTACCTATGTGTACTTACGTGCAGGTATATTTAAAACGTCATCCCCAATGGAATCGGCTTTTGGCTAGTTAACACACAGATTTATGCAATCATTCAAAGTAACACGTGTTTATAACAATGCCAAAGGCGATAGCTGTTTTGAGGACATTGAATATCCGTTAACTGATAAAGGTCCTATTGGTTATTTATCTGAAAAGGTTAAAGTAAGTAATCTGCTGTTCCGCAAAGTTCCGCCTGGGTACAATGACCTGCACACGGCGCCCCAAAAACAGTATGTCATTCTGCTGGATGGCGCTGTAGAGATAGAGACTTCGCTGGCCGAGAAGCGCATATTTAATGAGGGACAAATATTGCTAATGGAAGATACCGAAGGGAAAGGGCACCGAAGCAAGAATGTTTTGCCGCTGGAGCGGAGCTCGCTGTTCGTAACCTTTGATTAAACACAAAAAAGCATGGCATTCGCCATGCTTTTTTGTGTTTAATGGTCGTGCTTTTCATGTGTAGATAATTCAAATTGTATGTTTAAATTGCCAACAATATGCAACAGGTTACCATTCCATGGCTAAAAAGTATTGAAGCGCTTAACCCAGTGCCTGATGAACAGTTGCAATGGCTGATAGACAATAGTGACCACCAGGAACTTAACGAAGGTGATTATATCTTTAAGCGTGATATGCCGCTCGACGGCACCATCTTTATTGTTGCAGGACGCATTCGTATTTACCTAATGCGCAACGGTGTCCGTTCAGAATTGGTTTCCATGCACGAACGACAAGTTACCGGCTTTTTACCTTACTCCAGAGCCAAGGTGGCTATAGGTGATGGTATTGCAGTAGAGACTACACAAATCATGATGCTGCCGAGGGAAAAATGCCCCGAACTGATCAGGGACTTTTATGAGTTGACCCAGGCACTTGTGAGTTTGATGAGCGACCGCGTGCGCGATTCTACAGCCATTATTCAGCAAAATGAGAAGATGATGGCCTTGGGGAAATTATCGGCAGGTCTGGCTCACGAGCTTAACAACCCTGCCTCATCAATCGTTCGTAATGCAGCCTTATTAAAGCAGCATTTAAAAGCACAGCCACAGCTCTTTGCCAAACTTTTAGCCGTCAATTTAGATGCAGATAAAGTTGCAGCCGTTAAAGCAGAGATGACCCGTATTTTGGACAGCAAAAAAGACGACCGCCTTACATTACGTGAGCGTAGCAGGCTGGAAGGTGAGCTGCTGGATTGGTTTGAAGAGCACGAAATTGATGACAGCGACGAAATGGCCGAAAACTTTGTTGAACAAGGTTTTAATTCCGCAGATTTAGACGCAATTTATAGGCACGTAACCCCCGAGGCTGCTGCTCCGGTTTTCCGCTGGATAAACGACAATTTGCTGTCTGAGAAAATGGTAGCTGATATACACCACGCTTCTGAGCGCATTGCAGATTTAATTACTTCTATTAAGACCTTTACGCATATGGATAGGGGGCAAGATAGACAGTACGCAACGGTTGATACCGGTATACGCAATACCCTTAACATGTTGGGGCATAAAATAAGAGCAAATAACATTACGGTTGTACAAGAGTACGACCCTGAATTGCCACTCGTAAAGATGCTGGTAGGAGAGTTGAACCAGGTTTGGACAAATTTAATTGATAATGCCATCGACGCCATGAGTGCCAATAGCAAAGGAACATTAAGTATCCATACAAGGAAAGACCGCGAATTTGCTGAAATCATAATTGCCGATGACGGCCCTGGTATAGCAGGGGATATAAGAAGTCGCATTTTTGACCCGTTCTTTACTACTAAAGAGATGGGTAAAGGCACAGGTATGGGTTTGGAAGTGGTGCAACGGATTATCAAACAGCAGCATCAGGGATCAGTTAAAGTAAACAGCGAGCCGGGTAAAACCGAGTTTATTGTCTGTATACCTATTGAGAGTTGCTAATAATTTTATCTACCAAATATTGAATATTGTTTTATGACCCGCCCCATTATACTAATTATTGATGACGATGTGCAGGTTCTGCGTGCTGTCAGTCGTGATTTAAGAGCTCAGTACAGCAAAGAGTACAAAATTATGAGCACAGAATCTGCGTTAGAAGCGCTTGATACCTTGCTTGAACTGAAAAATGCCGGCGACGTTGTAGCCCTATTTATAAGCGACCAGCGCATGCCCGAAATGCCAGGTGTTGACTTTTTACAAAAGGCGGCCAAAATTTATCCTGATGCAAAGCGTGTGTTGCTTACCGCATATTCGGACACGGATGCAGCTATTAAGGCCATAAACGATGTGCAGCTGGATTACTACTTGATGAAACCGTGGGATCCGCCCGAAGAGAAATTATACCCGGTGGTGAGCGATTTGCTAGATGACTGGCATACGCACTACATTCCGGTTTTTAAAGGTATAAAGCTTATTGGCTACCAGTTTTCGCCGCAATCGCACACCATAAAAGATTACCTTGGGAGTAACTTAATTCCGTATCAATGGCTGGATATTGAACGTAATGAAGAGGCCAAGAATTTGTTTACGGTTAATAAGCTGACCAATGAACAACTGCCGGTTGTTTTTTTTGAGGACGGATCTTACCAATCAAAACCTTCCATTGCTGATATAGCTGTCAAAATAGGTATTAGCCCACAACTAACCAACCAGATTTACGATGTGGTGATCATAGGCGCTGGTCCGGCCGGATTGGCTGCCTCTGTTTATGGCGCGTCTGAAGGGTTGAAGACCCTGCTTATTGAGCGTAAAGCACCTGGTGGTCAGGCCGGTTCTAGTTCGCGGATTGAGAACTACCTCGGCTTTCCGGCAGGTTTAAGTGGAGCCGATCTCACCCATAGGGCTATCAGTCAAGCGCGGCGTTTAGGCGCTGAATTTTTATCACCGCATACCGTAGCCGACATACAGGAACGTGATGGTTATAAATATGTTATTTTGGATGATGGTTCTGAGGTAATCAGCCGTTCTATTGTGATAACTACGGGCGTTGATTACCGTAAGTTGGAAGTGAATGGTGTGGATAAGTTTACCGGTGCGGGAATATACTATGGCGCCGCAATAACAGAGGCTGCTGCTTGCAAGGATAAGGAAGTCTACATTATTGGGGGAGGCAATTCGGCAGGCCAGGCAGCTATGTACCTGTCAAAGTTTGCTAAAAACGTTTTCGTCGTCATCCGCCGCGAAAGCCTTGCGGCAACTATGTCTGCCTATTTGATTGAACAAATTGACAACACGCCCAATATAACCGTACTGCCATGTACAGAAGTAATTGAAGCCCACGGTGAAAATTGCCTTGAGGCACTTACATTGATCAATTTAAACACGCAGGCAACGGTTAAAAAGCAAGCAACAGCCCTTTATATCTTTATAGGAGCCAAGCCTTACACCGATTGGATACAGATGGGAATTATAAAAAGTAAAGGCAACTTTATAGAAACCGGGCGCGATTTAGCCAGCTACGATAATTTTGGCAAATCATGGAAACTGCCACGCGATCCGTTCCTTTTGGAAACCAGCTGCCCCGGCATTTTTGCCGCCGGTGATGTACGTGCCGGTGCCATGAACAGGGTAGCTTCTGCTGTAGGAGAGGGATCAATGGCAATCAGTTTCGTACACAAATATCTGGCAGAGGTTTAACAATGAAGCGAAGCAAATTATAGCAAAGTTTTGACGGTTGGCGTGCAAACCGTATTATCAACATCATGTACTTTTATGCTATAAGTTATTGCCGTTATGAATAACCATATGTTTGATGAAATACTGTCTAAGTTTCAGTTGCCGGTAACCAACCCCGTGCTGATGTTTATGTTGGTATTGCTCATTATTTTACTTTCGCCGCTGCTGCTCAAAAAAATACGGGTACCAGCTGTTGTAGGTTTTATAATGGCTGGTATAGCTGTAAGTCCGCACGGGCTTAACGTTTTGCAAAAGAATGCTGCGACTGATTTGTTTTCGACTATCGGATTGCTTTACATCATGTTTATTGCCGGTCTTGAGCTTGATTTGAATGATTTTAAACAGAAAAAGCATAAGAGCTTGCTTTTTGGTTTTCTTACCTTTTCTGTTCCTACACTAATAGGATTCCCGGTTTGTTACTATGTGCTGGGTTATCCTTTACTTACTTCCATATTAACATCCAGTATGTTTGCCACCCATACGCTGGTGGCGTACCCGATCATCAGCAGGTACGGTATCTCTAAAAATGAAGCCGTGGCGGTAACAGTTGGTGGCACTATATTAACAGACACTGCTGTCCTTATCATTCTGGCAGTTGTAATGGGATCAGTTGCTGGCGGATTAACAGCCGTGTTTTGGTTGCGTTTAACGGCGTCTTTAATGGTATTTTCATTAATTGAATTCATCGCTATTCCTCGCCTGGCAAACTGGTTCTTTATAAAGGTTGCTAACGAAAGAACCACGCACTTCATTTTTATACTATTTATGGTATTTCTTTCGGCTTTTTTGGCTCAGCTGGCCGGTATAGAGCCAATTGTAGGTGCGTTTGCTGCTGGTTTGGCACTTAACCGGCTTGTGCCACCTGGTTCTAAGCTAATGAATCAAGTGCAATTTGTGGGTAACGCTATTTTCATTCCCTTCTTTTTGATTAGTGTGGGTATGCTGGTTGATTTACATGTGTTGTTTAATGGCTACCACGCATTGATGGTTGCCGGTGTACTTACTGTAGTGGCGTTGGCAGGTAAGTGGATAAGTGCATTGATCACACAGCTCGTTTTTAGATATTCTAACGCACAGCGAGGCTTAATATTTGGCCTCAGTAGTTCGCACGCCGCAGCCACTATGGCCATCATACTAGTAGGTTTTAAAGCCAGAATTATAGATGATAATATCTTGAACGGTACCATCATACTTATTTTAATGACGTGCTTGGTAGCATCCTTTGCTACTGAGAAAGCAGCCGTAAGAATTACTGGCACAGACGGAGGCCGTAATAAACCGCTTTTACAGAAAGAAGAAGTAAATACTGGTTCGTGAGTATACGCTGCTATAACCCCGAAAAGTAATCATATCCGCGTTCAGCCCAATAGTCTGGCGGTCGTTCATTACTAAAAAATAACGTACCTATCCGTTTTAGGTTTTTAATGCCATACTTAGTGGGTATGATGAGCCGTAGCGGTGCGCCATGTTCTGCGGACAACGGTTGACCGCTTACTTCGTAACATAAAAGGGTTTGGGGATGTAATGCACTTGGCATATCAATACCCACATAATACTTCTTATCGGGCGTATGCATACCAACGTAAGCGAGTTTGGCTTGTTCAGCTAACCTATAGTGCTTCATAAAATCACTAAATTTCACACCGCCCCAATGGCTTATCTGGCTCCAGCCTTCAACGCATTTAAACTCGAAAGCAAATTCTGTTTTAGGGAGTTTCTTTAAATCGTCTATAGATATTCTTAATGACTCAGATGGGCTTTTAATGATATGTAATTGCCAGTCGTCTACACCTTTATCTGTTATTCCCACGTCGCCGTTTATACGAGGTTTTTTAACTGCTGCTGACTTGGGATAAGTACGCGAGAGATCATTCGGACCTATGGTACTTTCAAAAAGTTCGCCGTTGGCATCCAAGCCTTTTCTTAAAGGAGCACGTGCACCTGCGGTTGCGTCGGCCGTTGTCTCTTTTGTTGCGAGGTAAATCTTGTTCCAGCCCAGGTAAGCTAATACCCCTCCGGCGCCAAAGGTCAATGTAGATATGAACGTACGTCGGGTAACCTTTTTCTTGTCGTAGGGTTCTGTGAGCGGTAGTTGCTTTGCTTTATTCTTTTGGTGCTTTGACATCTTCTACAGTTTTAGAAACAATTGGAGTAATAGGTTTATCGGTTACTTCAAAGCCACGTATCATACTAAAAAAGTTTTGCCAACCAGCCAAAGCCACCTGAACAATGTGTATTACAAAGAACAGGCAATAGCCTATTGTAAGCGTAAAATGAATAAGCCGGGCAGTTTTGTACCCCCCGCAAATGAGCACTAACCAACTAAGTTGTACAGGTTTGTAAATAGCAAACCCGGTAAGTAGCGAGCCCACGCCCATAACAAGTATAGCGGTGTAAGCTATGCGTTGTGCAGCATTGTATTTGTTTACAAGCGGAGCAGTTTTGCGAATATGTAAATCGTGCAACAATACCAGCCATGCCTCACGCCACGAGCTTTTTTGAGGTAACAAATTTCTCCACTGGCCGGATATTGCCGTGTATAAAACATATAAAAAGCCGTTTATAGCAAACAGCCACATAAAAACAAAATGAAAGGCCATGCCCTCAGCGAGCCGGCGTTTGATATGGTATTTTTGATAGAACCACTCAGGGAAGAATTTAAAAATTGTGTGGCCAAACAGTTTTATAGCGTAGGGGTCATAAGCCCAATAAATAAGCAGCCCGCTCCAGATCATAATAGCTAACAAGGGGAAATTAAGCCAGTGGAACCAGCGTATAGCTAATGGATGCTTATTTATGATGTACTTCATCTATTGTATATACGCTGTAAAGGTTGCAATTATTCCTGACATGTTAAATTAAATAGAAAGGCCCTGTTATGCGATGCACAACAGGGCCTTTCATTATTGCATTCGAGGTTATTAATCTTCCATTTCAAGCTTGCCTTCCACTGAATCATCCAGCGTTTTGCCTACAACAGCGCTTGCTGCTTGCTTAAGGAAAGCTATGGCGTTGCCGTGTTTATTGTCCCAGTAGTAACCCTCAGTAGGTTCCACTTTTACAACGGTTATGCGAGGGTCATCTTCACCTTCAGTAAACCATGCTTTAAGTATGGGTTTCCACAATTCTTTAATCTTTTCTTTATCCTTACTAATCTCAGCTATGCCGTAAATGTTCAGGAAGTCTGAATGCGCTGACCCCTGAAATAAAAGGTGGACAAAGGGATCATGAGAAATCTCTTCGTTCTTGTGGCTATCGTCAGCACTTAAGAACCAAAAATTACCTTCATCATCAATCTTTTGTACAGCCATAGGGCGTGTAGAGATGGGAACACCTGTTTTTATGTTAGAGCAAAAGAAACAAGTTTCGGTCTTTTCGGCCAACTCCTTAATTTTTTGTTTGGCCTCTTCGCCCTGCAAGTTCTTGAAATTATCTTCGGGCTGTTGTTGATTAATGCTATCCATGATGTATACTATGTTTATCGGTAAATGAATATCAATAACCAGCCGGAAAGCATTTTGTGTGGAACAATTTTGATTTCGGTAGAGGTGTAAAAGAATTGGGCAGGCACTGGCTGTATATTTCGTTGCCTATAAACCGACGCATTAGTTTTAAAAAAGCCAACAAGTGAATGAGATATGATATCGTAACATTACGAGGCTGTTCCAAACAAAAAAGGCTTTGCGGAATCGCAAAGCCTTTTTGTTTAGTTAGTCATCATTTTTAAAAAGGACGCTAATTTTTCTTTCATTTCTCGTCTGTCTACTATGAAATCCAGAAAACCGTGTTCTTGTAAAAATTCTGCGGTTTGGAAGCCTTTAGGTAGGTCTTTTTTAATAGTCTCTTTTATTACACGCGGACCAGCAAACCCGATCAATGCACCTGGCTCTGCTATATTGATATCACCTAGCATAGCATAAGATGCGGTAACGCCTCCGGTTGTGGGGTCGGTTAAAAGCGAAATATATGGTACACGTGCTTTAGCCAGCAGTGCCAGCTTTGCCGACGTTTTAGCCATTTGCATCAGGGAGAACGCTGCTTCCATCATACGCGCCCCACCCGATTTTGAAATCATTAGGAACGGCACTTTGTTGGCAATACTATAATCGATAGACCGGGCAATTTTTTCGCCTACTACCGAGCCCATTGAGCCGCCTATAAAGTTAAAATCCATACAAGCTACCATTAACGGCTGACCGTCTACCAAACCGTGGGCCGCACGTATAGCATCGTTTAAGCCTGTTTTAGACATTGTATCTCTTAAACGGTCACTATATTTCTTTGTGTCTACAAATTCAAGCGGGTCGCCCGAGCGCAGGTTGGCAAAAAGTTCAGTGAACTCATTATTATCGAATAAAACCGAGAAATACTCTTTTGATCCAATACGCAAGTGGAAACCGCAATAATGGCAAACATATTGGTTTTCTACCTGCTCGGTATAATGCAGGGGCCTTTTGCAATTAGGGCACTTATTCCAAACACCATCCGGGGCTTCTTTTTTATCTTCAGTGGAGGTAGTAATACCTTTTGATTCTCTTTTAAACCAAGCCATTGCTATATCTTTCATATTAACCGATGCAAAGAAACAAAAATAATCTTACTTAATTGTTTGCCTATATGTATCGAAAATTGTGATTATTTAAAAAATATGAACGATCTGCGTAAAATGCTGTAATACATTTCAAATCACTTATATAAATTTATACATTCGTAGCATAAACATACATTCGCATATGGATTTAAAAAATTATAAAGGCGTTTTGCACGGTGATCAGGTGCAGGAAATGTTTGAGGCAGCAAAGAAGCATCAGTTTGCTTTGCCTGCTGTTAACGTAATTGGCACTAACTCTATTAATGCCGTTATGGAAACAGCCAAAGCAGTTAACTCACCTGTTATTATACAATTGTCAAACGGCGGCGCACAATTTTATGCCGGTAAATCACTTGATAATTCGAAACTGCAGGCATGCATTTTAGGCGGCGTATCTGCAGCCAAACACGTACACTTGTTAGCAGAACACTATGGTGTAGCCGTAATTCTGCACACCGATCACGCTGCTAAAAAATTATTACCGTGGATTGACGGCTTGTTAGAACACGGTGAAAAGCATTTTGCTGAAACTGGTAAGCCCCTTTTCTCTTCACATATGCTCGATCTATCTGAAGAGCCAATAGAAGAAAATATTGAAATTTCAGCTCAATACTTGGCTCGCATGGCCAAAATGAACATGACTATTGAAATTGAGCTGGGTGTAACCGGTGGCGAGGAAGATGGCGTGGATAACAGCGATGTTGACAGTTCGCGTTTATATACCCAGCCTGAGGAAGTTGCTTATGCATACGAGCACTTATCGGCTGTTAGCCCGCGCTTTACGGTAGCTGCTGCATTTGGTAATGTGCATGGTGTTTACAAACCAGGCAACGTCAAGTTACAACCAGTTATTTTACATAACTCTCAGGAGTTTTTAAAGAAGAAACACAATATTGAGACCGAAAAGCCAATCAACTTTGTGTTTCACGGCGGTTCTGGTTCAAGTCAGGAAGAAATTCGCGAAGCCATCTCTTACGGTGCCATTAAAATGAATATTGACACTGACATGCAGTGGGCTTTCTGGGAAGGCATAAAAGATTTCTACAAATCTAAAGAAGGTTACCTTCAATCGCAGATCGGTAATCCTGAAGGCGAAGATTCACCTAATAAAAAGTATTACGATCCACGTGTTTGGTTACGCAAGGGTGAAGAGAACTTTGTTAAGCGTTTAACTCAGGCTTTTGCCGATTTGAATTGTCTTGACGTAAACAGCAAACTGTAATTACTGTATAAACTTAAAGGAAAGCGTCTGTACCTATAAGTACCGGCGCTTTTTTATGATATTTACTTTAAATATATCAGCCGATCATGTCTAAAAAGAAAAGCAGTTTTATGGAGCAGTTTGCCAATTGGGCAACTACTGCAACAGGTAGTTCAGGGGCATTTATATTAGCTGCCCTGGTTGTAATAGTTTGGGGTGCCAGTGGCCCGGTGTTTCATTTTTCTGAAACCTGGCAGCTGGTTATCAACACCGGTACTACTATAATAACCTTTTTAATGGTGTTTCTTATCCAAAAAGCGCAAAACAAGGATTCGAGAGCCCTGCATTTGAAGCTTAATGAGTTAATAGCTGCAATGGAAGGTGCCAGTAATCGTATGGTGAATATCGAAGACCTGAGCGAGCATGAGCTGGAGCAGATTCATAAATTTTACGTGCGACTATCTGAACTTGCTAAAACGGAGGATGACTTAGGTTGTACACATACTATTGACGCTGCTAACTTAAATCACGAAAGTAAATCAGAAAGATCAAAACATACTACACAACGTATAAATGATTCGAGAAGTAAAAGTAAGTAAGGTAACCGAACAGAACGATCTGGAAAAAGTATTTGCCATACGCCATGAGGTTTTTGTGGTTGAGCAAAATTGTCCGCCTCAGTTGGAGCACGAGTTTGAAGATCAGTCAAACCATTTTTTAGCTACAGTTAATAATACTCCTGCAGGAGCATCGCGTTGGCGCAAAACCGATAAAGGGGTTAAGCTGGAGCGTTTTGCGGTGCTAAAAGATTATAGAGGGCAGGGAGTAGGACAAGCGCTTGTACAAGCCGTGTTAAACGACTTACCGGCAGAGGTTGATAACGTATACCTGCATGCGCAAATCCAGGCGGTATCATTATATGAAAAGTTTAACTTCGTTAAAATTGGGCCCGAATTTGAAGAGGCCGGTATTAAGCATTATAAAATGGTTTTAAAGAGATAGGACGAAGTCCTACTCCTCTAATTGGAATGCCGTTAAATGATAAAAGGTTGGAAACGCAGGTTAGTAAAATTAACCTGCATTTCCAACCTTTCTTTTTTACTTAAATAGTCATTAGTCTGTTTTAGGCAGCTGTGCTGCGGCTGCAGCCTCCGGAGCAACCTCGCGTACGTAACGACGTATAATTAAGCGTGTGCCGCCATTGTAGGTAACATAGCTACCCAGCCAGTTGATGAAAGTGATAACTTTATTACGGAAGCCCAACAGTGATATCAAATGCACAAACATCCAAATTAACCATGCAAAAAAGCCGCTCAGTTTAATTTTACCTAAATCGGCAACTGCCTTATTGCGGCCAATGGTTGCCATTGATCCCAAGTCTTTATATTTGAATGGCTCGGTTGGTTCACCTTTAACCAAGTGCGACAAGTTCTCTGCCAGCTTTTTTCCCTGCTGAATGGCTACTTGCGCAACACCGGGGTGACCATTAGGTGTTGCTTCTGTTACCGAAGCACCTACGTCGCCAATGGCAAATACGTTGGTTGTACCTACCACACGGCAAATTTCATCGGTTTTGATGCGGTTGCCGCGCACCAGGTTCTCTTTAGCAATACCCTGTGGCACAACACCCATTACACCTGCCGACCATACTACGTTTTTGGTCCGTATAACCCGTCCGTCTTCAAATTTCAACTCCGTACCGTCATAGCTGGCAACCTTTACGTTAAGCAGTACTTCAACGCCCATCTTCTCTAAAAACTCCTGCGCTTTTTTTGAAGCCTCGTCAGACATTGGACCTAAAACCTTTGGTAAAAAGTCGACCAGATAAACTTTCATATCCTCTTTGCGCAGCTCCGGGTAATCCTTGCTTAATACATGATTACGTAATTCGGCAAAAGAACCGGCAAGTTCAACACCCGTTGGGCCCGCTCCAACCATTACAAAAGTAACGTATGGGTCGCGTTCCTCTTTAGTGGGAGCTATTACCGCTTGCTCCAAATTCTGTAAAAACATATACCGCAGGTTTAGCGCCTCAGGTATGGTCTTCATAGGCATGGCATAATGCTCAATGTCTTTATTGCCAAAAAAGTTGGTAGTCGATCCGGTGGCCATTACCAGGTAGTCATAAGCTATCTCGCCAATGGTCGTTTCAAGGTAGTTGTTCTCTGTATTTACTGCGGTAACCTCGGCAACCCTAAAACGCAGATTTTTTTGCCCCTCAAAGTTCTTTCTCAATGAAAAGGCTATAGCTTCACACTCCAGGCTTCCGGTAGCCACCTGGTATAACAGGGGAGGGAATGAGTGATAGTTATGCTTATCAAGTAATAATATTTCAACCGGCTCTTTAGCCAGGTGTTTGGCCAGCTCAATACCGCCGAAGCCACCGCCTACTATTACTACCAGTGGAAATTTTGTGTTTTGTTTTGCATCCATGTTCTTTAAACAATTTGCGTGTAAGGTTGATGTCTGTTTGTATAACAAAAAAGGCTTCAAATGTTCTTTGAAGCCTTTTATAAAAATTTATAATGAAATTTTAGTTGAGCTTCTTGCCGCCAAAATCGAGCATTACCGGTGTTGCCACACAAATGGATGAGTAGGTACCAAAGCACACACCCACCAATAAGGCAAACGAGAATCCGCGGATCACATCACCACCGAATATAAATAATACGATGAGCACAAAGATAACAGTTAAAGCAGTAATAATGGTACGGCTTAGTGTACTATTAATAGCCTGGTTAACTACTACAGCCGGATCATCGGTCTTGGCATGGTGCAGGTTAAGGAACTCGCGGATACGGTCAAACACAACCACAGTATCGTTAATGGAGTAACCTATTACAGTTAAGATAGCTGCAATAAATGCCTGATCTATATCCAATGCAAAAGGTAACACACCGTTGAACAGAGAGAAGAACGATAATACCAGCAACGCATCGTGTGCCGTAGCCACCATGGCGCCTAAACTGAACTGCCATCTGCGGAACCGGATTAAGATATAAGCGGATATAACGAGGATAGCAAAAATTACAGTCCATATCGCCGATGTTTTGATATCATTAGCGATAGTTGGCCCAACTTTTTGCGAGCTCATGATTTTAAAGGTAGGAGAAACCTGGCTTAAACCCTTACGCAGCGTGCTTTCAACTTTATTATCAGCAACCGTGGTGTTATCTTCTATCAGGTAGTTGGTAGTAATACGTACCTGGTTACCCGAACCGAAAGATTTAACTTCTGATTTACCTTTGCCCAGCGTGTTGTCGATAGCACTCCGAACATCTTGGGTAGTCAGCGTTTTATCGAAACGTACAACGTAACTGCGGCCACCCTGGAAATCTACGCCGTAGCTAAATCCACGTGTAAACATAGAGATTATACCGGCCAAAATAAATATACCTGAGAAAGCATAGAATCTGAAACGGTTTTTTACGAACGCATAGTTGGCACCCTTAAATAAGTTAGAGCTCCATGCATTCGAAAATTTAATATTCATGTCTTTATCCAGCATCCATTCAAATATTAAACGTGAGATTAACAAAGAACAGAACAATGATGTCAGGATACCGATCATCAAGGTAGTAGCAAAACCTTGTATTGGCCCTGTACCAAAAATGAATAGGATTAAACCGGTAAGGAAGCTACTGATTTGGGAATCGAGAATTGAAGACAAGGCATGTTTGTAACCATCTGCAATGGCTAAACGTTTAGATTTACCAGAAGCAAGTTCCTCTCTAACACGTTCATAAATAAGTACGTTAGCATCAACCGATATACCTAAAATTAACACGATACCGGCAATACCAGGTAACGTTAATACGGCATGTATGCTGGTTAATACACCCATCAGGAAGAAAACGTTTACAAACACTGCAATGTCGGCAACTACACCTGAGTTATTGTAATAAAGTATCATGAATAACAATACTACAATCAAACCAACACCACACGATACTAAACCGTTGTTGATCGCTTCCTGACCTAATGACGGACCAACGATATCTTCAGACACAATACGAGCAGGAGCAGGCAAACGACCAGCCTTTAATGCATTAGCTAAGTCTTTAGTTTCATCCTGAGTAAAGTTACCGCTGATTGAGGACTGGCCACCAGCAATCTCATTATCTACCCGTGGAGCAGATACCACGTTCTCGTCGAGTACAATGGCGATTGAGCGGTTATCATTAGGATCGGTAGGGTTACCGGCAGCTTCAGCAGTAGCACGTCTCCAGGTTTTAGCACCATCGGAGTTCATTGCCATAGAAACCTCGTAGCCCCCTTTAGTTTGATTTAAATCACTTTTGGCATCGGTAATAACTTCACCGCTTAAAACCGGACCATTTTCTGCACCTGAAAGCTTAATGGCGTATAAAGAAAGAGCCTTTGTGCCACCTTCGTTAGGTTTAGCTGCCCAAAGTAACTTCATGTTTCTTGGGATAACTGCCTTAACGTCTGGACTGTTTAAATATGAATTTACTTTAGCAGTATCTTTTATCAACGAGTAACCCACAACCGGACCAGGGTATGGCTGCATGCCGTTTGCACTTTGCCCTGCGTTAGGTTGTAGTATAGACAATAAAGGAAGTGTTTCTGTTAGCTGGCTTTTGTTTTTCAATGACGCAGCTGAAGTATCCTTAGCCGAGTTTTGCTTAACCTTGCTTAACAATGAACCACCTTTTTTAGCCGTATCGGCAACTGCTGTAGCTGCGGTTGCAGTAGTATCTTTTTTAGCTGTTGATTTGTTTTTGGCTGCTATTATACCGTTGATGTTGAACAGTAATTGTGCAACTTCAGTATTATCATATGTAGCATAAAACTCCAGTTTAGCTGAGCCTTGCAGCAATTTACGTACACGCTCTTTGCTGGATTCAGACACGCCTGGTAACTCAATTAAGATGCGGTTACCTGCTTGCTGCTGAATGTTAGGAGAGGTTACGCCAAATTTATCAATGCGGCTGCGCAGGATGTTAAATGATTGGGTAACGGCAGTGTTTGATTGCTCGCGTAAATAAGATTCAACCTGGCTGTTGCTGGCATCAAATTTTAAGTTGCTTTGGTTAGCCTGTGTAGAAAAAATAGGTGCTAACTTGCCGTTAGGACTAATCTTTTTATACTCGCGCATAAAAATATCGATGTAGTTTTCAGGGCTTGTTTTTGCAATTACATCTGCATTGTGCAAAGCCTGATTAAAGGTAACATCCGGATTATTGTTGGCCAACGTACGGATCAGCTCACTCAAAGAGATCTGCATGGTAACGTTCATACCGCCTTTTAGATCCAAACCTAAGGCCAGCTCATTGTTTTTACAATACTGATAGTCATGGCCAAACAGCGGATAAACCGGTTTATTTGAAATAGAATCTAAGTAAGCTTTTTCTTTTTCCGGGTTGCCTTTAGCATAAGCCCTGGCATCATCTTCTACCTTTTTGGTTACCCAGGTGAACGAAAGCTGGTACAAGCAAACAAGCGCCACTAATACAGCAAAAAATTTAATAACCCCTTTACCTTGCATGGTGTAGTCTATGTGTAAATTAATTTATAAGCTTTGAAAATAAGACGGCAAATCTAATAAAATTTCGTAAGGGAAAGACTTTAATTAAAACAAAATAAATGGCTGTGTTGTTAGCGCCGCTTTAAGGTGATGAAGGAGTAAGGAAGCGCATTTTTTTCATCGGCTTGATAATCTTCCCGACCTACTTCTTCCCATTCAGTCATATTTATTTCCGGAAAAAATGTATCGGCCTCAAACACTTGATGCACAATAGTTAAATTTAATATATCTGTTATAGGTATAGCCTGTTTATAAATTTCGGCACCGCCAACAATATGCAGCTCGGGTTCATTAGCACCTAACGCTATAGCTGCATCTAAAGAATTAACAACCTCACATCCCGGAATTTCAATATCTTGGCGGGTAATCACAATATTACGGCGCTTGGGCAATGGTTTACCAACCGAATCAAACGTTTTGCGCCCCATAATTACTGTGTGCCCGCTTGTAATATCCTTAAAGTGTTTCAAATCATTAGGCAAATGCCAAAGCAACTGATTGTTTTTTCCAATGGCGTTGTTCTCTGATATTGCAACCGTGATAATTATTTTAGGTTTCATAAATAGTTTTATACGGCTACTGCACCTTTAATATGCGGCCAGGGATTATAATTTTCTAACGTAAAATCTTCAAATTTAAAGTCAAAGATGTCCTTTACTTCAGGATTGATGTGCATAGTAGGTAATGGCCTGGGTTCGCGGCTAAGCTGCAGGTCAACCTGCTCCAAATGGTTGTTATAGATATGGGCATCGCCAAACGTATGTATAAAGTCGCCATAATCAAGGTCACAAACCTGGGCTACCATCATAGTAAGCAAGGCGTACGAAGCAATGTTAAACGGTACTCCTAAAAATATATCGGCACTGCGCTGGTACAACTGGCAAGACAATTTGCCCCGTGTTTCACCCTTTTTAATGTCGGCTGGCTCCACATAAAATTGAAACAAGCTATGGCAGGGTGGAAGCGCCATTTGGTCAACATCGGCCACGTTCCATGCCGATACCATAATGCGGCGCGAATCTGGATTAGTTTTCAGTGTTTTTACCACCTGGCTTATCTGGTCAATGTGCCGGCCATCGGGCGTAGGCCATGAGCGCCACTGGTAGCCATAAACTGGGCCAAGGTTGCCTTCGGCGTCGGCCCACTCATCCCAAATGCGTACGCCGTTCTCTTTTAAATATTTAATGTTGGTATCGCCACTTAAAAACCAAATAAGCTCGTGTATAATAGATTTAAGGTGCAGCTTTTTTGTAGTTACCAACGGAAAGCCATCCTTTAAATTAAAGCGCATTTGGTACCCAAAAACGCTGATGGTGCCTGTTCCGGTACGGTCGTGCTTTTGAGCGCCATTCTCCAACACATGGCGCATCAGGTCGAGATATTGTTTCATAATTTAAAAGCCGCGCAAAAACAACAATGTTTAAACGCTTGCGGTTACAAAGAAAATTAATCTATTTTGGCTTTCCTACTAATGTGCAAAATTCAACCGTATATCAACATTCATGATCGTATTCCCAAACGCTAAAATTAATATAGGGCTTCATATTACTGAGCGCCGCCCGGATGGATACCATAACTTAGAAACAGTTTTTTATCCACTGATGATAAAGGATGCGCTAGAAGTGATTGAAAGCAAGGAGCTTAATTTTCAGTCATCGGGCATTCCTATTCCGGGAAATAATGGCAGCAACCTGTGCCTTCAAGCTTACCGTTTAATAAATCGCGATTTTAATATGCCACCGGTAAGCATCCATTTGCATAAGCATATACCTATTGGCGCCGGTTTGGGCGGGGGCTCAGCTGATGCCGCTTTTTTTATTAAGGTGATGAATGAAACTTTTAATTTAAGCTTGAACGAAGATGATATGATGAACTATGCACGGCAGCTTGGTGCCGACTGTGCTTTTTTCATAAAAAACAAACCCGTTTATGCTTTTGAGAAGGGCGACCGTTTCGAACCGGTAAAACTGGACTTATCGGCGTACCACATAGTATTAGTTATGCCATCAGTACATGTATCTACGGCCGAGGCCTACGGTGGAATTAAACCGGCGGCACCTCAAGTGTCAGTGAGGGAGTTGATTCAGCAACCTATCAATGAATGGAAGCGCACCATAACAAACGATTTTGAAAATCACATATTTGAGGCCTACCCGGTCATCAGGCTGATTAAAGAAGTATTATACAATGCCGGAGCACTATACGCCAGTATGAGTGGGAGTGGAGCTTCAGTATTTGGGATATTTAATGAGATGCCTGACTTGAGTGTGCTTGAAGCGGATAACCAGGTATTTTATAATTTATAAAGCAAAAAAAAGCCAGACGATTTGCCTGGCTTTTTTGCTTTATATACACAATTATAATTTACCAAGTTCCTGAACTAGGTCAATCAATTTGTTTGAATAACCCCACTCGTTATCGTACCATGATACTACTTTAACAAAGTTTCCGTTCAGTGCAATACCGGCTTTAGCATCAAAGATTGATGTGCGTGCATCGCCTTTAAAGTCTTCGGATACTACTTCATCTTCAGTATAACCTAAAATGCCTTTTAATTCGCCTTCAGAAGCTTCTTTCATGGCAGCTTTAATGTCATCATAAGAAGTGTTTTCTCTTAACCGTACGGTTAAATCAACAACAGATACGTCGGCCACAGGCACACGGAAAGACATGCCGGTTAATTTGCCTTTAAGGGCAGGAATAACCAATGATACTGCTTTAGCAGCACCAGTTGATGAAGGGATGATGTTTTGATAAGCGCCACGGCCGCCTCTCCAGTCTTTTGCCGACGGGCCGTCAACTGTTTTCTGAGTGGCAGTAACCGCATGGATCGTGCTCATCAAGCCTTCTTCAATACCAAACTTATCATTTAATACCTTGGCAATTGGAGCCAGACAGTTTGTAGTACATGATGCGTTTGATACAATGTTTTGCTCAGCTTTAAGCTCTTTGTGGTTAACACCCATAACGAAAGTAGGCGTATCGTCTTTTGCCGGAGCTGACATCACCACTTTTTTAGCGCCAGCATCAAGGTGTTTCTGAGCTGATTCCTGAGTTAAGAATAAACCAGTTGATTCGATTATTACTTCAGCGCCAACTTCATTCCATTTCAAGTTAGCCGGATCTTTTTCGGCAGTTACACGAATGGTTTGACCATTTACTACCAGGTTACCATCTTTTACTTCGATAGTACCGTCAAACCTACCATGGGTTGAGTCATACTTAAGCATATAAGCCATATAGTCTGGTTCAACCAGGTCATTGATTCCTACTATCTCAATATCGGCTCTCTGTATAGCGGCCCTAAAAGCTAACCGACCAATACGGCCGAATCCGTTAATTCCTATTTTCATGTGTTTCTAATTTTTATTAGCGTAATAATTTAATAAATTGTTTATAGGTTCTTTTAAAATGTAAGCAATTTGAACGCCGGCTTTTGCCGCCGCTTGTTCTAACTGGGCTTTGAAACCGGCAGCCACCGATCCAGCAAAATGCACCTCAGCATCCGGGTATTGCTCTTTTAAAGGTAGCACATAGGTGTTTATCATGAGGTCAAAGCCCCTGGTAATGACGTTCTGAATATAACTATCGGTTTGGTTATCCACAAAGAAGTCGGCCATTGAACTTAGGTATAAAGCAGGCTGCCGCTGGTGATAAACTTTTTCCAAAAGCAGCCTTCGGTCTGCATCATAGCGCTTTATAAATTTTTTTCGCAAGTTTTCGGGCAAAGTTTCATTAAGGTATGCTTTAATGAGTTGTTTACCCAACCAATTACCCGAACCCTCATCAGCCAGGATATAGCCTAAACCGTAATTGTTGGGTTTAATCTTCTTGCCGTCGAACCAAGCTGAGTTGGTGCCGCTGCCACAGATACATACTATGCCGGGCTGGCTCTTGCAACAGGCTATAGCAGCACCTTGCATATCATGCTCAATAACCACGCGTGCATATTTAAAAAATGCGGAAAAGCTGTTATAAACCAGCTCTTGAAGCGGCTTGTTCAGCACACCAGCACCAAAAAAGTAAATGCGCTTAATTTGCTCGGCATGGTGTATAAGGTTAATATTCTTATTCAGCAGTTGCAGGATATGCTTTTCATCATTAAAAAACGGGTTTATACTGCCAGTTTTAAATGAGGCTACCGTTCGGCCTTTATCGGCTAAACGCCAATCAGCATAATTAGATCCACTGTATATTACTGCAAGCATGTAAATGAAGCACTTTGGCGCGCAAATATAATAACTTTGGTGGCTTATCAACCTAATATCTGCCAAGGTTTCGTGTAAAAATTACACCAACGTTTTATAACCGGTTTAAATTGCCTTTTGTTTACTAAAAATTTGCCACTCGTATCTGCATATTATCTAAAAAATGTATTATTGTTGCAGTTGCTAAATTGGAGTTAATTTTAGCTGAATAACAATTACCTTTATAACTTAAAGCTTTAATTTATTTAATACTGAAGGCCTTGGAAGAACAGTTGGTTAAATTTGAGTCCGAATTCTCGATCGATTGCGTGATATTTGGGTTTGAAGCCGGTGAATTGAAAATATTATTAATTGAGCGGAATGACGAACCGTTTAAAGATTGGTTAGCGCTTCCGGGTAACCTGGTACAAAATAATGAAGGAATTGAGGAGGCTGCTGAGCGCATACTGCATGAGCTAACCGGCCTGAACAACCTGCACATGGAGCAATTCCACACATTTGGAGATGTGAATCGTCACCCTCGTGGCCGTATTATAACGGTAGCTTATTATGCACTGATCAGGATTGACAGTCAGAAAGAACTTAGGCCGGGCCAATTGGCCAGAAAAGCACTATGGCATACCGTTAGCGATTTGCCCAAGTTGGCGTTTGACCATACCGAAATTTTTAAAACAGGTTTTAATAAGCTGCGTCGCCGGTTAAGCTATCAGCCTATTGCCTATGAGCTACTGCCCGAAAAATTTACTTTAACGCAATTGCAGCAATTGTATGAGGCTATCTTGAATAAAAAACTCGATAAGCGTAACTTTAGAAAAAAGATGTTAAGCTACGGATTTTTAAAGGAGCTGGATGAGAAGCAAAAAAACGTGTCGTTCAGGGCTGCAAAGCTATACAAGTTTGACAGACGCAAGTACAGTAAAATTTTTCAAAACGAGTTAGGGGTAGACATATAAGCGAATAATAAAAAGAAAGCGCCGATTTAATCGGCGCTTTCTTTTTATATGCTTGTCGGCAAACTATAATTGGCTGGGAGCAAGTTCAAGATGGAACTTAACCAAATTATCTATAGGTGAACGGATAATGTTACCCATCTTCATGCCGTTCTCTGTAACTACTTCTTCCAATACGTTCCTAAAATTATAGCCAACTGATCCGATACAGTTAAAACTATAGTTTTGGTAATTTGGATAGCGAGTAACCAAGTTGCGGAAAAAATCTTCAAATGATGTCTTTACCAAATTGCGCGTGTACTCCAAATGCACATTGTTATCATAAACAAATTTGCTGAAACCTGCACAAAAGCGGTTAGCAAGGGGTTGTGAGTACACCTGTTCGTTAACGTCGTCAGGTGTAAGATGATAGGTATCCCAAAAGTTTTTGCGTACCGCTTCAGGCATGTAACCTCTTAAATAGTCAATCAGCAATTTTTTGCCAATATAACATCCACTGCCTTCGTCTCCTAAAATATAGGCGCCCGAATCGATGTTGTGAGCGATAGTTTTACCGTCATAAATACATGTGTTGGTGCCAGTGCCTAATATTGCTGCAAATCCTTCTGTGTGGCCAAGCAATGCACGTGCAGCGGCCATCAAATCATGACCAATATTTACTTTAGCATTTACAAAAACTTTTTGCATAGCTCCCTGAACTACTTTACGTTTTTCTTCGGTAGAACACCCGGCACCGTAATAATTCACTTCGGTTAGAATGTCCTTTTGCAGGTCAGACGGCAGATTTGCGTTTAATGATTCGATTATGTACTCAGTACTTACAAAATAAGGGTTGTAGCCCTCTGTATTGAAATATACTTTTTTTCCTTCATCGTTCACCAAGCACCAGTTGGTTTTAGTTGAGCCGCCGTCAGCAATTAATTTCATAGGCTTTTTTAAAGTTAAGTTGGGGTTAAATGTAGGATTTACTTACTTTAAATAAAATAAATTTTGATGTAAAAAATACACTAACCTCATATTGTTAATGAGCAATCGATTGCGTTAGTGAAATTTACAATATATAAGTACTTCTTTTTAAAAGTTAATTTTTACACAATGCTAAGCTTGTTGCAGCTATCATACTGATGCCGGTATAAGTGTCATCAAATTAAATTTATATTTGCAAATTATCTACTCACTGCGTTACTAAAATAATGATTGATTACAAACTTGGCAACAGCGATGCAATGCCTGATCTGAGTAATACCTGCATTGCAATAATTGGCTTAGGCTACGTTGGCCTGCCACTTGCAGTTGAATTTGCCAAAAAATATCCGGTGTTTGGGTTCGATAAATCGCTATCCAGAATTGCAGAATTAAGCGCCGGGTTCGACCGGACTCATGAGATTACAGATTTAGAACTAAAAACTGTTATTACTGATGTAAACCCGGGCGTTGGTTTATCCCTAACATCAACGCCTGAGCATATTCAAAAATGTAACGTGTATGTTGTAGCTGTTCCGACACCAACCGACAGACATAATAGGCCAGACCTGGGCTTAATTAAATTGGCGAGCCAAACCGTTGGCAAGGTACTAAAGAAAGGAGATGTAGTTATCTACGAATCAACCGTATACCCAGGACTAACTGAAGAAATTTGTATTCCTATTTTAGAGGAAACTTCTGGCTTAACGTTTAATCAGAACTTTTACGCAGGTTACTCACCCGAGCGTATAAATCCGGGCGATAAAGTACACACTTTAACCAGTATTGTTAAAGTAACCTCAGGTTCAACCCCCGAAGTGGCCGATTATGTAGATGCACTATACAGGTCCATCATTAAAGCAGGCACACATAAGGCACCCAGTATTAAAGTTGCAGAAGCCTGCAAAGTAATCGAAAACTCACAACGTGATATAAACATTGCTTTTGTGAATGAAATAGCCAAGATATTTAACATTTTGAATATTGATACACAGGCCGTTTTAGAAGCAGCTGGCACCAAATGGAATTTTTTAAATTTTAAACCCGGATTGGTAGGAGGGCACTGTACCGGTGTTGACCCATATTACTTAGCGCAAAAAGCGCAGGAAGTGGGGTATCACCCTGAAATTATTTTAGCAGGTCGGCGCATTAACGACGGCATGGGAACCTATGTGGCCCAAGAGGTGATTAAGTTAATGATAAAGAATAACATTGGTGTTAAACAAGCTAGTATATTAGTGTTGGGATTTACATTTAAAGAGAACTGCCCGGATGTACGCAATACGCGTGTGGTAGATATTGTTAAGGTACTTCAAGAGTATGACACCAATTGCGAAGTGTATGATCCATGGGCCGACCCAGCAGAGGTAAAGCGTGATTATGGAATTACGACCTTTAATAAATTTAGCCAGCTAAGCGGCAAGTATGACGCTATTGTTCTGGCTGTTGCGCATAAAGAGCTTTTGTCATTAGATATCAATGCTTTAAAACGTCATCAGCATGCCGTTGTATATGATATTAAAAGTATCCTCCCGGCAAGCACAAGTTCTGGAAGGCTGTAAGCTATCCCTTAAATTTTCTTATTTGTACAATATTTTTGCCATTCCTTAAAACATTAAGTGTCGGTTTTTAATTATTACAACAGTTTTAACAGTTCTTGCTAAATCTCAAAGTGAAGTATCTGTTTCACTAAAAAATTTGTAACAATTAAAATAAAATACTTAATGAGCAAACCATACGATTATCTAATAGTAGGATCTGGATTGTTTGGGGCAGTGTTTGCCCATGAAGCTAAAAAAAAAGGAAAACGTTGTCTGATTATCGACAAGCGCAATCATTTTGGGGGCAATATTTATTGCGAAAACGTGGAGGGCATTAATGTCCATAAGTATGGCGCTCACATATTTCACACCAATGATAAGACCATTTGGGACTATGTAAACTCTTTCGTAGAGTTTAACCGTTACACTAATAGCCCGCTCGCTATTTTTGAGAACGAGATGTACAATCTTCCGTTCAATATGAACACCTTTTATCAATTATGGAAGGTTAAAACGCCCGACGAAGTTAAGGCCATCATTCAGACTCAAATTGACGAATCAGGCATTACAAACCCGCAAAACCTCGAAGAGCAAGCTATATCGTTAGTAGGTACCGATATTTATTACAAACTTATAAAAGGTTATACCGAAAAGCAGTGGGGCAGGGATGCTAAGGACTTACCTGCATTCATCATAAAACGGTTGCCGGTACGCTTTACCTACGATAATAATTACTTTAACGATAAATACCAGGGTATCCCTATTGGCGGTTACAATAAACTGACCGAAGGGTTATTAGATGGAATCGACGTAAAACTAAATGTTGATTACTTTGCCAGCCGCGCTGAATGGGATGCGCAAGCCGACAAAATAGTTTTTACCGGAAAAATTGATGAGTTTTATGATTACCGCTTTGGTCAATTGCAATATCGCAGCCTCAAGTTTGAACATCAAACCAAGGATACCGACAATTACCAAGGCAATGCTGTGGTAAATTATACAGAACGCCACATACCTTACACTCGCATAATAGAGCATAAGCACTTTGAGTTTGGCACGCAGCCAAAAACGGTCATCACCAAAGAATATCCTGAAGAGTGGAATACCGAAAAAGAACCGTACTATCCAATAAACGATGCTTACAACACAGATATTTATAAAAAGTACGAAGCTTTAGCGAAAGCCGATAGTCACATTGTATTTGGCGGACGCTTGGCAGAATATAAGTACTATGATATGCACCAAGTGATAGGTTCAGCACTAAAAAAGAGCCAGTCTATTTAACGTCAAAAAACAGGCGTAAAAAAATAAGGGGTTTTAACGCCCCTTATTTTTTTACGGTTTATTCAAAAAAACATGCTATTTTTGGAAGATTTAATTTTCCTAAAAAGCTATTACCGTGCCTCTGAAAAATAAAAAGATTTTTTTTAAATGGTGTTATATCACATGTCTGCCACTTATCATCTCGTCTTGTTCTTCTATAAAAAACGTTAAATATTTTAAAGATATATCCGATACAACTGTAGTAACCAGATTGGCGGATGTTAAGTATACGGAGCCTAAAATTCAGGCTGATGATATCTTGTCAATTAATATTCAAACAGTTGATCCGGCAGCCACACAGACGCTGGCACAAGGTAATGTGCAGAACGCAGCTATAGGTGCTTCGTCAGCAGGCAGTACCGGTGGGCAAAATATTGCAGGCTATTTAGTTGATAATAAGGGTTATGTTGAGATGCCTGTTATTGGTAAAATACAGCTTTCAGGATTAACCACTGAACAAGCCAGAGATGTGGTTAGAGAAAGAGCCAGCCAATTTTACAAAAGTCCAACCGTAAATTTGCGTTTTGCTAATTTTAAAATAACAATTTTAGGTGAGGTAACGAAACCAGGTACATACGTTGTTTCTAATGAAAAGATAAATATCTTAGATGCACTGGGGTTAGCTGGTGATTTGACTGTTTATGGTAAGCGGGAAAACGTCGCATTAATTAGGCAAGGTGACAATGGCGTACGTGAACTTGTTAGGCTTGACTTGAGCAAGAGTGAAGTATTAAATTCACCATACTTTTTTCTGAGGCAAAACGACTACATATACGTAGAGCCAAGCAAATCCAAAATAGCATCATCCGATGCCATACAAAACCGGAATATTACCATCCTTACCACACTCGGTGGTTTGTTAATTTCAATAGTTGCTATTGTTGTAAGCGCTACGAACAATTAAGTTTTATATGTCTCAGAATTTTTACCCTTCCTCTCCCACAGCGCTTGAAAATTCTAAAAGTGCTGACGGGGATGTAATTGATATTAAACAAATAATAGCGAAAGTCATATACAACTGGGTATGGTTTGTATCTAGTATAATTTTGTGCTTGGCTTTATCTGTAGTTTACGCATATTTTGCGTCTCCCAGTTGGCTAGTTTCTAGTAAAATTATAGTTAAGGACGACAAAAGCAGTGCCCAAGGTGCTTTGGGGGGCAGTTTAGGTGGCGGTGTTGGATCGTTGTTTAGTGTTAAAAGTAGCGCAGATAATGAGATCCAAATCTTGAAGTCTAGAACTATAATGCAGAAAGCAGTTGATGCCATGCAATTAAATGTTAGAATCTTTGTAAAAGATGGTTTCAAATCGAAAGAAATATTTGAGGAAGCTCCGTTTACGGTAAACTTGGCGTATAAAGCAGATACAATTAATTCAAGGATTTATAATATTAAAGTTATTGATGGTAATAAATTTATTATTTTAAATGATAAAGATGATTTAAACGTAAAAGCCAAATTTGGAGAGGTTGTACGGCTAAACCAGTATAATTTATTGCTACGTTACAAGCAAGGCGTGAAATTTTCTAAATTGTACCAAATTGCAGTAGAGTCTAAAGATGTAGCAATAAACAATTTCTCGAAAAACTACACGGCAGTGTTGTCCGATAAACAAGCTACAACTATCGATCTATCTCTAACCTACCCCAATCCAGCAAAGGGCGAAGCTATATTGAATAGTATCATGCAAATCTATTTGCAATCAAACTTGCAAAACGAAAAGCAAATTGCCGACAGTACTATGGCTTTTATTGACTCTCGTATTTTGCTCGTATCTAAAGAATTAAATAACATTGAAAAACAATTTGAGCAGTATAAGTCACAAAACAATATAGCCAATATAACTGAGCAGTCAAAAGTACTGGTTAGCAGTGCAAGTGAATATTATGATAAACTAGCACAACAAGAAACGCAGCTAACAATTATAAATGACTTGGAAAGGCGTTTGAATAATTCAAAAAATAAAAATATAATTCCCCGTTCTCTAATTAATCCAAGTGATCAGTCATTCGGGCAAGCTATTAATAGTTATAATGATTTAGTGCTGAGTAGGGATAGGGCGACCTTGTCTTTTACAGAACAGAACCCTGTTGTACAAAATCTCGATAAGCAAATCAACAATGCGCGATTAACCTTGTTAAACAACATTCAAACTTACAAGCAAAGTTTGCAGGTAGGTAGAGCCGAGTTACAAAAGCAAAATATTGGATTTACAGGACAACTCAAACAATTACCGGGAAAAGAACGCAACTATCTGGATTTCTCACGGCAGCAAAATTTAAAACAAGAATTATATTTATTTTTGCTTCAAAAGCGAGAAGAAACAGCTATAACAAGAAATTCAACAATTTCCAATTCGAGAATAGTTGATATGGCAAAAAGTGATTTTTACCCGTTTAAGCCTAAAAAATCTGTTATTTATTTAGTTGGAATTATTATCGGAGTACTGCTTCCATCTATTTACCTGTTTGTAAAAGAACTGTTAAACGTACGGATTGATAGTAAAAACGATATAGAACGAATTACCAGTGCTCCTATACTTGGAGAAATTGGACATAACAGTGATAAGCAAAGTTTGGTTACCGGTACAAACTCCAGATCTGTAATCTCTGAACAGTTTAGAGGTTTGAGAACAAACTTGCAATTCGTATTGGATGCATCCAAGCCTAATATATTGCTTTTTACTTCAAGTATGAGCGGCGAAGGAAAGTCATTTTTGTCTTTAAACCTAGGAAGTGCCTTGGCCTTAAGTGATAAGAAAGTGGTTTTTATGGAAATGGATCTTAGAAAACCTAAACTGTCTGAAAGCGTTGGTTTAACTATTGACAACGGTTTCACAAATTATGCAATATCAGAGGATGTTAATGTTGATTTTAAGCGGTTGTTAAAGCCATTAAGCTTTAACAAGAACTGCTTTTTAATATCGTCTGGCCCCATTCCGCCAAATCCGGTGGAATTGCTAATGAATGGTAAATTAGACACCTTGTTAAATTACTTAAAAAGTGAATTTGATTATATAATTATGGACTGTGCACCTGTAGGTTTAGTTACTGATGCACTCATGTTAGAAAGATATGCAGACCTTACATTTTATGTAACCAGGCAAGGATACACTTATAAATCTCAACTAAACATAGTTAATGATTTATTAAAGAACAACAAAATTAAGAGCCTTTACTTAATTGTAAATGATATTAAAGTTCAAAAAGCTGGTTATTCAACTTATAAACAAGCTTATGGTTATGGGGTCGAAGATGAGGATAGCTGGTTTTCTGAAATAAAAAAAATATTTAAAAAATAATAATGGTTAGGGAAGAGAGCGGGAAAGTAAAGCAATTAGTAAAAAATGTAATTTCTGTTGGTTTTGTTCAAATTGCCAACTACCTGCTTCCCTTAGTGTCTATACCGATAATAGTTAGGATTATAGGGCCTGAACATTTTGGTGTTATAAATTATTACACGTCCTTCATCGCCTATTTTGTATTGCTTGTAAATTATGGGTTTGATTATACTGGTACAAGGTTCATCGCTGTTGATAGACATGACGTATTAAGACGAAACCGGCATTTTACAAAGATACTTTATGCGAAGGGCTTACTGTTCGTCTTATCTTGCATTCTGTTTTTGTCCACTATATTTTTTGTAGCGAATAATGAAGAAGAAATTAAAATTGGAATATACAGTTATCTCATATGTATTGCCTGGGTTATATCACCAAATTGGTTTTATCAAGGAATGCAAAATTTAACAAAGTTGGCTCTGTTTAATTTTATAGTAAAAATCATTTATACAATTTCTATTTTACTTTTGGTAAAAAAGCAAGAAGATTATGTTTGGCAACCAATTACACTAAGTGTTACTCAGATACTTATATCTCTAATATCATTAATTATAGCTGTAAGAATATATAAAATAAAATTTGCATCGGTTTCTGTAAAAGATGTTTTAAACCTTATCTGGGAAGATCGAATGGTGTTTTTAACACTTGTATCAACTAATTTATATACAGATACAAACATTGTTATACTTGGTTTTTTTGAATCTAAAGAACATGTTGGTTATTTTTCGGCAGCGTGGAAATTCACATACATTTTTTTAATGATAATTTCGTTTCCGTTATCGCAAACTCTATTTCCATATATTGCTGAAGCATTTTCCAAAAATGTGCAGAAAGGTATACAATTAGTACAAAAAATTATGCCTATCGTTGTATACTTTACAATATGCTGCTCTTTGTTTGCGTTTATCTTCGGCGGTTATTTTATAAAACTATTTTATGGCGATAAATTTGTGAGTTCAATTCTGGTCTTCAGGATACTAACTATTGTGCCTGTCTTATCTTACATAAATACACTATTATGTTTACAAACTATGGTGGTGTTAAAAATGGACAAAGCATTGCTTAAGATCATATTTTTTTGCGGTGTAATCAGCGTCTTTTTAAATTTAATAATGATACATTTCTTTGGTTATGTTGGCAGTGCTTTCTCCTGGATAATAACGGAAATGTTTATCGCACTGTTGTCATACTATAGTTTAAAACGAAGTGGATATGATATGTTTTCACCTTATTACTTTAATATTTTTAATGCGGTGAATGAGATAAAAGGATTGGGCAGGCAATTTATGTCAAAAAAAAGAACAAGTAGCAATTTATAGAACTTAACTTTGAGACGAATACTTACAAAGTTCTTTTATTACTTAGGTGTAATTATCGGATACTGCTTTACAGAAAAGTTGTTGAATAACATTCTATTTGTAGTAAATCATTTAAAGGCGGGGCTTCTATTTAGTAAATTTAAGTCATGTGGTAAAAATTTATACATCGAAGCTCCGGTTAAAGTCATAGGAGGCAAGAACATCGTTATTGGTAATAATTGTAGTATATATGCTCGAACTAGGTTTGAAACATTCAAGTACTCTGATAAACACACGCCTGAACTGATAATAGGTGATAATGTGAACATTATATTTGATTGCCATATCGGATGCGTAAATAAAGTTATTATAGGAAACAATGTTTTGATTGCAAGCAAGGTGTTTATAACTGATCATTATCATGGAGAAATTACGAAAACCGGAATTGCTATGCCCCCATCCGAAAGACCGATATATTCTAAAGGCCCAGTTATAATAGAAGATAATGTTTGGATAGGAGAAGGAGTTGCAATTATGCCGAATATAACAATTGGAAGAAATTGTATCATTGGGGCAAATTCAGTTGTTACTAAAAGCTTCCCCCAAAATTCTATTTTAGCTGGCGTCCCTGCTAAATTAATTAAAGTTGTCTAAAAATTAGCATGAGAATATCAGCAGCAGTCGTAGTTTACAATCCAGACATAAGTGAATTAATTTATAACATAAAATCTTATATTAATGTTGTAGATAAGGTTATAGTTTGGCAAAATACGCTTGTTGATCAAATTCAACTTCGAAATTCATTCGTTGACGTGTTTGATAAAATCGTTTTTTTAGGTAACGGAAGAAATGTAGGTATCGGAGCTGGTTTGAATGGTGCGGTTAAGTGGTCTATAAACAATAGCTATACTCATATATTAACTTTGGACCAAGATAGCTGCTTTGAATCAAAGTATCTGACATTCTATTTAGACACGATAAATAAAAATACCGACCAGTCAATCGGAATTTTTGGCGTAAATCCTTTGTGTCATGCTGAACTGGTTTTTTCACAATCGACGCATTTGTTGGACGTCACAGATACAATAACGTCAGGTTCGGTGTTTCCTCTTGAAGTATTTGAAAAATGTGGGTACTTTAACGAAGACATGTTTATAGATGCCGTTGATTACGAATTTTGTTACAGGGCAAAAAAATACAACGGTCTAAAAACGGTGATAATTACAAATGCCGTAATGACACATGAAGTTGGCTACAGTAAAAAGACCGTTTGGGGATTTTCGACTGTTAACTATTCAAGTTTCAGAACTTATTATATCGTACGAAATCAAACCCTTATTTGGAGACAGTACCCAGAATATTTTTCATATCAATACAAAAAAACGTTGATAATGCAGCACATAATTTTTCGTGCCATAAAAATTATAATGGCTGAGTCAGATAAATTCGAGAAAATTAAATCGATATTTAAAGGAATAAAAGATGGATTGTTCGGGAAATTATTATTTTCGGTTAAAATCCATAATTAATTATACAATATGGGAAGAAAAGTAGTATTCACAATAGCAGCTAAAAATTATTTAGGTCAGGCTAAAGCGTTAGGATATTCAATAAAGGAAACAAATCCTGAAGTTGACTTTCATATCTTGCTAGCCGATGAAATTGATGGACATGATTTACAGGCTTCGGACTTTACTTTAGTTGAGGCAAAAACCTTGGGTATAAAGAAGTTCCATGAAATGGCTTTTAAATATAATGTGGTTGAATACAGCACATCTATTAAGCCATTTTATTTAGATCATCTTTTTAAAAATTATGAGTATGACAAAATATTATACTTAGATCCAGACATGGTTGTTTATGACAACCTTGATTATTTATATGAGCAGCTAGATACTTACGATGCCATTTTAACACCACATATTATAAAACCTTACGTTGAGTATGAGGGAGCAACATCGGAAGAGGAACTGCTTTTTGTTGGCATATATAATTTAGGTTTTTTTGGAGTAAGAAGAGGAGAGGTAGGCAATACCATTATACAATGGTGGAAAGCTAAGTTAACCGACCAATGTTTTGCAGACAAAGCTGATGCATTACATGTAGACCAGCGGTGGATGGATTTTCTGCCTTCTTTATATGGAAGTAATGTAGGTATCTTACGGCATCCGGGCGTAAATACTGCATTTTGGAATATGCATGAACGCGAATTCACTGATGTTGATGGAAAGTATTTTGTTGATGGCCAGCCGCTATTAGTTTATCATTTTTCGGGTTTAGTCCCCGAAGAATATCATAAGTTGTGCCGTAAGCAAACCAAATATAGTTTGGATAACAAACCAGAATATACTCGTTTGTTCAAAGAATATGTAGATTTAATGAACGAAAAGTGTGGTTTGCAAGCGCATAAAGATATGCACTACACCTATTCATCCTATAAAAATGGGGTGTACATTGTACCTTATCAAAGAAGATTATATAGAGGCATCTTAAATCAAAAATCTCATAACTTTGCTAATCCATTCGAAATTGGGAAAAACTCATTCTACGAACTATTGGATAATAATAAATTATTAATAATAGATGATAATGCCAAGTATGCAAAGCTACAAAAGTCTTTTCCGAATTATAAGGCTATGTTTGAAAAAGCCAATAAAGGTTTGAAGGTTCTTAAAAAGCTAATTGGCATAAAAAGATATTACATGATAATGCGTTATCTAGGAGTACAATCTAGGTTTGAAGAACAAATGTTCTTGTTTGAAAAAAATGGTTAAAATAGGAATAGATGGCAGAGTATTTAACAAACCGTTAACAGGCGTTGGTAAATACGTGACGCAGCTTTTAAACAGGATCAATGAAGTAGCAAAATATGAAACTACATTTTATATATACAATAATAATAAAGACATTGATTTATCGGAATGTAGGTTTAAGCATGTATTAAGAGTTGATGAAAGAGGTTTCGCCCAAAAGATGAAACCTGTTGTATGGCTAAAGTTCTTTTCTAAATCGTGTATAAATGCCGATGAATTAGACTATTTTATAGGTGGTGCTGGTTTCTTACCGCATTTAAGTAGTAATATAAAAACCATAGTTGTTGTCCATGACTTCAACCATATTATAGTTCCGGCTACTATGACCTTTACGCAGAAAATAGCTCATCAGCTATTTTACAAGAGTGACGTTAAAAAAGCCGACTATGTGATCGTAAACTCACAGGGTACATTTGATAAAACAATTAAATATTTCAAAAAAACGCCAGATATCATAGTTAATCCAGCAGTTGATTCTGTGTATAAAAAGTTAGACATCGAACTTGTAACCGGTCGGTTGAAAGAATTGACGATAAGCAAACCTTATTTATTGGCAGTTGCAACGTTAGAACCAAGGAAAAATCTAGGTAATTTAGTAAGGGCGTTTATAAAACTGAGAAGTGAAAACTACTTAAAAGAACATAAGCTTGTACTCGTTGGTAAGTTTGGTTGGAAAAATGAAGAAATTAGACACTTAATAAATCAAAACAAAGATATAATCCAGCACTTGGGGTATTTAAGTAATAAGGATTTAGCAGTGTTGTACAACGGTGCATCTTTATTTGTATTTCCTTCTGTTTATGAAGGCTACGGTATGCCTGTTGCAGAAGCGTTAGCATGCCGAACCCAATCGATTACCACTAACATCTCAGAATTAGTTGAAGCTTCAAAAGGCCAAGCCTCGTACATCGGAAACGTAAGTGACATAAACTCCATTTGTAAAGCAATTTTGAATGCCTTTGATAGTCCTCCAAAACAAATCATCATGACCGGCATAAATGAAGATAGCAATGCAGATTTTTGTAATGTTGTTTCCAGTTGGTTTAATTTAATATAGCACAACGCAATGTTGAGAGGATTAAGAACTATTTGCAAAAGAAATGAGTCACATGCCACGATTCTTATAGGTATACTTTATTTAGAACAAGTATCTTATTTTAAAATGCCGATTAAAATCATCAGAATAGTAATTAACAAGTATTTGTTTCATGTGAAAGTTAATCTTAATAGCTTAAAAAAAAATGCATTAAGGAAGTTAACGTTTCCTCATCAGTTCTCCTTTATTATACATCGGCTGGCCGTAATTGATGTTAATAGTGATATTTCTGAGAATGTTAAAATCGGTGTTTTGGACGAAATCATAATAAAACTATGTTTGCTGCGTCGTTAGGTGAAAATGTATATTTTTGCTTTAACGCAACGATGCATGGGAATGTTGTTTTAGGCAATAATGTTAAAATAGGACCACATGCTTTATTGTTGAAAGATATTTATCCGGACCAAACAATTATAGGTTTATAAAAATGATGACTTCCGGACTTCGACTGAGCATTAAAGAGAAATTATCGTATTTTATATTGTTGTTTATTGGATTTCAACAGTTCCCTGTTATTCGGATAGGTGGAAGCCTGAAAATTTATGAAGTATTAGCTCTAATTCTGCTGGTAATAAATTTAGCTACTTACAGGCCGAAAAAGATTTCCTTGATCAGCCTTATGGCCTCTATGTTTTTTGTAGTCTCTCCAATTGTAAGTTACGTATTTTCATTGTTGATTTTAGACTATCCTTATGAATTTTACAATAAATATCCAGCTGCTGATGGCTTCAAATTTAATTATTACATATTTCCATTGTTGCAGCTTGTATATATGTTTTTCAATTACGCAGCTTTTAATTCAATCAGCACATCATTACGTTTAGCCGAGAATATTGACAGACTCCTAAGAGGAGTCATTATAGTAGGCACAATAATAGCCACATACTCTATAATAGCCACTTTTACCGTTGATGTAATTACGTATTTGCCTAATATAATTCAAAATAAGTCGGTTTATACATTCCGTAGTTCTGGTCTATCTCAAGAGCCGAGTTTTTATGTTTTGTATCAAAGCTGGATATGTTTGTTCGTTTTTTTTACAAAAAGACTTTTCAATAAGGCTTTTTGGATAACGCTGCTTGTTATAAACGTACTTTCTTTAATTTTAACATTTTCCAGTACTTTAGTTGGTTTGACTTTAGTGATTGTAGTGAGCATCTTTCTTCTAAACAACTCATTTAAGGTCAAGTTAATGACTACTTTTCTAATAATGATCTGCTTCTTCCTGGGAGCATACTTGATAGCTTACTATGACGTATACGATGCTTTCGAGTATACTTTTATAACCAAAGTGCAAAGTTTCTTTGCGGCACCTGAACACACATTAGATAGTGGTAGTTATCGTAGTTATACAGGTGCCATTGGAATGCGTATATTCAAAGAGCACTTTTTTACTGGTGTTGGAGTTGGTAACAGTGTATATTATATGCACATATATGAATTTAGGATGGGTATCATAACTTTTGGTGAAATGCTACAGCCTGGGGCCTTTCCTCAGAACGTTTTTTCTTCTGTACTAAGTGAACAGGGAATATTTGGAGGTATATTTTTGTTTATGCTGCTATTTTTGATATTGAAAAGCTTTTGGAAGTATCGTAATTCTTCAGGATACAGTAAAATGTTTTTTATTGGAGCTTCTTTCAATATAATAACAATGTTTACCATAGCACCAGTGTACTCTTTTTTCTTATGGGCTTTTTTAGCATTAGGATTGTGTTACTTGAAAACACTTCATACAAGTAAATAATATTTTATGAGCACAATACATATATGCGTAGATGCAAGAATACTGAAAACAGGTATAGGAGTATACTTACAAAACGGCTTAAGTAAACTTCAAGAAAGCAGAAATATAAATACTATGGCGCTTGTAAAGGATACTGATGAGGAAGATGATATTTTTAAAGGGAGGGTTTCAGCAAAAAAATTTAATTTCAATATTTATACAATAAAAGAACAACTTGGCTTCAGAGAAGCTATTCCAAAATGTAATTTGTTCTGGTCGCCACATTATAACGTACCCTTCTTTAAAATTGATGCAAAACACAGAGTTGTAACCATACACGACGTTTACCATTTGCACATATTTAAACAACTTTCTCTTTTGCAGAAGGTCTATGTGAAGGTTGCAATGAAAGCTGCGACTCTGTTGTCAGATAGCATTATAACGGTGTCTGATTTTTCAAAGAATGAAATTGTAAAATACACTGGTTGCAAGCCGGAAAAAATTAATGTAATTTATAACGGAGTAAATCAAAAGTCCCACGTAAAGGATTTTACCGCTATTCAAAGTGAGTATGGTATGCCTGATAACTATTTGTTATTTGTTGGAAGTGTAAAGCCCCATAAAAATTTATCTAAATTACTTGATGCTTATTTGATACTAAATAAATCGTTTCAAGAAAAATACAAGATCGTAATCGTAGGCAAAAAAGATGGATTTATCACAGCAGACGAAGGATTGTTTAACATAATACAAAGCAATGAGGTGCTTAAGAAATCAATTGTTTTTACAGGTTATGTAAAGGATGTTGACATGGATACCATATATGCCAATGCTTCAGTTTTTGTGTTCCCTTCGTTATATGAAGGTTTTGGTTTACCTCCTTTGGAGGCGATGAAATGTAACTGTCCTGTTGCAGCTTCGGATATACCAAGTGTAAGAGAGATATGTGAAGATGCAGTTTTATATTTTAATCCTGATAGTAGCCTTGAAATTAAAAGAGCTATAGAAAAAATTTTATCAAACAGCATGTTAAGAGAGGAATTAATTTTTAAAGGATTGAATCAAATAAAAAAATTTGATTGGAATGTGAGTGCGAATAAACATTTAGAATTGTTTGAAAAATACATCAAGGATGTTTAATATACACTGCAAATAGCTACACATCATCATCACATTGATATATTCCAAAAAAAATTATTTCAATACATAATTCTAAAAGTAACTTGCCTTCTTAAGGCAATTCGTTGGTTTTGTTATATCTTTACATCTGTTCTAGAAACCCGGTAACGTATATATGAAGATTGCTTTAGTACAAGAATGGTTAACTACAATTGGTGGGTCAGAAAAAGTTGTTCAAGAAATATCTAAAATTTTTCCAAATGCGGATCTTTTTACCTTAGTAGCTATTCCAGATACTGTTAAAGCCCTTGGTTTAGACTCTCATAAATTGCAAACGTCTTTTATACAGAAGCTTCCATTTGCAAAAACAAAGTGGAGATCTTACTTACCACTTTTTCCTCTTGCTATTGAGCAGTTCGACCTCGCGGATTATGACCTAGTTATCTCCTCATCGCACTCAGTGGCCAAAGGAGTTTTAACCAATTCAAACCAACTTCATGTATGTTATTGTCATTCACCAATAAGATATGCCTGGGATTTGCACCATCAATATCTAAAAGAATCAGGTTTAGATAAGGGCTTGAAAGGATTAATAGCAAAATACTTACTTCATAGGATTAGAAGTTGGGATATTATAAGTACAAATAGAGTGGATTTTTTTATATCCAATTCAAATTACATAGGCAGAAGAATTAAGAAAATTTATAATAGAGAAAGTGTTACAATATATCCTAGTGTAGCGGTTGATGAATTTACCTTAGAAACATCAAAAAAGGACTATTACTTTACGTGCTCGAGAATGGTTCCTTATAAAAGGATTGATTTGATTGTTAACGCTTTTTCTAAGATGCCCGAAAAAAAGTTAATTGTAGTAGGAGATGGACCTGACTTAAACAAGATTAAGGCGATGGCAACTGCAAATATTGAGTTATTAGGTTTTCAGCCATTTGAAACGTTGAAAAGTTATATGTCAAATGCAAAAGCTTTTGTATTTGCTGCTGAAGAAGACTTTGGAATCGTTCCGGTTGAAGCGCAGGCTTGTGGAACTCCTGTAATAGCATTTGGAAAAGGAGGAGTGTTAGAATCTGTCATTGACGGAGTAACAGGTGTTTTATACCAAGAGCAAACCGAAAGCTCGCTTATAAACGCCGTTGAATTATTCGAAAGCAAATTTTTAAATTACGATCCTTTGGTGATAAGAAATCATGCTGAAAAATTTAGCAGAGATAGATTTAAAATACAGTTTTTGAACTTCATTAACAATAAGATTCAATTAAAGAATATATAATGAATTATTTAATTTTTGGTGGAGCTGGGTTTATAGGAACTCATTTAGCCAAATATATAACAAGTCTTAATTTAAGCTCATCAGTAATTAATAGCTATGATATATATAATAAAGTACAAAGTGATTTTATAAAGTTGGATGTAAGGAAACGTATTTTGTTAGACCTAAATGATTCAAGTAATTCAATTATATATAACCTTGCTGCCATACATACTACTCCCGGCCATCCTGATCACGATTATTTTGAAACGAATATTTTTGGCGCAGAGAATATCTGTGATTTTGCTAGAAGCAATAATATAAACACAATCGTATTTACAAGTTCTATTGCTCCTTATGGCCCATCTGAAGAGCTTAAATTAGAAACAACAATTCCGATGCCTAATACACCCTATGGCATTTCAAAATTGACGGCTGAATACATTCATAAAGTATGGCAAGCAGAAGATCCGGATAACAGAAAATTAATAATTGTACGTCCCGGGGTGGTATTTGGACAAAATGAAGGTGGTAATTTTACAAGGTTATACCAGTCTTTAAAAAAAGGCTTTTTCTTTTATCCTGGTAGGAGGGATACAACAAAGGCGGCAGTCTACGTTAAAGATGTTGTCAGAATATTGTATGAAACATCAGTTGGTCAGGGCACGGGCGTGGCCACGTATAATTTGACTTATTCTCCGGCACCCACAATACAGAAGATATGTGAGGTTATGGCCCAAGTTACAGGCGTAAACGAACCCAAGTTATTAGTACCTGCATCACTAATGAAATTAGCAGCAAGTACAATATATTATTCAGGTAATTTGTTAGGAAAAAAAATTAACGGCATTCACCCCGACAGAGTTAAAAAATTAATGATTTCTACTAACATATCAGGAAAGAAGCTTGATGAATCACCCTATAAATTGCAGTATACGTTAAAGGAGGCAATTGCTGATTGGTATAACGACTGTAATAAAATGGACTTACATTAGTAATTGGTAGTAACGCTCAATTATCTTATGCTTACATACTTCTATATCTTGCCACATCCTGATATAAATTTCTAAACGAACTACGTAACCCAATAGTAAACATTGTATTTTTATCAGTAAAGATATTATTAGTTTCTCTACGATATAGCCCACCTGCTTCAATCCGTAAGTTGTATTTCGAATTTAGTAAATAAGCTATTTTACCTTCGGCATAGTACATATTTGTTGTTAATCCCTGGCCGGTATAATTGCCGGTAGTATAAGCACTATTACCAGTACCAAAATCTTCGGTTGGCCCATCATATCTGGCTGGAGTTAAATAAGATAAAAATATATCTTTTCCATAATTCAAGCCATTTATATCAAGTCCATAATGACCGTAATTAAGCTGTCCGGTAAAATCAAAACGCTTATAACTATAATTTACTAAGCCAAGCAGTTCTTTAAAATTTGCTCCAAATGGATGTGCTAGCGGTTCATTTTGCTGAGCATAGTTTTTTATTCTAAATGTTGAAGTATAAGTGTATGGCTTAGCGCCGTTATATTCGATCAAATAATTGAGGCTGTTTATGTTAAAAATATTTGTCCCACGAACACCAATTTGCCACCCATATTTATTTCTTGAGCTGCCTTTCCCTGAAAAGAAGTTCTTGGCTTCAAACTCATCTAAAGCAAACTGGCCATATAGTGTAGCATGGTCTGAAACTTTATATTTGCCATTAAAACCAATCAGGGCATTATCTGGAGAGCCGTTATCAGCTTCAACTGGTCTCAAAAATATAAAGGGATTGCCATAAGTAAAGTCAAATCCGCGTCTGTTTCCATTGTCATCAGTTACTGCCCAGATAACAGAGTCGAAAAATCCCAACGATAAGCGTTTTGTAACATTCCAATCTAAATAATGAAATACTCCCCATTTTTTACGATTGCCTATATCCGTACCAACTTTAGGCGCGCGTGGGTCTTGCATATAGCTCCACATAGCCATGTAACTTACATTTCCTAAATTGCCTGTAAGCTTTAAAAAGGTGTAGGGCGAACTGAAGTCAGATAAAAGCATAGAGCGGTATCCGTCGCCTATGAAGTTCTTATCATGCCCTAAAGCAATGTTAAGATATTTAGAAGGAGTATATGAAAGTAAAGCTGTAACATATGACCAATCCTTAGTCTTACCGCCCGGCTTGCGGTCATATGCCTGCCCCGAAACAATTCCTGTTTGGTTAATATAAGTATTAAAGTAATCAGGGAAAACGGCTTGATTTTCGTAGCCACTTGAGTAAAAATAAAACTTTTTACCAACTGTTCCTCCAACTTGATATCCTCTGGTGTTCAGCCAAGTAGTCCGGGAATTGCTAAACTCCCTGCCTAGGGTCAAATCTGGAAGATAATCCGCAAAAAAAGTATAATCGCTTTTTTTGATGTCTATCAAATGTTCGTCGAATAGTTTTCGGTGCACCCAGCTGCGACGATTTAACGTGTCAACCCCATAGTCGGTTAAGGTCTTATATTTTGCATATAACGTCGTATCGTCTATTAAATAAGGTTTAATTGCGCTATGAAAGTTTGTTTTAGTTGAGTAAACAGAGTCGTTCAGCTTCTGATAGAATTGATAACTATATGGCTGATAACGAACCTGAGCTTGTGCGCTTAAAGTATATATCAACAAATAAAACAGGATCTGAAACGCTATTGTGCTTTTGAAAGAGTTTGGTTGAGCTTTTTTCATAGATGAGTGTTGTACAAATATACGATAACAATTGCAGTAAGTGTATATAAGTATCACCAGAAACAAAACTGTACGACAGATGTTTTATTGCCTGTATATTGGCCAAGTCACGGCGTTCTGAAGACTAATCTGACATTGCTTCTCTTAAAAGTTTGTGGGCTTATTACCTCAACTGAAGCATTGTCTGTTGCTTTTGCTTAAAAATATGTATAATAATTTGAACTGTAATTCTAAAATTTTAGTTATCGGTGATCTAATGATTGATCATTACATCTACGGTAATTGCGATCGAATATCGCTTGAGGCGCCTATACCCGTAGTGGAAATAACGCGTGAGAAGCGCACATTAGGTGGTGCGGGTAACGTGCTGAAAAACTTGAAGGCCTTTGGTTGTACTACCACCATTATTTCTGTTACTGGAGACGACGAAAATGCAGCGATTGTTGAGATGATGCTTCAAGCGGATGGTTTTGTTTTTGATGGGCTTGTGAAAGATGCAAGCAGATGTACAACAATCAAATCGCGTGTGTTAGCCGTAAATCATCAACTTATTAGGCTGGATCGTGAGGTTACTGAATCAATTAGCTCACAAGTAGAGCAGGCTGTTGTCACTAAGGTCAGAGATATCATCGATAGCTATGAAGTTGTTTTGATATCAGATTATAATAAAGGGTTGCTCACCGCAAGCTTGGTTCAGGCAGTTGTAAGCATATGTCAGCAAAGTAGTAAAATCGTTCTTGTTGATCCCAAAGGGCTTGATTTTTCAAAGTACAAGGGTGTTAATCTCATTAAGCCTAATAAAAAAGAAGCAGGTTTAGCCACTGGTATTGCAATTAAGGACAAGGATAGTTTGGAACAGGCTTGTAAAAGGATTAAAGAAATAACTAACTGTAACGATGTAGTTGTAACAATGTCAGATGAGGGAATTGCCTTGTTTTCTGACGCCGGGTTAAATGTAATTCCTACCAAGGCCCTTGACGTTATTGATGTAACTGGTGCGGGCGATACGGTTTTGGCCTCTTTAGGCCTTGCATTGTGTTCAGGAAAATCCTTGTATGAGGCTTGCGTATTTGCCAATCAGGCAGCTGCCGTTGTTGTAAGTAAAGTAGGCAGTGCTACAGCAACACTTGATGAGATTGAACAAAGGTTTAATAGGTAATTTAACAGTAGACACCCAGGATGATTAACGATATTAAGGATATATTCAATCAACATATTTCTGTAGCACAAGATACGCTTGTTAGGCTTTCTCCTAAGATAGAAGAAGCTTGTACTATTATTAAAGCATGCCTGAGAGCTGGCAATAAAGTGTTATTATTTGGAAACGGCGGTAGCGCTGCTGATGCTCAGCATATTGCAGCGGAGTTTACTGGCCGGTTTGTAAAAGAACGGCGGTCGTTGCCGGCAATTGCGCTTACAACCGACACGTCTGCACTTACTGCAATTGGTAACGATTACGGATTTGATCGCATATTTGAGCGTCAGGTGGAGGGGTTAGCTGCTAAGGGCGATGTACTGGTAGGCATATCAACAAGCGGCAATAGCGGCAATGTTATCAAGGCACTACAGTTGGGCAAACATTTGGGCTGTACCAATATTGGTCTGTCGGGCAATAACGGAGGTCAGATGACTGATTGTTGCGATCTTAATTTGATTGTTCCATCGGCAGTAACAGCACACATACAAGAGATGCATATACTCATAGGGCATATCATTTGTACAGCGGTGGACCTTAATTACTAAAGCAGCCTTGTTTGTTCAGAAGTTTAGTGATCAGTAAAAGATATTTCTCAGCAGTACGCTATATCGCCTATCCTAAAAAGTTTTTAAAGGCTTTAACAAGCTACTTCATTGTAAATTATTTAACAAGGGTAATAGATTGATATATCCGAAAGTGAATCAAACGGGCTATTTGGTTGCAGTAACTTAATTACTGTACAACAGATCACTTTACTATATACAATTTCAAAAATATCTGTTAATTTAGCCAACCCTATAAGCCAGCCTTCTGGTTAGATAAGGATGAGAATACAATATGAGCCACAGATACGCTACTTTCATAAAAGCCATAAATCTTTCTGTTGATTATGTGATTTTGAATGTTAGTATGATACTGGCCTATATTATAGTTGATAAATCATACATCATCTGGATCAACAATAAAAATTATTTACCAATTGTATTAGTTTTCAATTTAATATGGCTGTTGTCTGCTAATATTACTCGTTTTTACGAGCAGGTATTAAATAAAGACTCTATAAAAACTTACAGGGGCGTTTTTAAAACCTACTTATTGTTTGTGAGCCTTATTTGCTTTACGGTTCTCATCATTATTGGTACTAAGGCTTATTCTATCACACGTCAATACTTATTTTATTCCTTAGCACTTTTTGGCTTTTTACTGGGTATTTGGAAGCTTATTTTCCTGGCTATAAGGCGTAGCGATCGCGCGCTGTTAACTGACTTCAGGCGGGCCGTGATTGTTGGAGGTGGCCGAATTGGTACCGACCTTTATAATTTTATCAACCTCAATCCTGAAAGGGGATATAAAATACTGGGTATATTTGACGACCGCAATACTGAGATTAACAGAAATCTTTTTCTGGGTGGTACCGACCGTTGTATAGAATATGTGAAGGAAAATCGCGTTGATGAGATCTTTTGTACTCTTCCCAATACTGAGGCAGACAAGATTGAGCAACTTATGATGGATGCGGATAAAAACCTTATCCGCTTTAAGCTCGTGCCTGAATTCTATTATACCCACAAGCCAACTTTTGTTCAAAATTTCGGGCACATACCCGTTATTTCGATCAGACCCGAACCCTTGGAAAACATGCTCAATCGCTTTTTTAAGCGCTTGTTCGATATATCCTTTTCTTTATTTATTATCCTGTTTGTGTTTAGCTGGTTATTTCCAATTTTGGCCATCCTTATAAAGTTGGGCTCAAACGGACCTATATTTTTTGTTCAAGTACGTTCAGGACGTGATAACGAAGCTTTTCGTTGCTTCAAGTTCCGCAGTATGAAAGTGAACAAGGATTCGGACAGCAAACAAGCCACCCGTGGCGATTCGCGCATAACCAGGATCGGCGCTTTCCTGCGTAAAACTAACTTAGACGAGCTGCCACAGTTCTTTAATGTACTAATGGGGCATATGACGGTTGTTGGTCCGCGTCCGCACATGCTTAAGCATACCGAAGAATATTCTAAATTGATAGACCAATTTATGGTTCGCCACTTTCTAAAACCGGGCATTACAGGTTGGGCACAGGTAAACGGCTTGCGTGGTGAAACTAAAACAACCGAAGACATGCTGCAAAGGGTAGAAGCTGATGTGTGGTATCTGGAAAACTGGTCGTTCCTGCTTGATCTGAAAATTATTTTCTTAACTTTTTGGGGCACTGTTAGAGGTGATAAGAATGCATTCTAAAAGCTCATTAAAATTAATTGGCTATATATCAGCACAATTAGTCCAAAATGACTTTTTAATTTTAAATATTAACAGATAACGCTATATTTGCACCCTGTTAATCCTAATGCGGAAGTGGCGTAATTGGTAGCCGCACCAGACTTAGGATCTGGCGCCGCGAGGCGTGGGGGTTCGAGTCCCTTCTTCCGCACCAAATCAGGTAATTCTGAATTAAGAAAAGGCTGCCCGTAAAGAGCAGCCTTTTCTTTTTTGGTAGTTGCTGTTAAATCACCTTTAATAAGTATGTCATCATCAAGGCAGCAAAGCTCTTAGTGTGATCTTTTTTGGTTGCCGCTGCTAACACAATTGTCTTCAATCCAGTTATTAGTTGTCATTATTACCTATATCGTGTTCAGTTTTCACGTTACCGCGTGTATCAAAAGCATTCAATTATTGTATCAAATGCGCACAGTGTAAGTATTATGATAAATCGTAATTTGTTGATATGCAAGTGTTTGCGATGATGGCTTGCCATGTGTAGCTTATAATAAGTTGGTTGTAATCACATCTATTTTATGATAAAAAGCTATATCAAAAGCGCATTGCGGAATCTCTGGAAAAGCAAGTTCTTTTCAGTGATCAATATTATCGGCCTTTCAATTGGTATCGCCGCTTGTATAGTCATTATGCTTTTTGTTTTTTACGAGAAAAGCTTCGATAAATTTCACACAAAAAACATTTATCGTTTGAGTGAGGTGCAAAAGTTTCCGGGTATGGTAGCTTCGCAAAAAGTTGCGCTTTCCATGTACCCGATGGGACCTAGCCTTAAAAATGACTACCCTGCGGTAAAGAACTTTACACGGGTAAAATGGAGCAATAAGTATCAACTGGCTAACCAGTCGAAAAGGGTTTTCCTACCGCAGGTGCTATTTACAGACTCTGCCTTTCTAAGTATATTCAGTTTCCAGTTACTCAAAGGCGATAGGAAAACGGCTCTTGAAAAACCAAATAGCATAATAATCACTCAGCAAACGGCCCTAAAGTTATTTGGTAATAAAGATCCCATGGGTAAAACCGTTATGCACTATGGCTCTGATACCGTAAGCTTCGCCGTTACCGGAGTACTTGCAGATGTGCCTCAAAATTCACAATTACAGTTCGACGGCTTACTATCACTAAGCAGCATTCATGAATCATGGATGGACAGCTGGAGCGGCAACTGGCTAAATACTTATGTGGAGCTTGCTCCAGGAACAGATATAAAAGTGCTGGAAAACAAAATGCCGGCTTTTTTGAAAAAATATATGCCCAATAATGATTCATGGAAGTTGTATGAACTGTTTTTTACTCCCATCAGTGAAGTTCACGCATCAACTACAGACGTTGGACTGGATTACCTGAATTATCAAAAATTTGATAAACAGTCAACCAATTTGTTTAGTGTAATCGCTCTTGTTGTGCTTGTTATAGCCTGTGTTAATTTTATGAACCTTACAACGGCACGGTCTATAGAGCGTTCGAAAGAAGTGGGCATACGTAAATCAATAGGAGCGCATCGTACACAACTTGCATGTCAGTTTTTGGGTGAAACGGCTATGTTATCACTTATTGCCCTCGTCTTAGCTTTAGTGATTGTTAAATTATGTCTGCCTTATGTTAATCGGCTTAGTCAGCGTAATCTGGAGCTGTCTTTATTCAGCAATCCGGCATTGTTAGTGGGTTTGGTTTTACTGACAGTTGTGGTCGGTTTAATAGCGGGCTTGTATCCGGCAGTGTTCCTGTCATCTTTTCAACCAGTCAAGGTGCTTAAAGGTGCGGTATCTTTGCGTTCTAGCAAGTCTGGTTTACGTAATATACTGGTTGTTGGTCAGTTCTCAAGTGCTGTTTTTTTAATGATAACAACTGTTTTTGTTATTAAACAACTTAAGTTTATGCAAAAGCGCGACCCAGGGTTTAGTCGTGAACAAATTATTACCATACCGCTTAACGACGTTGCAAAGAAAAAATACGACCAACTAAAGCAGGATTTATTAAGCAATAGCTTAATAAATGGCGTAACCGGGTCGCAGGACGTGCTGGGCAGTCATCTTGATCAGGGTGGAGTGGGGTACAAACCAGAGAATGGACCGGTACGTGTTCTTACCTCTACCAGGCTTATTGTTGATAAAGACTTTTTAAATTTATATAACATTAAACTGACTGCGGGCAGTAATTTTTCGACTGGTGAAAATGGTTATGGTAGAGAGTACATCATTAATGAAGAACTTGCCAAAGAACTACTTAAGGATGAGCCTAAGAAAAAATTACAGTCGCTCATTGGCAGGCAGTTTGGGTTCGATTCACTTGGTGTAATTACAGGTATAGCTAAAAACTTTAACTTCAACTCTATGCATCATAAGGTGGAAACCATGTTTATGTTCAATGTAAAAGCTTGGGGTTATAGCCAAATGTCGGTAAAAATAAGTCCGGGCAGAACCAAAGAGGCGCTTGCTTTCATCAAATCAAAGTGGGCAAATACTATTCCGGATTACCCTTTCGAGTACCAGTTTGTTGAAGATCACTTTAGTGAAGTATATCGCGCCGATAACCAGGTGAGCCAGGTAATAGGAATCTTAGCCGGCTTAGCTATTTTCATATCGAGCCTTGGCCTGCTCGGGTTGGCGTCTTACTCTGCCGAAAAGCGGATTAAAGAAATTGGGGTAAGAAAGGTGTTGGGCGCATCAGTTAATAACATTGTATTCTTAATTTCAGGGCATTTCCTTAAATTAATAATCTTAGCAAATATTATTGCATGGCCGCTAGCCTGGCTGGCCATGCACAAGTGGTTAAATAACTTTGCTTACCGCATAACTATCGATTTATCTGTTTTTGCATCGGTAGCAATCGTGTCAATAGTAGTAGCATTATTTACCATTAGCTTTCAATCGGTAAAGGCTGCTATAGTTAACCCTGTAAAAAGTTTGCGCACAGAATAGCTGTTTTGAAAGTAGCATTGCTAACGTACCGTAAGTTCAATTTGGGCAAATGCGAAAAAGACTTGTTTCCTAACAAGTCTTTTTTTGTGCGTATATATTTCTAATTTAGCTTATCCATGCAAACCAAAAACAACCCAAAAACCATCCAAGCCTGGGCTATGTTCGACTGGGCAAACTCAGCTTACAATCTGGTTATAACATCAACCATCTTCCCGGCATACTATACCGCTATTACTAAAACCGAAGCAAATGGAGACAAGGTTACCTTTTTAGGCCATAAGTTTGTAAACACTGCCCTGGCCGATTATGTATTGGCAGCTGCCTATATGATAGTTGTTCTACTACTTCCCATCTTAACCTCAATAGCAGACTACAGGGGAAACAAGAAAAGCTACATGCAGCTGTTTACATGGATAGGAGGACTGGCTTGCTGTGGGCTGTATTTTTTCAAATTAGATACACTTGAGTTTGGTATGCTTTGCTTCGCACTTGCGGCTATAGGTTACTGTAGTGGTGCTGTGTTCTATAACTCCTACCTGCCCCAAATCGCTACGCTTGATAAACAGGATGCAGTGAGTGCCAAGGGTTTCACCTATGGTTACGTGGGCAGCGTATTGTTGCAGATTATTTGCTTCATATTTGTTTTAAGACCAGAGTGGTTTGGTATTAGCGATGGTTCGTTTCCGGCACGGCTTTCATTTTTGTTGGTTGGCATATGGTGGTTGGGCTTTGCCCAAATTCCGTTTTATAAGTTACCTAAAGGTGTGCCTAATAATGCCAGCCAGCGGCAAAACGTAATTGCAGGTGGTTTTAAAGAATTAGGCCATGTTTGGCATCAAATACAAGCAATGCCCGTGCTTAAACGGTACTTATCGGCTTTCTTTTTTTACTCTATGGGCGTGCAAACTATTATGCTGGTAGCTACTGGTTTCGCAGCTAAGGAATTGAAACTGCCAGCAGAAAGCTTAATAGCAATAATTCTGATTATACAACTCGTAGCTATCGGTGGTGCGGCGCTAATGTCAAAGCTGTCGTCCATCTATGGTAATGTTAGGGTATTGATAGGGGTGGTGATGATTTGGATAGGCGTATGTATAACCGCTTACTTTATACAAACTGCCGTGCAGTTTTACTTGCTGGCTGTAGTGGTGGGTTTGGTAATGGGAGGTATACAGTCATTATCGCGCTCAACCTACTCAAAGTTTTTACCGCAAAATATTACAGATACTGCATCCTATTTCAGCTTTTACGATGTTACCGAAAAGCTGGCTATTGTGATTGGATTGTTTACTTTTGGCTTTGTGGAGTCGCTTACGCATAGCATGCGTAACTCGGCGCTGGTACTTACCGTGTTTTTTATAGCAGGTTTGTTGCTGTTGTTTTTGTTGTTGAGTACGCAAAAGCGGCAAGCAGAAACCGTAGCGGTTAGTGCACAATAAAATGGATAAGCTATCATGAAGGTTGAATTATTTGTGCCGTGTTTTGTTGATCAGTTGTTCCCCGATACGGCTTTTAATACAGTGAAGGTTTTACAAAAGGCCGGATGCGAGGTGAACTTTAATGCCCAGCAAACCTGCTGTGGTCAGCCTGCTTTTAATGCCGGTTTTTGGGACGACGCTAAAGCCGTAGGCAGCAAGTTTTTAAATGATTTTAGTGAAGAAGATATCATCGTAACGCCATCCGCCTCATGTACAGGCATGGTACGCAATTATTACAATGATTTGTTTACCAATACCACGGCGCATAACAAATGCCGGGCTATACAAGGCAACATTTACGAATTATCTGATTTTCTGGTAAACATTCTGCAGGTTGATTATTTTGGTGCAGAACTGGAAGGCCGGGCTGTTTACCACGACAGCTGTAGCGGGCTGCGTGAGTGTAAAATTAAGGATGAGCCCCGTAAACTCTTATCTCAAGTGTACGGATTGGAGATGCTTGAACTGCATGGTAACGAAACCTGCTGCGGTTTTGGCGGCACGTTTGCCGTTAAGTTTGAGGCTATATCAAGCGCTATGGCGCAGCAAAAGGTAGATAACGCTTTAGCTGCCGGCGCTGATTACATTATTTCAACTGATGCATCCTGCTTATTGCATCTTCAAAATTATATTGACAAACAAAAACTGCCCATTAAAACTATCCATATAGCTGATGTACTAGCTAACGGGTGGGGGAATATTTAAGTTAGCTATTTACTGCATTAAATGGAATACAAGTTACAAACGAAGCTGGCGTATGTCTATGGTTTTTCAATATTACTTAACATTGTGCCATTTATACTTGATGGGTCTATTTCGTCAAAAGAACTGCCATCAATGTTCACCATAATCATAGTTGGTTGCGCCATAACCAGTGCAATTTATCGCGGTTCAAGTACCATTAAATGGCTTTTACTATTCTTTTCTGCATTCACTTTGCTACCATTAGTTTGGATGCCGGAAGTTTTTAATTTGGCTTTTAAAAATATTACACTGTTTGTGAGGATGCTTTGTTTTGTAACCACCGCTGGCATACAGCTTACTACTACAGTTATATTATTTGCGATTGCAGACAAGCGCTTAATTAAGTCATCAAATAGCAAATAGTTATTTTCAACAATAACCAGTTGTCATCCTTTCATATCAGGCTAACGATTTCATACAAATTATTCTATTTTTGCAGCCAACTCATAAATCACTGTTGTAAGTAATTTTATATTTTTCATTTTAAGAACATAAATCATAGTTGTAGATGATTAAGATTACACTTCCTGATGGTTCCGTTCGTGAGTACGAAAAAGGAACTACCTCCATGCAAATTGCACAATCTATTTCAGAAGGATTAGCACGTAACGTTTTAGCTGCCGAGGTTGACGGCACCGTATGGGACGCCAACCGGCCAATTGAGCAAGACGCAAAAGTTAAGCTGCTTACCTGGAACGATGCTGATGGTAAATCAACTTTCTGGCATTCATCAGCCCACTTAATGGCCGAGGCTTTAGAAGCCTTGTATCCGGGCACTAAGTTTGGTATTGGTCCGGCTATCGAAACCGGTTTTTACTACGATGTTGACTTTGGCGACCGTACCTTCTCACAAGAGGAATTTAAAGCCGTTGAAGATAAAATGGTGGAGCTGGCTAAAGCAAAATCTGACTACGTGCGCAAGCCGGTTAGTAAAGCGGACGCTATCGAATACTTTACCGAAAAAGGCGACGAATACAAGCTTGACTTGATCAAAGACCTGCCCGACGGTTCTATAACTTTTTATAGCCAGGGCAACTTTACGGATTTATGTCGTGGTCCGCATATACCTAACACCGGTTTTGTAAAAGCAGTAAAGCTAATGAACGTGGCCGGTGCCTACTGGCGCGGCGATGAAACGCGCAAGCAGCTTACCCGTATATATGCCGTTACCTTTCCTAAACAAGGCGAGTTAACCGAATATTTGCGCGTACTGGAAGAAGCCAAGAAACGCGACCACCGTAAATTAGGTAAAGAACTGGAGCTCTTTGCTTTTTCTGAAAAAGTGGGCATGGGCTTGCCTTTGTGGTTGCCCAAAGGTACTGCACTGCGTGAGCGCCTGGTTAACTTTATGCAGCGCGCACAAGTAGCTGCGGGTTATGAGCAGGTAATTACCCCGCACATCGGTCATAAAAACCTCTACGTAACATCGGGCCATTACGAAAAATATGGCAAGGATAGCTTTCAGCCTATTCAAACACCGCAGGAGGGAGAGGAGTTCTTTTTAAAACCGATGAACTGCCCGCACCATTGCGAGATATATAAAGTTAAACCGCGTTCGTACAAGGATTTACCTGTACGTTTTGCCGAATTTGGTACCGTATACCGTTACGAACAAAGCGGGGAATTACATGGCTTAACGCGTGTGCGTGGCTTTACACAGGACGACGCTCACTTATTTTGCCGTCCAGATCAGGTAAAAGAAGAATTTAAAAAGGTAATCGACCTGGTGTTGTATGTGTTTTCGGCCTTAGGTTTTGAAGATTATACGGCACAGGTGTCTCTGCGAGATCCCGAAAACAAAGCTAAGTACATTGGCACCGACGAGAACTGGGCCTTGGCAGAAAGCGCAATTATTGAAGCAGCTGCCGAAAAAGGTTTACCAACTGTAGTTGAATACGGTGAAGCAGCATTTTATGGCCCCAAGCTTGATTTTATGGTGAAAGATGCCCTGGGCCGTAAATGGCAATTAGGTACTATACAGGTTGATTACAACCTGCCTGAGCGTTTTGAGCTGGAATATACCGGAAGCGACAACTTAAAACATCGTCCGGTAATGATTCACCGGGCGCCATTTGGTTCGTTAGAAAGGTTTGTAGCTGTTTTAATTGAACACTGTGCAGGCAACTTCCCGCTGTGGTTGTCGCCCGAGCAATATGTAATCCTGCCTATATCTGAAAAGTATGAGGATTATGCGAAAAAACTTTCACAAATGTTAAATAATTCCGATATTCGCGGGCTGATTGACTTTAGAGATGAGAAGATAGGCAGAAAGATACGTGATGCTGAAGTCAAAAAGATTCCATACATGCTTATAGTAGGCGAGAAGGAAGCTGCCGATGGCACGATTTCTGTTCGTAAGCACGGCGTAGGTGATTTGGGAAGTATAAGTATTGAAGATTTTAAACAACAATTAGTTAAAGAAATAACCATATAACTTGGCATTAGGAAGACCGAATTTCAACAGAGGGCCACGGCCTCCTTTCAAGAAAAAGGAAGCAGAGCACAATATTAATAACTTCATCAAAGCTCCCGAGGTTCGCCTTGTGGGAGATAACGTGGAGCAGGGTGTATACCCAACCCGCGAAGCTTTGGCTATAGCGCAAGAGCAGGAGCTGGATCTGGTTGAAATATCGCCTAATGCTGTTCCGCCTGTTTGCCGTGTGATCGACTATAATAAGTTTATCTACGAGCAAAAGAAAAAGCTAAAAGAGATCAAGAGCAACGCTAAGCAAACCGTAATTAAAGAGATACGTTTTGGCCCAAATACTGATGATCATGACTTTAATTTTAAACTGAAGCATGCGATCAGCTTTTTAGAGGCTGGTGAAAAAGTTAGAGCTTACGTACACTTTAAAGGTCGTGCGATTGTTTACAAAGAGCAGGGTGAGATTTTATTGCTTAAATTTGCACAGGCTTTGGAAGAAGTTGGCAAGGTGGAGCAATTGCCCAAGCTTGAAGGTAAGCGTATGTTTTTGATAGTTGGCCCTAAAGCAGCCAAAAAATAGTTGACTGAAACCAGCCTTTGTGCTGTGTAAAGATAATACGCTGGTGAAGCGTAGAAATTAAATAAATAAGTGTTATGCCAAAAATGAAGACCAATTCCAGTGCTAAAAAGCGTTTTAAGCTTACTGGAACCGGTAAAATTGCCAGAAAAAACGCATACAAAAGCCACATCTTAACCAAGATGTCGACTAAACGTAAACGTGCCTTAGGTCAGACCAGTTTAGTATCTGATGCTGACATGGGTAACGTTAAACGTATGCTTTGTATCGGAAAGTAATTCATTAAATTTTTAACCAGGTATTCGAGTTCGTCAAGTTTCCGATTAATGGAACACTCACTACCAAAAGAGCAAAAAAATGCCACGTTCAGTTAACGCAGTTGCGTCGAGAAGACGCCGGAAAAAAATCATGAACCTTGCAAAAGGTTATTATGGTTCACGCAGCAAGGTTTACACCATTGCAAAAAACACAGTTGAAAAAGGTTTACAATACGCATACCGCGACCGTAAAACCAAAAAAAGAGAGTTTCGTGCTTTATGGATTCAGCGTATTAACGCTGGTGCCCGTCAGCATGGCATTTCTTACTCACAATTAATGGGTAAGTTAAACGCCAGCGAAATTGGCTTAAACCGTAAAGTATTAGCAGACTTAGCAATGAATCACCCGGAAGCTTTTAAAGCTGTGGTTGAGGCCGTTGTTAAATAAGCCAGACTCTTACATACAAGCAAACAAAAGAAGCCCTGCTCATTTGAGCGGGGCTTCTTTTGTTATTAATAACTGTATGGAGAGAGAGGCCGCAAAAAGTCCAGGTAAAATAAACTGGCTTTGTATAATGGGACAATAAGGCGGAATCCGCACATAAAAAAGCCATGATCTAACGAACATGGCTTTTTTATGTTTACAAGCTGTTATAATACAGCGCTATTTGAATGTGGTTGATCAGCGCCCGTTCCAGCTAGCGTGTTATCAGTGCTTTCAACATCCATATATTGTTTAAAATTACGAACATCATCATCAACCATCTTTTTAAACAGAGGGTTGAGTGCGTGGCCGGCTACCGTACCTACGCCACCAGCAGGAGGAGTGTAGCTTATCACTACATCTACAATGGTGCCACTGCCGTCTTCTGCATCTTTAAAGCGTACTTTACCTGCGTTATCAATAGTTGAGCCTGGTAATGAACTCCAACCAATGGCGTAGCCTGGTTCGTCATTTACAATCTCAGCATCCCAGCTTACTTTAGCTACATTAGTAGGCAATTTTAGCACCCAGTGCGAGCGTTTGCTATCAATTACCTCTACTGTATCCAGGTGCTTCATAAATTTAGGCAGGTTATCTAACTGGCGCCAAAATTCGTATACTTCTTGTCGTGGTTTATTTATAGTAAATGATGAGCGGATGTTTACATTAACCGGCTCGGTGCTGTTTTTACCCATTTGGGTATATAACTCACAATGACCAGTGATGCCGCGGGTAATAAGGTAGCCGCCGGCACCAACTTTTAAGATGCTGGTAAACGGACTTGAAAAAACGTTTTTTAAGCCTGACAGTGAAATCTTTACGCCAGCGGCTATTGATATATAACGCTCGGGCCACTCCAGATTTATAGATCCTTTGGTTAAGCCTTCAAATAATGGTTTTTTTTCTAATGCATTAGTTGCCATAACATTGTTTTTTATAGGTACATGTTAAACACTGCGTTGTATGCTAAGTTTTGTTTATCTGAAATTAATGGAATTTAGCTTGTTTTGTGTAGTTTAAGAAAGCTACTTTGTAAACGGAACAGTGGTGGTACATAAATATTTCATAAATTTGCATCTACAACTTTAAAAAATGTCATTGCAAAAAGTAAAACTAAGCGTACCAGCTCTCATACTGGTAATTGTTGCATCTGTTATATCTACCGGCGCTATGCGTTTGGTGAGCTTCTATTTTCCGATGCTGAGCAATTTTACACCGATGGGTGCACTGGCTATATTTGGTGGCGCTTATTTTGCTGATAAATGGAAAGCTGCTTTGCTGACGGTAGTTACCCTTTTTTTAACAGATATATTTATTAACTATTTGTATACCTCTAAGCTAATTATTTGGTACGGCAATAGTGCTTTGTGGCTATATGGTAGTTTAATTATTATGATTTTTATCGGTAGCCTGATTAAGAAAGTAAACGTTACCAATGTGCTGTTAGCATCACTTGCAAGTGTGGCTATACACTGGTTGTTAACTGATATTGAGCCATGGTTGTACAGCAGCTATTATGATAAAGGACTTTTAGGTTACGGTGAGTCATTGCTAATGGCGCTGCCATTTGAGCGTAACATGCTGCTGGCTGATGCGATATTTGGCGCCATACTGTTTGGCGGTTTCGAGTTAATTAAAGCTAAGTTTGGCGCAGCCAAATATGGCAAGCAACTATCTGTGTAAGCAAAAACTAGCTTACGTATTCGGCCAGGGTATTATCTTGGATCAGCTCATACTGATATTCCACAAGATTTTAACGTTGTTGTTTTTCGACAATATCGCTCAAGATCATTTCCGCATGCACACGTGAGTTTTCAATGAACCACAAATGGGTATCTAAGCCACCGCAAACTACGCCTGCCAAATAAACGCCTGGCAAATTAGTTTCCATAGTTTCCGGATTATAATGTGGAATAAACTTGCCGTCGTCAGATAACTGTATTCCTATCTTTTTCAAGAAATCAAAGTTAGGCTTATAACCTGTCATGGCCATTACATAGTCATTTTGGATGGTAATAGTTCCACCCGGTGTTTCAATGTCCACTTCGTGCTCGCGGATTGCTTTTAGATTGGAATCAAAGTAAGCCTTAATACTGCCTTCTTCAATGCGGTTCAGAATATCGGGTTTCACCCAGTACTTAACCCGCCGGCTAATCTCATTGCCCCGCACAACCATCGTTACTTCCGCACCTTTACGATAAGTTTCCAAAGCTACATCAACCGATGAGTTACTGGCGCCTACTACCACTACCTTTTGCATCGTAAAAAAGTGCGGGTCCTGATAATAATGCTTAACCTTAGGTAGGTTCTCGCCAGGTATGTCCAAATTAACCGCTATATCATAAAAGCCGGTGGCAATTATGATGTGTTGAGCCTGATAATTTCCCCTCTTGCTATTTACCGCATAACCGCCTTCAACAGCATCAACAGAAGTCACCTCTTCAAATAGTTGTAGTGGCAGGCTATTGCTAAGCGCTACCCGCCGGTAATACTCTAAAGCATCGGCTCTATTAGGCTTAACATGAGTAGTGGCAAAGGGATATCCACCAATCTCCAGCTTTTCTGAAGTGGAAAAGAAGGTCATGGTAGAGGGATAGTTATACAGCGAATTTACCAGCGTTCCTTTTTCGAGGATGATGAAGCTGAGGCCGGCTTTTTGGGCAGCCAATCCGCAGGTTAAGCCGATGGGGCCGCCGCCAATAATAATGAGGTCAAGCATATTAAAATTTAATCAGGCCAGTACGTCTTGCAGTGCCTTGTTTCTGGCAAATACAGTTTTAGCAAAGGTACAAGATGGCACCACTTTTAGCTGATTTTGGCGGGCATAATTTGCCGCATATTCAATCAGTTCTTCGCCAAGCTTTTGGCCCTGAAATTCTGGGTCAACTTCGGTATGGTAAATTTCTATTTCACCGTCATTGATCATAAAGCGTACTTCACCTGCCGGCTTATTGTCTTTCTCGATAAAGAACAGGCCTTCATCACCATCTATTTGTTGTTTGATTTGCATAACATATTTACGAACTAAACAAGCATTTCGCTAAAAGGATTACTTAAATGATGATTTATTGCAAGGGAAGGAGAGGCGTTTGGAAAAATTTAGGCACAAAAAATGGGTAAGCTACTTCTATCGCACCGCTCAACTCTCTACCCTTGCTGCGTTCCCACCCTGGGGGAGTTCAAGAGGAGCTGGTCGTAAAAGACTTACCCGCCACAAAAGTAGAAAAAATATCGATTTCTGTGCAACTAAATGTAAAGTTATGGTTAAGCAGCTGATGTTCAGCTATAAAAATTACCTTTAAACTCCGGTAGGATTTCTTTTAACCGTCTCATTGAATGGTTGCAGGTGTTAAACAAGTAGTGCCCTTTGTGAAACGAATAAGTTCCAACGTTTGCTGTAACATCCTGGTTACTGCCTATTGTCAGTACTGTGCTTTCAACTCATTTTTGAAATAGATTTCCTCCCGGATGTTATATTTAGCATTAGGCTTAAATGTTTCTTTTTCTAAAATGGTGAGCCTGTTGGCCACAAAACTATCTTGGTAACGAACCTGGCGCAATTCAGGCCAAAGCTTATAAAAATCATTCACCGGAATATACCGGGTTACCGTAATGTGCGGTGTTAAAGGCCTTTTGCTGTTCAGTAGCTTTTTGAGTAGTGCAAACCAGTTGTCTGTTTTATAGGTAGGCTTAATGGCTGCATAAATAGTCATATGTTCATTGCTGTGCATAAAAAAGTCAAAGCCGTTGATCTCCAGGTTAACGGGTGGAATGCTGTTTACCTTGTTTTTAACGGTTTGCAGGTAAGAGTCTATAACATGCGGCTTTTGCCGTGTTATTTCGCAAATGCTAAGATGGGCAGTGGCTTTCATGCCCTGGTAATGGCCAATATATTCGCAGGCCTTCAGTTTGCAGTGTTTAATCTGCTCTTTTACCGCGTCCGACGGCTGCAGTAAGAAAAGATAATCATAATATCCTTCCATGTTAGATGTGGTTTATATTAATGAATCGTAATAATTATTGATTGAAATAAAGTGTTTTATGAGGCTTCCAATGGGAGTTATGATCGAAAGTGTCTCTTACCAGCACGGTAATGCCGTTTGGAGTAAAGCTTTCATTGATTTTTAAATCTGTAAATAAGCGAAATATGGAATGACGTTGTTCGAGTTGTAATCCTTTGGCAATGGTAATATGAGGCGTTCTCTTTTTTTGCTTTATCGCATTATACAGCTCATTGAACCACTTATCAATTGTCGATGTTTCTTCTAAAGGAATAAAGACGGTATAGGGAAATTTTTCACTAAAAGAATTTAACCCGCCAGCTACCAAGGTCTGTGGTCGTATTGCTCTAACATATTTCTCATTTACTGAGATTAGGTGGTCAATCAAATATGGAGATAGGTTTGCAGCGTCCCATAAGGTTATATGGGCTTTAGAATACCTGCTTTCATATGCCCCGATAGTGTTCGCAACCTCAGTTTTCATTGCAGCAACCTTCTGTTTTAATGTGTCTGAAGGTTCCAGGATAAATAAGACGTCTTTATTTTTCAACATGTTGTGTTTTCTAACCAAAACAAAAATGCTAATAAAATTAGTAATTTGTGATTTCTTTTTTCCACATTTGTAGCGTGATGTCCAAGAGATATATTGTACATATCGATCTCGATTCCTTCTTTGTGTCGGTGGAACGGCGATTAAATCCGGCGTTGATAGGTAAGCCGGTAATTATCGGCGGTTCAAAAGACAGGGGAGTGGTGGCTTCTTGTAGTTACGAGGCGCGGGCGTTTGGCATTCACTCGGCCATGCCCAGCCGGCAGGCTTATAAGCTTTGTCCGCATGCTATTTTTTTGCATGGCAGTCATGGGCGGTATTCCGAAGCATCGCGCGAGGTAACACAAATTATTCATGATACGGTACCACTTTATCAGAAAACTTCGGTTGATGAGTTTTACATTGACCTCACTGGTATGGACCGTTATTATGATCCTTACCAAATGGCGACTGACTTGCGCCAGCGAATTACGACAGAAACCGGTTTGCCTATTTCTTTTGGCATGGCATCCTGTAAAACGGTAGCTAAAATGGCCACTAATCAGGCTAAGCCAAACGGACAACTGTTAATTGAACACGGTCGCGAAAAGGAATTTATGGCGCCGCTCAACATTAGCAAGATACCCATGCTAGGCGATAAAACCTGCGAAAAGCTATATCAATACGGTATTGAAAAAATTGGAGATTTACAACGTGTAAATCCGCGTTTTTTGGAGAGCAGATTTGGTAGGGCCGGTAAATACATTTGGGAGAAAGCCAACGGTATTGATGACAGCGAAATTATACCTTACAGCGAACGCAAGTCCATTTCAACAGAACATACTTTTCATCAGGACACGGCCAACAGGCACGAGCTGGAAACGCTGCTGGTGTCGATGACTGAGGAGCTGGCCTTTAAATTACGCAGCGAAAGTAAACTGGCTTCGTGCCTGGCCATCAAGATACGCTACGCTAATTTTGAGACGCATACCTTGCAGGAGAAGATTGCGCTAACCTCAGCCGAGCATATTTTAATTCCGGGTATAAAAAACCTTCTTAAACGCGCCTGGAACCAGCACAGGCCTATACGCTTAATAGGTGTAAAGCTTAGCCAGCTTTGTACAGGCAGCTATCAAATTAATTTGTTTGAGGATAATGAGGAACAAATAAAGCTCTATAAAGCCATGGATAACATCAACTTTAAGTATGGCAATAAAACCGTTTGCCGTGCCGCCGGCATGGAAATTGGCCAACGGAATTTTAACCCTTTCCATGCGGGTTAACCTATGTGGAATTGAGCCGGGAAGCAAATGAATTACAAAAAGTGTCATCTCGAACTACAATCAGAGATTCTTTCAAATTGACAAGCTAGTCGCATGGAAAAGATTTCTTGCTGTAGCTCGAAATGACAAGGGATGACCTTAAAAGGCTTGTGCTTCTAACGCTATATTCTATACGCTCCTTACGGTAGCTTTACTTTAAACACCCGGTACGGCTCTGTGCGCTTGTTTACGCCGTTATTAAAATCGGGCTGCTTTTGAATTTGTGAGGTAGTGATGTACAGGTGACCATCGTTTGATACGGAATAAGTATCTGGCCAGATCAGGCTTTTGCTTTTAAACCAGGTGCGTGCTTTTAAATCGGGAGATATTTGTATCATGCGATAATTGACCATATCGCCCAGGTAAAGGTTACCTTTCTTATCAAAAATCATGGCATCGGTGCTCGCTACTTCTCCTAAGTATTTTACCTCGCCGCCTAACTGCTGAGGCGTTAACTTTTCGTTTAACAGCGAAGCAGTTTTGATACGGTAAAGCTTTTTATCATTAATAGCTTTATAATAGAGCCATTCGCGGTCTGGACTCAGGGCAATACCATCAGAATTAAATACAGCCGGTTGTCCCTGCTTCATTAACTGTTTGCCATCAATCACAAATTTATAATTTGGATCGGGCCGTACCGATTTGTGGCTCTGCAATACCTGGCGCGATTTGCCTGTTTTAAGATCCAGTATCACAATACCGCCTGTACCGGAGTTGGTAAGATAAGCCATTTGCTTTTGGGTATCTACGCGTATATCGTTTAAGTAACTGCTGTTATCTATAGTGCCGGTAAAACGGTATACCTTTTCTATTTTATTGGTGTTTAAGTTAAACTTCACCACTTTGGCACTGTTGCCTACCACCTTGGCCAGCATAGGTGCTGCAGGGTCAACAATGTAAAGATAATCCTGATCGTCTACATAAGCGGTTTGCACACAAACCCATTTGTTCATGCCATCCTCACCTGGCTGCCAGCTGTTGGTGGCTGCGTCAGGAAAAGGTTTTGCGGTGCCGTTGGGCATTACCTCAACCACGGCGTATTTATAGGTTTTAGACCAGCGCGGGTAGGTAACAAACAGTCGGTTTTTAGCAGATATGGCTACGCCGGTAAATTGATAAGTATTATCAGAATATACCTGCTGCAGTTTAGGCTGCTGTGCATAGCTGGTTGATGCGATAGCTACCATCCCGGTAACCATGGCAAAGTTCATAAGGCAGATGAGTAACTTTTTCATAAAACCTTAACCCAACTCATAAGATAAATGTTTAGGTGTCAGTTAATATTAACCTGTATCAGTTTAACATTTCCTCAATTATACTGACATAAGAAAGCCGGACTGGTTTTTATCCCAATCCGGCCTTTGTAGTGTGTTAAGTTTGACAATTATCCCCTCAACTGGCACCCACATCAATGTGATATGTTTACCTAAATTAGTGTTTATGAAATTTTGTTAAGCATTAACCGGACCAATAGGCAACACGGTTTTGCCATACACCTCGTTTAAAACACCGGCAATACCCGTATAAATGGCAGAGGCGCCACATACAATGCCTTCGTACCCAGCCAGGTGCTTAATGCCTGCATCGCCAGAGGCGTCACCCCAAACAAGCAGTGCAAACAAAATGGTTAGTGAAGCAAAAACAAATTGTAGTGCACGGTTAAGTCGCAAGGTGCCAAAAAACAAGCAAAAGGTAAAGATGCCCCATATGCTTAAGTAAGCCACCATTGATCCGTTGCTGGCGGGCTCTGCCCAACCCAGTTTAGGCATAACCAGCAAACCAACTAATGACAGCCAGAAAAAGCCATAAGAGGTGAAGGCCGTTAAGCCAAACGTATTGTTCTTTTTAGCCTCAATTACTCCGGCAATTACCTGGGCTATTCCGCCGTAAAATATGCCCATTCCCAGTATCATGGAACTAAGCTCGGTAAAGCCGGCATTGTGAATGTTAAGAAGGACAGTGGTTAAGCCAAAGGCGCAAAGACCAAGCGGTGCCGGATTGGCTATGCCATCCTTTACCACTACAGGGGTAGTTGGAATCATAAAATATAGGTTTATTATGGGTTAGTATGCGCAATATAAATCATTCATCATCAATACGCAAAAAATATAAACCGATAGTTAGCTTTGCTGTTGAATAGCTAATTATATGCAAAAACTTGTTTTACTGCGCCACGGCGAAAGTATTTGGAACCAGGAGAACCGTTTTACCGGCTGGACGGATGTAGACTTATCTGCCAATGGCGTAGAACAAGCCAGGCATGCCGGCCAACTGCTTAAAAAGCATGGCTACACTTTCGATGCCGGTTTTACATCGGTACTCAAACGATCAATCAAAACGCTGCATATTGTGCTCGAAGAACTGGATATGCTGTGGATACCGGTGCAAAAATCATGGCGGCTTAACGAACGTTTTTACGGTGCTTTACAGGGTTTAAATAAGCAGGAAACCATTGATCAATATGGCGAGGAGCAGGTACACAAGTGGCGACGCGACCCTAAAGAGCACCCGCCTGCTATTACCGAAGATGATGACCGCTTCCCCGGCCATTACCTGCGCTATAACGATTTGACTTATAGGGAACTTCCCCTTACCGAGAACCTGAGCGAAACCATGACGCGCGCGCTACCATTTTGGCATGAAAGCATTGTGCCGGCGCTGCGCCAAAACCAAAAAGTAGTTATTTGTGCACACGGCAACAGCTTACGTGCACTGGTACAGTATATTGATAACCTGAGTGACGAGGAAGTTGCCCAGCTGGATATTCCTACTGCTACCCCGTGGGTTTACGAGTTAGATGATAGGTTAAACCAGATCAGGCATTACTACTTGGAGTAAAGTTTACTAATGCTAGCCAAAGTAGTAGAAGTAAAAAGGGTGCTTAGAAAAGTCTAAGCACCCTTTTAAGGATTAACCGTAGTAGTTAACCCTTAAATTATCTACCGCCATCGCTTAAGGCTAAACCCCAGTCTTTGCCTTTATCAACAGCTGGTACGCCTTTGTCCATCCATACGGGCAGTGGTGCGCCTTTCAGGAAGTGGTCAAAAAATTGTGCTTCTCGGATGGTGATGTCTTTGCGGTTACGGCGCTGCACCAGGTTATGTGCTTCATCGTTGTACTGCAATAGCCAAACCGGTTTATTTAACCGGCGCAGTGCGGTAAACATTTCAATACCCTGATACCATGGCACGGCTCCGTCTGCATCGTTAGACATTACCACAACAGGGGTTTTAACCTTAGGGAACTGGAATATTGGCGAATTTTCCATATAAAGTTCAGGTTTTTCCCACAATGTAGCACCAATACGGCTTTGCGTTTTTTCGTACTGGAACTGGCGATTTACACCGCTTTCCCAACGTATACCGCCATAAGCAGAGGTCATGTTAGCAACCGGTGCGCCAGCCCATGCGGCTGCATACATATCGGTTTGGGTAATGAGATAAGCCACCTGGTAACCACCCCAGCTTTGGCCTTGTATTCCAATGTGTTTTCCGTCAACCCAAGGGTTTTTCTTTAGCGCTTCAACACCCGAATTCACAAACTCAACTGCCGATGGGCCGGGGTGGCCAATCTCGTAGCTAATATCAGGCGTAAAAACCAGGTAACCATTGCTTGCAAAATAGGATATAGGCAAGCGCGAAGGCGTAGGTGCCGGCGACTGATAATTATAGAGCGTTTCTGAAACCTTTTCATAAAAATACACCAGCATTGGGTATTTCTTATTCGGGTCAAAGTTTTCGGGCTTGTACAATATGCCTTTAGATTTGTAGCCCTTTGGCGTGGTCCATTCTACCAACTCGGCAGTAAACCAGTTGTATTGTGATTGCTGCGGATTGATAGCGCTTAGCTTGGTTTCTTTCTTTAAATCAGTAGACACATACAAATCGGGCGATTTATCGAAGCTTTGTTTGGTATAAATATATATGTCGGCGTTTTTAGCTTTGGTTAAGGTACTGTAGCTGTAAGGCGCAGTCACCATTTTTTCGGGCGCTTTTGACGAGCCGAACGCCTGTTTGTAATAGCCCCATTGCTTGGTATCCTCATTTTGCGTAAGCAACCACAAAGGTTTTTTGGTGGAGATGTACCGGTCATCATCGTCCACGCTGCCACCGCCAAATAATGCTGCAAAGCGGCCGCCACCCGGCATAGGATAACGGAAAATTAAACGGTTTTTACGCCCCGCACCGTTAGTGAAATTTACAGCCTTGCCAGTTTCAGGATCTATGCTCCAAATGTCGTAACGGTCATAAATCAGCACGTTCTTATCATCTGCAGTCCAGCCGGCTAAGCCGTACGGGTTTGGATCATCGGGCACGTCGTTATCCTCTTCGCCCAGTTTAACGCCGGTGGCTTTAGTAAGGTTTACTTTTTTACCAGTAGCCAGGCTGTAGCTAAAATAGTTCTGATCTTTAGCATCAAACCAAATTACATATTTACCGCCTGTACTGAACAGGTAGCGTGCTTTTGTACGGGGGATAATTCTTTTACGTTCGCCGGTTTGAGTGTTTATTAAATAAGCTTCCTGGTTACCACTGCCTTCCCACTGGGCTTGCACCCTCGAGCCTGTATCTGTAGTGCCTAATACGTATTTTGAGTCGTTGCCCATGGGCTGCGATATGTTCTCAATATATTTATCGGCCAGTTGAACCATTTTAGCGTTAGCCTCAGCCGGATGAATAACGGCCAAATAGCTGCGGCGCAAATCGCGTTGCAGGGTTTTAAGCTGTTGAGGTTGCAGATATTCGTCTTTGTAATTCCAGATGTCCAATTTGGCAGTTTCAAACTCAACCAGCGTGGTATCGGCAGGTTTAGGGATAGGAGCAGTGCCGAAGAATAAGTTGTTACCACTTTTGCTGAAATACACACGGCCATCGCCACTAACCGACCATTTAGGCGTAATACCCGCCATAGCCGGACCAACAATTGCCGTAGCGCTATCTTTAGATGTATTGTAATAGTATAACTTAAAAGGTTTAACCTGTGCTTTCTCCGGATTTTTTTCAGCTGTAAAAGCCAGCTGTTTGCCGGTCTCATCAAAAGCCAGATTGCGGTAAGTGCCCCGGCCGCTGCTGATAGGTTTTATGGCATCTTTTTCAATATTGTAAAAATACACGCCCGATTGCACATCTTTAGAACGGCGGGGGGCAGTTACGGCGTAAGCCATAAACTTGCCATCCTTACTCAGCTGGTACTCGGTTACATATTTAAAGGTGCGTTGCTTGCCTGTAAGCAGTTGTTTGATGGTAAGGTCTGCACCTTCGCGGGTTGGAGGAGCAATGGTAGTGGCTACCGCACGACGGGAGGTATCGCCAGCGGCCGGCTTCCGAACTGTGTCAGAAGGAGCCAGGTAAGCAATAACTGCGGCTTTATCGGCTATCTTAAATGAGCGTACGCCGGGTACTTTGGTTATTGTTGTGCCGCCCAAGGTAAGCAGGCCTAAAGTGTCTTTAGGCATTTCATCTGGGCGTTTCTTTTTAATGCGGGCCATGCGGGTGGCGGCATAAAATGGCCTTATCAAAAAAACTGCGTATTTAGAGTCGGCCGTAAAGCGGGCGGTATCTGCACGCGGTATGGTGATTTTTCCGGCATTTTTAACGGTGGTGATTACCATGTTGGCATCGCCTTGCTGCGGTCTAACCACATAAACCACCCATTTACCATCGTTACTAATGTTTTGGTTGGCAACACTCTGCCAACTATCATACACCGAATGGTCGAGCGGCTTTTTAGCTGCCTGCTGAGCAAAAACGCTCATGCTGGCTGCCGAAAATAGGCCTAAAAGTAAAATTTTACGCATTTCAAGTTGAGTTTTCGTTAAAGTCAACCTAAAATGCGTAAAAATAGGTGGGAATAAAAGCGGGTTATGAAAAAGTTACAATGCAATTTTCATTAACCATTGAAATGAAATATCTGTAGATACACTACCGTTAATTCAATATGCGAAATTCACTTTTATGAAAATTTTACTCCAAAATTAATTTGCACACGCGGCTGCATTACATGCCTTTGTTCAGGGCTATAACAGCAGTATCAAAATCCTGACGATCTACCAGGAACTGGATGTTTACCTGGCGCAAGGCAAAGCCAGCACTTTTTATGTTAATGTCTGCACCCGCCAAGGCCTGCGCTGCCCGGGCCAGTAAGCCTGGCTGATCCATATTTGAACTGATCAAACATACCATAGCAACCTTTTCGGCGGTTACTTTTTCAAATTTTGATTGTAGTTCGTCGAACAGTTCACTGGTATAATCTTTTTCCCAAATAACAATGGAGATACTGTTGGCACTGGTGGCTTTAAAGTTGTAGCTTACATTGTGGTTTGCAAAAATCTGCATAATCTGCAAATCCGTACCTACGTTGCCTACCATCAGCGGGTCGTAAATATCTACCATTACCAGTTTGTTGGTACCGGTAATCACCTCCACTTTTTTCTCCGGAGAAACATACTCGCGAGTAATTAATGTGCCCGGGTGTTCGGGCTCAAAAGTGTTTTTTATGCGCAGGTTTATATTATTAATTTCTAAAGGTTTAGATGCCTTTGGGTGAATGGCTTCCATGCCTACGTCGGCCAGTTGATCAGCTACGTCATAGTTGGTAAAACCTACCGGCATGCAATTGTCAACGCCCACTAAAACCGGATCGGCCGAGCATAGGTGATACTCCTTGTGTATGATAGCTTCTTCAGGTTTTACCGCAACAGCTATTTTGCTAAAGGTAACTTCCGAGTAGCCACGGTCAAACTCACGCATAATGCCCTCGGTACCTTTAGTGTACCCGGTTGCAATGCAAATAGTGCTGGCAAAATCAATGTCCTTAAAAGCGTGTTTAATACGCTGATCTATGGTATAAGGCTCGTGATCATGAAAACCGCTTAAATCTACCAGCGTAGCATTAATGCCCATGTTTTGCAGAATGTTAGTAAAAACATAAGCCGAATGTGTTTCGCCGATAGAAGCAAGGATTTCTCGTGCAGCTTGCAAAATACCCTCCGTGCTTACATAACCTGAGGCCAAGATGCCAACCAAATTATTTAAAAAGCCTTCGGCGTGTCTGATATGCTTTTCAATAAACTCATCCGCTTCGGTTAGATTAAGGCCGAGCGGCTCATATTGCTTATTTAGCTGCTTAAGCTTCACAATTAATTGCTCTAACGCCTGTTGAAAATCTTGGTGTTTGGCAATCAAATGATATACACCTGGTTCGCCCGTCTTTTTATTTTCTAAAAGCACATTAGTAACACCCGAAAATGCTGATACCACAAATATGCGGTTATAAAGTTGGTTACCGGTACGGTTATACAGGATGATGTTTTGAATTACATCGCCCAAGGCACTCATAGAGGTGCCGCCTATTTTTTCTACAGTTAACATGAATAAGTAATACGTTACAGAGCCTTTAAAGTAAAACTTACCGGCTCACGAATTGAAAAAATATATATGCCTGATATAGACAATTGTTCATTCTTACGGACTTACCGAGTGTTACTCAGTCTTATATAACGCGCCCGCTTTTTCGGCCGAGAGTTTAATACCCTTAATTAAAGCGGAGCTAAAGCCGTGGTGCTCCATCTCGTTTAAGCCAGCTATGGTACAACCCTTTGGCGAAGTCACCTTGTCTATTTCCTGCTCGGGGTGTGAGGCTAGTTGCAATAATAAATCTGCAGCTCCCTTAGCCGTCTGCGCTGCCATCTTTAAAGCATCATGGGCATGAAAACCGATTTCGGTGCCACCCTGTGAAGCCGCGCGTATGGAGCGTAAAAAGAAAGCAATGCCGCAAGCACATAAGGCAGTAGCCGAGGTCATCAACTCTTCGTTAATCTGTACGGTGATGCCAACGGTATCAAAAATAGATTTCACCAGCTGCAGACTCTCGGTTGTGGCTGTATCTGTTGCAATACAGGTCATGGAATGGCCTATTGCAATGGCTGTATTTGGCATGGCCCTAACCACTTGTACATCCAGTCCTAATTGTTTACGGATATCCTCACAGCTTACGCCAGATACAACAGATATAAACAGCTGTTTTTCAATATTGATAGCCGGCTTTATTTCATCTAACAATTTATTTAGCTGTTGTGGTAAAATAGCTAATACTACAATATTAGCCTCGCTTACCGCCCGTGCGTTATCGGCTGTTGTATCCAAACCTGCCTCAGCCAAGCTGGCCAGCGCGGCTACATTACGGCGGGTTAAAACGATTTGTTCGGGTTCGTATTTATTTGCCTTAATTAATCCTTTAGCTAATGACAGGCCAATGTTACCGCTGCCTAAAATGGCAATTTTATTATTCATGATCTATTTACTTAATCGTGTACCAAAAGGTTCGTTTTGTTGAAGCTTGTTCAGTTCGTCTGCCTTGCCAATAACCACGGCTTTTACACCACAAGCAATTGCTGTAAATGCATTGTCCAGCTTGGGTAGCATACCACTATGAATAATTTGCTCTTTTTTCAGTTCTTCATAGCGTAAAGGGTCAATATCACGTATCAGTGAATCCTCATCATTGATATCTTGTAATACGCCTTTCTTTTCAAAGCAGTAAATTAAAGTGGTTTCATAGTGGGGTGCCATTGCAACTGCCAGGGCCGACGCTATAGTATCTGCATTAGTATTTAGCATCTGGCCATCCCCATCATGCGTTAAAGCGCAAAAGGTAGGGGTAAAGCCGGCTTCTAATAAATTAGTCAGGTTTTGAGCATTAACCGAATTTTCATTTAAATCGCCTACAAAGCCGTAGTCTATTGTTTTTACCGGCCTTTTTACCGCTCTGATAAAGTCACCATCGGCACCTGTTAAGCCTATGGCATTGGTGCCAAAACGTTGTAGTTGTGCTACTATATTTTTGTTAATTAAACCAGCATAAACCATGGTAACCACGCGCAGCGTTTCTATGTCTGTTATACGGCGGCCATCAACCAATTGGGCTTCTATACCCATTTGTTCTGATATTTGAGTAGCTATTTTGCCGCCTCCATGCACTAATATCTTATAACCGTCAAGAGCCGTAAAGTCCTTCAGAAAGTGATAGAGATTTTCAGAATTATCAATGACGTTGCCGCCTATTTTAATTACGTACAGAGGTTTCATAATGCCTTACCCAATCCAAATTATTGAACGGCGGCTATTATAGGCAAATTTTTATAGAATCTGATAAATATCTATTAAAATGATAGACAAAGATGACAACTTATATTTCAGTTTTAAAACTGAAATATAAGTTGTATAACTAAAAAATAAGTTATAGATTTGATTTATGGAAGAGCTAACCCGCACCGAAGAGCGCGTAATACAGATTTTATGGAAGCTGAAGAAAGCTTTTGTAAAGGATATAATTGAGGCGATGCCTGATGATCCCAAGCCACCGTACAATACTATATCGTCGGTTGTAAGGCTGTTGGAGAAAAAGAACTACGTGGGGTATAAGGCTTATGGCAAAACCTACGAGTATTTTCCGCTTATCTCCAAAGCCGATTATCGTAAAACCTTTTTTAAAAAGATGTTTACCAATTACTTTGATAGCTCTGTAGAAAGCCTTTTGTCATTTATGGTAAAAGAAGAGAAGATGAGTGATGAGGATATAGAAAAGCTTAAGGACTTGATCAGCAAAAACTCAAAGAAATGAAGACTGTCATTTATCTGTTGGAGGCATCGGCCTGTACCGGCCTTTTCTATAGCTTTTATTTTTTGTTTCTACGCAGGCTAACATTCTTTACCCTCAACCGCTGGTATTTGCTGGTAACGCTGCTGCTTAGTTTTGTTATACCTAAATTACAAATGCCGGTAGAGGCACCCAATGTTAATGTATTAAAGCCGGTTATGTACATACAGCAGATGCAACGGCTGGAAGTAAACTCTTTGCATATAAATCACAAGGTGGTTTATGAACCGGGTGTTGCCTGGGTTATGGTAATTAAAGCCTTATACTTTACAGGAGCCTTGCTATTATCTATAAGATTAATGATTGTGCTTGTAATATTTTGCCGCAAACTAAATGGTAAAAGGCTGGCGCAACTAGGGTTTGTAACTGTGATGCAGGGAGATAAAAGTTTTGGTAACAGCTCGTTTTTAAATGTAGTATTTATAAATGATGAGGAGCTGGATGCCAATGAGGTAAAGCAAATTCTTTCGCACGAATTACTGCATGTTAAATTGCTGCACTCTGTAGACAGAATTATTGCCTGGCTGGCAAGGATTGTATTGTGGTTTAATCCGTTTGTATACGGCTACCTCCGCTCCATAGAAGAAAACCATGAGTTTGAGGTTGACCGTATTGCTGCAGGTAATGATGAAAAAGGTAAGTATGCTTCACTGCTGCTTAAATTAACGGTAGCAAACCAGGCAACCATTTTTCAGGGCTTTAGTAAAGCGCCGCTTAAGAAACGGATATACATGCTGTTTAACCAACCCACATCCAATATGAAAAAAGTGATTTACGTGCTTGTGCTACCTATGGTAGTGATAAGCTGCCTTGCCTTTGCAAGATTTGAACATGTACAAGTTAACCATAAACTGAATCTAAAGCTAAGCGATGGAAAGCGTTTACGTCCCGACTCCGTTAATCCTTACCGACAAAAGGTTAAGAGAACACCTGGGCAGATCAAAGGCCATGCAGCCTTTATTGCCTGGACCAAATCTGCCGACTACCAGGCAAAAGTAAGAGCTGCCGAAAAATTAAAGAATGAAATCGGAACCTTTAAGGTAGTTGGCAGTATTACCAGCGATAACGTATTTATAAAACAAGGCACCTTAATACAGCGTGACGGAAAAAATTATATTTTGGGAGATAATTTTGGCCGTGACAAAGATGTGCATGCCTTACTGAAGCCCGGTGATGTAATAGATATAAAGCCTTCATCTGTACTGTATGGTAAAAACGGTCCGCTTGTTATTCAAGCCAGCTTTATTAAACGGGACAATGTAATCATATATGAAGCAAAGCCTGAACCTGCCCCTGACTATGCATTTTTGTACGAAGCCAACCGTGTACGCTTTGCCGATGGCGTTTTAACCAACGTTGATAGGTATCCTAACGGCAAATGGAAAACCGCAATCATTGCAGTAAACGGTTATCAAATCAAATTCAACGTTAAGCCATCGGCCCCAGAATTTGACGATATAGCACAAGGCGATCACGTGCGTTTCAGATTTGTGCATGAGGTGAAAACCGGTGCAAAAGAGTACACCGTGAATGATTGGATATCGATAAGCGCAGATGTGAAAGACTATGGTATTAAGAATCCCGATTTCTTTTTTAAGTTTTATGAAAAGATTTAAACAAAAAGCGATGGTTACCATCGCTTTTTGTTTTTAAGCGGCACGTTAGCTATCATTGCGCATCACAGTTTTATCTTCTGGCAAACATATACCATGTCAAGGAGGTTCTATTGTAAATTTATAATAGCCGATGGCAAACATGTATTTAGGCAAAACATCGGGTAAACCGCGTGTTGTAATTATAGGCGGTGGCTTTGGTGGCATCAATTTAGGCAGGCATTTGAGGGATAAAGAAGTGGAGGTAGTTATGGTTGATAAACACAACTATCATACTTTTCAGCCTTTGTTGTATCAGGTAGCTATGGGCGCTATTGAAAGCGATGCCGTTGGTTTCCCTATCAGGCGCATATTTACCGGGCATAAAAACTTTAGCTTTCATATGGCTGAGGTGCAGCAGATCAACCCGGCCAGTAACACGATAAGTACCACGCTAGGCGATATACATTACGATTACTTGGCAATTGCTACAGGCGCAAATACCAATTTTTTTGGTAACAAGGAGATTGAGCACTTTACGATGCCCATGAAGAATATTCCGGAGGCATTAAATATCAGAAGCTTGATATTGCAGAACCTGGAAAAGGCGGCTGTAACTACCGACCCGGTGGAACGCGCAGCATTGCTAACGTTTGTGGTGGTTGGCGGCGGACCAACAGGTGCAGAACTTTCGGGTGCTTTGGCCGAAATGCGCATGAATATGTTATGCAAAGATTATCCTGACCTAAAACCCGAAGATATGAAAGTGTATTTGGCTGAGGGTAAACCTAAACTTATAGCGGCTATGTCTGAACAGGCATCGGTTAAGGCCAAAGAGTTTTTGATTGATATGGGGGTAATCATTTATAATGATGTGCACGTAACCAGCTTTAACGGCGATGAGTTAAAGATAGACAACGGTGTAACTCTTAAAACACGTAACGTGTTTTGGGCTGCTGGCGTTAAGGGTGAGGTGCCACCGGGTATACCGCAGGACGTAGTAATTAGAGGCGCGCGCATACAGACCGACGAGATAAGCCGCGTTAAGGGATTTCAGAATATATTTGCTATTGGCGATGTGGCTGCCATGATCACACCCGACTCGCCCGAAGGGCATCCGGGTGTTGCACCGGTAGCCATACAGCAGGGTGCGCACTTGGCTAAAAATATATTGCACCTGGTAAGGGGAGAAGCCACCCAACCTTTTAAGTATCATGACAAAGGATCTTTAGCTACCATTGGGCGCAACCGCGCTGTGGCCGATTTGGGTAAGCTACACTTTCAAGGCTTTTTTGCCTGGTTTATATGGTTATTTGTACACATTATGTCGTTGGCTGGCTTTAGTAATAAATTAGTAGTGTTTAGCAACTGGCTCATAAATTACTTTACCAAGAATACCGATAACCGGCTTATCATCCGTTATTTTGACACCAATACCATGATGACTGAACCCACAGCTAAATAAATTATTCCTGTGAGGTGTATTCGTAAACTTTTAGTTAAAATTTGTTAACAATATTTGAGGCAATGTGTTATTACTACAATAAATAACTAATAACTCAAATCATGGCAACAAATTTCAATCCTGAACATAGCGAAGGCCCAGTAGCCAAAGCTATCGAACAGCAAACCGCCAAGCTACCATCTGATCTATTTTTGTGGGCGGCGTTAGGTTCAATGGCAGTTTCTGCTACTTTAAAAATTATGAAAAAAGACAAGACTGCATTGTTTGTTGGACAATGGGCAGCACCATTCCTGCTGTTGGGCTTATACAACAAAGTGGTTAAGTTAGAAGGAAGTGAGTAATCAATTACATCTTCAAGAAAATAAAAAGCCGGTTAAATTAGATTTTTAACCGGCTTTTTTGTTGCTTCCAACTGCATGTAATCAGCTATCACCCGTTCAGTTACATCATTGCTGTGGCTAAACGCAGTAATGATACTTTGCTGGTCGGTATCAGTTCTGTTTTGACTCAATTTCTTTTTGCCTTGCAGGTCGGTTACTTTAATATCAAACACTACAATGCCTTTGCACATTTTCAACTTATAATCTAAGGGTATGTTGTTCCATTGTTTCAGGTAGTCGGCATCGTAAAAAGATACCATGTGTTCTAAGGCTTTTAGTTGCTCGCTTTCGTTTGTTACAATCGTAGCTACGCCGTAAGCATGTACAGCAATATAGTTCCATGTTGGCACGTTTAAATCTTTTTCGTAGTGCTTGGGTGCAATGTAAGCATGTGGCTCTGTAAATATAACGAGCGATTGCCCTTTAATAACATCGCTGGCCTGCGGATTAGCTGCAGCAAGATGTGAGGACAAAACAACCGCATCTCCTTCGTGCTTTACTAGAAATGGCAGGTGTGTAGCCTGGGGCAAGCCATCGTTAGTATTATTAACCAGCGTAGCAAAACTGTACCGCTGCATAAAGCTTACGGCCTCTTGGGTATCAGTAATTTGGAAGTGTTTAGGGATGTACATGAGATAAGGGTGTTGCTATTTAGCAAGAGTGCCAAACAGAAATTTAATTACAGGTGTGTATATTAAAATGAGGTGGTAGGCGAGGGAGCAAGGTAGCCGGAGCAGGGTAAGCAGCTATCTATATTTAGCTGATAAGGCCAAGCAGAGAATAAGCAGCCAAGCCACTCATCCTCTGCTAAAAATCAAGGATTATAAGCTTTCTAAAAGCTGCTTTAATACCGCCTGAGCAGCCCATACGCGGTTGCCGGCCTCATGTATAACGGCTGAGTGTGGCCCGTCAAGAACTTCGTCTGAAAGCTCCAGGTTTCGGCGTACAGGCAAGCAATGCATAACTTTGGCGTTGTTGGTAGCTTGCAGCATTTCGTTATCAAGCATCCACTCCGGGTAGCTGCCAGGCATCTCACCGTAAGGCTCATAAGCCGACCAATTCTTTACATACACAAAATCGGCACCAACTAAGGCCTCCTGTTGGTTATGGGTAATAGTTGCACCTTCTGTAAATTCGGTGCTTAAGTTATACCCCTCGGGGTGTGCAATTACAAAATCAACGTCGGCACGGCACATCCATTCAGCAAAAGAATTAGGTACTGCCTGAGGCAACGCTTTGATGTGTGGTGCCCAGGTAAGTACTACCTTAGGTCGCTCAACCGTTTTAAGTTCTGTAATGGTTATTAAATCGGTAAGGCTTTGCAGCGGGTGGCGGGTGGCTGATTCCAGGCTTACCACCGGTACGCCACAAAATTCTACAAACTTATTGAAGATAGTTTCGCTGTAATCTGCTTCACGGTCTTTCAGTCCCGGAAACGAACGCACACCAATGATATCCACATACTGACCCAAAACTGCCGCCGCCTCACGTATATGCTCAACTGTTGTACCGTTCATAATGGCGCCATCCTGTAGTTCCAAAGCCCAACCTTCCTTATCAATGTTGAGCACCATGGCGTTCATCCCCAGGTTAAGAGCCGCCTTTTGTGTGCTCATCCGGGTACGCAAGCTTGGGTTAAGGAACACTAAGCCTATGGTCTTGTTTTTGCCTAAGTGCTGAAAGGCGTAAGGGGCGCTCTTTAGCTGCAGTGCTTCGGCAACTAAGGCGTTAATATCGGTTACGTCGTGTACGGATGTAAATTGCTTCATCTATCTTTTCCGGTCGTCCCTAACGGGAAAGTGTTTTAGTTTATATATTAAGCTACGGCGTGCGCAGCTTTCAGGGTTTGTGCAAATGCTTCTAAAAACTGGTCGGCATGTGCTTTGGTTAAGTTTAGCGCAGGTAGCAATCTAACTACATTGGGTTTAGCTTCGCCTGTAAAAATATGGTGCTTATACAAAAGCTCTTTACGAACGTCGGCCAGTTCCTGCGGTAGTTCGATGCCAATCATCAAACCACGACCACGAACTTCTATGACCTGCTCAAACTTCCTAAGTTCAGTAATCAAGTATTGGCCAACTTCGGCAGCATTCTGCATTAGGTTATTTTCTTCTATTTCCTCTAAAACCGCTAAAGCAGCCGCGCAGGCTAAATGGTTACCGCCAAAAGTAGTACCCAACATACCATAAGCTGGCTTAATTTTAGGAGAGATGCTGATAGCACCAATAGGAAAACCATTACCCATGCCTTTGGCCATGCTGTAAATATCAGCGTCAACCCCTGCAAAATCATGTGAATAGAATTTGCCCGTACGGCCATAACCGCACTGAACCGAATCGGCGATAAATACCGCATTATACTGATCGCACAGCGCTCTTATTTTTTGCAAAAAGCTTTCGGTTGCTACCTGTATACCACCAACCCCTTGTATGCCTTCAATTATAACAGATGATATTTCGTTTTGGGAAAATGCATGCTCTAATGCACTTTCATCGCACCAGGGCAAAAAGATTACATTGTCGGTCTCATTAACCGGCGCTACAATTTTAGGATTATCAGTTACTGCAACAGCCAGCGAGGTACGGCCATGGAAAGCTTTACTAAAGGCAATAACTTTCTTTTTACCGTTGTAAAAAGAAGCAAGCTTTAAAGCATTTTCGTTAGCCTCGGCACCGGAGTTACACAAAAATAACTGGTAGTCGTTCTTGCCCGATACTCGGCCCAATTTTTCGGCCAGTTGCTTTTGCAAGGGTATTTCTACAGAGTTTGAGTAAAAACCTATCTGATGTAACTGATCTTCCAATCGTTTTACATATCGTGGGTTAGTATGACCAATAGAAATTACGGCATGACCGCCATATAGATCCAGATACTCGGTACCCTGAGCATCGTAAACCAAACTACCAACACCCTTTACAATCTCAATCGGATTGATGGGGTAAACATCAAATAGTTTCATTTGCTAAAAATGTAAAACGTTAAAAAATATAATCAATTAAAAAGCTGCGGCTTTCAGTTTCAAGCCAGCGGTTTCCTCTAACCCAAAAATCAGATTCATGTTTTGGACTGCCTGGCCTGATGCACCCTTTAACAGGTTATCCATAATGCTGATTATAAATAACTTGTCACCCTTTTTTTGTACCTGTATAAAGCATTTGTTAGTGTTCACAATCTGCTTTAAGTCGATGTTGCGGGTGGTAACGTTAGTGAATGGATGGCTGCCGTAATATTCAGTGTAAAGTTTCACCGCTTCTTCGGCCGACAGATCGCTGTCCAAATAAATAGAAGCAATAATACCTCTGGTAAAGTCGCCGCGGTACGGAATAAAGTTCACCTGTTTGTTAAAGCTGGCTTGCAGTTGCGTAAGCGACTGGCCAATTTCATTTAAATGCTGGTGATCAAAAGCTTTGTAAACCGAAAGATTATCATTACGCCAGGTAAAGTGTGATGTTGGCGACAAGCTTTGCCCAGCGCCTGTAGAACCTGTAGTAGCAGTAATATGCACCTCACTGTTTAAATTGCCACTGGCAGCCAATGGCAATAAGCCTAATTGCAAACAAGTAGCAAAACAACCTGGATTGGCTATGTTATGAGCCCCTTTTATAGCCTCACGGTTAAGTTCCGGCAAGCCGTATGTGAAGTTGCGTGTTGTAGATTCTGAGTTTTTCGTAGCCGGGTTGGAGATGCTCGATTTGTCTTTCAGCCTGAAATCCTGGCTCAGGTCAATGATCTTAACACTGGCTGGAAAAGGATTGGCATCTAAAAACTTACGTGCATCGCCGTGGCCAACACATAAAAACAGCACATCCACATGGTGCGATAGCTCACCTGTGAACTGTAGTTCGGTATCGCCAAACAGATCAGTGTGCACTTCGTACACAAAATTGCCTGCATTGCTGTTGCTGTGTATAAAGGCTATGTCAACCGCCGGGTGGTTAATCAGAATACGTAAAAGTTCGCCGCCTGTATAACCGGCCCCGCCAATTATACCTGCCTTTATTTTGCTTCCTCCGCCAACCGGCGGAATGGGGTCTGTTTCTTGTTGGCTATTCACAGTTTATTCTATCGTTTTTTGTGGATGGATGTGAGTACAATAAAAATTCCAGATCAGTTTCGGCAGGGTTACTTATCCGGTGCTTTTGCCCGGATTTGACTTCTATGCCTTGCTGCCGGTTAAGCACAGTAACTTGACCGTTGATAACAAAAATGGCTGTTCCGCTTAGTATAAAAAAGAACTGTGTTGCATGCTCGTGATAGTGCAGTTGCTCAGTCGCATTTGGCGGCATTAGCTCCTGCTTTATGGATAGTGCTTCAGTATCCACAAAGTTCCACCCATCACAGTTGTCACCCCATTTATAATGGCTTAAACAGTTCTCTTTTGAAAGCAGCGATTCCATTTATGATTGTTGATTTACCTTGTGGTATATCATAACCTGGTTACCAAATATCTTAGAGAAACCCTTAACGTCATCACCGGTCCAGGCGTTGTTCATTTCACCGTAACTGCCAAACTTGCTCGACATTAAATCATGGTCTGACTCAATACCAGTTACCTGGAAACGGTATGGGTTTAATTCAACAAACACTTTGCCGCTAACCTGTTGCTGTGTATCGTTCAGGAAGGCTTCGATGTTGCGCATGATTGGGTCATGAAACTGCCCTTCGTGCAGCCAGTTACCGTAGAAAGAAGATAGTTGGTCTTTCCATGACAACTGCCATTTGGTTAATACGTGCTTCTCTAAAGTATGGTGTGCCTTGATAATAACCATTGGTGCGGCGGCTTCAAAACCTACGCGGCCTTTAATACCTATAATGGTATCGCCAACATGAATATCGCGGCCAATGCCATAAGGCTGGGCAATAGCCTGTAAGGCCTGAATGGCTTTGGTTGGGTGATCGTAATTAGTACCATCAATGGCTACAAGTTCGCCTTTTTCAAACACCAGCTCAATGTTCTTGGTTTCGTTTGAAGTAACGGGAGTAGGCCATGCGTCCTCCGGCAGGCCTTGGTTTGAGGTCAGGGTTTCTTTACCGCCTACAGATGTTCCCCAAATGCCTTTGTTGATAGAATATTTATTCTTTTCAAAATTCATCTCCACACCGTGGTCTTTCAGGTATTGAATTTCTGCCTCGCGGCTTAGTTTCAAATCGCGGATAGGAGTTAGTATCTGCACATTCGGAATCAGAATGTTGAAGATCATATCAAAGCGTACCTGATCATTACCGGCGCCGGTGCTGCCATGAGCAACATACTCGGCACCAATTTCTTTGGCGTAGTTAGCAATAGCTGTTGCTTGGCTCACGCGCTCGGCACTTACCGAAAGGGGATAGGTGTTGTTCTTCAGAACGTTACCATAGATCAGGAAACGAACGCAAGAATTGTAAAAGTTTTCCGTCTCATCAACCACATGGTGCGATGTAACACCCATTTTGTAGGCACGTTCTTCAACCTGTTTTAACTCTTCGTCGCTAAAACCGCCGGTGTTTACAATAACCGAGTGTACTTCCAGGCCTAAATCCTGTGTTAAGTAGATGCAGCAAAATGAGGTATCTAATCCGCCGCTATAGGCTAATACTACTTTTTTCTTCATTATGATGGGTTAACCAAAAAGGGTGATACTTAATATTAAAATGTAATGGTTTTTACGCTGTTTTTAATTGCATTTTCAATACGCTCCAATAGCGTAGCCTTGTGTGTCAGCTTCTTCATCTTCTCTTCAAACTGTTGCTGCTTATCAACCGGGTCCCAAAGCATGGCGGTACACATACAGTTCTTGCGCTCTTTGGCCGTTAAAATATCATAGTTAACACAGCTGCGGCAACCTTTCCAAAAATCTTCATCCTGAGTAAGTTCTGAGTAGGTAACCGGCTCGTAACCCAGTTCTGAGTTAATTTTCATAACCGCCAAGCCCGTAGTTAAACCGAATATTTTGGCATGTGGGTATTTAGTACGGGAAAGATCGAACACAGCCCTTTTTATGGCCTTGGCTAATCCTACCTTCCGGAACTCCGGGTTTACAATTAAGCCCGAGTTAGCCACAAAGTCGCCGTGGCTCCATGTTTCTATATAACAGAAACCAGCCCAGGTGCCATCTTTATGCAGGGCAATAATAGCTTTACCTTCCAGCATTTTATTAGCAACGTACTCAGGAGAACGTTGTGCAATACCAGTACCGCGTGCTTTAGCCGATGATGCCATTTCATCGCATATCTGCGGTGCGTAATCGGCGTGATTTTCGGTAGCAACTATAATATCAAAATCTTGTAAGGTCATGAGTAATAAAACGATTACCTTAAATTATTGGCTTAAGCCTTATGTAATTAATGGTTTTGTATAAAAGAAGTTTGAAAAAACCTCAGTTTGGGTTGTGGCGATGAAACAGTGTTTATCAAACCCGGGGGATATACAATCGTCGTCGTGACGGGAAGTTAACTAAAACAACAGCGTTCAAAGCAGCGGCGAACCATGCATTTACTGCTGCGGTTACTGTCCTTTTTATGCTTTGAATGTTCATTTTTTGTTAATATGCTCTGTTTGTGAATTTTTGTGCAAAGTATCCAAAATAATTTTATTTATGCAAGTAAAAAATGCATATTAAAGTTAAACTTTTGTAAAGAAATATCTTTGATAACTACAGCTATAAATCAGCAAGATATACAGCGCCTTCATCAGGTGTTCAACAGCATTGCTGTGTTCGATGATGAGCCCTTCAATGCCATGCTTCCACATTGGGGTGCGTTAACCTGTAAACGCAAACAAATCCTGACACAAATAGGCGAAACAGAGCATTATCTGTACTTGATAACCGAAGGCATACAACGTGGCTTTTGTAACTACGAGGATAAAGATGTCACGCTGGTTTTCTTTTATCCAAATTCTTTTGCTGGTATTGCCGATAGTTTTTTATTGCAGCGCCCATCTGCCTTGTACTTTGAGACGCTTACCGCAAGCCGTATGCTGCGTATTAGTTACAACAACTTTATGCAGATAGCACACGAATTTCCGCAGGTTGAAAAGTGGCTGCGTATAATGCTGAGCCATACTTTGGCCGGTTTGTTGGAACGGCAAAAAGAGCTTAGTGTTTATACCGCTGCCGACAAGCTAGCGGCGTTATTTAGGCGTAGCGCATTTATCTTCAACATGGTTCCGCATAAGTACTTAGCATCATACATAGGTGTAGATCCGGCCACTTTTAGTAAAATGTACAGTAGGCTTGAGAAATAAAAACGATGGTATAGATCAAGATTTTTGTCAGGGCAAATCCGGTACTTTGCCCAAAATCCTAAACCATGTCACAATTTAAATCCAAACAATTGCTTGCAGATCTGCAGATAGATATTATTGAAATTACCGAATGGGCAAAGCAGTTGTTAATAGCCACACATTATCTAAACACCATTCCACAGCCCGGCAAATGGACCATTGCTCAGGTGATTGAACACCTGAACACTTATAATGATTATTATTTGCCTGAAATAGCCAAAGCACTTCAACACTATCCAACCGGCTCATGCCATGCAAATGGCATATTCAAGACCGGCCTTATTGGTGGATACCTCACTAAAATGATGCAGCCCGATATTAACGGGAATATAAGCAGCAAAACAAAAGCATTTAAGAAACATATACCTGTAGCCGAACTAAATGCGAAAACGGTTCTTCAAGGCTTTGTAGCAGGGCAGGAGCAATTCCTGTTATTAATTAGGCAAGCACACCTTTACGACTTAAATAAGGTGCGTATTAAAATGAGCATTAGTAACCTCATCAAATTAAAGCTGGGCGATGTGTTACGCGTATTGGTTATACACCAGCAAAGGCATTTTATTCAGATAAGAGAAGCACAGGGCCTTATAATAGCTAAGCAGAAGCTACAAATCTGCTAAACAGTTATTCAGCACAGCCGTTTATTAAGAATGAGTGATACTCCGCTGATACTTACACTTACGCTGGACGAGGATAGCCAACAATATTTTAACGAACTGCGCCGTGAACATTTCCCGCCCGAGCGTAATTACCTGAACGCACACCTAACGCTTTTTCATCATTTGCCGTCAGATCAGGACCAAATTTTTTCAGACATTTTTTTGGCAGTACAGACCTATCAAATCATGCAGCTTGCCGTTACCGAAATTAAAAGCATTGGAAGCGGTGTGGCCTTTAAGATTGAAAGCATACCGTTAATGCAATTACACCGGTATCTACAGCAATTGTGGCAACCCTGGTTAACTCCGCAGGATAAGCAAACACTATGGCCGCACATTACCATTCAAAATAAAGTTGAGCCTAACCAGGCCATGTTATTGAAAGCACAGCTCGAGCAAGACTTTAAACCATTTACTGCCAGGGGCTTAGGGCTTGGCGTTCATGAGTATCAAGGCGGGCCATGGAAGTTTAAGAAATCGTTTGAGTTTGGAACTAACTAAATCCATACTTAACGGAATGCCAAAGGAATAAAGCGGACTCTCCAGCTTGTTGAGATCAGTCTTAAGCTGGCAATGATGTTATCTTAGTTATATTTGTTATAAGCATCTCGCCAATCCTTTCGCATTTCTGTAAAGCGTGCGGCAACGGTGGCATAAAAAGCTTCGTCCAGTAGTTCAAAAACGCTGTTTACGCCGTCCATCAAGTCGGCCTCTGCCACTTTATAAGTTTGCTCCAAAGCACCTTGTTCCAGTTTTATAATGAACTTACGATTCATGCTAAATATGGAAACCTTAAATTCAGGATGCGGTAATTCAGCTATAACTCTCATAATGTTTCAATTTTAATTCTACCCTGTAGCGGGTCGGCACCATTGAGGGTACCCCAGGTAGCAAGTGGTTTAAACCGTGCAAAAAGCTCCTCGCTGTACCAGCCCTCCGCACGTGTTTTCTTAATAATATCAGCGTGCTGGCGTGAACGATATGCAAATGCCTTAACGTTGTCGATGCTTTCCCAAACCGAAAACGTTGCCTGCCTGTATACGGGAGCTTCACCAATGCCAACGGATGTAATATATCCTGGCGAAGCAGCCATCATACTGGCCGCCTCATCTACATGGCTCCAAAAGTTTTTAAGGCGACTTGGCCTTATGGTAGCCCTGGTTAACACCGCTACAGCGCCGTTGTAGTCCTTTACCTCGGGCTTTCCAAAGGGGTCTTTGCCATCCCACTTGCCGTGGCTCTGTAGTGGCTCGGCCAAAAGGGTCCAGCTTTCCGTAGTCAACTTTTTCCACCAGGATGATATGAACGATTTCTGATAGAAGCTGTCAAAATCTGCTCTGGTGTTCCAGGTTGCCAGTAAGCCCCATTGTTGCCAGTCGGGTGTAAGGTCAAAACTGCCGTTACGGCCGCAGCCCATTAATTTCCAAAAGGTGCAGCCCTTTTGTAATGAAAGCGGCAGGCGGTGCAGGGCCATAGCCAGCAGGGCAAATGGGATAAAGGCTTTGCGGTAACGTACTATAGTGAGGCTGACAATCATATTTGACTAAGCGAAATAACTCATTAAAAATGAGATTTGGCTTATTAAGTTTTACCTTACCCTGCTTACTTTTGCAATATGGCCGAAGACTTACAAATACTACAATCAGCCGATAAAGCTGCTCAATATCAATCTTTGCTACCGCAGATTGAGGCGTTAATACAAGGCGAGACCGATCTTACCGCTAACCTGGCTAATATAGCTGCGGCGTTAAAAGAACAGTTTAAGTGGTTTTGGGTAGGATTTTATCTGGTAAAAAACGGTGAGTTAGTTTTAGGCCCGTTCCAGGGACCTGTGGCCTGTACACGCATTTGCTTAGGTAAAGGCGTTTGCGGCGCAGCCTGGCAGCAACGTAAAACATTGATAGTGCCCGATGTGGAAGCTTTTCCCGGTCATATTGCCTGCAGTTCGTTATCACAATCTGAAATTGTTGTGCCGTTTTTTAAAGGCGACGAGGTGGTAGGCGTGCTTGATGTGGATAGTGAATTGCTGGATCAGTTTGATGAAACAGATGCGCTTTATCTGGAAGAGCTGGTAAAAATGATAGTGTTTTAATGCAGAAAGTATTTCTGATCTCAGGTTTAGGTGCCGATCATCGATTGTTCGATAAGCTCGAATTGCCGGGATGTGACTTGGTACACGTTAACTGGATTGAACCCGAGGCAAAAGACACGTTGAGCTCCTATGCGCAGAAATTGGTAGAAACATATGGCATTACGCCACAGTCTACTGTAGTTGGTGTATCAATGGGTGGAATGATAACGGTGGAGATTAGCAGTCTGATGCCACTGCGTACGGCTGTTATTATCTCCAGCATAAAATCAGTTAACGAATTCCCCCCTTACTTTAAGTTTTTTAAAAGGGTTCCCATTTACAAGATCATACCGCATGGATTTTACACCTCAATGGGTTTATTAATTAAGCCGTTATTTGGCGAATTGCGTGGTAAATCAGGCTTCCTTTTTGTAGATATGATAAAAAACACATCGCCTGTATTTATGCGGTGGGCTATGCATGCCATAGTAAACTGGCAACCTAAGCCGTTACGCAATAAAATTTATCATATTATCGGTAATAAGGACTTGATCTTTTCCCATACCCGCATTAAGGATGCTACATACATTATAGAGCGCGGCAGCCATGATATGGTTTATACGCGTGGCAAAGAAATAAGCAAAATTATACAAGGAATATTAACAGATGAAACTACATGAGTCGTTTTACCTAAATAGCCAGGTTACAGAAGTAGCCCGTAATTTGCTTGGTAAATACTTGTTTACCTCTATTGATGGTGTAATTACGGGTGGTTATATTGTTGAAACAGAAGCATATAATGGCGTTATAGATAAGGCATCTCACGCCTATGGTAACCGCCTAACGCCGCGTACACAAACCATGTTTGCGCATGGCGGCGTAGCCTATGTGTATTTGTGTTATGGCATACATGAAATGCTAAACGTGGTAACTTCTGTTGCCGGGCAGCCGCATGCAGTGCTTATTAGGGCAGTTAATCCTACCGTTGGCTTAGATACTATGCTTTACCGCCGTAACATGGCAGTTGTAAAACCTAATATCACTGCTGGTCCGGGGTCGGTAGGTAAGGCTTTAGGTATTAACCGAAAACTGAACGGTATAAGCTTTCAAAGCGATCAACTTTGGATTGAAGACCAAGGTTTAACATTTAGCGATGACCAAATTGCTGCCGTTCCGCGCATTGGTGTTGCTTATGCGGCAGAGGATGCACTGTTGCCATACCGGTTCTACGTAAAAGGTAACGTATACGTGAGCAAACCAAATCGGTAATAATTCAATCAAAAATACTTTTTTCGGGTTTATAAGTTATCATACTTAAAAACATTCGCTATGGATTACCAAAAAGACTTGAAAAAACTAGAAGATATAGAGCACTTGCGTGGCATGATCGACAAATCAAAAACCGCTATGCTCACTACTTTTACCATAAACAACGGCTTTCACAGCCGCCCAATGGCTACTGCACAGTTAGATGTAGAAGGTAGCTTGTGGTTTTTCACCAATGAATTTTCATCCAAAGTTGCCGAAATATCGCACGATAATAAAGTTAACGTTACCTATTCAAATGGTAGTGCTACCACCTATATCACTATTAACGGCGTAGCGCAAGTGGTAGATGACCGCGTTAAGATGCAGGAACTTTGGGATCCGTTTGTTGAAGCATTTTTTAAAGACGGATTGGAAGATCCAAACCTTGCTTTATTGCGTGTAAACATCACAGATGCTGAGTATTGGGACAACAGTGCCGGTGCCGTAAGCATTGCATTTAAATGGATCAAGTCGGTTATAACAGGCTCGAAATTCGAACCTGGCGAGCACGATAAAGTTGATTTATAAACATGAGAGGCAGATAAAATCTGCCTTTTTTGTATTATTGGCTGATGGAATATGTAAATAGTGCTGCTTTTGCCAAACAGCTAGATGAACAAGACTTGCTTGGTCCGTTCCGCCAACAGTTTTTGATACCACAGTTTAGAGGACAAGATATTATATACCTATGTGGTAATTCGTTAGGATTACAACCTAAAGCGGTACAGCAGCATGTTAACAAGCAACTAAGCGCCTGGCAAGAGCTGGCAGTAGAAGGGTGGTTTCAGGGTGGGGATCCCTGGTTGTCTTATCATAAGCAGTTATTGCAGCCTCTGGCAAACATTGTGGGAGCGCACCCTAAAGAGGTAACGGTAATGAATTCACTAACCGTTAACCTGCACTTACTCATGGTAAGTTTTTACAAACCAAATGGTAAGCGTTACAAAATACTGATGGAAGGCGGCGCATTTCCATCAGATCAGTATGCGGTAGAGAGCCAGGTAAGATTTCATGGCTTTGAGCCGGGCGACGCGGTAATTGAGATCTTTCCTCGCCAAGGAGAAAGCACACTAAGGACCGACGACATCACACAAGTTATAAACGATAATGCCGATGAACTGGCTTTAGTTTTATTCAGCGGTATTAATTATTATACAGGGCAGTTTTTTGATTTGCAGGCTATTGCCAAAGCCGCAAAAAAGGCAGGCGCTTACGTGGGTTTCGATTTGGCTCACGCCGCTGGTAATGTTCCACTCGAATTGCACAATTCGGAAGCCGATTTTGCTTGTTGGTGTTCCTACAAATACATGAACTCGGGGCCCGGTGGTATTAGCGGCATATTTGTTCACCAAAAACATCATCATAATAAGGAACTGGACCGTTTTGCTGGTTGGTGGGGCTATCGTAATGATACGCGCTTTAAGATGGCTCCCGGCTTTGATCCGGAACCTGGAGCGGAGGGATGGCAGGTTAGTACAAGCCCGATTCTTTTAATGGCCGCCCATAAGGCTGCGTTAGATATATTTGAAGAAGCGGGCAGTGTATCTGCCCTGCGCCAAAAAAGCTTACTACTCACGGGTTACCTTGCGTATCTAATTAATGAGATTAACAAAAAGCAAGGTCAGCAATTGTTCAACATCATAACACCGGCAAACGAACAGGAGCGCGGCTGCCAGCTATCCATTGTTTGCAAGCAAAACGGAAAAGCTACATTTGATTACCTCGTGAGTAAAGGTGTGGTTGGAGATTGGCGCGAACCTGATGTAATCAGACTAAGCCCTGTGCCTCTGTACAACACTTTTACCGATGTTTATACTGCTGCCTTACATTTAGCTGAGGCCGCTAAACAATATTAAATTCATGATTAGTTACAATCCTAAAGACTGGTTTACTTTTCTGTTCAGATTTCATAAATCTGACACCCTGCGAGAGCTTTTTCCGCTAATGATTGGCGTGGGTTTGTACGCAGCTGTGATTACCTGGATATTGCTTGACTATGTACACGTACCTGATACCAGTGTGATACACAAAACTAACGTAGTGCATCAAACGCTAGGCTTTGTGTTATCGTTATTACTTGCATTTCGCATAAACTCAGCTTATGACCGCTGGTGGGAAGGGCGCAAATTATGGGGCAGCCTGGTAAATAACAGCCGTAATTTAGCCATGAAAGTAAAGCACCTCGGTAATGAAGCTGATGCTGCTTTTTTCAACCAGCATATACCTTTATATGCCGAGGTTTTAAAAGACCACTTGCGCGATGCCATTAAAGGCGATTACAATGCCCAGTTAGATGCTGAGAAACATGTACCTAACCAGGTGGCATCGCGTATTATTGAGCGTGCGTATAAACTGAATAACGCGCAGATTAACACCGAGCAGCTGATGAGTATCAATGCTGAAATCATGTCGTTCACCGATATTTGCGGTGCCTGCGAACGGATTAAGAATACGCCTATTCCTTATAACTATGGCGTTTTTATAAAAAAATTCATTTTCTTCTTCATCATGACACTGCCTTTAACCTGGGCGTTTGAATTGCATTATTATATCGTGCCTGTTATTGCATTTGTGTTATACGTGCTGGCCAGCATTGAATTAATTGCCGAAGAAATTGAAGATCCTTTTGGTTATGATGAAAATGATCTGCCTTTAGAGCGGCTGTCAACCAATATAAAAAAGCATATTAACGAAATATTGGGTTAGTAAGCCATATGCTCAAAATAGCTTTCGACCCCATATATGCGCATCCTCTGCCTGAGGGCCATCGTTTTCCTATGCTGAAATACGAGTTAATACCGGCTCAATTACTACATGAGGGTCTAATCACGCACGTTAACCTGTTTTCGCCCGAGCCACTAGACGAGCCGACTATACTGCTAACGCATGACAAGAACTACTGGGAGCAACTACGCGATTTAGCTTTGCCGCCAAAGGAACAACGCCGCATTGGTTTCCCTTTAGATGCAAAATTGATAGAGCGTGAAATACGGATAGCTAAGGGAACTATTGATGGTTGCCGGTATGCAATGGATAACGGTGTGGCATTTAATGTAGCTGGTGGCACTCATCATGCAGGTACAAACTGGGGTGAAGGGTTTTGCATGCTGAATGACCAGGCTATAGCTGCTAACTACTTATTAAATACGGGTTTATCTAAACGTATCTTAATTATAGATTTAGATGTGCATCAAGGTAACGGTACAGCACAGATATTTGCACAGCAGCCTAGGGTATTTACTTTTTCCATGCACGGTGCTAACAATTTTCCCTACCGAAAAGAAAAGTCTGACCTGGATATTCCGCTGCCCGATGGCTTAGAGGACGAGCCTTTCCTGGCTATAGTTAAGGAAACTGTACCGCGACTAATTAAAGAACACAAGCCAGATTTTATTTTCTATCTGTCGGGCGTAGATGTGTTAGCATCCGATAAACTGGGCAAACTGGCGTTAAGCAAAGAGGGATGCAAGGAGCGTGATCGTTTTGTGCTTCAGCAATGCAAGCAAGCAGGTATACCGGTGCAGGTTAGTATGGGCGGGGGCTACTCACCGCATATTAAAGATATTGTTGAGGCACATTGCAATACTTACCGTGTCGCCGTTGATTTATACTTTTAAGGTGTCGTCAAAAATATAATCTTCAAGATGCTTTTTAGTGGTATGTGTAAACCTGAAGTACAATAATACAGAGGCTACACCCAACCCGGCAACAAGCCCATACCAAACTCCATTAGCGCCTAACTTTAGATGTAAGCCCAGCCAGTAACCCAAAGGCAAACCTATTACCCAATAGGCTAAAAATGTTATTATTGTCGGAATATTCACATCACCTACGCCACGCAAAATACCCAACCCAATTACTTGTGCACCATCAAAAAGCTGAAATATTGCTGCGATGATTAACAGCTGCGAGGCTATGGCAATCACACGTACATCAGAAGTAATAATCCAGGGCAGCCATTGGTTGAATAGAATAAAAAGGATTGCGGTAGTGCTCATAAATATGAGTACAATGTGATAACTGGCAATAGCCGATGCTCTTAATTCGCCAAAACTTTTAGCGCCAAAATAATTGCCTGACTTTATAGCCGCTGCCGACGAGACGCCGCTGGCAATCATATATGTCATAGATGCCAGGTTAATGCCCACTTGGTGCGCCGCCTGCTGCACAGGGCCAATTTGGCCAACTAATACTGCTGCGGCACTAAATGCACTTACCTCAAACGTTGCCTGTAAACTCACCGGTGCACCTATGCGTATCAATTCCATACACCTTGTGCGATTAATGTACGTTATTTTAAAATCCTTTAAGTAGGCTTTGAAGTGCTTAGACCTGAAGATATAAATAGCCATTGCAATGGCCATTACTGTTCGGTCAACCAGTGTGCTGTAGCCAACACCGCTCACACCCATAGGTTTAATGCCAAAAAGTCCTTTTACAAATATTACGCCCAGGCAAATATTAAGAACGTTACCCCATATAGAAACTTTCATAGCTTGTTTAGTAAAGCCCAATCCTTCGGCAAACTGTTTAAATGCACTAAACAACATTAGAGGTATAAGGGAAACCGATAATAACAGCAAGAAAGGTTTAGCCTGTTTTAATACCTCAGGAGATTGCCCCAAATGATCAAGCAGGTTTCCCGCGCCAAAATACATGGCGATGAAAAGAACCACGCCAAATATTAAATTGAGTAATATGCTGTTGGATAGCAGGCGTCCGCAAGCTTCATAGTTTTTTTGCCCATTAAACTGTGCTATTAAAGGCGTAATACCGTATGCAATACCAAGTCCCATTACCATGGCTACCACAAAAACACTGTTTACAAGTGATACCGCAGCCAGCGAAACTGTGCCCGCGAAGTGACCCACAATTACACTATCAGACAAATGTACCAGCGTATGGCCCAACTGCGATATCACAACCGGTATGGCCAACTTCAAGTTTTCGCGATAATAGGGCTTATAGGCTTCAAAGTAAGATAACATAGAACGGCGAATAGATGCAGGGGAGGGCAAAGATAAAGCTTTTATATAAAGGAAAGAACCTTATGCAGCTGTGTAGAATTCCTCTTTTTCGGTTGTATGCACACGAATAACGCCCGAAAGTACCAGATTAACCAGTATACGTTGCGCGCGCCTGCGGCTCATGTTAAGCAGTTCGCAGTATTGTCTCACGGTTATGCGCTCGTTCTTATCCAGGTATTCTAGCAAAGCTTTTTCTTTGGATGAATACTCGATGAGGACACCTTCATTATTATCCGAGCGCTTTAATACATCCACCACTATTTTACTGGCCAGTACGCTTTTGTCTTTTATGCGTATATAAACCCACCACTTGCCGTCATCGCCTAATGCATAATGAGGTTTGGTAATGCTAGGCTCAATATCAACCACCAGAACCAGTTTATCATCTACATAAATTTCTTCAAAGGCTGGTTCAAGTGCGGGGCGGGCATAAAAGTGCGCTGCTTTGGTAATCATGTAGCGCTCCTCATCCTCAGATTTTACGCCTTTTATGCTGCCGTTATCCAAAACACCTATCAACAGGCGGCCTCCCTTGTTATTAGCAAAGGAAACCATTGTTTTAGCTATCTTTTCACAACTGGTAATGGTCTTCTTAAAATCCAGCGAAACGCCCTCACCCTCTAATATCAGCCTTTTAATATTCATTTTAACTTCCCGATTCTGCCTGGGGTATATAGGGTGTAAAAATTTCCATCCAGTTATTTGTTTTACTTAACGGACTAAAACCAAACTGTACGTAAAGCTCATGCGCATCGGCGGTAGCAAGTGCCCAACGCCTTAATGTCTTTAACTCCGGATGCTGTCTAATGTTTTGCATCAGCCATTTTGATAAGCCTAGCCCCCTGAACGTTTTTAACACAAAAACATCACATATATAACCAAAGGTTGCCCTATCAGTAACAACGCGTGCAAAGGCACATAAATTATGATTTTTATAAATACCAAAGCATAAAGAGTTGTCGATAGCTTTTTGCAGCTTATCTACCGGTATTCCTTTTGCCCAGTATGATTCATTATTTAAGAAATTATAAATCACATCAAATGGAAGCAGGTTATTATCTGTCGATACGGTGTATCCGTTGTTCAAAAAATCTGCATCGTTAATTGCCGTATCCATAGCAAAGGGCGGTTAAAACGCTAATATAAATAAAATGGTAAAAACACTTATAGCGTTAGGCGGTTAGTATTTAACAAGGAAACGTAAATTGCTAGTTACACAACGAGCCGAAAAGAATATAACATAAACAAAACCAACCCGATAAAGGTTAATGCAGAAACAACAAATAATCAATCCTATGAAAAAGCAATTTTTGAGTTTTGCCTTTGCAACGGCGTTAATAGCTATAGTGGCTGCAGGATGCAGCTCACAGCAGGCAGCAAGCGGATCAGACAGCACAGCAACTGTAGATTCTGCAGGCACAATGTCAACAACAACCGATACTACAGCACGGGATACCGCGCGTAGAGACACAACAAAAACTAATCCTCCACAATAATGGTGAGAAAAGGCCCGGACTACCGGGCCTTTTTTATTTATGCAGTTTTAGCACCCGTAAAAACTTTGCGCACCTGGTAGGTTTTCTTGTTCTGAGACTCAAAATAGGTACGTACATTTACTTCAGCTAAAATACCTAAGGTAATTAGTTGAACACCTCCCAGCAAAAAGATCAAGCCCAGTATTAACAAAGGTTTGCCGCCAATATCATGTCCCATTATTTTGAGTACAAGCAGGTAGGCGTTAATTAGCACACCTAAGAAAAAAGCAATGAACCCAATGCTGCCAAACAAATGCATTGGCTTTTGAATATACTTACGGAAAAATACCATCAGTATTAAATCACTGATTACTTTAAAAGTACGGTTAATGCCATATTTGGATTTGCCAAACATGCGGGCATGGTGACGCACATCAACCTGTGTTATACGTGCTCCTTGCAATTTAGCCAATACCGGTATAAAACGGTGCAACTCACCATACAGGCCTAAATCTTCGGCTATCTCGCGTCTGAAAATCTTGAGCGTACAGCCATAATCTTTAATATAAACCCCTGTCATGCGGCGTATCAGTGCATTGGCTATTTTACTTGGAATTTTACGCAGCAGCACGCCGTCTTGCCGGTTAGCACGGTTGCCTGCTACCACATCCCAGTCCTCATCTTTTAATTTTTGAAGCATCGATGGGATGTCGTTAGGGTCATTTTGTAAGTCGCCGTCGAGTAAAGCTATATAAGCTCCGCTGGCGTGGTCAATGCCTGCTGTCATTGCGGTACTTTGCCCATAATTTTTACGCAGCTCTACTAATTTAATGCGTTCGTCGGCGTTGGCAATAATTTCGCGCCGGGTGCCGTCTTCAGAACCGTCATCAACAAAAACCACCTCGTAATCGATAGCCGGTAAAGCTTTTCTTATTTCTTCAATAAGAGGTTTAATATTTTCCTCTTCATTCATCACAGTTATAACAACTGATAACTCCGGCATAGCTGATCGTATTAATTAAAGCCCACAAAGATAGGTATTTTAAGCATTTAAGAAACACACACTACGGCCGGCTCTTCATTTCCTGTACACGCATTGGCATGGCGTCTATAAAGCCGAAAAGTTTAGAAAGTGTTATGGGCTGAGTGGCCCGATATTTTTCGCCACCATCTTTACCTATCAAAATTACTGTAAACGTGTCTTTGACAGATCTTTTCTGAAATTGAACCCTGTCCTTACCCTCATAATAAGTAAGCACTTCAATGTCACGTTCTTTAATGCCTGCAGCATTGGCATCAAGTATATCCTTCTGTTTTTTAACAAGCTGATTGCCGGGTTTATCAGCGAAGATAAGGAGCATTCGTTTCTCGCGAAAAGTAGTAGTGCTTAAAAATATTAATGCTGTAAATAGTGTTCTTAGCATAATATACATAACAGTTTAAAGGCCAAATGTTTAAGCATTATTACTGCAATGCCTCAAAGCTGTACCTTGCAGTGCCCCAAAAGTCATCGAGCGCTATAATACGGGGCTTGAAAAAAGAAATTAACGCTGGCCAGTCGTTACGATTAAATATGCTCACACCATCCATTTCCTTGTAAATTCGGCTAATGGTTTTTCCGTTTACGTCGGTCGTGTGCAACTCCCATTCCCAATCTTCATTCAACGCATCTGCTAAAACAAGTCTCAGTTCTTTAAACTGCTCAAAAAACAACTCCTGTATACCGGCATCAGGGTGAGATAGCTCAATGGCAATGATTGCCGACCGGCTTTCTGCCAGCATTTTGAAGTTAACGTGCTTGATGCCCGTTTTGTAATTTATCCAATTAATTTTCAAACCATCGGCTGATGGTTGCGGAGCTATATACTGCCCAAAGGTGGTCCAAAAAGTTTGCCGTAACTGTGATGCCTGTTCTTTTGAGTACATGTGTAAACTAATGCTTAACTAACACTGTTGTTTTATTGCCCGGTAATATCGATGTTCGCTTTAAACTACCATACCAGTTATGAACATCATTAGTAAACTTGGCATTGCAGCAGTATTGCCCGCAGCTTTATTTCTTAATATCACTTATGTAAACAAACTGCCCGCAAAGGTAGTTAACTCATTAAATATGCAAGATAGTTCTTACAGCAAAACGGATTTATTTGATCAAAACACGCAACCTAAACTGATTAGCAAGCAATTTGAGTTTACTGAAGGGCCGGCGGCAGACAAGGAAGGCAACGTTTTTTTTACCGATCAACCCAACAATGCCATTTGGAAATATGGCTTAGATAGTAAGCTCAGCCTTTTTTCTAACACAGCCGGTCGGTCTAACGGTATGTATTTCGATAAGCAAGGCAACCTGTTTACCTGTGCTGACGAGCAAAACGAAATTTGGAAATTCGATCAGAGCGGTAAACGAACAGCCATTATATTAAGCGGTGTAAACGGGCGCAAGTTTAATGGCCCGAATGATTTGTGGATGGATGGCAAGGGTGGTATTTACTTTACCGACCCTTACTACCAGCGCTCATACTGGACACGTACCCAAACCGAATTAGATGGCGAAAAAGTATACTATTTGCCTGCTGGCAAAAAAGAAGCCATGCTTGCCAGTAGTGAACTTCAAAAACCAAACGGTATAGCTGGTACAGCCGATGGAAAGTATTTGTATGTTGCCGATATAAAAGCCAATAAAACATACCGGTTTACTATCACAAAAGATGGCTTGCTAACTGATAAGCAATTGTTTACCGACAAAGGATCGGACGGTATGACTTTAGACGATAAGGGAAATGTGTATTTAACAGGCAATAAAGGGGTTTATATTTTTAATGCTGACGGACAGCAAATAGGGCTTATTGCTATACCGGAACCTTGGACAGCCAATATTTGTTTTGGCGGTAAGAACCGCGATATGCTATTCATTACAGCCTCAAAAGCTATATACACCATGCAAATGAAAGTAAGGGGATATAGCAAAAACGCCTCAAGACAACTGTAGTTGTTTGAGGCGTTTTTGCTATAAAAAGTATCTTATACTAATTAGCTTGCGCTGTTTGTGTTGATTTGGCACCTTTTACATAAGTGTCTAACCACTGTGTTTGTTCCCATAACTTATGAAGCAGGTTCTCTTTACCACGGTAGCCATGCGCCTCAAACGGCAAGAACACAAAGCGTACAGTTCCGCCAAAACCTTTTATAGCAGCAAACAAACGTTCGCTATTAATAGGATAAGTACCGGTATTGTCGTCAGCGTCGCCATGTATTAAAAGTAACGGCGTTTTTATCTTATCAGCATAGCTGAACGGACTCATCTCATAGTATAGCTTAGGATCATCCCAGTAAGTACGCTCTTCATTTTGGAAACCAAACGGTGTAAGGGTGCGGTTGTAAGCACCACTCTCGGCCAAACCGGCCTTAAACAATTTGGTGTGTGCCAACAGGTTTGCAGTCATAAAAGCGCCATAGCTATGGCCGCCTACAGCCACACGGTTGCGGTCGCCGACGCCCAAATCGGCCAGTTTACCAATTGCTGCTTCAGCATTCATTTCCAGTTGCTGCACAAAAGTGTCATTCGGTTTTTTGCCATCTTTAGCTACAATTGGCATCGAAGCATTATCTAACACCGCATATCCTTGCGTTACAAAGAAAATTGGCCCTCCCGGGTTGATAGTGATAAAGCGATCTTTGGAACCTCTTATTTGTGCGGCGTCGTCGGCCGAGTTGAACTCAGCAGGGTAGGCCCATATTAATACAGGCAGTGGCCCATCTTTTTCCTTATTGTAGCCCTTGGGCAGGTATAAGTCACCGGTCATGTCCACACCGTCCGAACGTTTGTACTGTATTTTTTGCTTGGTTACACCCTGCATTTGCGGGTATGGGTTGGTAAAGTTAGTGATCGGCTGATCGGCAATCCTTAGCTTCAGGTTTTTGATGAAATAGTTAGGAACCTCGGTCTGCGTTTCGCGGCGGGTTACTAATACCAGCTTGGCCGGATCAAGTACATCATAAATGTACTCATATTGTCCTTCAGCGCTACGCCAAATTATTTCACTTTTTTTGGTGCTTAAGTCAAATTTAGCCAGAAAAGGCAAGTCGCCTTTGGGCGATGAACCTACAGCATTATTCATTAACAGCTTGGTGCCGCCATCAACTGGCATTATAACGCTGCGGCCAAATTTATTACGATCTGTTACGGGTTCGCCCAGGTTGTTGTAAACGTCGGTTTGGTTGCGTTCCCAAAGTTTTTCCAGTTTACCGGTAGTGCTGTTAAAGCGGCTAACTTTTGTACTTTGCTTTGAGCGCAAACCTTCGTAAACTAAGGCTAAATCTTCGGTTCCCCACTGCACATTACGGAAACGCTGCTCTGTTTTGAACAGTTCTTTAGGTTCAGCGGTAAAAGGTGCACTTAGTGCATATACTGCATCATGAAAATCAACTTTTTTACGAATCAAACCGCTATCCAATGGCATAGCCCAGGTTAAAGTAGCTGCCTCATCATCACGCCAGTCAAAGCTGCGCGGCACATTTTGCAGATTATCATAGCCTGAGGGTCTAACTTCACTCGACGGCAAACTGGCTACCGTTTTCAGTACTTTACCCTTAAGATCGGTAACGGCAACGGTAGATGGAAAACCGCCGGCTGTTACCAGGTACGAAAATGGTTTATGCAGCGTGCGAACCAACAAATACTTTTTATCGGGCGATAAAGCCGCTAATGCATAAATAGCTGGTTTGCCAATTGGGGTTTCTACGCCGTTTTTGTTGATCACCAGTTGGGATGTACCATAAAACTCAAATAGCTTTTCATCAAACGGCGATTTTATTAAATCTTGGTAAGTTACGCTTGGTGCTGCTTTGCCTAAATTTTGTTGAACAACCGGGCCGGTAGGAGCCAATGGTTTAACTGGAGCCTGGGCAACCGGCTTAGCAATAACACGGTACATCATGGTGTTGTTATCAACCCAGGTAACGCCACCACCCATTACATTGTTTAATGGCAGCTTATTTGCCTTGCTTGCCTTTTGCGTTAACAGGTTGATTACATAAAGGTCAACGCTTTTAGCATTCGTTTGTGTAAAGGCAATTTTGTTCTGATCGGCGTTCCAACTCATCCCGCTGGCATTAAGCGGAACAGGTAAGCCTGCAACCGGATATACCTTACCTGTTTTTATATTTTTAAGGCTTAGTCCACTAAAAGATATCACCTGCCTGCTGGGTGCAAAATTGTTGGGATTTATGCGCATACCTGCTATACGGAGCTCAGGGCGGGCCAGGTCTTCAACAGATGGCAGGGCATTACGCTCACTGATTAGCATCCACTCGCCTTTAGAATCGATACTTACCGATGGGGTAGGCTTGGCCAGGAGCAAGTCGGTAATGGCTTTGGCCGGCATTTGATACTTGACGGCGTCCTGGGCGTTAACCCATACGCTTGTGGATATCAAAAAGGCGCATAAAAAAGTCTTTTTCATATACTCGTTTATTATTAGGAAGTTAAACTGTGATGAATTTACTCATTTAATCGGCAATTAAACCACCAAGCCAATGTGCATCATATTTTTTACATTGATTGGGCGTTTCTAAAACAATAAACCAACCGTTAAAGAGTTATCAAGCGCACCAGGTACTGTTCAAAATCATCCTCGTATAAAACTTCTACATTCCAACCGGTAGCCGTTGCAACCTTTTGTAAGGTGTGCATATCCACATACAACCACTCAAACCATTCCGATTTTTGATTTTTATATTCGTATTGGTACATGATATTACCATAGTAGCCCGTATCAGGAAGTTTGCCCTCGTATAAATAAGCAATATTAGAAGAGTCAAAAAGTAGCTGTCCGCCTTGTGAAAGTAAGGTTTTCAAGTGGATGAGCAATCTTTCGAGGTTTAGCAAATTGCCGGCTAAGCCAATGCCGTTCATCAGTAATAATAACGTATCGTATTGCTGCTCCTGGTATGTAAATATATCGCCAACGTGCGCCTCTTTTACACCCCGTTGGTGCATTACCTCTACTGCTAAAGGCGATATGTCTATTGCTGTTACATCATAGCCGCGCTGTTGCAATTCAAGTGTATGGCTGCCTGCACCAGCTCCAATGTCCAGTACCTTGCCCCGGCATTCGTTCAGTGCCAACCATTCAAGGTCGGGCATGTCGTCTTCCGTTCTAAAATAGGCAGCAACCGGCATGGGTTCTTTTGGTCCGTATTGGTTATGTATCCAAAGCTTGCCTGGCGCTGTTTTGTATTGATAATCATGTATGGCCTGTCCGAGTACATCTTTCATAGCTGCAAAAGTACTTTATTTGCCATAGTTAAGTGCACTGCACTAGGTCATCACTATATTTGAGGCTAGGTATGATAACAGGCGCTGATTATCCAATTATAATATTTTTGCTTGCTGGTGTGGTGTTAAGTGTTCGGTTTAAAAAACTAACACTTAGCGCGGCAATTATGGGCGCTGCATGCGGCGGGCTTGTATACAAGGGTACTGGTTACACAGGTATAGCTACCATGACCATGTTTTTTATAGCAGGCACCTTGGCCACCGGCTGGAAACTGACCGAAAAGCAGCAACTTAAGGTAGCAGAACGCGACCGGGGGCAACGTAAGGTGGGGCAAGTGTTAGCTAACGCCGGCGTTGCAGCTGTTGCCGGAGCAATTGCCTGTTTATTTCCACAATACGCTAATCTTTGTACGCTTTTAGTTGCAGCTAGTTTTGCAGCAGCAACCGGCGACACTTTATCCTCAGAATTGGGAACCGTATACGGGAAACGCTTTTACAACATTTTAACTTTCAGCACCGATACCCGCGGACTGGACGGTGTAATTAGCTTAGAAGGAACAATCATAGGAGTAGCAGGAAGCGCACTAATTTCCTTAATTTACGCTGTATGCCTTAAATGGGATTGGGATATACTTATTATTATACTGGCAGGTACGGCAGGCAATTTTGCCGACTCTCTTCTTGGGGCAACGTTAGAAAAGAGCGGAATTCTTAAAAATAATGCAGTTAATTTACTCAATACACTTACGGGAGCCTTAGTAGCATTGCTCTTGGCTATGCTTTAAATTAACCACGCTGACTTATTAATATAAGTGCGCTGCTTTGTTAGGTAGATGTTAAATAAATTCACCAAAAAGAAAATAAGCCGATTTTAATGCCTACCTTGCACGCTTATTAAAATAATATAATGCAAAAAGAAGGAACAGTAAAGTTTTTCAATACCGAAAAAGGTTTTGGCTTTATCTCACAAACAGAAAACAGAGCTGATGTTTTCGTACACTCATCTGGCTTAATCGATCAGATTCGTGAGAACGATAAAGTAACTTTTGATATTGAAGAAGGTCGTAAAGGACCTAATGCGGTAAATGTAAAAGTAGTTTAAATATACACTATAAAGTTTAATCGTAAAGCACCTCTTGTGAGGTGCTTTTTGTTTTTACAAGGTTTTTTTAAGTAGACTTGATTAAGCCCAAACGTATTTTAGCAGCAATATAATGTTTTAAAAAGCTAAAGTAAGTTACAGACTAATTATTGACTTTATTGGGAATGCGAATTTTAACGGTGCTGCCCACACCTATTTCTGATATGATTTTAAGTTCGCCGTTTAGTAAATTTACTTTACTTCGGATAGAGGCCAGGCCAATGCCTTTTACCTTCACTTTAGATGTATCGAAACCTTTGCCGTTATCTTTTACGGTTAAAACAACTTCTTGCTCATTCACGTCAATTTGTGCATCTGCTATAGTTGCATAGGCATGCTTTATAACATTGATCATTAACTCCTGAATTATTCTGTAAATGGCTATTTCAAGATATTTGTCGAGGTTGCGATTTACACCATTAAACGTACACTGAAAACGTACTGCTCCGCTTAACTGCCGGCATACATCCTCAATTGCTTCCTTAAGGCCAAAGTCTTCTAAAATAGATGGCATCAACTCATGTGAAATGCGGCGGGTTTCTCTAATACTATCGCTAAGCAGTCGCTTAGTTTGCTGCAATGCATCACTGTTTTCCTCGGGGCGTTTAACCCTGGTTAAATTTATTTGATCGAGGCTAAGCTTTACGCCGTATAAAAGCTGTCCTAATCCGTTATGTAAGCTTTCTGCAATTCGCTTGCGCTCTTCTTCTTGTGTGCTAAGTATGGCTCTAAGCACTTCTTGTTGCTGTTCTACTTCCAGCTTCTTTATTTTTTCTTCGGCCATTTGTGTGGCCGTGGTATCCATATTTATGCCTAATATCTTAACCGGTGTTCCATTATCATAAATAGCTGTGGCTTTTAGCTTTACTACTTTTATATCACCACCTACTTTAATTCTGAAGCTCTCATCAAAAGTTCCTGTTCCTGTTTTAAGGAAATCGATAATCTGTTCGGCTATCGGCCTGTCTTCATCAATTATAAACTGTATATATTTGTCTGGTTGTATAAGCGTGCCCTTTGCCACATTGAACAAGCTATACATGCCGTCAGACCAGCTAAATACCTCTGAAAGCCTATTATACTCCCAGCTACCCAGTAGTGCAACTTCTTCAGTCTCTTGCAGTAGTGTTAAACTTTTAAGGCGTTCTTCTTCAGCGTTTTTTCGTTCAGTTATATCTAAGTTTGTTGCAACCAATCCGTCATCCATCTTAACAAACATGCTCGAAAACCATTTGTTAAATCCATCGTACGGATAACTATACTCTAGCTGGCCTGGTTCGCCAGTTTCCATAACCTTAAGCATCAGGTCAAATAGGCCGGTTTTTCTTACTCCTGGAAATACGTGGCTATATAACTTACCTACCATATCATTTCGTTCACTCAAACGCTCCAGTTCTTTATTAACCATCTTTATCCTGAAATCGACTAGTTGGCCATTCTCATCACGTTCTGCTGTATGACAAGCCATTCCTATCAAAGTGGTGTCGAACACCGATTGTAACAAGCTGTTGGTCTCATTTAACTGTTGGTCTGCTTTTTTTCGCTCAGTTATATCGGCTGTGCTGGTAGCCACACCATCGTTTAATTTAACAACCGATTGATGAAACCAGCCGTTAAATTGTTCATACACATAATGTATTTCGTATTGCTGCGAAATACCTGACTCCGTCACCTCAACAAAACTGTTAAATATGCCGGCTTTTACAACGCCTGGATTGTTTTGAAGCAAGCTTTTACCAATCACATTTCCGTAGTTTTTATTGGATGTATCGTTGTTTAAGATCCACACAAAGTCAACTATTTTTCCATGCTCATCACGTACGGCCTCAAAAACCTGAATCATGTCAAGTGTGCTATCCAGGGTGGCTGACAATAGTTTTTGGCTTTCCTCCAGGTCATGTGTTCGTTCAGACACCTGCCGCTCGAGTATCATATTCATATCCTCTAACTGCCGTTCAACTTCCTTACGTTCGTGAATATCAGTAGCTGCACCTACCCACTGCCATATCTCTCCGGTTATTTTGTATACCGGAACAACCTGAACCGAAAACCAACGATATTCACCTTTAACACTTCTAATACGGTGTTCTTGCCTAATGAGTCTTCCTTTATCAAAGGCCGAGCGAATTTCATTGATTAATAATGGTTTGTCATCATGTGAAATAACCTCATACCAGTCATTTTCTACTGCCTCTTCTAAAGTTTGGCCTGTATAGGTTAACCAGCGCTGATTGTACCAATAGGGTTTACCGCTAGGGTCATTTAACCAAAGCAAATCCGGAACAATGTCAACCACCGTTCTGAACAACTGCTCGGACTTACGCAAAGATTCCTCTACCTGGGCGCGTTCAACAGCTGCCCAGGTGCGCTCAGCTACTTCTTCTATCAGTTCTATTTCTATGGCGCTCCATTTACGGGGCAGGGTAGCCTGAACACCGAATGCAGCCAGCCACCGTCCGTTTTTAATAAGCATTACAGCTACCGAGGCCCGCAGGTGTGCATTGCGCCAGGTATTACGCTCTTCGGGCGTTATACGATTATCGGTCTCAATATCTTCAATAACGACTGTATGGCCCTGCAAATAATCTTCTATAAGTGCTTTACCAAAATCTGCAAACTTGATATCTCCGGTTAGTGCATCAATGCCGCGTGTCCAACTATCGTGCACCGATAATTTATTTCCGTTAACCTCACCATAGCTGGCGCTGTTTACGTCCATATACTCACCAAGCATGCGGGCAGAAACGGCCTGGATGCGAAGCGGGTCTACCACTAAACGTAAGGCATCATTAAACTTTACTAAGAAAGCATGCCGTGCCTGGTTTTGCCGCTGTGTTTCTTCTACCAATTTACGATCGGTAATGTCTATATGAGCGCCAATTAAACGCGCTGGTTGCCCATCACTGTCAAATTCAACATCACCTTTGGCAAATATCCAACGCACTTGTCCGTCAATGGGTCTAATGATTCTGTATTCGCTTTGGTAAGTATTTTCCGGATTTTCGATTACCTCTTGCAGCGTTTTACTGGCTTGGTCTCTGTCATCAGGATGCAGGCGGTTAATCCAGTCCTGGTGTGTTTCGAGTTTCGTACCTGGCGGTAAACCATGCAGCCGTAAATACTCGGCCGAGTGCCAGGTGCGTATGCCCGTACTTATATCAATATCTACACCGCCAACACCGCCTATCTCCTGCACTCTGGTTAACTCAGCTTCGCGGTGCCGTAAATCTTCTTCAGCGCGTGCGCGGGCAAGCCGCAACCATATGCGTTCGGTAAGTTCCTTCACCATCCGTATCTCGTCTTTGCGCCAGGTACGTGCAAAAGGGTAAAGTATGCAAGTTAAAAAGCACAAATGCCCGCTTTTGATAATAGGAGTTATGATGTAGGATTGACTGTTTAGTAATGCACTTCCCCCTAAGTTATTACCTATATCTAAATGGCTATCGTTTATAACTACTGCTTCGCCATTTAGTAGATCTTCGTAGCAGCCATCCGGAATAAGGTCATTTAAAGGCAACGAACGTTTGGTGTTGACGCCTGCTACACCTTCAAGTTGCCAATCGCAGGCAATTTGGCCTGTAAAATTCGCCTGATTTATATCAGCAAAAAAGCAGCGGGTAAGTTTAAAGTGCGAGGCTATCTTAATAGCGGCCATTCTTAAAATACGTTCTGGGCTTTTTAAGTGAGCAAAGTCGTTAGATAAATCTGCTAAAAAAGCATTATTTATCTCTGAGCGTTTGCGGTCGGTAACATCGTTAAAAACGGCTGCAATAAGATGTGTGTTGTCGTCGTCCAAACGCATAAAGCTCACATTCAGCCAACGGTCCAATGCTTTAACATATGCTTCTAACTTTACCGGTTTTCCGTCTGCCGCAACTGCATCTGCTGTTTGCAGCCAGTATGACTCCATTAATGGATTCACTTCGTAGGCTGTTTTACCAACAATGTCAGAGAGGTTGCTTAGCTTTTTAAAGGCCGGGTTTACTTCAAGATAGCGCATATCAACGGCTTGTTTGCCACTGTAGATCATTTCCAACAGTACAAACCCATCATCTATAGCATTGAATAAGGAGCGGTATTTTTCTTCATATTTAGATAATGCTTTAGCAGTTTTATTTTCGAGCTCCTTAGCGTTGGCTAATTCGTCTAAAACCTGCTTCATTGGTTCACTGGTTTGCATTATCTCAGCCTCTAAGGTATTCAGCAGCAAATGCGATAGCTCAGGATGCTTATCCATCATGTCTACCATATCAGGCTCAAAAGTTACTTCAGGATGATTTTCTATCCAGAAATGAGCCGTACGAACATAAGTAAGGAGCAGGATCAGTGCTTCGAAATTTGCAGTACCTAAAGATTGGCAAATGGCCTGGCGTACACGCTCTGCCCGGTGGGGTTCTAAAAAAACTACAGTTAATGCATCGAAAAGATCGGCCTCAATTTGCGATCCGGGCAGGGGTATAGGCAAAGGTTGCTCCTGTACTTCGAGCCGGTTAAGGAGTTGATCATATGTTGTAGCACTAGGTGTAGGGCGTTTTAACAAGGTAATAACATGGCTTATGCTTTCGGGAATCGCGTTAGAATCGCCAGCAGAATTGCCTAACCCCATTAAAAAGCCCGCATGCCGAACAATGCAGTATCTCGCCCTGCAAAAACGCGATAAGTGCACATAAAGTCTCTCTTTAAATACTGCAGGTAGCGGATTATCTAAATAAGCGGATTTGGTAAAAGCCCATAGATCATGCGGCTTATTTGGATTAGAAGTCCGGAAGAAATTTGGCATCAAACCAAAACGCGAAATCACCTCATCCTCGTAGTTGAGTTCATTAGGTAAATATTCTTCCTCAGCCTTTCGGCCTACGGTGCGTTCGCCAGATTTCTTTTTCTTCATTTGTACTTATACAATCAACAGGCGGTTGATACCTGTTTAGCAAAGCAATAACCAGCATTGCCACTAAAAGTGTTTGCTTTGCATTAAAAGTTTAAACATTTAAAAATCAGGCACGAAGAGCTTGCATGCTGCGCCTACATATCTTAAACATTTTAAACAAAGTAGCCGCTAGGTTAATGGCCAAAGTTGTAAACTTGTAAAAAGCAGAGTAAATGTACATTTAGCAATCGACAATTTTACAGGTAAATTTAATATGATGCGCTAATGTGCCTTGTTTAATACGTTATTGGTCTTTTGATCTGCTTCACCACCAAAAAATAAATCTAGTATTTGCTTAAACACCGGCAATGTATTTTCAATTGATGAAAAAAGCGTCATGCTTGACTTCAGCTTCATATCATCGGGACTTCCGAATATATTATGCGCATCATTATCACCAATTGTAAGTAAAACGCTCGATATTTCTATCAGTCTTTTACCCAAAACAGGGTGTTGTAAATATGCTTTAGCTTCTTGCAAGTTTTTAATTGCATAGTATTGCGATGTTGAGCTGAGACCTAAGCCTTGAATTTGCGGGAAAATGTACCACATCCAATGACTACGCTTTTTTCCATTCTTTATCTCAGATAATGCTATAGCGTAATCTGTTTCTTGTGCATCCAAAAAACGCTTAAGGTTCTGTTCGTTACTCATAAAATCAATTTAATAATTTTAGCAATGTATTAACCAAATAAACTACTGCTAAGGTATCGGTCGCCGCGGTCACATGCTATAAATACAATGGTGCCCTCAGTTAGCTCCTGCGCAAGTTTAGTAGCCGCCACGCAGGCACCTCCACTGCTCATACCGGCAAAAATACCTTCAACTCTGGCTAGCTGTCGTGCCATTTCGGTAGCGTCAGTCTCCGAAACGTCCATTACCCGGTCCACGCGGCTTGGTTCAAATATTTTAGGCAAATAAGCCTCCGGCCAGCGCCTGATGCCCGGAATTGACGATTCTTCGGTTGGCTGACAACCAATAATTTGGATGTTGCTGTTTTGCTCTTTAAAATAGCGGGAGCAACCCATGATGGTGCCGGTAGTGCCCATAGCGCTCACAAAATGGGTGATTTGGCCGTCAGTATCACGCCAAATTTCGGGCCCGGTAGTTTTTACGTGCGCCAGGTAATTGTCGGCGTTGGCAAACTGATTCAGAAGAAAGTACTCATCAGTTGCTCCTTTTTCTTCGGCATAATCACGGCAGGCCTCAATTCCTTCAAGCAAAGTAACTTTAGCGCCAAATGCTTCCATGGTTAAAGTACGTTCACGGGTAGAATTGGAAGGCATAACCAATTCAATTTCCAAATTAAATAACCGTGCAATCATGGCCAGGGCAATACCGGTATTACCGCTGGTGGCCTCAATTAACCGTATGCCTAGCTTAATTTCGCCTCGGCCCAAGGCGCTGCGTATCATATTTAAGGCTGCGCGGTCTTTAACGCTGCCGCCCGGATTGTTGCCTTCCAGCTTGGCATATATCTTTACGTTAGGGTTAGGGTTAAGTTTGGTTATTTCAACCATAGGGGTATTGCCCACTAAATCAATAATGCCTGCCATAAAATATAAATTATCTGTCTGCAATAATGTTTTGAACCGTAATCATAGGGTTGTGATAAACGGTAGAGTAGGGAGCTACACTTTGAGTAAGCCAAACGTTACCACCAATGGTACTATTATGGCCAATAACGGTGTCGCCACCTAAAATGGTAGCGCCTGAGTAGATCACCACACGGTCTTCAACCGTTGGGTGACGTTTGATGCCCGCCATAGTTTTGCGCACGCTTAAAGCGCCTAAGGTTACGCCCTGATACATTTTTACATATTTACCTATAGTACAAGTTTCGCCGATTACAATGCCTGTGCCATGGTCTATATGAAAATATTCGCCTATACTGGCTGCCGGGTGAATATCAATACCGGTTACAGAATGGGCATGCTCAGTTAGTATACGCGGTACAAGTGGCACATCCAACAATACCAAAGTATGGGCAATCCGGTAAATGGAAATTGCATAAAAGCCCGGATAGGTACGAATCACCTCAAACTCGCTGCGCGCAGCAGGGTCGCCTTCATAAATGGCTTGTATATCGGTATTTAAAATATTGTAAAGTTCTGGCAACCGGTCAAAAAACAGACCGGCAACTTCTCCAGACCGTGCTGAATTAAAGTTGCTTACCGTATTAATGATTTGCGATAACTCTTGTTGTAAATTATAAGCTTGCAGTTTAAGCTCCTGGGAAGTAGCAAAAAGCTTTTTAGATTGTTCCGGATACAGTAAGTGTATCACACTTAAAGCCCAGGCTGCAATTGCAGTGTTGGCAGGTATGCCGTTACTATTTTGTTGTTTTTCAAATAAATGCTGATAAAAATTATCACTCATTGCTACACTCACCCTTAATTATAAATGAAGGTACAGAATTATAGAATTTAATTGAAAAATGAAAACGAATATCAGGTGCTGTGTTAATGTGACAAAAAAGAGATATTTATACAATAAGGTGAATATATAAACTACCAATAAAATCACATAATACAACCAATATCTTCAATAGAATAAAATATTTACAAATTTCTGGCGTAATAGCTATCAATGACGCATAAAGTTTCTGTTTGATGTGTTATATTTGAGGCCGTTAATGAAAACTGTGTATATCTTTCTAGTGTCCCTGTTTTTCCTGTTGTTAGGAGGGGATAACTATGCTTATACCGGTGCTCACCTCAAAAGAGCCAAGTACTCGTCAGCTCAAGACGTTAGTAAAGTACAAAAAGTAAGCCTTGGCGCTGTCAATAAGGATAACACCTTAATAAAACAAGCAAACTTAAGTGAGGATAATGAACACCTCATTAGTGTTGAAGATGAAGACGAAAGCGACGGACTTGCCCGCAGGCATCTACTGCTAGACAAGTATTCACTACTGCTCGCTTACACATTCGTTTTAAATTTTTTCTACATAAGCTTTGTTAAGCGTCTGCCTTTTTGCAGCCACTTATCTTATTCAAGCTCCTATAAATACCTCCTGCAAAGATCATTGAGACTCTGATTTTAATATACATCAGTTACTGAGGTGTGCCTGCGCACATCCGCTGGATGCAATGTTAATATGACTCTGCCTGTAAACAACTCAGGTAACATCCGGCAACTGATATCTTCCCCATACAAAGGAATTTTTAATTCCATGCTATTCAATTGCTTAATTCATTTAACATCATGAAGAGAATTCTCATGTTTACAGGCCTGTTGGCCTTATTGTACCAAACCAGCTGTACACAAAAAAAAGAAGTAAAGGAAGAAGAAGGTAAGTATGCCGTTACCAGTCCTTTAAGAATTGATACCTCCTTTACCAAGGAGTATGTATCGCAAATACGCTCTGTACGAAATATTGAGCTAAGAGCCCAGGAAAAGGGTTATCTGCAAAATATATATGTTGACGAGGGCCAGTTTGTAAAAGCTGGTCAGTTACTGTTCAGGATTATGCCTAAATTATATGAGGCTGAATTATTGAAAGCGCAGGCCGAAACTAAAGCCGCGCAAATTGAGGTACAAAATACAAAGCTGCTGTCAGATAAAAACGTAGTATCTAAAAATGAGCTGGCTATGGCGCAGGCTAAGCTTGACCAAGCCAAAGCCGAAACGTCACTTGCCAGGTTGCATTTGTCATTTACTGAAATCAGAGCGCCGTTTGATGGCACGATAGACCGTATTCCTAAAAAGTTAGGAAGCCTTATTGACGAGGGCGAGTTATTAACCAGCCTTTCAGATAACAGTCAGATGTACGTGTACTTTAACGTTTCTGAACCGGAATACCTGGATTATGAAACGAATACAAAAGGCCGTGCAGACCGCAAGGTGAGCTTGCTGTTAGCTAATAACCAACCGCTAAAATACAAAGGCGATGTGGAAACTATTGAAAGTGAGTTTAATAACGAAACCGGAAACATTGCCTTTCGGGCTAAGTTTCCCAATCCTGATAAGCTTTTAAAAAATGGCGAAACCGGTAAAGTACAAATGACCGTTCCACTTCGCAACGCGTTGGTTATTCCACAAAAGGCCACCTACGAAATTCAGGATAAGATTTATGTCTTTGTGGTAGACAAAAATAATGTAGTAAGATCAAGAAGTATTACCATCACCGGTGAAATGCCAGACCTATATGTGGTTGCAAGCGGTCTTTCTGTAAGTGATAAAATCCTGCTTGAGGGCGTTCAAAAAGTAAAAGATGATGACAAGATCAAGTGTGAATTTGTGTCGCCTAATGAAGTTATTTCTCATTTGCGATTAAAGGCCGAGTAGCGCTTTAATCCTTAAATAAGTAAATCAATGTTTGATAAGTTTATACAGAGGCCAGTCCTCTCCATAGTTATATCGCTCATTATAGTGTTTCTGGGGGTGTTGGCTATTACCCACTTACCGGTAACACAATTTCCGTCAATTTCGCCGCCAAAAGTGAATATTACGGCTGAGTATCCCGGAGCAAATGGCGAGCTCCTTATTAAATCGGTAGTTATACCTCTCGAACGTGCGATTAACGGCGTACCGGGCATGAAATACATGGCATCTGATGCTGGTAACGATGGTGAGGCCACCATACAGGTGGTATTTAACCTCGGTACAGATCCTAACCAGGCATCAGTAAATATCCAAAACCGGGTGGCATCGGTAGTTAACAAATTGCCGCCGCTGGTAGTGCGTGAAGGGGTGAAGATAACCCGCGAAGAATCGAATATGCTGATGTACATTAACTTGTACAGCAAGGACCCACACATGGACCAGAAGTTCCTGTTCAACTTTGCCGACATCAACGTATTATCTGAACTTAAGCGGGTTGATGGGGTAGGTGTTGCCGATATTTTAGGTAACCGTGAGTATGCCATGCGTATTTGGTTAAAACCCGACCGTATGCTGGCCTATAAAATCTCTTCGGAAGAAGTAATGAAAGCGCTTGATGAACAGAGTTTGGAAGCCTCGCCCGGTAAAACTGGTGAAAGCTCGGGCAAAAGGTCACAGTCTTTTGAGTACGTATTAAAGTATCCCGGCAGGTATACCACTAAAGAAGGATACGAAAACATCATTCTAAGATCTAGTTCAGATGGTGAGATACTTCGCTTAAAAGATGTGGCTCAAATAGAGTTTGGCAGCTCCATGTACGATATCTATTCTAACCTGAACGGACATGCTTCGGCAGCCATCACCGTAAAGCAATCTTATGGCAGTAATGCCAGCCAGGTAATTAAGGATATTAAATCCAAAATGGAAGAGATCAAAAAGAGCTCATTTCCTAAAGGCCTTGACTATGAGATTAGCTATGACGTTTCCAAGTTCCTCGATGCTTCCATCGAAAAAGTAATTCACACGCTGGTAGAAGCATTTATCCTTGTGGGTATTGTCGTATTCCTGTTCCTGGGCGATTGGCGCTCTACCGTAATTCCAGCCATCGCAGTGCCGGTATCGCTTATCGGTACGTTCGTGTTTATGCAGTTCTTCGGCATTACGCTCAACCTTATAACTTTATTTGCATTAGTACTGGCCATAGGTGTGGTGGTGGATGATGCCATTGTGGTTATTGAAGCGGTGCATGCTAATATGGAAGAGTTTCATCTTTCGCCACTAAAGGCTACTAAGAAAGCCATGCATGAAATTAGCGGAGCCATTATTGCTATTACGTTTTTGATGGCCGCAGTATTTGTTCCGGTTGCATTTATGTCGGGGCCGGTTGGTATATTTTACCGGCAGTTCTCCATCACCATGGCAACAGCTATTATTCTTTCGGGTATAGTGGCGCTAACATTAACACCAGCACTTTGCGCCATGATGCTTAGAAATAATCATGGAAAAACTAAAAAGGCAACGGTTCTGGATAAGTTTCTTGGTGGCTTTAATAACGGCTTTAACCGCCTTTCGGGCAGGTACCAAAGGATACTCGGGTCTATTGTTAACCGGCGGATGATCACTTTCGGTCTTTTAATCGCTTTTTGTACCGGTATCTATTTCCTGAATAACAGCCTGCCTTCAGGGTTTATCCCCAACGAGGATCAGGGTATGTTTTACGCTATCATCCAAACGCCTCCGGGATCATCACTGGAAAGAACTAACCAGGTAGCCGAAAAACTGCAAAAGATTGCGGAAGGTGTTGAAGGTGTACAATCTGTTTCATCGCTGGCAGGTTATGAGGTGTTAACTGAAGGAACCGGCGCCAACTCCGGAACTTGTTTAATTAACCTAAAAAGCTGGGAAGATCGTAAAAACTCGGTTCAGGATATTATTAAAGAGCTGGAAGAGAAATCGCAGGATATTACCGGTGCTACTATCGAGTTCTTTCAGCCACCTGCTGTTCCGGGTTATGGCGCTGCCGGTGGTTTCGAGTTACGCCTACTGGATAAAGCTGGAAGCGGCGACTTCAAAAAAATGGAAACGGTGAGCCGCGATTTCGTGAGGGAGCTGAACAAACGTCCAGAACTGTCGTCGGTGTTTACTTTTTATAGTGCCAGTTTTCCGCAGTACATGCTACGTGTTGATAATGATATTGCACAGCAAAAAGGGGTGACTATTGAAAATGCCATGAACACTTTGTCTACGCTTGTTGGTAGTAATTACGAAACCAACTTCATTAAATATGATCGGCAGTACAAGGTAATGGTGCAGGCTTTACCACAATACCGCGCCTTACCCGAGGATATTTTGAAGCTGTATGTGAAAAATGACCGCGATGAAATGGTTCCTTTTTCGGCTTTCATGAAAATGGAGAAGGTATACGGTTTATCAGAGATCACCCGGCATAACATGTACAATGCTTCTGAAATAAGTGGTGCAGCTGCACCGGGTTACAGTAGCGGTGCAGCCATTAGCGCTATTAATGAGGTTGCTCAAAAAACCTTACCAAGGGGTTTCGGTATAGACTGGGCAGGTATATCTAAGGACGAGGTTGCCCGTGGTAACGAAGCCATCTATATATTCCTTATCTGTTTGGCGTTCGTGTACCTCATTCTGGCTGCGCAGTATGAAAGCTTTATATTGCCTTTGGCAGTTATTCTTTCACTTCCTGCTGGTATTTTTGGAGCCTTCTTGTTGCTGAAACTGTTAGGCTTGGAGAATAACATTTATGCCCAGGTTGCCATGGTAATGCTCATCGGTTTATTAGGTAAAAATGCCGTGCTAATTGTAGAGTTTGCTGTTCAGAAACATCGTTCGGGTGAGTCGGTACTTAAAGCAGCGATGGAAGGTTCGGCTGTAAGGTTCCGTCCAATCCTCATGACCTCATTTGCTTTTATTGCAGGTTTAATTCCATTGGTGCTGGCTTCTGGTCCTGGTGCCATAGGTAACCGGACTATTGGCTCTGCGGCTGCTGGAGGTATGCTGTTTGGAACTGTCTTCGGTGTTTTGATCATACCCGGATTGTACTATGTGTTTGGCACCATCGCAGCAAAACATGTGCTCATAAAAGATGAAGAAGAGAATCCATTAACCGAAGAAATCGATCACAATGTATAAATATAACCTACATAAATGCATTGGCCTGGTAGGTATTTGCCTGGCCATTGCAAGCTGTAAGGCCCCGGCCATTATACAGACTACTGAAAACCGGTCGGTGCCCGAATCATTTGGCACCGGTCGGGATACTACCAATATATCGACCATACAATGGCGAAACTTTTTTAATGACCAAAATCTTGTCAGCTTAATTGATACGGCACTGAAAAATAACCAGGAGCTGAGGATTACCCTGCAGGATATTGAGATTGCGAGGAACGATATTCGTTTGAGGCAAGGGCCGCTACAACCAACAGTTGGGTACAGGGTTGGAGCTGGTGTAGAAAAAGTAGGCAGGTACACCAGTCAGGGAGCGGGCGATGCTTCAACGGACATTGCTCCTGGCAGAGAGGTGCCCGACCCTTTAACCGACATTACAGCTGCGCTATATGCGAACTGGGAGGTTGATATTTGGAAAAAGCTGCACAATGCTAAAAAGGCCGCTATAACCAGATACTTGTCTACAGTAGAGGGCAAGAACTTTGTGCTTACTAATTTGGTTGCCGAGGTGGCTAATTCATATTATGAATTACTGGCCCTGGATAACCAGCTGGCAATTGTGCAGCAAAACATCAGCCTGCAAAAAAATGCCCTTGAGATTGTAAAAGTGCAAAAAGAAGCCGCCAGGGTAAATGAGTTGGCTGTTCAAAAATTTCAGGCTGAGGTACTAAAATCTCAAAGCCTGGAGTTTGAAATTCATCAGAAGATAAAGGAGACTGAGAACAGAATCAACTTCCTGTTAGGCCGCTATCCGCAGGAGATAGTTAGGGATAGAAGTAACTTTTTGGTTTTAACGCCTACGGTAGTCAATTCTGGTATACCGTCGCAATTGTTAGCTAACCGTCCGGATATTAAACAGGCCGAGTTAGAGTTAGTAGCTGCAAAGCTGGATGTGAAAGTTGCACGGGCCGAATTTTATCCATCTTTCGGTATCTCAGCGGCTTTAGGCTTCCAGGCTTTCAAACCATCTTATTTGGTTAAGTTTCCTGAGTCGTTACTTTATTCATTAGCCGGAGACCTGGCCGGGCCGCTTGTTAACCGTAGTGCTATTAAAGCTGAGTTTTACAGCGCCAATGCAAGGCAGCTGCAAGCCATGTATAACTATGAGCGTACCATATTGAACGCTTACATGGAAGTTTCTACTCAATTATCAAACATCAGTAACCTGAGTAAAAGTTACGAACTGAAATCGAAGCAAGTAGATGCACTAACCCGGTCTATTAATATATCTAATGACCTATTTAAATCTGCCCGGGCCGATTACCTGGAGGTTTTGATGACCCAGCGTGATGCACTGGAATCTAAACTTGAACTGATAGATACTAAAAAAGAACAGTTTAACGCTGTCGTTAACGTTTATAAATATTTAGGTGGTGGTTGGAAATAACCACTACCCGAAAAACAAAAAGAGCCGGCAGCTATAAACTGACCGGCTCTTTTGTTTTAACCGCTTACCAGGTAGCTATAATATCTAATACATAACATCATGGCTTTATTATTTCACTATCCTGAAAGTTAAATTAATCCGTGGCTTCATAGGTTTTACAGATTTGGCTATACGGTGTTCCCAGTTTTCTTGCAAGCCTGCCTTCATCAGTAAAAATGAGCCATGTTCAAGTTTAACTGAATATTTAGCATGATGATTATCCTTATTACGGATATCAAAGCTGCGCACCTGCCCAAAACTAACCGAAGCTATAATGGGATTTTTTCCTAAAATCTCCTCCTTGTCTGAATGCCAGGCTACCGAGTCGTTGCCATCTCGGTAATAATTCAGTAACACGCTGTTAAAAGTAACGCCCGCTATATGCTCAACCACATCTTTAATGAGGAGCAGTTCGGGTGTCCAGCTATAGGGCTTGGTTTTTCCAAGTGACTGGTAATCGTATGCTTCAGGGTCTCCGTACCAGGCAGTAAGCCTTGGTGTTATTACTTCTTTGGTATACATCATGCGTACCTGTTGCTTCCACGGTGTTTGAGTAATAAACTGCTTTAGCAAGGCATCGCTCTGGCGCAGGTTAAATACACCTGGTTTGTACTCCAGCAGGTGGTTAGGTAAATCTTTACTTTGTCCTGTTTCCGGAAAAAAACATAGCTGCTCCATTATCTTATTGTTAAAGCCTTTCGGTATAATTTATAATAAACTTGGCAACCTGTTCCTGTTCAGTAACCGACAATACATCACCATCATAAATCCAGTAACCTTTTGCATCAAACAGAATGCAGCCTAAGTATTCCGGGTTTTCGTCAAACGCTGTAAATAGTGCATAATTAGGAATATGGCCGTCGGTTAACCTGTCTGGTACAATCCGCAGAATCTCATCAGGGCCTTTCTTTCGCTTTAACCATGCTTTAGCTTCCCTGTCTAAATACGTTTTTATTGCCATTAGATATGTTGAAAATTATTTTTCAAAGGTAAACAAAATGCTAATAATATTAGTATTAGTTTTGTTGACCATAAAGAATTTCAGATATGACACTATTAGATTTAGCGCGCCAGACAAATAATAAGCAAGTATTAAAAAGGCTTAAAAATGAGTTTACAAATAATTATCGGAAGCTTTTTATTGGTGACCGTTAATATACAAGCTATCAATAAGAAGCACATTTTTTTGAATTTTTAAACTATTGCATACAAAATAAATTGCATAATGGAAAATAGTAGAGCAAGTCTCATATCCCGCTTGCAAGGAGATATTTTGCGTTGGCAAGGTTTTCAAACCCCGGTAGCAGGCAAGGCAAAAAGTATAGGGCTTGGACCGCTGGAGTTGGCTTTCCCAAATGGCGTTTTTCCAACAGGTTCAATTCATGAGATGCTTTGTCCTACGGCCGAGCATACGGCTTCTACAGCAGGGTTCCTTAGCGGCTTATTGGCTACCCTTATGGCAGGCAAAGGTGTATGCCTATGGATCAGTACTTCGCGGAAACTTTTTCCAACATCGCTTAATGGTTATGAAGTAGAGGCTGACCGGGTCATATTTGTTGATGCGCGGCGTGAGCTGGATGTACTTTGGGCGGCAGAAGAAGCGCTCAAATGTGAGGGATTAGCTGCCGTAGTTGCCGAAGTTGCCGAAATTAGTTTTGCGCAGTCGAGGCGGTTGCAGCTAGCTGTAGAGGCAAGCCGGGTAACAGGCTTTATTTTACGAAATAACCTAAAAAAATTAACCCCTACCGTTTGCGTGGCCCGTTGGCAAATCAAACCATTGCCTAGCCGACAGGAGGATGAATTGCCGGGTGTGGGCTTTCCACAATGGCAGGTAGAGTTGCTTAGGGTACGTAATGGTAACCCTGGTACTTGGAAACTGGAATGGACTGATACGGGTTTTATGCCGGTTGAAGAAAACCTGGCAGCATATCCCGAACAACATTTAAATGTGGGTTAGTTATGTCAAAACGTTTTATTTCCATATGGTTTAGGCACTTGTTAACAGATTGGCTGGCACTGCGCCGGCCTGAATTGAAGGCAGTACCTTTTGTGTTGGCAGCGCCAGTGCATAACCGCATGGTCATAATAGCGGCTAATAATTTGGCAGAAGCACAAGGAATAACTGCCGGCACTACAGCTGCAGATGCTAAAGCGGTGATTCCTGACTTGCTGGTAATAGATGCAGTGCCCGGACAGGCCGAGAAAATATTAAAAGCAGCAGGAGGGTGGTGTATCCGCTATTCGCCGGTAGTAGCAATCGATCTGCCAAACGGGCTCATCATAAATGCCTCTGGCTGTGCACATTTATGGGGAGGCGAAGAAGCTTATCTTCAAGCTATTTTAACCGCCTTAAAAAATAAAGGCTATCATGTACGTGGTGCAATGGCTAGTACTATCGGTGCAGCCTGGGCTATGGCACGCTATGGCTCAAATAAACTGATCATCCCTCCCGCAGACCAGGCTACTGCGCTGTTGGCACTGCCCCCAATTGCCTTACGACTGGAGTCATTGCTTTTAGAACGACTGCATAAGTTAGGCTTTTACACCATTCAAAAAATTGCCGTTTTGCCACGCCGGGCGCTGCAAAGGCGTTTTGGAATGGAATTGCTGCTCCGCCTGGATCAGGCCTTCGGTCATGAAGAGGAGCACCTGGAGCCATTAAATCCGCCCGAGCCGTATCATGTCAGGTTACCTTTTCTGGAACTTATTCGCACGCCGGAAGCCATTGCACAAGCCATTCTGAAATTATTGGAAATGATGTGCTTGCGGCTAAGACAGGAAGGCAAAGGGTTACGTTCGGCTATATTAAAAGGCTATAGGATAGATGGTAAGCTGGTTAACATAGCTATTGGCACCAATCGTCCTGTGGTACATATTGAACATTTATTCAAATTATTTGAGCTGAAAATACCACAAATTGAGCCGGCTTTAGGTATCGAATTATTCACGTTGGATGCGCCCCGGGTGGAAGACTTATCAGCCGATCAGGAAGCCCTGTGGGCTTCAGACGGCTGTGGGCTGAATACAATAGCTCTATCCGAATTACTGGATCGGTTGGCCAATAAACTAGGTACAGGTAGTATACAGCGATACCTGCCGCAGGAACGCTACTGGCCCGAACATACTATCCGCTTAGCCAACACACTTACAGAACGAACTGAGGCAAACTGGCGGATTGGTAAACCCAGGCCAACCATTTTATTGCCCAAACCAGAAAGGATTGAAGTAACTGCCCTGCTGCCCGATAATCCGCCTATGCTATTTATTTATAAAGGTGTACGGCATATTATTCGGAAAGCAGATGATGCTGAACGGATTGAACGGGAGTGGTGGCGTGACAAGGGGCAGCACCGGGATTATTATGTAGTTGAAGACCAGGAAGGGCGGCGTTACTGGCTTTTCCGTTCAGGGCATTATAATTCAGAAAGCTCGGAGTGGTATATACATGGTTTTTTTGCCTGAGAGGAGTTACAATGGAATATGCAGAATTACAAGTAACAAGCAATTTTACCTTTATGCTGGGTGGTTCGCACCCTGAGGAGCTTGCCGGGTGTGCAGCCGAATTAGGTTACACAAAAATTGCCATTACCGACCGTAACAGCGTGGCAGGCGTAGTACGGGCACATATTGCAGCTAAGGCCAAAGGTATTAGCATTATTCCAGCCTGCCGGCTAGATCTCATTGATGGGCCAAGTTTGCTGGCTTACCCAACAGACATTACAGCCTGGGGGCGTTTATGCGCCTTGTTATCACTTGGTAACCTGCGCACGGAGAAAGGCAAATGCGAGTTGTATAAACAGGACGTGTACAATCATAAGGCAGGGATTAAATTTATGATTATACCACCTGCCAAGCTAAACAGGCAGTTTAACTTTGATGATAAATTTATAGCTGAAGTAGCAGAATACCGGGTGGCTTTTGGTGAATCTTTATATGTGGCCGCCAGCCGTACTTACAGCGGTTATGACAGCAAGCGTTTGTACCGTATCTCACAATTAGGCGTTCCAATGGTGGCAACTAATGATGTGCATTACCATGAGCCTCAACGGCGCGAACTACAGGATATACAAACTTGCGTTCGCGAAAAGTGTACAATTGATACGGCTGGCTTTAAGCTGCATGCCAATGCTGAGCGCTATCTTAAACCTATTGAAGAATTGCAACGCCTCTTCAGGCAATATCCGGACGCTATTGCGCGTACACTGGAAATTGCCGAAGCCTGTACCTTTTCATTAGATACGCTCAAATACCTCGAACCGGAGTGGGTAAGTCCTGATGGCCGTACGGCAGATGAGCACCTGAGAGAACATACCTTAATTGGCGCACGGAAATTTTTCGGTAAGGAGGTGCCTTTAAAAGTGTCAAAGCAAATCGAATTCGAACTGGCATTTTTTGCCAGAAAGAAACTGGCTCCTTATTTTTTGCGGGTATTTGCATATACACAAAAAGCAGAAGAACTGGGTATTTTGTACCAGGGGCGTGGTTCGGCGGCCAATTGCACGGTTTGCTTTTGCCTGGGTATAACCCCGGTAAATCCTACCAAGTCCAATCTGTTATTCTCCCGTTTTATGTCAGACGCACGGGATGAATGGCCTGATGTGGATGTAGACTTTGAGCATGAACGGAGAGAAGAAATTATACAGTGGATATACGAGACTTATGGACGGGACCATGCAGCCATAGTAGCAACCGTAACACAGGAAAGGCATAAAGGCGCCATCCGCGATGTAGGGAAAGCCATGGGCTTATCCGAAGATACCATTAAGCGCTTGGGCGGTGCTATCTGGAGTTTCTCCGACGAAGGGTTTGACCGTGAGCGTATCATAGGGCAAGGCTTAAACCCCGATGATCCTCATTTACAAAAAGTATTGCAACTCACAGATCAGTTAATGGGCTTTCCACGGCAATTGGGCCAGCATACAGGCGGATTGGTAATTATGCAGTGCAAGCTTTCGGACCTGTGCCCGGTGATGAACGCCCGAATGGCCGACCGCACACAACTGGAATGGAACAAAGATGACCTGGAAGCATTGGGCATTTTAAAAGTTGATGTGTTGGCCTTAGGTATGCTAACCTGCATCCGCAAAGCTTTTGATCTATTAAAGCAGCACTATAACAAGCAATATACCCTGGAAAGTGTACCGCAGGACAAGGAAGAGGTTTATGATATGATCTGTAAGGCAGATACACTTGGTGTTTTCCAGATTGAGAGCCGGGCGCAAATGTCTATGTTACCCCGGCTAAAGCCGCGTGTGTTCTACGATCTGGTAATAGAGGTAGCCATCGTAAGGCCCGGACCCATTCAAGGCGACATGGTACACCCATACCTGCGGCGCAGGGAAGATCCAAGTCTTATTGATTATCCTTCAGAAGAGTTGAAAAAGATATTAGGTCGAACAAAAGGTGTCCCTCTTTTCCAGGAACAGGCCATGGAAATTGCTATAGTGGCAGCAGGCTTTACCCCGGCCGAAGCTGATCAGTTGCGCCGAAGCATGGCTACGTTTAAGGCAAAGGGTTTAGTAAGCCAGTTTCAAAAGAAGCTGGTAGACGGAATGACCAAAAAAGGATATGACGAAGAATTTGCTAAACGAATATTTAAGCAACTGGAAGGCTTTGGTTCCTATGGTTTTCCAGAAAGTCATGCTGCTTCTTTTGCACACTTAGTCTATATTTCCTCGTGGCTTAAATGCTATTACCCTGATGTATTTGCTGCGGCGCTGCTTAACAGTCAGCCTATGGGCTTTTACCAGCCGGCAGAGATTGTAGATGATGCCCGGGAGCATGGTGTTGTGGTTAGGCCAGTAGATATAAACTATTCTTACTGGGACAATACACTTGAAGAAAAGGATAGTAAATATTTTGTTTTGCGCTTGGGTTTCAGGCAGGTAAAAGGATTACGCGAAGAAGATATGAATATGTTGGTTGCTAAGCGTGGGCAGGGGTATCAAACTATTCAACAGCTTAGCGATGCAGGTTTGCTCCAGGCTGCTATCGAAAAACTAACCGATGCTGATGCCTTTCGTTCTTTAGGAATGGACCGTAGGCAGGCGCTATGGGAAGTACCGGCGCTGAGCGATAAGCCTACCGGGTTATTTAAAGGACAGCCTTCAGAAAGTGCGCAGGAAGGGCAAATGGCTTTGCCACTGATGGGGTTAAGTGAACATGTAGTGCAGGATTTTGCCGTTACCGGCTTATCGCTAAAGGCTCATCCGGTAAGCTTTGTACGTGAAGATCTGGATTTATTGCATGTAGTAACAACGGCCAAGCTCAAAACCATGAAAAACGGAGACCCGGTTAAAGTGGCCGGAATGATTACTGTGCGCCAGCGGCCGGGTACAGCAAAAGGCATATTGTTTATCACCATTAAGGATGAAACAGGCTTTACCAACTTGGTGGTTTGGAGCAAATTCTTTGATGAGTATCGAAAGGAAATAATCCAATCGCGACTGATGATGGTAGAAGGAACATTACAAATAGAAGGCCAGGTAATACATGTAATAGTTAAACGCTGCTTTAATATGAACGGTTTGTTACGTAAGCTTACCGCTAACCAGGATCAGGCACCGTTACTTACACTGGCACGTGGTGATGAAACCACCTTGCCGCCGCCAGAGCAACAACGGGGTGCGGTTAAAAAAGAGGTGTTTTATAAAGGACGAAATTTTCAATGATAGTTTTAATATTGCAGAATGAATGCACCTATGCGGCTGGCACATGATTATCTGGAATTAACCAATACGGTTGTATTCCTGACGGGAAAGGCCGGTACAGGCAAAACTACTTTTTTACGGCAGGTGCGGCAGGAATCTAAAAAAAAGATGGCGATTGTTGCGCCAACAGGGGTAGCGGCTATTAATGCCGGCGGAATGACTATTCACTCTCTATTCCAATTGCCTTTCGGCCCCATCATGCCTGGAGGTGCTGAACGGCCTGAGGTACATTATAACAACGAGAAAAAAGAATTACTCAACAGTTTGGAGTTACTGGTGATTGATGAAGTGAGCATGGTACGGCCTGATGTACTTGATCAGATTGATTTGATTCTGCGAAATGTTAAAGATAATACCTTTCCATTCGGCGGCGTACAATTGCTGCTGATTGGCGACCTCTCACAGCTAAGTCCGATCATTAAGGATGAAGAGTGGGCAATATTGAGGCGTTATTACGAAACACCTTACTTTTTTAGCAGCCAGGTACTACAAAAAGCACCTTACGTTCGTATTGAGCTTGATCATGTATATCGGCAAAAGGAGCAGGCTTTTGTGGAAATTTTAAATGAAGTACGTAACCAAAGCATCAGCCAGGAAAACCTTGCATTGTTGAACGCCCGGTACATACCTGACTTTCGTCCACCTGTAGATGATCCATACATTACCTTAACTACACATAATAGTATTACCCGACAAATTAATGAAGAATTTATAACCGTATTGGCAGGACAGGAAATGGAATTTGCGGCATCTATACGCGGCGAGTTTCCTAAAGATGCTTACCCGACTGAAACCAGCCTAAAGCTTAAGGTAGGTGCTCAGGTGATGTTTGTTAAAAATGATAACTCGGCCGAAAAGCTGTATTACAACGGTAAAATTGGTACTGTAACGCGTTTAGAAACAGATACCGTTTATGTACGTTGCGGGCATGAAGATAAAGAACTGGCTGTACAAGCCCAGGAATGGACCAACGTAAAATACCAACTGCAAGGTGAGCAAATAGGCGAAACAAATGCAGGCAGCTTTGCACAGATACCTTTAAAACTGGCCTGGTCAATCACCATTCATAAAAGCCAGGGTTTAACTTTTGAAAAGGCTATTATTGATGTGAGCGGAGCCTTTACGCATGGGCAGGCTTACGTAGCACTGAGCCGTTGTAGAAGCTTGGCTGGTATGGTACTGCGCAACCCTATAGCCCCCGAAAATATTATAGGAGATCCGGCTGTATCGCGGTTTAATGAAAAGGCTAAAGCTTTCAACCCCGATGAGGCCAGTTTAAAGCGCGACATAGAACTACACAGGCAGTTTATGCTGTCTGAATTGTTTAATTTTAATGTTTTAAAGAGAAAGAGCAAAGGCTTTGAAGCATTAATAACCGGTTTGCAAAAAGATATTTTTGAAGTTGCGGAAAAATTACAGCGTCAGCTGTCTGCCTATCCTTTAGACCGAATTCAAAAAGCTGCAATTTATTTCAAGGAAAAGCTCGAAACGCTGGTTAACAGTTTGCATTCGGAGCTACCCGGCCTAATAGGCCAGTCGAAAGAACTGGCTGGCAAGGCGGATGAATTGATTCGCTACATTATGATGAAGATTAAACTGATGGACTACTTCACCAACATCAATTTTACATCACAAGCTTATGTAGCCATTAAACGCGATGTCTGGGCAGGAGTTAAAAGTGATACTTCCCGATCATATTTAAAAGCCTTGAACGCTAAGCCTAATGAAAAGCTGTATGAGCAATTTGGAGAATGGCGAAAAAATGTTGCTGATAAAGAGAAGGTAATGCCGAATATGATACTGTCAGAAAAAACAATGGCTACTATTGCAGAGAGGCTGCCGGCAACCATAAAAGCACTCAGTCAAACCAAAGGCGTAGGCGAACAAAAAGCCCTGCAATACGGTGCCGAACTTATTTCAATGATACGGCTTTATCAACAAGAGTTAACAGGGGTTGATACTGAACAAGGGAGCCTTTTTTAATAATGAGATATGCTACGATGGCAAAACCAATTATGGGTAATGCGAAGTCAGGGCAAAATCTAAATTTCAACAACCATTGCTGCACGAATATGCTTTAAGTAATTTCGGCACCGATATGGGACAGTTGTTAAGGATTACTTTTGAAAATAAAGATTACACATTTAAATTACGCAATGCTTTACCCGCCGACCGGATTGTAAACGAGTTGGCTATTTTGCTTTCGGGTGAGGAGCAGGTGCTTATTCGGGAAGGTGATACCTGGCAATTCAAGAACAGCGTCGATAAAGATTTCAACCGGCTTGCCGATGCCATTGGAAAAGCTATCTCATTACGCTTCCGGATATAAATATTCTGCAATGAAAGTAATTATTGCCGAAAAGCCATCTGTGGCAAGGGAAATAGCTAAGGTGTTTGGCGCTACTACCAAACGTGAGGGGTATATTGAAGGTAAAGGATACACCTTCACTTGGGCCTTTGGACACCTGTTACAACTGGCCACTCCTCAAGAATATGGTTATTATGGTTGGAGCGTTCAAAACCTGCCTATGTTACCCGGTAAATTTAAGTTGGCCATCCGTAAGGTAAAAAGCAAAGAAGGTATGGTGGATGATCCTTCGGTAAAAAAGCAACTGGACATCATAAATACGCTTTTTGAAGAAGCAAGTGAAATTATTGTAGCAACGGATGCCGGGCGTGAGGGAGAGCTTATTTTTAGATATATCTATTACTATCTTAAATGCAAAAAGCCATTTAAAAGGCTTTGGATATCGTCACAAACAGATGCCGCCATCAAAGAAGGCTTTAGGAATTTAAAACCCGGCAGCGAATATGATACGCTGTTTAACTCAGCACATTGCCGTTCACAGGCCGACTGGCTTGTTGGGATGAACGCCACACAGGCACTTAGCCTTGCTGCTGGTACGCGGTCTGTATTATCGTTAGGCAGAGTACAAACGCCAACGCTGGCCATGATCTGTTCCCGTTACCTTGAGAATAAAAATTTTGTGCCACAAATTTACTACCAGGTTGCTATACAGGTAGACAAGGATGGTCAATTATTCAGAGCCATATCAACAGAGAATTATAAAACAAAAGAGCAGGCGCAAGAGGTACTTGAAAAGGTAGAAAACACTGCTGCCGGCTTTCCGCAAGGCGGACAGATTATTAATGTGGAGGCTAAACCCCGTAAAGAGCCGCCACCTTTATTGCATGACCTGAGCAGCTTACAGCAGGAAGCTAACAAACGTAAAGGCTTTACAGCAGATCAAACGTTGGGTATACTGCAAAACTTGTATGAAAATAAGTTAGTGACCTATCCGCGTACAGGCAGCCGTTATATTGGCGATGATGTGTTTGCCACCGTTCCGGGTTTAATTGAAAAGCTTACAGATCATCAAAATTTTGGTAAGCAGGCTACGTTGTTAACCAGTGCTAAGCTAAACAAGCGCAGCGTAAATGCTAAAAAGGTAACCGATCACCACGCTATACTGCCCACAGGTGAGGCCCCCCGTCAGCTAACGCCCGATCAGCAAGCAGTATATGATATGGTGGCTGGACGAATGCTGGAAGCATTTCATCAGGATTGTATTAAAGAGATCACTAAGATTACAGTACAGTCGGGCGTTAAGTTTGCGGCAAGCGGTACGGTAATTAATACGCCTGGCTGGCGTGCAGTTTTTAATGATAAGGATGAGGAAAAGAAAGATGAGGAGAATGCATCACTACCAAAAGTAACAAAAGGTGAAAGCCTGCCCGTTACCAATAAAGCCGTGCTGGAAAAGCAGACTAAGCCTAAGCCGCTCTACAACGAGGCCTCATTATTAAAAGCACTAGAAACGGCCGGTAAAGAAATTGAAGATGAGGAGTTACGTTATGCCATGAAAGAAAGCGGCCTGGGTACGCCTGCTACCCGCGCAGCCATCATTGAAACGCTTATTAAGCGTGACTATGTAATTCGTGAAAAGAAGAATCTGGTGCCTACTGAGACAGGACTGTCGGTATATGGTATAGTTAAAGACAAGCAAATTGCACAAGCAGAACTGACCGGCAATTGGGAAAAACGTTTAGAAGAGATTCGTTCAGGAGCCTCCGTAGCTGATTTTCAGTCAGAGATTCAAAACTATACACGTTCTATCACCAGTGAGTTGTTAAAAGCAGGTACGCGTTTTCGGTCTAAGGAACTTACTGCCTCTTGAGTGATGATGAAAAACCAGTACAAGCGGGCAGTATTTAGACCTGTGCGTGATTGGAAATATGCTATTCAGTTAGAGCTATAATAGTCAACGGTAAAACAAAATAACATCCTATGTATTACATTCTCATAAGTGTCATTTAGTGTTAGATGATTTGGTTAACCAATAAAAAGAAGCTTTCTTTTTTTCTATCGAGCGAATTTTTTACTGATGCGCTACGCACAACTATAAGCATTTTTTTACCTGTATGGCTGTTGTTTAGTTTAGGTAAACCGGATATTGCCGTTGCCGTAGGTATTGGTACATTATTAACCAGCCTTACCGATAGTTCTGGTACCTATAGTGATAAAAAGTTGGGTTCACTGGTTAGCATTGGTCTTTTCTTTTTTGTTACACTGGTTACCTCGTTTTGCTGGCAGCATCCTTGGCTGCTGGGTATTATGCTATTTATGTTTTGTTTTAGCTTTGCTATGCTAACTACGTTTGGCAATCGTTTTTCGATGATTGGCACTACAGCCATAGCGCTTTGCATATTCATCAGCGGAATGCGGCCACTTAATGGATTCGAATTCAGCGCCTACATACTTACAGGAGGGGTTTGCTATTACATGATCAGTTTACTGCAGTCATGGTTATGGCCGTTTCGCTCGTTATACCAGGCGGTAACCGAATGTATAAAAGCTACTTCAACGTATATGCAAGCCCGTACAGCTTTTTATAACCGCAATATTCCTCTCGAAGAATGTTACTATAATATTATACCGCTTCATACACTGGTAAATGAAAAGCATGAAAACGTTCGCGACCTCTTACTTCGCGACAAACTGGCCATGCGATCAGATAATAAGAAAGGGCAGTTATTATTAAGAATTGCCACGCAGGTGATTGACCTTTATGAACATATTACCACAGTTCATTTCGACTATCAGCATTTTAGAGATGCACTGGGTATGAGCGGCGCGCCAGAGGTTATAAGCCGGCTTATCGAAATTATGGCATTAGATATTGATCAGGCTGGTAATGCATTCTATCTGAACAAAAGTGTAACGCCTAATCATCACAGCCAAGAAGTGGCTTACCTGCATAGCCGTCTGCAATATATTATAGAGAAGGAAAACGCAAATAATCAGGCCCTGTTGCGGCATTTAAAGCATAACATTGAAGATGTTTCTGAGCGTATAACCCGGCTTAAGGCTCTGATGGCCGGTCAGGAAGAAATAGAAGTGGTTGAAAACGAAGCCCTGAGTTATCCGGATTTTTTAACCTACAGGCCACGCACCTTTAGTCAGTTTAAAATGCATCTCAACTTCAGGTCACCTGTGTTCAGGTTTTCTTTACGGCTGGCGGTAGCCTGTACATTTGCTTACATACTAACTTGTGCTTTTCCGTTAGGTGGGTACAGTTACTGGATCATGCTTACTGTAATAGTAATCATGAAACCAGCCTATAGCATTACAAGGCAGCGCAATAAACAGCGCCTCATTGGCACGCTTACAGGTGTGGCTGTCGGGTTATTGCTCATTGCATTTATCAATAGCACAGCGGTATTGCTTACCATTTCGCTTTTTCTCTTGTTGGGTTTTTTTACGTTCAGCCGCACCAAATATGCGCTCAGCGTAATGTTTATAACGCCTATGGTTATGATTTGCCTGCATATTTACAGTGAGGGAAAAACTGCTTTTATATTTGAACGAATTTATGATACGCTAATTGGCTGTGCAATTGCACTTGTGGCGTCATACATCTTCCCGGTTTGGGAAAAGCATAATCTAAGCCGGTACCTTAATAACGTGCTTGACGCCAATTACGCTTACTTAGACGCTTTGTACCAAAAACTTTCCGGAGAAACCGTTAGTTATAACACTTACAAACTGCTGCGTAAAAATGTATATACGCGGCTGGCCGATTTTTCAGCAGCTTTTCAGCGCCTGCTGCTCGAACCGAAAAGAATGGATATTGCCGTGGATCACTTACAGCGTTTTCAGGCACTTAATCATCAGTTGTATGGTGCCGTAGCATCCTTAAATCTTAACAGCGGTAGCCTTAATGGTAATAGCCTGCACAGAATAATGACTGCACAAGCTTTAAATAGCCTGCGAAAGTGCATGGAATGCCTTAATGATGAGGAAGCAAGTAAAGTGCAAATTAAAGAGGAACAAGTTAATGGGTTAAACGGAGAGACATCTGCTAATGATACTGCGCTTAATAGTCAGTTTAACAGTATAGTGTCCACGGTAGCGCAACTTCAAACCTTATGTCAAACCCTTCTCGGTAGTTGAATATTCATTGCCTTGAGGAGATGCATTTGATCGAATCACTACTTTAAAAATCAATATTTGATATTGACTATTGCATCAAAGCTTATAAGCTAATTGAATGTCATATAAGCTGAATAGAGGTTGATTTTAGCCCGCACACTTGAGATGTGGCATGACATTGGCTATTAATGTATATCGAAAATTATTATGCAACATTTAAGTTCTGACGTTTTTAAATATGCTTTTGTAAGCACTTTTCCGGGAGATGATAGCGGCAGTTTAAAGCCTCGTCAAACACCTGGTGTATTGTATAGCAAAACCATGCCCACCCCGGTAAATAAGCCTGTGCTTTTGGCCTGGTCTCCTGAATTAGCGGCCGAGCTGGGTATAGCAATGCCTGCTGAAGGCGATATTAATTTGCTGGGTGGTAACCTCGTTACACCATCTATGCAACCTTATGCTTTATGCTACGCAGGGCATCAGTTTGGTAATTGGGCCGGGCAGTTGGGTGATGGGCGTGCCATTTGTTTAGGTGAATGGGAAACGCCGGCAGGTGATGCATGGGAGATCCAGCTAAAAGGAGCCGGTCGAACGGCTTATTCGCGAAGGGGAGATGGCCGGGCGGTCTTACGTTCGTCGCTAAGGGAGTATTTGATGAGCGAGGCTATGCATTATCTGGGTGTTCCTACCACGAGGGCATTGAGCCTTGTAGGCACGGGCGATCAGATTGTGCGGGATATGTTTTATGACGGAAGGCCTGCTTATGAACCTGGAGCAATTGTAGCTCGCGTTGCGCCGAGCTTTTTGCGGTTTGGTAACTTTGAAATACTTGCTGCAAGAAATGAGATAGAAAGCCTCACAAACCTGGTAAACTGGACCATTGAGCGTTATTATCCACATATTGAAGGGGATGATAAAGTACTGAAATGGTTTGGTGAAGTAATAGAGCGCACGGCAACCATGATTGTGGAATGGCTAAGAGTTGGTTTTGTGCATGGGGTAATGAACACCGACAATATGTCCGTATTAGGTTTAACGATCGATTATGGGCCATTTTCTTTTTTGGACAACTACGACCCGAATTTTACACCCAACACAACCGATTTGCCAGGAAGGCGTTATGCTTTTGGTCAGCAGGCTAATATTGCCTACTGGAATTTAAGTTGCCTGGCCAATGCGTTGGTTCCAATGTTTCCGGATACGGACCAATTAGCCGAGCAACTGAAAACCTATGAGGATATCTACTGGAGTAAGTATTACGCAATGATGGCCAGTAAACTTGGCTTGGATAGCGTGCGGAAAGAAGACGTTACTCTGTTTCAGAATATTGAAGAAATGCTGACTTCGATACAGCCGGATATGACTATCTTTTATCAGTTACTGATTGATCTGCCACTCGACACAAGCGATAAAGACACTATCGTAAACCACTTTAGAGATAGCTTTTATGATGCTCTTTCGGCAGCAGGCAGTGAACAGCTCTACTCGGTAATCACAAATTATATTATTCGAAGAAAAACTAACGCTGGCTCTGACGAGGATACCAGGTTAAGTATGATGAAAAGCAATCCGAGGTTTATTTTAAGAAATTACCTGCTTCATCAGGCTATTGAAGAACTGGAAAAAGGAAACAACGAACTGTTTTTAAAGCTACAGGAGGCAATAAAAGATCCGTATTCCAAACGGTTTGATGAGTTTTATGAAATTAGGCCCGGATGGGCAACACAAATGGCTGGTTGTTCAATGTTATCTTGCAGTTCTTAAGAATAGGCAGGTGAGGAATAATTCATAAAATAACCGGATATTAGCTTATGATTAAAAGATCAGCACTCATAAAAAAATTATATAAATGCCAACTTGTTTTGATGTTGAGTCTAATTGGCTGCTCAGCTCTTGCCCAAACGCCTGTAAATAGCGGCTGGTCACAGCTTGATGGTATATTGGCGAAAATCAAAGCGCCCACGTTTCCAAAACGTGATTTTGACGTAACCCGCTATGGCGCATCAGGTAATGGCAAGGTGGACTGTAGCAAAGCCATCAAAGCGGCCATTGCAGCTTGTAATAAAGCTGGCGGTGGTAGGGTGGTAGTGCCTGCGGGTAAGTATTTAACCGGTCCTGTATACCTGAAAAGCAATGTTAACCTTCATCTCAATAAAGGTGCAGTACTGCTTTTTTCTACCCGGCCCGATGATTACCTGCCGCTTGTACCTACCCGCTGGGAAGGTGTGGAGCTAATGAATTATTCGCCGTTGGTGTATGCTTACAAAGAACATCACATTGCCGTAACGGGCGAAGGCGTGTTAGATGGGCAGGCCACTAACCAAAACTGGTGGCCCTGGAAGGGAAAAGAAGAATATGGCTATAAGCCAGGTACTCCTAGCCAAACGGATAAAGGTAACCGTCCGGCGTTATTTGCTATGGCCGAAAAAGACGTACCGCAGCGCGATCGTAAATTTGGTAATGGTTTTTACTTGCGTCCGCAGTTTGTACAGCCTTACCTTTGTACTGATATACTGATAGAAGGCGTCAAAATTATTAATTCGCCCATGTGGATACTGAACCCGGTGCTGTGTACCAACGTTACAATTAATAAGGTAACTGTTGAAAGCAGTGGCCCTAACACCGATGGTTGCGACCCTGAATCTTGCCGAAATGTACTGATTAAGGATTGCTACTTTAACACGGGCGACGACTGCATAGCGCTCAAATCGGGCCGTAACCGCGATGGCCGGCGTATTAACATACCGTGCGAAAACGTAATTATTGAAGGCTGTACTATGGTTAATGGGCACGGTGGTATTGTAATTGGCAGCGAAATTTCGGGTGGAGTCAAAAACGTATTTGCTCAAAACTGTACCATGAACAGCCCGCTTTTGGATAGGGCACTGCGCATTAAAACCAGTTCGGCCAGGGGTGGTACTACCGAAAACATTTACTTACGCAACATTGCCGTTGGGCAGGTAAAGCAAGAAGCTATATTGATCACTATGTTTTACGAAGATACTGGTGCTTTTATGCCGCTTATCCGAAATATCGAGGTTAGCAATATGCAAGTGAAACATGGTGGCACTACCGGTATACTGGTAGAGGGCTATGAAAAACAACCGGTACAAAACTTACGCCTGAACAACGTTTCTATCAACAACGTTAAAGTTCCGTACAGCATAGCCAATTTAGTCGGTCTTCAGCTTGATAATGTAACTATCAACGGTGCAAAAGTTGAAACTAATGAAGTGAAAATTACCAAGGCAGAAAAGTAATGACACTATAGAATCGAACAAAAGTAAATAGACAACTGCGCTGTTACACGTTACAACCGTTAGGCGTTCAAACTAAAAAGGCTGCCTTATAATCTTAGGGGTAGCCTTTTTAGTTTATAAGCTTGGTTAGTACTTTTAACATTATTGCTTAAGATTAACAGCCATCCAGTTTTTGTTATAGATAGCTTGCTTTTCCAGGTTCCATGCAATTAGTGCAGGGTCCAATCCTTTTTTAAGGCAGCGCAACGTTTTAAGTCGGTTTACGTTTATTTTTTGGTTTCGGACTTCTTCTTGATAGATCAGTTGGTTCTCTATGCTATAAAATTGGACGGTGGTTACTTTCTTCACATTTTTATTGCCGACCATACCCAATAGCCGTTAGATGAGATACATTCAGCCCTACCTTGGGCTTAACCGGCAAACCAGATAAGTTAAACAGAAAAAAAAACTGCGATAAAAAGAGATTTTTCATAATTGATTGTTTTAATATTTGGGATATTAACGAACCACTGGATGCTATCGAACAGGGTACTGGCAAAGAGTTCACACAGGCACGCGCAGCCTATAAAGGCTAAATGGTTAGCCGTGTACTGCAATTAATAAGGTAAGCCTGGATAAGTGTTGAGGACATTAAAGCCATAAGCATTAAAAGTTTAGTGCTTACGGCTTGTTTTGATAATTCTTAAGTGTGTTGATAAAGTTAAATGTTGGCCATCACCCTGATGTGATTGATATACAGTATTGCTGGAGATTGGGGAGGTGGGTTGAATAATTTGTACGATAAGATTGGCTGTATTCTTGATAGCAATGGTTTAAAGACTCTTTTACTAAACGGAGTGTTAAACTACAAAACCGAAATATGCCCAACAAATTATACCCAGCGTTGAATACAACATCCGGAACACTTTACGACTATCAGGAAAAAGACATACAAACGCTGTTCGATAAAATGGAGCAGGCGTCCTGTAATTATAAATTACTGTATCAATTGCCCACCGGTGGTGGCAAAACGGTCATCTTTTCAGAAATTGCAAATCGCTTTATCTCCAAATATGATCAGAAAGTGATGATTTTGACTCACCGGCAAGAACTATGTAACCAAACCTCGGCTACCTTAAAAAGCTTTGGGCTAAAGAATAAAATTATCAATAGCGCCGTAAAACAGCTGAACCGTAAAGATAAATACCGTTGCTACGTGGCAATGGTGGAAACACTTAATAATCGCATTGCTGATGGATTGGTTGACACAGATGAGGTAGGTCTTCTCATCATAGATGAAGCACATCATAATTCGTTTCAAAAGTTGTTAGACAAGTTTAGTAACGCCAGAATTATAGGCGTTACTGCTACCCCGTTTAGTTCTGATATCAACTCGCCTATGCGCAGTACTTATAACGAACTCGTTATTGGAGAAGGCATCAGCTCATTAATAGAGAAAGGCTTTTTAGCAAAACCAGCTATATGGCGGTACGATGTAGAGTTGAATACTCTGCAGACCGGCGCACATGGTGATTTTACCACCAGTACTTCCGACGATCTGTACTCGTCTCCAGCTATGCTTGATTTATTGTTGCATGCTTATCAAGAGCATTCTAAAAACAAAAAGACGCTAATTTTCAATAATGGCATCTTTACTTCAAAGGCAGTTTGCAAGATGTTTAGCGATGCGGGTTATGACATAAGGCACCTGGATAACGAAACTTCGGCTACTGAACGTGCAGAGATATTGAAATGGCTTAAGGTAACAAAGGGGGCTATATTAACGTCGGTTTCCATTTTAACTACCGGGTTTGATGAGCCATCCATCCAAACGGTAATTCTTAACCGGGCTACAACCTCTCTTACCCTATATCATCAAATGATTGGCCGTGGTTCCCGAAGATTACCCAACAAGAAGAATTTTTCTATTATTGATCTGGGCAATAACACAGATCGTTTTGGTGCATGGAATGCAGAGGTGGATTGGCAATACGTTTTTGAAAATCCGGAGGCTTATAGTGAAAGTGTTCATGCGCAATCAAGCCACGAAGCCCATCATATGCCTTCCGAAATGCGTTCGAAGTTTCCAAATAGCTTAGAAATTTCATTCGACATTCAGAAAGCTTACCAGGCGGCTATAGATAATCAAGAGAAGGCCGGTAGTGTAATAACAGAATCGGTTAACCAACACGCACATATGTGTGCAGACAATAGCGATACCATAAGCGAGGCCATTGCTTTGGCAGACGAGCTTAAAAAAGAGATTGAATGGCGTGTTAAACAGTATGGCAAATGCCTTGGTAAGGTTACAAAGAACTATTTAGAGTGGCTGCAAGAAGATTACATGACCAAATTAAAAGCCCTTATTCAAGAGTTGAAAAGTCAGCAGGTTTTGCAAAAGGTGGCGGTTTAATCAACTCGTTTAGTCATATACTGAAACTATTCATATACCTTAAGACTTTGCATTAAACCCCAGCTACATCAAATCCCCTATGATTACTAAACAAGATATTTTCAGCTACGAAATTGACCCAAAATACAACACGTCGGTTGCTTATTTTTCAATGGAGTTTGCTATAGATCAGGCACTGAAAATTTATAGCGGCGGACTTGGCTTTCTTGCTGGGTCGCATTTGCGCAGTGCCTACGAGCTTAAGCAGAATTTACTGGGTATAGGTTTACTTTGGAAATATGGTTACTACGATCAGGTTAGAGATGGTAATGCGCTGATGAAGTCGGAGTTTATTCAAAAGGACTACTTTTTTTTGCAAGATACAGGTATAGTTTTTACGGTAACCGTACATGATGCACCGGTACACGTAAAAGCTTGGCTTCTAAAGCCGGATACGTTTGGCTCAGCGCCACTATTTTTACTGAGCACTGATATTCCAGAAAACGATGATGTTTCCAGGTCCATAACACACCGTTTATATGATGGTAATGAGTCTACCCGTATTGCGCAAACCATTATTTTAGGTATTGGCGGAGCCATGTTGCTTGATGCATTAGGTATAGAACCAGAGGTTTACCATATGAACGAGGGCCATTCTGTGTCACTCAACTTTTATCTGTATGCTAAGTTTAAAAGCCTTGAAGAGGTTAAGAAGCGGGTAGTGTTTACCACACATACGCCTGAAATGGCAGGTAACGAGTCACATAATTATGAGTTGCTCAAAGAAATGTCGTTGTTCTATCATTTACAGGTGCATGAAGTGAAATACATTCTAGGTATGCAAGGCGATGACTTTAATTATACACTAGCGGCACTTAAATTTGCGCGAAAGGCTAACGGTGTTTCTAAATTACATAGGGAAGTGGCTACCCAAATGTGGGGGAACAATGAAGGTGTTTGCGAAATTACGGCTATAACTAATGCGCAAAATGAAAATTATTGGGTAGATGCTTTGCTTGCCGATGCATTTACTAATGGAGATAATGCAATGGCCACATTACGGAAGAAGGAACTGAAAAAGACCTTATTCAAGGAGGTAGCGAACCAGTGTGGTAAACTGTTTGATGAAAATGTGCTTACTGTAGTTTGGGCCAGGCGCTTTGCAGGTTATAAGCGGGCCGATTTGATTATGCGGGATTGGGAAAGATTTGAGAAATTGGTAAATAATGCTCAATATCCGATACAACTGATATGGGCAGGCAAGCCTTATCCAGGGGACACAGATAGTATAAATCTGTTTAATCATATTATTTCGAGGGTTAAGACATTTAAAAACTGCGCTGTGCTTACAGGTTACGAACTTGGCTTGTCGGCCTTACTAAAAAAAGGTGCGGACATATGGTTAAACAACCCCACAATGTATAGAGAGGCCTCCGGAACGAGTGGTATGACAGCTGCAATGAATGGCGCCATCAATCTTTCCTTGCCCGACGGCTGGGTGCCGGAATTTGCTGCCGATGGGGAAAACTGTTTTCTTATTCAACCAGCGGATGATCATTTGCCTGCCGAAGAGAAAGGCCGGTTAGAAAATGAAAACTTAATGCATGTGTTAGAGAAGAAGGTGCTACCGGTATACTACGATAACCAACCCAAATGGTTCCAAATACAAAAGAAGGCTGCCAAAGATGTAGTGCCTACTTTTGAATCGGGCCGAATGGCCGATGAATATTACCGGGTGCTTTACCAATTGTAAAAGTACCTCAATAACGTATTGAAGGCAAACAACAAAGCCTTTAATATTCTTACCGTACCAATATATCAAATTGGTTATGACAAGTAGTTGCCCAGGCCGCTTTAATTTTAAGTCATGAGGTACTCTATTCTACTCGAAACAACAATTGCACCTACTGAGAAAAAACTTCGTAATATTTTATTGTTCGTAAAAAATGGGCCGTATAGTAGCGGTTTGCCGTGTATTAAGCTATGCGCTATACCTTGTTAAAATGGAAGCGTTGATTGCCAAAGGGCTATAGGGGGGAGGTAATCAGTAGCTGCGCTTGAGTATACATCGACAAATGTGAAGATGCTACAGCGGTTGTATAACGTATTGTTATAAAAATGCCCGACACAGGCGCGGCTATCTTTTTCACCAAATTAACGCAAGCATTATAAAGGCTTTATACTGAACACATTTAAAAATGATAGATTGGTGAAAATAATCTCGCTAAATGAATAACGAACAAATACTCAAAAAACTCAGCCGCCGTAATTTCATACGCAATGCAGCAATTGCAGGCGCTGGTGTGGTCTTATTACCATCGGCTATTACCAGCTGTAAAAAGGATAATGATGACGACGACGAGGAGACCTATGAAGGACATGGTTTTAAAGAAGGCGTAGCCAGCTTTGATCCCAGCCAAACACAAATTATTTTGTGGACCCGTTATACACCCGCAGCACAAGAAGTCACCAAACCTACAATATTACTGGATGTAGCTAAAGATAAAGATTTTAAGAACGTAGTAGTAAGTCAGTCGGTTATGGTTGATACAGCCAGCGATTATACTGTGCACGTAGATGTAAGTAACTTAACGGCAAATACCAAGTATTACTATCGTTTTCGCAACGAGAAGACAATGGCGGTATCCGTAACTGGCGAAACTAAAACGTTACCGGCAGCTGGGCAGGCAAATGAAGTGAAGATGGCCGTTGTATCATGTGCTAATTTCCAAGCTGGCTTGTTCAATGTTTACGGTGCCGTAGCCGAGTCAGATGCCGACGTGGTGGTGCACTTGGGCGATTACATTTATGAGTACCCGGCCGGCGGGTATGGAGCCAGTACAGCAACGGCCAATTTAAACCGGGCGCATAAACCGGTTGGTGAAATACTTAAAGTGGCAGACTACCGCGAAAGGTACCGCCAGTACCGTAGCGATGAGCAATTACAGAAAGCGCATCAGTTAAAACCATTCATTTGTGTATGGGATGACCATGAGGTGGCAAATGATGCGTATAAAGATGGGGCAGAGAATCATCAGGCCAATGAAGGTGATTTTGCAACGCGTAAACTAAGTGCAATACAGGTATGGCATGAGTATTTACCGGCTCGCGTTCAGGATAATGCCAAAATTTACCGGAATTTTGACTTTGCTGGCTTTGTCAACTTAATAATGCTGGACACCCGAATAGTTGGTCGGGATAAACAACTTAGTTATGTGGATTACCTCACCGCATCCGGACTTAATACAACAAAGTTTTTAACCGATTGGCAAAACCCGCAACGCAGCATACTGGGCGCTGAGCAAAAAAGTTGGTTGGCTGCTAAGCTAAATAGCAGTTCTGCAAAATGGCAGGTTCTGGGAAACCAGGTATTAATGGGTAAAATGTTTATGCCCGCCGAATTGTTGCTGATTGTTGCTCAAATAGCCGGCGGGAGTACTGACGCTACATTGCTTACACAATACAACACCTTGGTAACCCAACTGGTAGCCATCAAATCACGCATGCTGCAAAATGATCCTACCTTAACCGCGGCAGAAAAAGCCAGGGTACAAAATGCGTTACCGTACAATCTAGATGCTTGGGACGGGTACCCTGCTGAACGTGAAATGGTATATGCTTCAGCAGCTGGTAAAAAGCTTGTTTCATTAGCCGGCGACACGCATAATGCATGGTATTCAATCTTAACAGCTAACAATGGGCAAAAAGCAGGCGTTGAGTTTGCCACTGCCTCTGTGACTTCTCCAGGCTTTGAAGCCATATTTGGTAGTAATCCACAAACAGTCGCCAGCTTCGAGCAAGCCAACGCATTACTTATCGAAGAACTTGAATACTTGGACGCGTCAAGACGCGGATATATTATGGCCACTTTCACAGCCAACGAAGCTAAATCCGAATGGCGGTATGTAAGTACAATCAATAATGTTAATAGTGCTACCACTACCGGTAAAAGTGTTGTAGTAGTATAATAAACATGACTAATGTTTATAAATAGGCGGCGTTAATCTGCCTTTATACAAGCGCTTATTAACATGTGTTTGTTAACATAAACATAATATTGAAGTAACATTCAGATAATTTAGATTTGACGCTTATCAAGAAGCTACTTTTATGTCAACCAAGTCATCCTTAAAAAGCGCAAAAAAAACTGCCAAAAACGAAATTGAGTCAGTACTGATTAAAGAACTAAATAACGTTACTGCTAAGTTTGGTCCTGGTTCGAAAAAGTTCAAAAAAAGCATTGAAAAAAGTTCAAAAAGATTAGCCAAGAAGCTTAGCAAGGAAATTAAGATTGACGAATCATTTTTCGCCAATGAAAGTATTACTGACGAAAGCAAGCCTAATAAAGACAACGCAAAATAACGCGTTATCCAACCCGGCGATGTTCTTGTATTGTGAATTGTAGATCTCAATCGGATAATTTAATGATAAGCTATTAATTGCAGACAGTATTAATCGGAGTTTAATGAGCTCGAAGGCAGACATTGTTTGTTGAAAGCCGTTAAACTCTGGTTATTAAAAAGCACATTAATACAAGTTTTTTTAAAGTACGATAGTCTGTAAGCATCGTATCAACTATAGCGTTCTCTGTTTTACATCCTAAATGTAAATCGAGCTTGTTGCCGTAAGCTCGGGCAAGCCTATTAGCATCTCATATAATTGCCTCTACAGGTGCGTTGCCTTCGAAATCTATTTTGCCAATTTATAAGCTGCCACTAAACAGATCACTGGCTTTGTGCTCGGCCATGGATTTTTGTACTTGTTGCACATGATGTAATTAATCGAAGCAATTTTAATTAAATTACGTTCAATTTAAATGGACGTCATGCCACTCCCTGATTAGCTTGGCGTAATCTTGAGACTGGCAATTTCATTTTGACTTTATTTTTTGATACTTTCGCCGCCCTTTAAATTTTTTGGTAAGGCGGCATTTATATGAATAAGTTTTTATACGGAATTGATTTTGGTACAACCAACTCTGCCCTGGCTATCTACAATGAGGAAACCAAAGAAATTCAACATACCATCATTATTCCCTCGCTTATTTATTTTTATGAACAGCAGCGCTCGGGCATTGCTCCGGATTACGTAGTAGGCCAGGAAGCAATTTCGGCTTACTTAAACGAGCAAATGAGCGGGCGTTTTATAAAGTCGGTTAAGCAAATTTTATCCAGAAGCAGTTTTACCGAAACGCGGATTCACAACAAACGATACAACGCATCTGATTTGGTGGCCATCATTCTGAAAGAATTAAAATCGCGGGCTGATAAACTAATTGGCCAGGATTGCCGTAAGGCTGTTATAGGCAGGCCTGTATTCTTTGATGATGATAACGTGCAAAAGGATACCCTTGCACAAACCCGCCTTAGCAAGGCTGCAGAGTTGGCAGGGTTCAGGGAGGTCCGCTTTCAATTTGAGCCAATCGGCGCTGCTTTTGCTTATGAAAGAACTTTGCAAAAAAAGGAAAATGTACTGGTTGCAGATTTAGGTGGAGGTACTACTGATTTTACTTATTTGGTTCTTGATCCAGAGAAAGCGGGGAGCAAAGACAGGAAGAACGACATGATGGCCACAGGTGGTATTTACATAGGAGGTGACAGCTTTGATGCCGCATTTATGTGGGAAAAAGGTACGCCCTATTTTGGCAAGCATACACAATATGAAGCTACCCCGGGCAAGCGGTTAACTGTGCCTAAATCACTTTTTGCCAATATATGCTCGTGGGAGCAAATGAACTTTTTTAATGGCCAGCGAATTAAAAAGGATATTGAAGACTATTATTACTTTTCGGGGAAAGACCGGCAATTCAAAAACCTGATTACGCTTATTGAACACAACTTGGGTTACTCTGTGTTCAGGTGTATTGAGAAAACCAAAATAACACTCTCTAATGCAGACACTGCTCGGTTCGCTTACCATGAAATGGATATTGACATAGAAGAGGATGTTCCACTGTCGGTTTATGAACAAATAATTGCCAAAGACGTAACCCGAATTGCCAACTACCTCGACGAATTTATATCGCACAACAAGATAGAACCCAGCAATGTCGACAGTATTTTTTTAACTGGTGGCACTTCAATGGTTGGGAGTGTTCAAAACATATTCAAAGAAAAGTTTCCTCACGTCAACCTCAATTCGGGCGACAATTTTAAAAGTGTGGCTACAGGTTTGGCTTATAGCGGATATCTATTTGAAGGTGAATGATGATTGAATCATAGCATCCAGTATCATCACGCTTAATTGTAATAAAAGGATAAGCATTAGTAAGGAAGTCACCACGCATTGCAACAAGTTCCATAATTACCCAGTTGCTAATACAAAGCCGTTACTTACCACAAAAATAGGCTTATTTGGAACCTTTAGAAACTGCCGGCCAATCTTCCCTATGCATATACAATTCGGTATAACTGCGCCTGTATCTGACTAACTTGTACGTTTCTTTGTGTCACATTTATTTCATTTTGAAAATTATCTACTAAATCTATAGACTATGTAAAATATATAGCTATATTTGCAGTGTTAAATAACGTACTTTGATTTACTTATCCAGAAAGACTGAGGGAAAGGCCCTGTGAAGTCTTAGCAACCTATACCACCTCAAAAGGTAAAAGGTGCTAATTCCTGCTCCTCAAATGAGAGAGAATGATAAGATACAAGTTTTGCTTGTTCATCGCCCATTTACAGTCTCGCTGGTATAAGTATTTGAAATTGAGAGCAATCAACTTATATGATTATGAAAAATTACCTATTACAATCTCTTTCCAAAGCAATGTTTGCAGCTTCTGTAATTGTTGCGGCCGCATTTCAATCAAATGCGCAAACGCAAAGCGCTGCGCAACAATCATCTCCAGTTGCAACCGCCGCAAATGCAGACAGAGGATACCTGGTTAAGGTAGGAGACCAGGCGCCCGACAATTTTGAATTAGTGTTAGATAACGGAAAGAAAACCTCCCTGAAGCAGTTACGCGGCAAAGTGGTTGTATTGCAATTTACAGCTAGCTGGTGCAGCGTATGCCGCAGAGAAATGCCGCATTTGGAAACAGACGTGTGGAAGGCTTACCAGAATAAAAACGTAGTGCTTATTGGTGTAGACCGTGACGAACCACTCGAGAAAGTGCAGAAGTTTCGCCAGGATATACAGGTAACCTATCCTTTGGCTTTAGATCCAGGCGCCGATATATTTGGCCGCTTTGCTGATAAAAAAGCTGGTGTTACACGTAATGTAGTTATCGATCAAAGTGGTAAGATAGTTTTTTTGACGAGGCTTTACGACGTAAACGAATTCACGGAAATGGTAAAAGTGATAGACGATTTAGCAAACAAACCTTTGTTAAAGGCATCGCTTTAAAAGCAATGGTGGAGTGGCCGAGCGGTTAGGTAGGGGTCTGCAAAACCTTGTACGGTGGTTCGAATCCATCCTCACACCTCATCATCGGGTTATTAAGTTTTAGGCGCTGTAGGCAACCCGGTGGCATTATTTCAAAGCGCTAAGGCAATTTAAATGTATCTACAATTTTATGAATTTTAATTTTTACTCTAAAACCGGCTTTTTTAAACTAATAGCCTGTATCCACTCTTCGAATGATGTTGCTTGTACAAGCAATGGTTGCTGTTGATCTCGTCTTATTTATAGAGTAACCTTACCGATCCAGGTTCTCACCCTCTTTTTATTTAAATATAAATTTCTTTATGAAAAAAATAAGGATGCTGGCAGTGTTATGCTTTGCCGGTTATGCTACATCATACGCACAAAACACAAACATTAAGGGCTTCACGGCGGCAGCTGCAACTAAACAACTTCAGGCAGAAAAAGACTTTGATAAGCACATAAGTAATGTGCGTATTGGCCATAATATTAAAGAATTGGCTGCACGTCCTCACCATTTGGGCTCGCCCGGAGGAAAGGCCGTAGCACAAGCCGTTTTACAAAAGTTTAAAGAGTATGGATGGGATGCTCGTATCGAAACGTACCAAGTGTTGTTTCCAACGCCGAAAACGCGATTGCTTGAGCTTACTTATCCTACTCGATATACAGCAAAACTTAAGGAACCGGCTGTTGCCGAGGATGCCACATCAGGGCAGGAAGGGCAGTTGCCCACCTATAATGCCTGGGGAGCCGATGGTGATGTAACCGGCGAATTGGTATATGTGAATTACGGCTTGCCCGATGATTACGAGCAGCTTAACAAACTGGGCATTGATGTAAAAGGAAAAATAGTAATTGCCAAATATGGCCGCTCGTGGAGAGGTATTAAACCAAAAGTAGCTTATGAGCATGGAGCCATTGGCTGTATAATATATTCAGATCCTAAAGACGATGGTTTTTACCAGGGCGAGGTATATCCTAAAGGTCCGTTCAAAAATGACCAGACCGTGCAGCGCGGCTCTGTGATGGATATGGTTATTTACCCGGGCGATCCTTTAACGCCGAATGTTGGGGCAACTGCAAAAGCCAAAAGATTAGACAAAAGCGAGGCGCAGACCATTTTAAAGATTCCGGTGTTACCCATTAGTTATGGTGATGCACAACCGTTGCTTGCTGCATTGGGTGGCCCGGTTGCACCGGCAGATTGGCGCGGAGCACTGCCCATTACTTATCATGTTGGCCCGGGCAAAGCAAAGGTTCATTTAAAAATAGAGCATAACTGGGATTTAGTGCCCGCCTACAACGTAATTGCCAAAATAAAGGGTAGCCAATTCCCTGAGCAATGGGTAATACGGGGCAATCACCACGATGCCTGGGTAAACGGCGCTGATGACCCCATAAGTGGTTTGGCTGCCCAGTTGGAAGAAGCGAGGGCCATTGGCCTCTTAGTAAAAGCAGGCTACAAACCAAAACGTACACTGGTTTATTGCGCTTGGGATGGCGAAGAACCATCGTTGCTCGGCTCAACAGAATGGGTGGAGGATCATGCTGTGGAGCTGAAAGAAAAGGCAGTAGCTTATATCAATTCCGATGGCAACAGCCGTGGCTTTTTGGGTGCCGGAGGTTCGCATGCGCTTGAGGTATTCACCAGCGAAATTGCTAAAGACGTGATGGATCCACAGACCCGCGTAAGCGTTTTTGAACGTAAGCGGGCTAATGATGCTGTGCATGCTGTATCAGCCAAAGCGCAAAAAGCGATACTTAAGCAAGATACGCTCACGCTTTCGGCATTGGGTACGGGTTCTGATTATTCCGCGTTTTTACAGCATTTAGGCATCCCCACACTTAACCTGGGTTATGGTGGCGAAGACAGCGGAGGTGATTATCATTCCATTTATGACTCGTATGATGATTATGTGCGTTTTAAAGACAGCAGCTTTGTATATGGTGTTGCCCTGGCCCAAACAGCAGGCCGCGCCGTGTTGCGACTGGCCAATGCAGACGTGTTGCCGTTTGACTTTGTAACCCTGGGTAAAGTTATTAACCAGTACGAAGGTGAGGTTAAACAACTTACCGAACAGCTACGTGAAAGATACAGTACCGAAAACCAGCTTATAAAAAGCAACAGTTACCAATTGGCTAATGATCCTAAGGATAAATCCATTTTACCCGTTGCGAAGCCAGAGGTACCCAGTTTTGATTTTGCAGCGTTTGATAACGCATTACAAAAGCTCAAGCAATTGGCAACTGCTCTAAATGGGGTAAGTGGCCAGGCATTAAAAGACGCTAAACTGGCTGCAAAATTCAACAACGCAGTTTACCAGGCCGAGAAAAGTTTACTTATTGCAGAAGGGCTTCCTAAGAGACCATGGTATCGTCACAGTATTTACGCGCCCGGTTTTTACACCGGTTATGGCGTAAAAACGCTCCCCGGCATAAGAGAGGCCATTGAACAGAATAACTGGGAAGAAGCCAGGCAACAAATAGCCGTAGCTACCAAGGCTATCGAACAGCTTAACACAAAACTTGGAAACATAACTCAAGTTCAATAACAACCTAATAAGATATGAAATATAAAATTTTACTGTTCATCTTCCTGGTAAGCTGGGTATCCTTTGCCCAAGCACAGGAACGCAAAATAAGCGGGACGGTAACGCAGGAGGGTAGTACACAACCCTTGCCCGGTGTAAACGTCAATGTAAAAGGACAAAAAAAGAACACACAAACCGACCCTGATGGTAAGTTTAGCATTAACCTGCAGAGCGGCGAAAATACGCTGGTGTTTACCTATGTAGGTTTTGAAACAAAAGAGATACCGGTAAGCGGTAATATATTATCTGTACAACTCAAAGCGGCCAACAATAATTTGAACGAAGTTGTTGTTGTAGCTTACGGTACGGCCAACAAGGCAACTTACGTTGGCTCGGCATCCGTTGTAAACGCTGCCGATCTTGAAAAACGGCAGGTATCAAACATCAGCCGTACTTTGCAGGGTGTTGTACCCGGTGTGCAGTCTGTGGCATCGGCCGGGCAGCCTGGTAGCGAAGCAACTATCCGGCTACGCGGTATAGGTTCCGTTAATGCCTCGAGCGATCCGCTATACGTGGTTGATGGTATTCCATACTCAGGAAATATCAACGCCATTAACACGGCCGATGTTGAGTCTATATCTGTACTGAAAGATGCCTCAGCAAGTGCACTTTACGGCTCGCGCGGTGCAAATGGTGTAATTATTATCACTACTAAACGCGGTAAGTACAATGCTAAGCCTACCGTAACTTTAAACGCTAATACCGGCTTTGCCTCACGTGCAGTTAAGGATTACGACTTTGTAAATACGAACGATTATTTCGAGTTGCAATGGGAAGCGCTACGTAATAATCAGCTCGATCAAGGTAAGACGGCTCAACAAGCTGCTCAGTTTGCCAGTACCGAGCTGGTGAGTAATCTTAAAATCAATCCTTACGGCTCCGCATTTCCTACACCGGTAGGGTTAGATGGCAAAATTGTACCGGGTGCAGTACCTCTGTGGAATGATGACTGGAGCAAATCATTAAGCCGTACCGGCATCAGGCAGCAGGTTGACTTAGGCATTAGCGGTGGGAGTGCAGACTCTCGCTACTTTGTTTCGGGTGGATACCTGGATGATAAAGGCTTTATTGTAGGTTCACATTTTAGAAGATACAATGCCCGTGTAAACTACAATACAAAAGTAAATAAGTGGTTTGAAGCAGGCGTGAATGTGGCTGCGTCAAGCACCAATCAGGATTCTCCTCGGCAAACCGATAGTGACCAGGGTAACTTTGCCAATTTCGGGCGCCTTGTAGCAGACATTTACCCGGTTTATGAGCGTAATGCCGATGGTTCTTACAGGCTTGATGCGGCAGGTAATCGCATTTACGACTTCGGTAACTACCGACCCAGTGCTGCCGCCACTGGTAACAACTTGCTGGGTATAGCCGATTTGAATACCTACAACAGCAAACAGGATGCATTAATACTACGCGGAAATTTACAGTTTAATATTACCGACGGGTTAAAGTTAAAAAGCAGCGTTAACACCGATTACAACAACCGTAGCGGCCTATCGTACACAAATCCCATTTATGGTTCGGGTATAACCGGTGGCGGATCGGTAAGTAAAAATGCTGCACGTACAGTAGGCTATACTATAAATAATCTGCTCGATTATACATTTAACGTAGCCAATGCACACCATTTTAATGTGCTGGCAGGGCAGGAAGTATATGTGCTCAACATATCAGCCCTATCGGGAAGCCGTAGTAACTTTGGTTTTGCCGATAAGCAAGAGCCTGCAGCAGCATCCCTGTTAAACAGCTTCACCGGCACTTCAGATGAATACAAACTGGCGAGCTTTTTAGGTAAGTTAGACTATAACTTCAATCAGCGCTACTATTTTTCAGCCAGTTTCCGCCGCGATGGTTCGTCAAGGTTCAGTCCGCAATCAAGGTGGGGTAATTTCTGGTCATTGGGTGCATCATGGAATGCCAAATCAGAAAACTTTTTGAAAAATGTGTCATGGTTGAACACTTTTACGGTGCGCAGCAGTTACGGTGCACAAGGTAATGACAACCTTGGCAGATACTATGCCTACCAGGACCTGTACTCCATTTACAATAGCTTGGGGCAGGCGGGCCTGGTTACATCAAGATTGCCGACGCCGGGTTTGAAATGGGAAACCAATTTGAACTTTAACGCCGGTATAGACTTTGCCGTATTTAATAATCGTATCAGCGGTACGTTCGAGGTATATCAGCGTCGTTCTAAAGACTTACTATTTAGTCGTCCTTTAGCACCGTCATTAGGCTACACTGCCATCGATGACAATATTGGGTCATTGCGTAACAACGGCTACGAGGGGCAAATTAATTTAGTACCTATAGTTAGCAAGGATGTTAAATGGACCGTTAGCTTTAATTTTGGTCACTATAACAACAAGATTACCAAACTTCCTCAAAAGGAAATCATATCTGGTAATGTTGGACAATTAGGGTCAACTAAAAAGCTTACGGTAGGCAGCTCTGTATATGACTTTTATATCCGTGAGTGGGCCGGGGTAAACCCAGCAAACGGAAAACCGCTTTGGTATAAAAACACTTACACAACCGATGCCTCAGGTAACCGCACCGTAAGTGGCCGTACTACAACCAGTGTGTATGCCGAAGCTGATCAATACTTTTCGGGAAGCGCGCTTCCGAAATTATACGGCGGTGTGAATACCACTATCAGGTACAAACAATTTGAGCTGTATGCCTTAGTTGCTTACAACATTGGCGGTAAAATATTGGATTTAGATGAGGTAATGATTTTGCATACCGGCGAAAATACAGGCCGTACCTGGAGCACCGAGATACTTAACCGTTGGACACCCCAAAACACTGTTACCGATGTGCCACGCTTAACTACTACTGCAACAAATTGGAATAGTATATCAACCCGTTTTTTACATGACGCCAGTTATGCCCGTTTAAAAAACGTGAGTCTTGCCTACAACCTGCCCGAAAAGTGGGCAACACGCATTGGCCTTAAAAATGTGAGGGTTTACGGAAGAGGCGAAAATTTATACACCTTGTACAATCATAAGGGGATGGACCCTGAACAAGCTGTTGATGGAGTTACCTTTTACCGTTACCCTGCTCAAAAAACTTACACCTTTGGTTTAGACCTTTCATTTTAATTAGCTCGTTATGAAAATACGCTATAATAATATTATTAAGATGCTTTTTGTGGCTGCTGTATTAACCTTATCAGCCTGCAAAGACGACTTTTTTGAAACCTCCCCGTCCGGCGATTTAACCGGCAGTGAAACCTATGCATCAACCAAAAATATTGATGCGTTATTTAACGGAACGCTGCGCTATATGATGGAGACCAGCACCTCGCAAGACAATCCGGGCCTATCGGCCATTACCCTTACACATGAAGTAATGGGTGATGACGCTATAGCGCGTGATGGAGTATATGGTTTTCGTGATTCATATCCTTACCGCGATCCATTTGATAATACCACAAGGAGGGCGCTTTTCTTTTGGAGTTTTCAGTATAAGGTAATTGATAACTGCAACAACATATTGGCCAATGTTGGTGCAGCAAGCGGTACGGATGCAGAGCGCCAATACCTTAAAGGACAGGCTCTTGCACTGCGTGGCTTTGTTTACCTCAATTTAGTAAGGCAATACCAATTTACGTATGCGAAGGATAAGAACGCCAAAGCTGTTCCCATTTACACCGAGCCAACCAGCCCATCATCAGTACCTAAAGCCCGGGCTACAGTTGAGCAGGTTTATAGCCAGATAATAAGCGACTTAACGCAAGCCGAAACTTTGCTTAACGGCTTTGTACGTAAAGTAAAAAACCGCCCAGATGCTAACGTGGTTAAGGGTTTGCTTGCCCGTACTTACCTTACTCAGGAAAACTGGACGTTGGCTGCTGCTAAAGCACGTGAGGCTCGTACAGGGTATAATATTATGGAAGCTACTCAATATACCCAGGGCTTTAACGATGTGAGCAATGTTGAATGGATATGGGGGCATCCGCAACAAGCCGATCAAAATTTAGGAGGAGCTTCTTACTTTGCTTACATCGACGTTACTCCGGCTGCCGGTTACCGTTCTATTATGCCTGATCCATACTTCCGACAATTATTTGCCGATGGTGACATTCGCAAAACATTATTTGAGACAGTTACCGTATCAACAGATCCTATGTACCGCTGGATCAAGTATAAAAAGTTTGTAAATAAGGCTGATCAATCAGGCCATATCGTATTAATGCGCTCTTCAGAAATGGCGCTAATTGAAGCTGAGAGCAAAGCCCGGTTAAATGATCTTACCGGAGCTATAGCAGCACTTAACGAAGTTAGGGTAAAGCGTAACCTACCCGTTGCTGTGGCGGCCAACTTCAATCAAACAACTTTAATAGAGGAGATATTGACCGAACGTCGCCGTGAGTTATGGGGAGAGGGTTTCCGCTTGTATGATTTGTTGCGCTTGCAGCGTGCACCTGTAAGAAGGGAATCAACAGAGACGGTACGCATCGGTGCGGCAGACGTGCCAATTAAAGGGCATTACGTTTTAAAATTACCTGATAACAGCAATCTGGTACCAAACAGTATTTACTACCTTTTTCCTATCCCGGTAAATGAAATTAACACTAATCCAAATCTGTAGGTGCAATACAACTACAAGCGTGAAAACTGTTCGCAAGTTTCTATGCTGAGTAAGCAGTTTGCAAATCAATAAGCTTTTCCTTAAATGGTGTATTAAAAAGTATTTGAGGTGATTTGCGCAGGGGTGACAATGTAGTACGAAAGTAGAACATTGTCACCCTTTTTATTTGAGGTGCGTTTAGATATACTGTTATTGAATTTATTTTGAACCGGTTTTGAGCTGTTAAATACCTTACATCCAAATTAAAAAAGCACACCTATTTCTGTAATGCAGGTTATTTCCCGATTCAAGGTTCACGTGAGGTGTTTTCCATAAAAACCGTTTTCATGCTAACTATTTGAAAAGTGTCGTCTGTAACAAAAAAGGGTATTTAGTGACGTAGCATTCCGTTAAACCGCCCACACTCAGTCAGCGGCACGTCTAAATTTGTGATTGATTTTTATTAATGTTAGCTGAACGGTTCTGTACCTATATCGCTAAAAAATGCTTGCTTGTTAACGCCAACCCAATCCCGGAGCTACATGCTTTAAAATCGCTGACAGCACATGCACATTGTAATCGACACCTAATGTGTTTGGAATTGTTAAAAGTAGCGTATCTGCTTCTTGGATAGCTTCATCTTTAGCCAGTTCTTCAATGAGTTTATCCGGTTCAGCCGCATAACTTTTTCCAAAAATTGCCCGCTTGTCACTTTCTATGTAGCCGAAACTATCAGCCGCTTTACCTTGCTGGCCAAAGTAATATCGGTCCTGGTCAGTTACAAGCGCAAAAATAGACCGACTTACCGAAACACGTGGTTCACGTTCATGTCCTGCTTTTTTCCAAGCTTCTTTATACAATCTGATTTGTTCTGCCTGCTGGATATGAAAAGGCTTACCAGTTTCATCAAACTTTAAGGTTGAACTTTGCAGGTGCATGCCATTTTCGGCCGCCCAAATGGCAGTTGCGTTCGATGCAGCTCCCCACCAAATGCGTTCCCGCAATCCTTCAGCATAGGGCTCCAGACGCAACAATCCCGGCGGATTGGGAAACATTGGGTATGGGTTAGGCTCGGCAAATCCGGCTCCTTCTAGTTTATTTAAAAACTCAAGCGCTTTTTTGCGCCCCATATCTGCATCGGTTTCACCATCGGCAGGTTCGTAACCGAAATGACGCCAGCCGTCAATTACCTGCTCCGGTGATCCCCTGCTTATTCCTAACTGCAACCGGCCACCCGAAATCAGGTCTGCAGCACCAGCGTCTTCCACCATATACATAGGATTTTCATAGCGCATATCGATCACGCCAGTTCCAATCTCTATTTTACTTGTTTTGGCACCAATAGCCGATAGCAAAGGAAATGGTGATGCCAATTGAGCCGCAAAATGATGGACGCGAAAATAGGCGCCATCTAAACCAAGCTCCTCGGCCGCAACAGCCAGGTCGATGGACTGAAGCAACGTGTCACCTGCTGTCCGAGTTTGGTAAGCAGGATGGTTAGACCAATGTCCAAACGATAAAAATCCAATTTTCTTCATTCTATCACAAAGCTACTGAATAGCAAACTCAAATGGTATCAGCGGAAAGTCAATGTTTATTGTCTTATGTTGTATAGTTCAAAAGCAGTGCTTCTCAATCTGTAAATGGTATGATAAATGCGTCTTACTTCGTATTGGGAACGCCTCTTTTATGAATCAGTTCATACAAGTAACGAGATTGGTGGAAGGATAACCGGCTATACTGACTAATGTGAAGAAACATAAACAACCGGACATAAGTGTTTATAGCAATGGCTATACATCATCGTAAGTTTGCTGCCAATCTTTTAAGCGGTTATTAGGGGAGAATAATGGCTAATCGCATTAAAGAAGTACCTTCTGCTTTCAGGAAAAAATGCAAAAAATAATCTACTGTTTCCTTTTCATGTCCGAAATTTGAACTGAGCTATTTGCGCTGAAGGACATTCCAAGCGACATGATCAGTTTTTGTAGTGGTTTAAAAATGTGCATAAAGCCGCTTTTCTAAATTTTTTTTTTAGATTTATTTATCTTAACATCGGCTCAGTAAACCTAAGGCACCTGCAAGGCTGTCACAACATGCAGGTAAATACATTTGTGTAAATGGAAATTGATGAGATAAATTTTGCAGATACAGAACTGTGGAACCTTTTTAGATCGGGCGACGAGTTAGCTTACACAAAGCTGATGAATAAATATACTCGCCTCATGTATAATTATGGGTACCGGTTTTGTCAGGACGCAGATTTAATCAAAGATTGTGTACAGGAAGTCTTCCTCGAATTGTGGAAGAAACGGACTCGCATAAATTCAACCCCATCAGTCAAATGGTACCTTTTCAAATCGTTGAGGCTAAGAATATTCCGTGACCAGCCCGGTTGGCAAAGAAACGAGGAACTCGAAGATGGTTATAACTTTGTGGTTGAATTTAACATTGAGTCGCAGCTTATTGAGGCCTCAGGGCTGCAAGAGCAGTCTTCAAAAATAACAGCGGCTTTAAATAACCTGCCACCCCGGCAGCGAGAAATTTTATATCTACGATTTTACGAAGGTTTAGATTTCGAACAGATATCAGAACTGATGGGTATCAGCCGTCAATCAGTTCATAATTTACTGCAAAAGGCTTATAAAAGCTTCCGTGCGGAATGGGCTATCATTCTCCTTACCGCAGCCGTTATTTTTTATAACTGATATTCAATGATTTATAGATAATCTTAAATTTTCCTCTATTCTGAAGGGTAATTAAGATTTCCTTATTGCTTATTGCATAAAAACCAGTTCAAACCTCACTTCATGACCCCATATGAGCATTACGAAGTCGAAGACTTCATGCAGGACGAATTTTTTATAGAATGGGTATTGCACCCTAGCGAAAACAGCAACGCTTTTTGGTCGGGTTGGCTAATGCACAACCCAGACCGGCAACCTGTTTTGGAAAGGGCGCGCGCAATTGTGAGCAGTATCACTGTAAAACCAGTAGCAAGAGAACTGGCAGATACTGAAGTGCGAAGTATTATTGACCATGTAAGGTTAAACGGTTTTAAAACAGAGCAACCCGTACCAACTATCAAAATATTATTTCGTACCGGGTGGTTTCAGGCCGCTGCGGTTATTTTAATATGTTTTACTGCTGCATTGCTGATCTATCGCCAGGTAGATGTAAAACAGGTGCTGTCACAAACCAACAACGAATTTATACAGGTAAGCAACCAATCTAATCAATCTAAGCTGGTCCGGATGAACGATGGTAGCCTGGCGGTATTGCATCCGGCTTCTGTATTACGTTATCCCTCGCGTTTTAATGGTAGCTCGAGAAATGTCTATCTCAGTGGCGAAGCATTTTTTGAGGTGCATAAAAATCCCCGGAAGCCGTTTTTAGTACATAGCCAGAACATGATTACCCGGGTGTTGGGCACAAGTTTTACAGTGCGGGCCTTCAAAGATGAAAACGCTTTCAAAGTAATAGTTAATACCGGCAAAGTGTTGGTTTATGCAGACAAGCAGCAAGCTCATAAAATTAATGCAAAGTCGGTTACGTTGCTTCCAAATCAAGAAGTAACGTTTGACCATAACCAAATAGTGCTCAAAAAAGATACATTACAGACCCCGTTGTTGTTATCTAAAGAGGTGGCAACGGATAAGTTTACTTTTAATAATGCCCCGCTTAGCCAAATCATAGCCCGATTGAACGAAGCATATGCTATTCACATTGTATATGATCATGAAAAATTGGGCAATCAAACGCTAACCGCATCGCTGTCTGATTTGCCGCTTGATGAAAAGGTAAAATTGATTTGTAAGGCGATCAATGCACAGTGCAGCTTCGATGGGGGACAAATAAAGATACTCAACCCATAACTAACCAAGATTAAACGCTAATCCAAATTATGAACAGAGCCATAACCTATTTCTAAAAAAAGCTGACCGGAAGTACGTCAATACCTCCGGTCAGTAATTAAGCCCTAAAATGATTCACAGCCATTTAATGAGCAGCCGCAGAGCGACCGCATGGGCATTTTGTGTCGAGTTAATAACGAATTAATAACCCAAATCAAAACTATGAAATTTAAACCTGTACTTGTAAAAATTATGAAAATAACATTTTTACAGCTTACACTCCTTTTGTCTGTGCTGGCCAGTGCGATGGCGAGGGAGGTACGGGCTCAGGCGATACTTAAGCAAACAACTTCGCTGAATGAAACTAATGTGACGTTAAACGACGTTTTGAAAAAGCTGGAGAGAGAATATAAGATCAACTTTGTTTACAGCACTCAACTTGTAGACGTAAGTAAGCGCGTAAACGTTTTTGCACAACAGCGTCCTTTAGAAGAAGTGCTTGAGCAAACATTAAAGCCCCTATCGCTCATATTTGAAGCATCGGGCGACGTGATTGTAATCAGAAAGCTTAAATCAGAGGCTTCAGTTTCGGCACAATCAACCACAGCAAGCCGCCTTGTACAGTCGGTAACCGGTAAGGTGGTCGATGAGAAAACAGGGCAGCCATTGTCGGGTGTAACAGTTAAAGTTAAGGGAAGTACCACAGGGGCCACTACCAATGTTAACGGCATCTACAACGTAACAGTAAACGATCCTTCAGCAACGCTTGTGTTTAGCTTTGTTGGTTATGAAGAACAGGAAAAGTTGGTAGGGCAGTCTGCTATTATTAATGTTGTACTGCGGGAAAAAGACAGCAAACTTAATGAGGTAGTTGTGATTGGCTATGCGTCCGAAAAAAAGAGTCAGGTAACGGGCGCTATCAGCAGCATTAAAGCTAAGGACCTGCAGGATCAGCAGTTCACCCGCTTTGACGATGCGCTTCGCGGCCAAGTAGCCGGTGTAAATGTTATTCAAAGCTCTGGAGCACCCGGCTCAACACCTACGGTAAAGATAAGGGGAACCACTTCTATAAATAGCAGCAACCCGCTATATGTTATTGATGGAATAGTGATAGACAATGGCGGGCTGGATAACATCAATCCTGCCGACATTGAATCCATTGATGTACTTAAGGATGCATCCGCTGCAATATACGGATCGCGCGCCTCTGCAGGTGTAGTTATTGTAACCACAAAAAAGGGCAAATTAGGTGTGCCGCAACTTACGTACAATGGTTATTATGGCGTTCAAAACTCCATCAAGCGGCTTAAGCTGGCAAATGCCACACAATATGCCGATCTGCGCAACCAGGCATTAACCAATGACGGCAAAGCAGCGGCTTTTACTAATACTGCTGCTTTAGGCAATGGCACCGACTGGCAAGATGTTTTGTTCGGTAAAAATGTGCCGATACAGAATCATAATCTTAGCATAAGCGGCGCTAATGACAAAGCGAGCTATTATACATCTTTTGGTTATCTCGGCAACAGGGGAGTGGCCGCACCTTCCATCGCCAATTATCAGCGGTTAAATTTAGCCCTTAACACCAGTTATAAGGTGGCAAGTTGGCTAACTATCGGCGAAAACCTTAATATTGCTACTTCCAAAAGTCAGTTGGCTTTAAGTACAAACACCATTGGTGCTAACGGCCCTCTCAGTTCTGCTATATTATTAGATCCTATCACACCTGTTGTTGTTACCGACATCAATGCGCAGCCTAATGCAACCGTTTATAAAAATAATGCGCAATACATCGTTTACAATGATCAGGGCCAGCCTTACGGCATATCCCCTTATATACAGAATGAGGCTGCCAACATAGCTGCCTATGTGGCTGTTAACCAGGGTAATTACTCGTGGGCTACCAACCTGATCGGTAATACATATGTTGAACTGAGACCGATTACGGGCCTTACACTTCGTTCCCAAATTAGTATAAAAGCAGCTTACTACGGCGGCAACTCATTTACGCCAATGTACTTTTTCTCGTCAAGCTCTAATAATATCACTGCAACAGTTCAAAATTTGAGTAGCAGTCGCAACGCTACACTAAACTGGGACAATACAGCAACCTATAACCGCAAGTTTGGCCAGCACAGTGCTACGTTGCTTGTAGGTACAAGCATGCAAAACCAGAACGGACATGGCTTAAGCGGTGCATTTACTGGAGAACCAGTTAATACCTTTGCCGAAGCCTCACCCAACTTTTCGCTTGCAGCAGCTAACAAGGTAGCTAACGGCAGCGATAACCAGCCTTATAAATTGGCTTCTTTTTTTGGCCGGGCCAGCTATAATTACGCTGAAAAATACCTGTTAGACGTTACCTTACGCCGCGATGGATCTTCAAAGTTTGGACAAACTAATCAGTATGGTGTTTTTCCATCTGCCGGCTTAGGTTACATTATTTCAAAAGAACCGTTTTTTCCCAAAGACAATTTTGTCGATTTTCTTAAACTGCGTGCATCTTATGGAGTATTGGGTAATGAACAATCGTTGGGTCTGTTCCAGTATACATCAGTGATTGGTAGCGGTAGTAATTATCTATTTGGCAATAGTGTCGCTAATATCGGGTACCGCCCTAACGGGTTGTCAAACCCAGATCTGAAATGGGAGCAGGTTAAAATTACAAATCTTGGGCTGGATGCTGTAATGTTCGGCTCATTGAACGTATCGGTAGAGGCTTACCGCAAGCTAACTGAAGGTATGCTTCAACAAATTGTTCTCCCTAATTATATTGGCACCTCTTCTAACCCTTATGCCAATATTGGTAACCTCGAAAATAAGGGAATTGAATTGAGCCTGAGCTATGCTAACAAAATAGGCAAGTTCAGCTATAGTGCAGGCGGCAACATATCTTACAATAAGAATGTAGTAACCTATTTAGGCACAACGCAGTACTATACCAATGGTAATCTTCGTGGCACAAGTTATGAATTGGAACGCACCTCCGTGGGCCAGCCATTTCAGTCATATTACGGTTTTGTAGAGCAAGGCGTTTTTCATTCGCAGGCAGATGTAAATGCTTACAACAATGCGGCTGGTACGCTCATACAGCCTAATGCCAAGCCCGGCGATTTTAAATGGAGCGACATTAATGGCGACGGTAAAATAGATGCAAACGACCGTACTTACCTGGGTAATTCGATTGCGCCGTATACTTATGGTGTTAACCTTACCGCGGCTTACAATCACTTCGATTTCAGGCTTTTTGGGCAAGGCGTTTGGGGAAATAAGTTGTTCCAGGATACGCATCGCCCGGATTACCCTACCGCTAACTATCGTATAGAAGCGCTTAACGCATGGTCGGTATCAAATCCCGACAGCAATTATCCGCGCTTGTCTGATGTAGATCCTAATAACAACTTTAAGAATCCTTCTAACTTTTTTCTTCAAAGTGGCGCTTATTTCCGTCTAAAGACTTTGCAATTAGGTTATTCGTTGCCTCAGGATGTGCTTAATAAGATACATATGAAGCGCAGCCGGATTTTTGTAAGCAGCAATAATCTGTTTACCATAACCAAGTATACCGGTTATGACCCCGAGATTGCCGGTGGCATAGATTCCTCGATTTATCCTCAGGCGCGCACATTTATGGTTGGTTTAGACATTACCCTTTAATTGTAATTATCATGAAAATTCGCAATTTAAAACTCATTATAGCACTGGTTAGCGTAACAGTGGCCATCACGTCTTGCAAAAAATACTTAGATACAAAGCCTGTAGGCCAATACCTTGCAGTTAATTATTATAAGAACCCATCCGAAGCATATGCTGGTTTAGTAGCCTGCTACAGTCCGCTCAACAGCGGTGAAGGCGGTATATTACTGGCGCTGAACGCAGGGTCAGACGATTGCTATGCCGGGGGAGGTAGTTCTACAGACAACCCGGTTGCACAGGCTTTCAGTAATTTTAATCTGATGAATGCAGCTAATTCAATTGGTAGCACTTTTTGGAACCCCCTTTACGCAGGTATCTACAATTGCAACGTTAGCCTTTCGCAGCTGCCAACCGTCCCGGGGATGACCGCTGATTCGCTTAAGCGTTATACGGCCGAGTCTAAATTTCTGCGGGCTTATTATTACTTTGATCTGGTGAGGACGTTTAAAAACGTACCGCTCATTCTCAAGCCACTAACCTCATCCGAAGTATATGATCAGCCCCAGGCTGCTCCGGAAGCAGTTTACGCACAAATAGAAAGCGACCTCAACGCTGCTATCGCCGACTTGCCTGTCAAAATCCCGGCAACCCAAAATGGGCGTGTTACGCAAGGAGCTGCCAAGGCGCTTTTAGGCAAAGTTTTCCTTTTTGAAAAAAAGTGGACGCAGGCTGCAGACATGCTGGCGCAGGTTAACGGAACGCCCGGAGGCAGCAATAGTTACGGTTATAAATTGCAAGCAAACTTTGCCAGTCTTTTCGATCAAACCAATAAATTCAACAGCGAGTCTATCTTTGAAATACAACAGTCCAATACTATCTCGGGCTGGGCAAATTGGTATAGCAGGTATATTGGTCCGCGTTCATCCAGCCTTCCTGTAATTTTTAGTGGCGGCTATGGTTTCGAGGTGGTGACATTGAACCTTGTTAATGCAATAAAGAACGATCCGCGGTACCCAGCCACTGTTATCAACGCAGATAGTATTGCAAAGGCTACCAATACCAGTTACTCTCCCGGCTATCAAAACACCGGTTACTTTACCCGTAAATACGCGCCAATGGCAGCAACTTTTAACAGTTATGGAGAGGGGTATGATTACATTATTATCCGGTTGGCAGACACCTACCTGATGGAGGCGGAAGCACTGGTACAAGCCGGTACAAACACTACACGTGCCCAGGCACTGCTTGATGCCGTTCGCGCCCGTATAAAACTGGTGTCGATTCCGGCCACATTAACTAACATCTATACCGAGCGAAGACTTGAACTGGCTCAGGAAGGGCACCGTTGGTATGATCTGGTTAGAACCGGACAAGCACCAACCGTGCTGGCCTTTAAGAACTTTACAGCTGGAAAAAATGAAATTCTTCCAATCCCACTCGGAGATCTAAATAACACCAAGCTAAAGCAAAATCCTGGGTACTAACTATTTTTAATACTTTTTTTTCTAAATGACTGATTTATAGCATCAAAAAAATCACAGCATTTGATAAACAACACACTTTGTATACAAGGTGCACGCCACTGTATTGATTGGCCGTGTCCATTATTTTATTCCTCTTTTCATGTCTGAACAAAAAAACAGCCTTTGCCAGTACTGGCTAATATTGGCTTTCATAAGTTCGCTATGCACAAATATCGATGCAAGCGCGCAAACCACCTCTGCACAAAAGCCGGTGCCTCAACTAGGAAAAAATCCTATTGACGAAGTTATTGCGGCAATGACGCTGCAAGAAAAAGCGCTAATGGTAATTGGAGGTGGGCGGACAGGTACCGGCATTGACCTCGGCGATGGTTCAATGATAGGCCGTACCGAATCTCGTGTCCCTGGGGCAGCAGGATGCTCCAATGCTATTCCGCGGTTGGGCATACCGGCTATTGTGTTACCCGATGGCCCAGCCGGCGTACGTATTGATGTTAAGCGTAAAAACGATCCTAAATCTTATTACGCTACAGCCTTTCCATCGGCCACTACACTGGCATCTACCTGGGACATCGCTCTGGTGAAAAAGGTAGGGAAAGCATTCGGGAACGAAGTGCTGGAATATGGCGCTGATATTATTTTGGCGCCGGCTGTTAATATTCACCGCAACCCGCTTGGCGGGCGCAACTTTGAATACTATTCTGAAGATCCTGTGCTTGCCGGTAATATTTCCGCTGCCATTATTAACGGCATCCAGAGTAATGGCGTAGGCACTTCCATTAAGCATTTTGTAGCCAATAATCAGGAGACTAACCGTGCCATCATTAATGAGATGATTACTGAAAGGGCTCTGCGCGAAATTTATCTGAAGCCTTTTGAAATAGCTATAAAAAAATCTCAACCATGGACGGTGATGTCGTCCTATAACTTGGTAAATGGCGTACATACGGCCGAACGTAGCGATTTAATTACCAGCATCTTGCGCGACGAATGGGGCTTTAAAGGCTATGTTATGACTGACTGGGGAGGGATGGCCAAAGATATTATTGCCCAAATGAATGCCGGAAATGATGTGATCATGCCAGGCAATGCGGGCCAGGTAAGGACGATTGTCTCTGCAGTTGAGCATGACTCGCTGAGTGTGGAAGTGCTCAACCGTAATGTAAAACATGTGCTTAACATTATTGTGAACTCGCCCACGTTTAAAAAATACAGCTATTCTGGAGCGCCCGATCTAAAAGCTCATTCGTTAGTTTCGAGAGAGGCTGGAGCGGATGGGATTGTATTACTTAAAAATCATCAGGGTACACTGCCCTTAAACGTTTCGGCAAAGAACATCGCACTATTGGGAAATATGAGTTACTCAACAATTGCCGGTGGTACAGGTAGCGGCGACGTAAATAAAGCCCATACCATTTCGCTGGCTCAAGGCCTGTTTAACGCTGGCTTTATACCGGAAGCCAACTTTGTTGCTACTTATAATACGTATGTGTCTGATTGGCGGAAGCGTTACCGTGAGCTGGACCTTACTGACGAACAGTTGGCCACGCTGGCCGAAAAATGTGATGTTGCATTGCTTACTATTGCCCGCAACAGCGGCGAAACCAAGGACCGCAGCCTGGACACTAACTATAAATTAAAACCGACAGAATTATCGCTAATTGATCGTACAGCCACGGCTTTCCACAAACTTGGAAAAAAACTGGTTATCGTATTAAACATATGCGCGCCGATTGATACCAAAACCTGGCGGGATAAAGCAGATGCTATTTTATTAGCCTGGCAGCCCGGCCAGGAAGCCGGCGATGCCATGGCCGATGTGCTGACCGGTAAGGTAAACCCATCCGGCAAACTCGTGGATACCTTTGCAGAAAACTACGAAGACGTGCCCTCTGCCCGTGATTTCCCTGGAATGAATACTGAAAACACCGAGCAGATAAGTTACAAAGAAGGTATTTATGTGGGATATCGTTATTACGATACATTTAAAATTAAACCGGCATATGAATTTGGATATGGCATGTCCTATACCAACTTTAAAATCAGTCCGGTAAAGCTTTCGCAATCCACCGTCGAAAAAGTGTTTACTGCACAAGTTACCGTTACTAACACCGGTAAAGTTGCAGGTAAAGAAGTATTGCAGGTTTACATAGCTGCGCCGGTTCCATCAATTGCTAAGCCTGCCCAGGAACTTAAAGATTTTGCAAAGACCAGATTGTTGCAACCCGGCGAGTCCCAAACGATAACATTTATCATTCCGGTTAGCAGTTTAGCGTCTTTTCATAATGATAAGAATGCATGGATTGCAGATGCTGGCTTGTACCAACTTAAAATAGGCACTTCATCAAGGCAAATAAGGCAGCAAAGTACATTTAAAATTCGCAGTCAAGTAATTACTGAGCGCGTCCACAGTGTAATGCATCCACCGGTAAAAGTGGCTGTTTACAATGCCCAATAACACCGTACAAAAATGCTAAAAAAACTAATTTACAGAACTGTAGGCGTTTTGTCGGCGATTATAGTCACCGGACATACTAATGCACAAACCGCGGCACGCAGTTCCCAAAGCCTTGACGGCAAATGGCAGATACTTGTGGATTGGTATGGAAACGGAAACGCAGATGATATAGCCCGTAACAAACAACCAGCTGATAAAAATGAGTTTGTTGAATTTTCTTTCGATAACAGCCAGACACTCGATGTACCCGGCGATTGGAATTCACAGCGAATTGATCTGAAATACTACGAAGGTACAATTTGGTATAAGCGTAACTTTGATCATCAACCGGAGCCGGGTAAACGCAGTTACCTGCAATTTGCAGGCGTTAGCTATCGTTGCGAGGTTTATTTAAACGGCTCAAAACTAGGTGAGCATGAAGGTAGTTTTACCCCGTTTACGTTTGATATAACCAAGAGTATTAAACCTGGCAAAAATATCCTGGTACTTAAAGTCAACAATGAGCGGCGTGAAGATGCTATTCCGGCGCGCAAATTCGACTGGTGGAACTACGGGGGCATTACCCGTAGCATCACATTATCTAAGGTGCCCGATCAGCATATCCTCGACTATTTCATTCAACTTAAAAAAGGATCGCTTTATGAACTATGCGGCTGGGTTCAGTTGAATGCTAAACAGCAGCAACAAACAACCACCTTGGAAATCCCCGAGGCACACATTAAAAAAATACTGACTACAGACAGCAATGGTCGTGCGCAGATAAACTTCCCTGCCAAACTTAAGCTATGGTCGCCTGGGCAACCTAAACTTTACACCGTTAATATACATACGGCCAATGATACAGTGACTGACCAGATAGGTTTTCGTTCCATAGAAGTTAAGGGAACACAAATTCTGCTTAATAAAAAACCTGTGTTTTTACGCGGCATCAGTTTTCATGAAGAAATACCACAGCGGGCGGGCAGGGCATATTCTGAAGCCGACTCACATATGATGCTTACCTGGGCAAAGGAATTAGGTTGTAATTTTATTCGACTGGCGCACTATCCACAAAGTGAGCAAACTGTAAAGCTGGCTGAACAAATGGGCCTGATGATGTGGGAGGAGATCCCTGTTTGGCAAGGTATTCAATTTACAAATCCCCAAATTTTAAGCAAGGCCAGCAATATGCTCGAGGAAATGATAAAGCGTGATAAAAACCGTTGCGGCATTGTCATTTGGAGCTTATCAAACGAAACGGCTCCAAGTCCCCAACGCAATAAAGTTCTGGCGCAAATGGCAAATGATGCCCGTTTGCTTGACCCCAGTCGCCTTATTTCATCTGCCTTTGACCATTTTAAATACGACGGCAACCAGATACTGATCGACGATCCGCTGAGCGAAAGCCTGGATGTACTAGCCGCTAATAAGTATATGGGCTGGTACGCCAAATGGCCTGCCGGGCCGGGCAATGTAATTTGGAAAAGCAATTTTAACAAGCCGCTCATCATTTCAGAGTTTGGTGCCGAGGCGCTTTATGGCAATCATGGTCCGGCAGACACTGCCAGCCTCTGGACGGAAGAATACCAGGAACAGTTGTATAAAGACAATATTAACATGTTTAACAAAACGCCTTTTTTAGCCGGCGTTTGCCCATGGATTCTGGCTGATTTCAGAAGCCCTTCTCGTATGCAGGCGCAATTTCAGCAAGGATGGAACCGTAAGGGATTGTTATCCGATAAAGGATTTAAAAAGAAGGCATGGTATGTAATGCACAAGTACTATCTGCAAAAACAAAAACAGTAAGTCTTTATGTACAAGATTAGAGAAACTATTATAGCCATTGTGTTTACAAGCATGCATTTTTCTGCTTTAGCACAGCATAAAACTATTGACCAGCGTGTGGACTCTGTTATGCGATTGATGACACTAGACGAGAAGATAGGGCAACTAAACCAGTATTCCGGCCGGGAAGCGACCGGGCCTGTAACTGCCCGAAATTCAGGTATTCTTGATGATATCAAAAACGGAAAAGTGGGGTCAATGCTAAATGTACAAGGTGTTAATAATGTAAGACAAATACAGGCAGTGGCCATGCAGTCGCGGTTAAAGATACCGCTGTTGTTTGGTATGGATGTCATTCACGGATATAAAACTATTTTTCCTGAACCTTTAGCAGAGTCAGCTTCGTGGGATTTGGCTGCCATTAGGCAGTCAAGCCACATTGCTGCGGTTGAAGCAGCGGCCGCCGGCCTTAACTGGACTTTTGCGCCTATGGTTGACATTGCACGTGATCCACGTTGGGGCCGCATTATGGAAGGCGCCGGCGAAGATACCTATTTGGGAAGCGAGATAGCCAAAGCCCGGGTGCTGGGTTTTCAAGGTGAAAAGCTGGGTGGTTTAGACGCGTTAATGGCTTGCGCCAAGCACTTTGCCGCTTATGGCGCGGTGTCATCTGGTCGGGATTATAACGATGTCGAGATGAGCGAACATCAGCTATGGGAAACTTTCCTGCCGCCATTTAAGGCATCAGTAGATGCAGGTGTAGCAACTTTTATGAGTTCTTTTAATACTCTAAACGGCGTTCCCACAGCTGCCAGTAATTACCTGCAACGCGATATTTTGAAAGGCAAGTGGAACTATAAAGGCTTTGTAGTAAGTGATTGGGGGTCGATAGACCAAATGATAAAATGGGGATACGTTAAGGATAAGAAGGACGGCGCTATGAAAGCCCTTATTTCCGGATGCGATATGGACATGATGAGCGACAGTTACATTAACAATCTGAAGCAACTGGTGGCGGAAAAGCAGGTAAGCATTAAGCTGATAAATGATGCTGTAAAACGGATATTATACAAAAAGTTTGAATTGGGATTGTTTGATGATCCTTATCGCTTTTGTAACGAGGAGCGTCAGCGAAAGGCCTGGAGTAATCCGGCACACAAGGAGGCTGCCTTGCGCACTGCCGAGAAATCTATTGTGCTGTTAAAAAATTCCAGCAATATTTTGCCACTTCAAAAGCATGGACAAACCATTGCATTGTTAGGGCCTCTGGTTAAGTCGAAACGAGACCTGCAGGGTAACTGGATTGGTGCCGCAGAATTTGGCAGAATAACCAGTATGTATGACGGCCTCATCCAAAAGGGCGGCAACGATGTTCATTTTACGTATTCGGCCGGTTGTACCATTAAAAGTAATGATACTACAAGTATGGGCGAAGCGGTCCAAATGGCCAAGCGTGCCGATATGGTTGTGATGGCTTTGGGCGAAGCAGGTGACATGAGCGGCGAATCGCGCTCGCGTGCCGATATCGGATTGCCTGGTCGGCAGATGGAATTGTTCAATGCGGTAAAAGCAACCGGCAAACCCGTAGTAGTAGTACTTATGGCGGGCCGCCCCATGATATTCAAGGAAATTGCTGACAAGGCCGATGCTATCTTATATGCCTGGTTTCTTGGGGATGAAGGTGGACCAGCTATTGCCAATGTACTCTTTGGCGATTATAACCCCTCGGGGAAACTGCCGGTAACTTTTCCACGTTCGGTTGGACAGATTCCGCTTACTTATGACGGCTACAAAACCGGCCACCCGTTTACTACGTCGAGCACACAATACCAGACCGGCTATATCGATGTGCCTAATGCGCCACGCTATGCCTTCGGTTACGGGTTGAGCTACACTAACTTTAAATATGCTGATCTGAAGCTTGATAAGACC